>NZ_JBJEJK010000018.1:51349-85503 GCF_051877975.1 Anaerotignum sp.
GTTTACTTAGGCGAAAAGGGATGATGATATGTCATTAAAAGAGCAGCTTTTTGCAGATTTGAAAACTGCTATGAAAGAAAAGGATACATTGAAAAAGGATACAGTACAGCTGATCCGTTCCGGTATCCTGCAGATCGAAAAAGATAATAAGGTCGAGCTGGATGATGAAGGTGTGATCGAAGTTATCTCCAAGCAGCTCAAGAGCAGAAGGGATTCCTTGCCCGATTATATCAAGAGCGGCAGAGAAGATCTGATCGAAAAACTCAATAAAGAGATCGAAATTTTGTTAAGTTACCTTCCAGAGCAGTTAAGCGAGGATGAAATTCAAAAGATCGTAGAAGAAGCAATTGCACAGACTGGTGCTACGACCATTAAGGAAATGGGGAAAGTCATGGGTATCGTGACAGCCAAGGTAAAAGGTCGTGCCGATATGAAAGTTGTTGGCGGTCTTGTGAAAAAAATGCTCCAAGGCAAGTAATGATCAAAAACAATAGAGCCACAGGCGAAAGCCTGTGGCTTTTTGCGTCCCCGAAAACCTTATGAGATTCTTTTTTTTCAGATATTTCCCCCATAAATCGAATGAACGATTTTTTCGATTTATCTCATCGAAATATTCGATTTCGTGTTGACAACGCCATTTCCGGTGTTATAATTCATTTTGCGATGTTTTTTTGTACGAACTTTTGTCGGAAAAAAGCATCTACGAAAGAATAAAAGGGAGAGGATACATATGAAAATGAAAAAATGGATGGGCCTGGCGGCTTCCCTGATGGCAGCAGTGATGGCATTCACAGGCTGCGGCGGCAGTTCTGAAGCACCTGCGGAAGATACTGCTGAAATTGGTACTTATACCATCGGTATCGTACAGCAGATGGAACACGGTTCTCTGGATGCGGCAACACAGGGCTTTATGGATAAGCTGACAGAGCTTTTAGGGGAAGAAAATGTAACCTTTGATTATCAGAATGCCCAGGGGGAACAGGCAAACTGCACAACGATCGCAACAAAATTTGTTTCCAACGGGGTTGACCTGATTATGGCCAATGCTACAACAGCATTGCAGTGTGCGGCAGCCGCAACAGGCGATATCCCCATTGTCGGTACTTCCGTAACAGACTATGTGACAGCAGGTGTTGTTGATTCCAACGATGCACCGGGCAGAAATGTAACAGGTGTTTCCGATCTGGCTTCTGTAGAAGCACAGGTAGACGTGCTGATGCAGTTCTGTGATCCTGAAGATACAAAAGTAGCAATCATTTATTGCTCCGCAGAACCCAACTCTATTTTCCAGGCTGACCTGGCAAAAACATATCTGGATTCTCTGGGCGTACCTTATGCAGAATATACAGTAGCGGATTCCAATGAAATCCAGTCTGTTGTAACAAACGCTGTTTCCGATTGCAATGCCGTATTTGTACTGGCAGATAATACATTGGCAAACAACATGGAAATCGTAAAGAACATCACAGTTCCCGCAGGGATTCCTTCCGTAGCAGGCGCAGAAGCAATGTGCCAGGTTGGGGCTCTGTCCACAATCGCTATCGATTACTATGATCTGGGGGTAAAAGCTGCTGAAATGGCCTACGATATTTTGGTAAATGGTGCGAACCCCGCTGAAATGCCCATCGAATATATGACAGATGGTATCGTACCCAAATATAACCCTGAAATTGCGGAAGCATTGGGGGTAGAAATTCCCGAAGGCATGGAACCCATCGGTGAATAAATCAATTGTATTTTACACAGGAAAATAAATTTAGCGGAGCTGATTGGCTCCGCTTATTCCTGTGAAAGGAAATAAAAGAAAGAAAGAGGTTTTTTTATGAACATTATGGCACTAATCAATGCCCTGCCCGGTTCGGTTGCCCAGGGGCTGATCTGGGGCGTCATGGCTATCGGCGTTTACATTACGTTTAAAGTACTGGATTTTGCGGATCTGACAGTAGATGGCAGTATTGCTACAGGCGGCGCTGTAGCTGTTATGATGATGCTTTCCGGCCACAATGTAGGGGTTGCCTTGGTTGCGGCAACGATCGCAGGGATGCTTTCCGGTTTGGCGACAGGCGTGTTCCATGTTGCTTTCGGGATTCCCGGTATTTTGGCAGGGATTTTGACCCAGCTGGGGCTGTATTCCGTCAATATGCGTATCATGGGGAAATCCAATCAGGCCCTCAGTGTAGATAAATATAACCTGATCCTCAGTTTGAGAGATATCCCTCATGCGATTCTGGTTTCTGCTGTTTTCTGCGTGGCTGTTATTATATTGCTGTATTGGTTCTTCGGCACAGAAATGGGCCGCGGCTTCCGGGCAACGGGGAATAACGAAAAAATGGCCCGGGCCCAGGGGATCAATACAAATACAATGAAAATCATTGGCCTGATGCTTTCCAATGGTCTGGTTGGCCTGGCTGGCGGCCTGTATGCCCAGTATCAGGGCAATGCAGACGTTAACATGGGGCGTGGTGCCATCGTTATCGGTCTGGCTGCTGTTATCATTGGCGGTGTTGTCTTTGATAAGGTATTCCACAATTTTGCTATGCGTCTGGTGGGCGTTGTCGGTGGCGCCATTCTGTATTTTGTTGTCATCGCCTTTGTATTGTGGCTGGGCCTGGAAACGACAGATATGAAACTGATCAGTGCCCTGATCGTTGCGCTGTTCATGGCGGTGCCTTATCTGAAAGGCAAATATGCTGCCAACCATGTAAAGAGAGGAGGCAGCGAAAATGCTTGAATTGAAGAATATCTATAAAACATTCAATCCCGGTTCTGTCAATGAAAAAAGAGCACTGAACGGTGTTAACCTGAAAATGGAAGAAGGGGATTTTATCACCATCATCGGCGGGAATGGCGCCGGAAAATCCACTATGCTGAATGCCATTGCCGGCACATGGCCTCTGGATTCCGGTTCTGTCATCATCGATGGGGATGATATTACGAAGCTGCCGGAACATAAGAGAGCCGTTTATCTGGGTCGAGTATTTCAGGACCCTATGAATGGGACTGCGGCAGATATGGAAATTGAAGAAAACCTGGCGATCGCAAAACGCCGCGGGCAGAAACGTACTCTCAGATGGGGCATCACAAAGAAGGAAAGAGAAGAATATTTTGAACTGCTGAAGATGCTGGACCTGGGGCTGGAAAACCGTATGCGTACAAAAGTAGGCCTGCTTTCCGGCGGGCAGAGACAGGCGTTGACTCTGCTGATGGCAACACTGAAAAAGCCCAAGCTGCTCCTGCTGGATGAACATACCGCAGCCCTGGATCCTAAAACAGCGGCGAAGGTACTGGAGCTTTCCGATAAGATCATTGCAGAAAACGGCCTGACAGCGCTGATGGTCACCCATAATATGAAAGATGCCATTGCCCATGGCAATCGCCTGATCATGATGTGGGATGGTAAAATCATTCTGGATATCAAAGGGGAAGAAAAGAAGAATCTGACGGTAGATGATCTGTTGCATCAGTTCACGGTTGCCAGCGGCAAGGAATTTGCCAACGACCGTGCTTTGCTGGGCTGAGCCCTTTTGGGAATGCTTTATTAAACCCCATTCCGATTGGAAGATTTACATAAAGAAAGAGAAAAACACCCGTATAATTCGGGTGTTTTTTTGTTAGAAAGGCACAAGAAAATGTATACAAAAAACTTGTATGATTTTGTCGACAATTTCTTGACATTGTAAGACAGCGTGCTATAATGGCTTTAGCAATGTAAAGCATGTTCGCATGTATGCAAAAGAGTAAAAAATATTAAAAGTACAAGTAAAAGGGAGAGATTCTTATGAAAAAATGGATGAAACTGACAGCCACTATGATGGCTGCGGCAATGGCTCTGACAGCTTGCGGTGGTTCCGAAGCGCCCGCAGATGAAGCAGCAGACGGCGAAACATATACTATCGGTATTGTGCAGCAGCTGGAACATCCTGCTTTGGACGCAGCAACACAGGGCTTCCAGGATAAACTGACAGAACTGCTGGGCGACAGTGTAACATTCGATTATCAGAATGCCCAGGGGGAACAGACAAACTGCACAACAATCGCAACAAAATTCGTTTCCAACAATGTTGATTTGATTATGGCAAATGCTACAACAGCACTGCAGTCCGCAGCGGCAGCAACAGCCGATATTCCCATCGTTGGTACATCCGTAACAGACTATGTAACAGCCGGCGTTATCGAATCCAATGATGCACCCGGTACAAATGTAACAGGCGCATCCGACCTGGCTCCTGTAGATCAGCAGATCGCTCTGTTGCTGGAACTGGTTCCTGATGCAACAAAAGTTGGCATTGTTTACTGTTCCGCAGAACCCAACTCCATCTTCCAGTCTGAACTGGCACAGGCTGAACTGGACAAAGCAGGTGTTGCATGGGCAGAATATACAGCAGCCGATTCCAATGAAATCCAGTCTGTTGTAACAAAAGCAGTCAGCGAATGCGATGTTCTGTATGTTCCTACAGATAATACAATGGCAAACAATACAGAAATCATCAAAAACGTAGCAGTTCCCGCAGGCGTTCCTGTTATTGCCGGCGAAGAAGGCATTTGCCAGGGCTGTGGTCTGGCTACTCTGTCCATCAGCTACTATGACCTGGGCGTAAAAGCAGCGGAAATGGCTTACGAAATTCTGGTAAATGGCGCAAATCCTGCAGAAATGCCCATCGAATATGTTTCCGATGGTATTACAGCAAAATATAATCCTGAAATCGCAGAAGCTCTGAGTATCACAGTTCCCGAAGACATGGTACCCATTGAATAATGTGAAATAACTTTTTTACAAAAGAAAAAATAATCAACCTCCATACAAAAGAAAAAAGTGCAGACAACAGGCAGAATAGCGGAGCATTTTGCTCCGCTATTTTTTATCGATTTTTGTCAGTTTAGGAAAAAACTTGCGTATCTCTGTAGAATGAGATATTATTTTTTTAGTTTATTTTTGTAGGACATAAGACAAAGAAGCTAAGTTACAGAAAAAAGAGTTGGAGGGATTTTTATGAACATTATGGCGCTTTTCAACGCCCTGCCCGGTTCGGTTGCCCAGGGGCTGATCTGGGGCGTTATGGCCATCGGCGTTTACATCACCTTTAAAGTACTGGATTTTGCGGATCTGACAGTGGATGGCAGTATTGCTACAGGGGGCGCTGCAGCCGTTATGATGATGCTTTCCGGGCAGAATGTATATGTGGCATTGATCGCGGCAGCCATTGCGGGCATGCTTGCCGGCTTGGCTACAGGCATTTTCCATGTAGCCTTGGGGATTCCTGGCATTTTGGCAGGGATTTTGACCCAGCTGGGCCTCTATTCCATCAATATGCGCATCATGGGAAAATCCAATCAGGCCCTCAGCGTTGATAAATATGACCTGATCCTCAGCCTGAGAGATATTCCCCATGCCATCCTCGTTGCCCTGATTTTCTGTGTCGTGCTGATTATCTTGCTGTATTGTTTCTTTGGTACGGAGATGGGGCGTGGCTTCCGTGCCACCGGCAACAATGAAAAAATGGCCCGTGCCCAGGGTATCAATACAAACAATATGAAGGTTTTAGGGCTGATGCTTTCCAATGGTCTGGTTGGTTTGGCAGGCGGCCTGTATGCCCAGTATCAGGGCAATGCGGATGTTAATATGGGCCGAGGCGCTATTGTTATCGGCCTGGCGGCTGTCATCATCGGCGAGGTAGTTTTCGGCAAGTTTGTAAACTTCAACTATATGCTGCGTATGGCCGGGGTAGTTGGCGGCGCTATCCTGTATTTTGTTGTCATTGCCATTGTTTTGTGGCTGGGGCTGGAAACCACAGATATGAAGCTCATCAGTGCGCTGATCGTTGCCCTTTTCCTGGCAGTGCCCCATTTAAAGGTGAAATTTGCTGAAAGCCATGTGAAGAAAGGGGGCGGAGAGAATGCTTGAGCTGAAAAATATCTATAAAACCTTTAATCCCGGTTCTCCCAATGAAAAAAGAGCCTTGAACGGCGTGAATCTGACCTTGGAAGAAGGGGATTTTGTCACTATCATTGGCGGGAATGGTGCCGGAAAATCTACCATGCTGAATGCCATTGCAGGCACATGGCCCATCGACAGCGGTTCTGTCGTGATCGATGGGGTGGATATCACGAAGCTGCCCGAACATAAAAGAGCTGTGTATCTGGGGCGTGTATTTCAGGACCCTATGAATGGGACTGCGGCGGATATGGAAATCGAGGAAAACCTGGCCGTAGCAAAGCGCCGGGGGCAGAGCCGCACCCTCAGATGGGGCATCACAAAAAAGGAAAGGGAAGAATATGTAGAGCTGCTGAAAATGCTGGATTTGGGCCTGGAAACCCGTATGCGTACGAAGGTGGGTCTCCTTTCCGGCGGGCAGCGACAGGCGTTGACTCTGCTGATGGCAACCCTGAAAAAGCCTAAGCTGCTCCTGCTGGATGAACATACTGCAGCGCTGGACCCCAAAACGGCGGCAAAGGTGCTGGAGCTTTCCGATAAGATCATTGCGGAAAACAACCTGACGGCTTTGATGGTTACCCATAACATGAAGGATGCCATTGCCCATGGCAACCGGCTGATTATGATGTGGGACGGGAAAATCATTCTGGATATCAAGGAAGAAGAAAAGAAAAACCTGACTGTGGATGATCTGCTGCAGCAGTTCACCCTTGCCAGCGGCAAGGAATTTGCCAACGACAGGGCATTGTTGGGCTAATTTATTTGTGGGACTCTGTCCCGCACTCTGCCAAGGGAATCATTCTCTTGGAAACCGATTTTGCCAAAACTTCGTTTTGGCAGGAGAAGAAACGACAGAGGGAAAGCACTTATTTCAAGAAATTTTGCTTGAAATGGGTGCTTTTTTATTTGCCGAGGGGGACAAAGTCTAGTTTTTCCCCAAAAGGCATAGATTGAATAAATGGTTTTGAGGTGATGGCATGGGATTTCGGAAAAACATGACGGAAGCCTTGGAGCTGCCCAAAGAGATTATGCTGAATCTGCCCCTGATCTCCTTCATCGGGCGGGAAGAGGTATCCATAGAAAATTATAAAGGCATTTTGGAATATGGGGAAGAGACTGTGCGTGTTTCCACGGCGGCAGGGGTTTTGCGGCTGACAGGAAACGGGTTTTGCCTAAAGCAGCTGACTGCCGAGTGCATGGTGGTGACGGGCAAGGTGGAAAAAATGGAATTTTTACAATAAAGCGTTGTCAATAGACACAGGAAGGGGCAGCTTGCAGACAGATTTCTGTGGATATTAGACAACCTAATAAATGAGTAAGGCAAAGCCTTACGAATGTTATTAAAAGCGTTGTCAATGAACACAGAAGATGGCAGCTTGCAGACGGATTCCTGTGGATATTAGACAACCTAATGAATGAGTAAGGCAAAGCCTTACGAATGTTATTAAAAGCGTTGTCAATAGACACAGGAAGGGGGAGCTTGCAGACAGATTCCTGTGGATATTAGACAACCTAATGAATGAGTAAGGCAAAGCCTTACGAATGTTATTAAAAGCGTTGTCAATAAGCACACAGGGAATGGCAGCTTACAGACAGAGCAGAGGGAACCATTCGCTGTGGCTTTTACAAAGACGATCGTTGGGGTGAGTATTTTGTTCTTGGCGTTATGGTATTATTTACGTGGATATGTTAGAATAAGGGCGAAGGGCTTTTCAGCCGAACGCTTTATGAACATGGCGGCTTACCGGGGGGTCTATCTTTGGGATGTGACCCAGGCAGGGGCAGGCATGACCATGAAGGCAGCAGGCGGCAGCATGGATATTCTGGAGGCCTGTGCAGAAAAAACAGGCTGTACCATTGAAGTCCTCGGTTGGGGCGGCTTGCCGGCTTTTTTGGGGCGGTTTCGCAAGAGACAAGTCTGGGCGGCGGGGCTGCTGTTTTTTGCCGCAGGGCTCTATCTGCTTTCCTCTTTCATCTGGATGGTGGAGGTGGAAGGAAATGAACGCCTGGGAGAGGCGGAAATTCTTTCCTTTTGCGGGGAAATGGGCTTGAAGCCCGGCGCATGGAAGCGGAATGTAGATACGCAGGAGATTACCAATCAGCTGTTGGAAAACTTCGCCGATATTTCCTGGGTCAGCGTTGGCATCCATGGGACAGATGCCACCATCAAGCTGGCGGAGACCATCGAAAAAGTGGAACTGGTGGACCAGGAAACGCCCTGCGATATTATCGCCTCTGCCGATGGCGTGATTCTGCAGATCACTGCGGAGAGGGGAACGCCTTTGGCTGCGGCGGGGGATGTGGTGAAAAAAGGGGATATCCTCATCTCTTCGGAGGTTGTCATTGGCCTGGAAGGAGAGGAACAGCGCACCGAATACGTGGGAGCAGAAGGGGCTGTGACGGCTCGCATCTGGCAGCGGCTGGCAGAGGAAATGCCCTTGCAGTATGAGGAAGTGCTTTACAGTGGCGTGGAAAAGGAGAATCATAGCCTGATTTTTTCTGAAAAAGAATTGGATATCATTCACCCCAATGGGGATGGAGAATGGGAAAAAACGGTGTTGGAAGAAACCCCCCTGGCTTTGGGGGATTTTACATTGCCCCTGAAATGGAAAAAAGAACTTTGGAAAGCCTGTGAAACAGTGGAAAAAGAACGCACTGCAGAGGAGGCAAAAGCCCTTTTGGAAGAAAATTTAAGAAAAAAAGCAGAGAATTTATTATCTGCATACGGTACAATAGAAAATATAGAGATCAAATTTGAAGAATATGCCGATGGTGTCCGCGGCGAAGCGGAAATTACCATGACGGAGCGGATCGAAGAAAAACAATGGAGAACACAAGAAAAGGAGCGTGAAAATGCCGATGGCATTTGAAAGAACCATGCAGATGGATAACCGTATCATCCTGCCTGTTTTCGGGCAGTTTGATGCCAATATCAAAAAAATCGAAAAAGCCTGTGAGGTCAGCATCGTCAATCGGGGCGATGATGTGAAAATTTCCGGTGAGGAGAAAAACGTCCATAAGGCCTGGAATGTGATGCAGTCTTTGGCGGCATTGGCCAGAAAGGGCGAGGAGATTACAGAGCAGAATCTGGAATACTTCATTTCCTCTGCGGAGGAGGCGGATCTGAAGGAGTTGGAAAAGGTATACGATGACCTGATCTGCATTACCGTCAACGGCAGACCCTTGAAGCCCAAAACCCTGGGGCAGAAAAAATATGTCGACTTGATTAAAAATAACACTGTTGTTTTTGGCATTGGCCCTGCCGGTACGGGGAAAACTTATCTTGCCATGGCGATGGCCATCACTGCCTTTAAAAATAACGAAGTGAACCGCATCATCCTGACCCGCCCTGCCATTGAAGCAGGGGAAAAGCTGGGCTTCCTGCCCGGGGATTTGCAGCAGAAGGTAGACCCCTATCTGCGTCCTCTGTATGATGCCCTGTACGAGATCATGGGTGCGGAAAATTTTATGAAAAACATGGAAAAGGGGCTCATCGAAGTGGCTCCCCTGGCCTATATGCGCGGGCGTACGCTGGATAATGCCTTTATTGTGCTGGATGAAGCCCAAAACACCACTCCGGAGCAGATGAAGATGTTCCTGACCCGTATCGGTTATGGCTCCAAAGCGGTCATTACCGGGGATGTGACCCAGATCGACCTGACAGAAGGCAAGCGAAGCGGCCTGATGGAGGCAACGAAAATTTTGGCTGGCATCGAAGGGATCGGGCAGATCACATTGACCAATAAGGATGTTGTGCGCCATCCGCTGGTGCAGAAGATCATCCTTGCCTATGAAAAATTTGAAAATAAGAAACGAGGCGATCAGGATGGCAAGAAAGAAAGACGCTTCTCCAAATAACCCAAAGAAGAAATCTCAGCAGGGACTGATGTTTGCTGTCGCCATCCTGCTGACTCTGCTCTGCATCGGCACCGGTTCTTATGTGCAGGAATTGGATACGGTGCAGGTGGGTTCTGTGGCGGAAAAACGATATGTCGCCGAAGAAGATACGGTGGATGTGGTGGCAACCAATAAATTGAAGGAGGCGGCGGCCGACAGCGTTGCCCCTATTTATAAAGAGGATTCCCAGGCGGAAGAAGAAAGCCGCGGGGAAGTCAATGAATTATTTCAGGATTTGAACAATATCCTTTCTGGCCTGCAGGAAGGGGAAAGCTTTTATGAAAAAGTACAGGAAGCACCTTGGAAGCTGCCGGTGGTGCTGACGGAAAAACAGCTGAATGCCTATGCGGAGCTGGATGCAGGAAACCGCAGTTCATTTGCGGAGGATTGCCTGGCGGTGATGCATCAGGTCTACGAAGAGGGTATTACTGCCGATGCATTGGAAAGCAGCAGAAAAAAAGCCAACGAAGCCTTTGGCACAACTGCGTGGAATCGTACCCTGAAGGAAATGGCCGGCGGGATTTTTGCGGCAGCGCTGGAACCGAACCTCCTGCCCGATGAAGCAGCCATGGAGGCTGCCAGGGAAGAAAAGCGGGCGGAAGTGGAAGATGTGATGATCCGCAAAAATCAGAAGATCGTGGATGAAGGGGAGATCATTACCCAGGATATTTATGACAGACTGGTGAATCTGCACCTTGTGGGCGGCGCGGATTATACCGACAGTGCGCTGCCTCTTTTGGGCAGTATGCTGATGGTGGCGCTGCTGTTTATTGCCCTGTATCTCTTTTTTGCATGGAGCAAAGGGGTTGTGGTGCTGAAGCAGAATGAAGTGAAGATGCTCTTCAGTGTCTATGTCATCATGGTGCTTTTGCTGCGGCTGATGGCAGCTACGCCATATTTTACGTTGATCCCTCTGGGGCTTTTTGCCATGCTGTCCAGCCTGTTGGTGGGCCGGCGGGTGGCTTTGGTGATGAATTCCCTGTTCTGTGTCATCGGCTGTTTCATTTTTAACGGCGATGTGCAATTTTTGATGTATTCCCTGCTGGTGGGCACATTGGGGGCGCTCTTGATCCAGAAAACGGACAGGCGCCAGTGGATCGTTCCCGTTGCTGTAGCCATGGGGGCAGTCAGCTTCTTTGCCATGCTGGGGGTTGGCTTGTTCTTCGAGAATGGCTATACGGCGGGGCTGCTGCTGAAATGTGCCTTTGGCGCCGCTACAGGGCTGCTTTCCGTTATCATTGCGGTGGGGAGCCTGCCCTTCTGGGAGGCAACTTTTGAAGCCAATACCCCTCTGCGCCTGCTGGAACTGACAAATCCCAATAATGAGCTTTTGCGCCGCCTGATGCTGGAAGCACCGGGTACATATCACCATAGTCTCATCGTTGCTAACCTGGCGGAAACGGCGGCTTATGCCATTGGGGCCAATACGGCTTTGGCAAGAGCCGGTGCCTATTACCATGATATCGGCAAGCTGAAGAATCCCCAGTTTTTTGCGGAGAATCAGACGGGCTATAATCCCCATGATGACCTGGCACCGGAAAGCAGTGCAAAAATCATTACTCAGCACCCGAAAAACGGCGTGGAAATGGGGCTGGAATATAATCTTCCCCATATTATTCTGGATGTGATTCGGGAACACCATGGGACAAGCTTGGTGAAGTTTTTCTATTTTAAGGCATTGAAGGCCTATGGGGCGGAAAATGTGCAGGAATCCGATTATCGTTATCAGGGCGCTGTCCCCACCTCCCGGGAATCTGCGGTGGTCATGCTGGCGGATACAGTGGAAGCGGCGGTGCGCTCCATGCTGGGCAGCGGAAAGACTCTGGAAGAGGTGGAAGGCGTAATTAAAAACCTGATTAAGGATAAGCTGGATGATGGACAGCTGGATCACAGCGGCCTTGCCATCCATGAATTGGAAATTATCCGGAAGGCTTTTATTGAGGTATTCCACGGCATGTATCACGAGCGGGTGGCATACCCCAAACAGGAAGAAATCGAAGCGGCGGCGAAAAAAGAACAGCCTGCCGAAGAAAACAGAGAGGAAGAAAACAGTGAATCTACTGATTGATAACAGAACAGAAACCGCCCTTTCCCCGGAATTGGAAGAAGCCATCGGGAAAGCGGCAGCAGAAGCATTGAAATACGAAGCATTTGATGAAAACTGTGAAATCAGCGTTTCCATCGTGGATAACGAGGAAATCCGCCAGATCAATAAGCAGTTTAGAAATATTGACAGAGCCACAGATGTCCTCAGCTTTCCCATGCTGACCTTCGAAGAGGGGGAAGAAGCGGAGGTCAACGAAAATGACGAGATCATTCTGGGGGATATCATCATTTCCCTGGAGCGGGCGAAGGAGCAGGCGGCAGAATACGGCCATTCCCTGAAACGGGAGATCGCCTTTCTGACGGCCCATAGTATGCTTCATCTCTTGGGCTACGACCACATGGAGCCGGAGGAGGAAGCGGAGATGTTCCGCCGCCAGAAGGAGATTTTACTGCAGGCGGGCTTCCCCAGAGAATAATGAAACGGAGTGATTCCTTATGACAGACAGAGAATTGGTAAATATGGCGAAGGAAGCCATGGAAAACGCCTATGTGCCCTATTCCCATTTCAAGGTGGGGGCGGCGCTTTTGGCGAAGGACGGCACTGTATTCAAGGGATGCAATATCGAAAACGCATCCTATGGTGCCACCAACTGCGCTGAGCGCACAGCCATTTTCAAGGCTGTTTCCGAAGGGTATAGGGAATTTGAGAAGATTGCCATTGTTGCCAGCAGCGGAGATTATGCTTCTCCCTGCGGCATCTGCCGACAGGTTTTGTTTGAATTCCTGCCCGAGGGCAAAGTCATTCTGGACAGCGATGAAAAGGGTATGGTAACATTTACAGTTAGAGAACTGCTGCCCTTCGGGTTCCGTGGGGAGGATATCAAATAAGGGGGAACAAGAATGGAAAAAATCGATCTGTATGTGAGACTTTCTCCTATGGAGGCGGCGGAAAAGGTAAAGGATGCCGTAACGGGAACTTTTTCCGGCGAGATCTTAGATGAATATAAGCGGATGCTGCCCAATGGGAAAGAAATCGTGATGTTGTTATTTGAGAAATTTTATATGCGTTCCGGTAATAGAGCTACACTGACGTTTTTGGCGGATAATCTGGAAGAAACGACCAAGGTGCATTTATCTGCCGGCGGCGGAAGTGAAGGGATGCTTTTTCGTTTCGATTGGGGCGCAGGCGCAAGCTTTGCGCAGCTGGGGCAGGATGCGCTGCAGGAATATCGTTGTAAGTAGTTTCGAGGTGGAAGAAGTATGGCGGAAAAAAGCTGGGAAATTTTAGAGGGTGCATGCTATTCCTGCAAAAAATGCAGGCTTTGGGAAATGCGTACCAATGTTGTCATCGGCAAAGGCAACCGCAATGCGGATATCCTGTTTATTGGGGAGGGCCCCGGCCAGCAGGAGGATTTGCAGGGCTTGCCCTTCGTAGGCCCTGCGGGACAATTATTGGATAAAATGCTGGCAAGCGTGGGCTTATCCTTGGAGGATGCCTATATTGCCAATGTGGTCAAATGCCGTCCGCCCGGCAACCGTGACCCTCACGATGATGAAAAGGAAGCCTGTCTGAATTATCTCAGGTATCAGCTGATGCTCATCAAACCGAAAATCATCGTCTGCCTGGGGCGCATTGCCGCCACCACCATCATTGACCCGGAATTTAAAATTACCCGCCAAAGGGGTCAGTGGCTGGAACGAAAGGGCTATCATATCATTGCAACCTACCATCCCTCCGCTCTTTTGCGGGATGAAACGAAAAAACGCCCCGCATGGGAGGATATGCAGGCCATCCGTGCCAAGTGGGATGAATTGAAAGAAAAATCAGATACAGAATAGTTTTAGGAGGAAAGAAACATGAACGGCATCGAAGCATTGAAAGCAAAATTTGCAGATATTGAAGTGAAACCCAATGCCAGAACCATGGAGGAAGTGGAACAGTACATCATCGAAAAATGGGGTGCGTTCCGTGTAAAAATTACAGAAACAGAACTGCTTGCCCACTATAAAGCAGCCTGTGAATTTGCAAAAATGATGGGACGGGACGCAATCAATATGCAGGATGATATCAGAAGATATCGTCTGCCCAATACCAACAAAATTCATGTGGTTCTGGGAATGAAATCCGAATATATGACAGCAGAAAACGGCATGAAATATTATCAGGCATTGTGTCTCATCAAAGGGCTGACCCAGGAAGATATTGATACAAAGAACGAAAGATGGCTGCAGTATATGCTGCTGCTGGATATGGCAAAAGACTGGGAAGAAAAAGACCAAATTTTCCTAGCAGAACAGAAAGCTATGCTGAAAGAAAGAGGGGTAGAGACTGAATGAAAAAATTCCACTCCGGTTTCGTCTCCCTTGTCGGCAGACCTAACGTAGGCAAATCCACACTGATGAACTGCCTGATTGGGGAAAAGATTGCCATTACTTCCCACAAACCCCAGACCACAAGAAACAAGATTACCTCCATCCTGACGAAGGAGGATTTTCAGTGTGTCTTTTTGGATACACCCGGTATCCATAAGCCCAAATCCAAGCTGGGGGAATATATGGTGCGCTCCGCGGAAACGACCTTCAACGAAGTGGATTTGGTTTTGATGCTGATTGAGCCTACTACAGAGGTTCAGGCTATGGATCAGTATGTGCTGGAACGCCTGAAAAATGTAAAAACACCTGTTGTTTTGGTCATCAATAAAATCGACACCGTGGAACGGGATACCCTGCTGGAGGTCATTTCTGTATATAATAAGCTGTATGATTTTGCGGATGTGGTGCCCATTTCTGCCATGAAGGACAGAAATACAGGAGAGCTTTTGGAGGTCATCAAAAAATACCTGCCGGAAGGACCTCAGTATTTTCCCGGGGATATGGTGACAGACCAGCCCGAACGGCAGATTGCGGCGGAGATCATTCGGGAAAAGGCATTGTATCTCTTGCAGGATGAAGTGCCCCATGGCATTGCGGTGGAGATCATGTCCATGAAGAAACGCCCTAATCAGGATATGGTAGATGTGCAGGCGACGATTTATTGCGAACGGGATTCCCATAAGGGTATCATCATCGGCAAGCAGGGCTCTATGCTGAAGCGCATCGGCTCTACTGCCAGATATGATATGCAGCGGCTGCTGGGTTCGCCTATTTATTTGCAGCTTTGGGTGAAGGTGAAGAAGGATTGGCGGGACAGCGATTTCCTGCTGAAGAACTTCGGCTACGACAAGAAAAATATTTAAAGAACTTGGGGGCGCTGCCCTCAATACCCCCGCGAAGAGGCACCGCCCCCTCGACCCGGGTATGCCACAAAACTAGCGTTTTGTGAAGGATTTCGATTTTTATTTCTCGCAAAACGGCAGTTTCGCGAAAGTATCGGGTCAAGGGTCTGAGACCCTTGCGGGGAGGCGGGGCAGAGCCCCGCGGTCTTTTTGGCAGTATTTTGGCAGTATGGCTGGGGCGGTTTTTTCACATCCTATCCCCATGAAAGGGGATGGATTGATATGAGTGAACAGGAACGGGCATATTGGCAGAAGTTTTTGCAGACAGGGCAGGTGGAGGATTACCTGCGCTATCGCAAATATTTGACGGAGCAGGCGGAAAACCCTCGCCGCCGCATAGAAGAAACATCCAGATATAAAAAATTTTATTAAAACGAAAACGAGGTCGGCTATGGGAACAGAAAAGCTGCGGGGCATTGTCATACGGGAAGAAATGAAAGGCGAGAGCAACAAGCAGATCGTCCTTCTGGCGAAGGGCTTGGGGCGTGTGGTTCTTTCCGCCCGTGGGGCGCGCAATGCCAAAAGCAGGCTTTTGGCGGCGACGCAGCTGTTCTGCTATGCCGATTTTGTGGTTTATGAGGGCAAGGGGTTTTACTCTATTACGCAGGCGGAGCTGCTGAATAGCTTTTATGGCCTGCGGATGGATATGGATAAATTTTCCGAAGCGATGTATCTGGCAGAGCTGACGGATCGCTGCTGCCCTGCAGGGATGGAGCAGGATGAGGTGCTGGAGCTGCTGTATTACGCCTTTCTCGTTATGGATAAAGGCACGCTGCCGCCAAAGCTGGTCTCCCGTATTTTTGAACTGAAACTATTGCAGATTTCTGGGCTTTTCGCCCCGGAGGAATGCAATATCTGCGGGGAAAGGGAAGGCGATTTATACTTCGATGGCAGAACAGGTGCGTTTTACTGCGCCAAGCATCGTACCCAGAATAGTATTTTTGTGTATGACGCCGTGCGAAAGGCTTTTGCCCATGTTTTGGAAAAGGAAGGGCGGGCGGTTTTCGGCTTCAACCTTTCCGAAGAAGCCTTGGAGCAGATGACTGTCATTCTGCGGAGTTATATGGACATACATATGGATCTCAGGCTAAAAACCCGCGATTTTTTTGCGTAGCGGCTGAAATTTTGTTCATGTTTTGTGGAAATCTGTGCGCCGCGGAAAGAAAATGTATGGAAAATCGTGCAAGATTTCCCCTTGACTTTGGTTTCAGAAAGCGTTATCATAGGTTGCAACTTCATAAAACCTGCGTTGAAGAAGAGGAGTATCTGCGGAGGATTTTCAGAGAGCCATCGGTCGGTGTGAGGTGGCAGTCGGAAACAGAGAAGGGCGCTTTGGAGCAGGATTCACAAGAGAGGGTCGGTGCAGCCAGCATCGGTCAACGAGGGTGGAACCGCGGAAGAACTTTAGAGCTTTCGTCCCTTGCCTACCAGCGAGGGATGAAGGCTTTTTCTATATCTTTCGTCCTTCGAAACTATCACTTATTACTTTCTTAGTTAGGAGGAATTTCAAATGGCAGTAGAATCTATGGAAAAAATCGTAGCATTGGCAAAAAACAGAGGCTTTGTTTACCCCGGCTCTGAAATTTACGGCGGTCTGGCAAATACATGGGATTACGGCCCTCTGGGTGTGGAACTGAAAAATAACATGAAAAAAGCATGGTGGAAAAAATTCATCCAGGAAAACCCCATGAACGTTGGCGTTGACTGTGCCATCCTGATGAACCCCCAGACATGGGTAGCATCCGGCCACGTTGGCGGTTTCAGCGACCCTCTGATGGACTGTAAGGAATGTAAGGAACGTTTCCGTGCAGATAAACTGATCGAAGACCACATGAAAGCCCACGATATGCCTGAAGTGGTCGTAGACGGCTGGAGCAACGAAGAAATGAAAAAATTCGTGGACGACAATCAGGTTGCCTGCCCTTCCTGCGGTGCTCATAACTTCACCGATATCCGTCAGTTCAACCTGATGTTCAAAACCTTCCAGGGTGTTACAGAGGATGCGAAAAACGTGGTTTATCTGCGTCCTGAAACAGCACAGGGTATCTTTGTAAACTTCAAAAACGTACAGAGAACCTCCAGAAAGAAACTGCCCTTCGGTATCGGTCAGATCGGTAAATCCTTCCGTAACGAAATCACACCTGGTAACTTTACTTTCCGTACCAGAGAATTTGAACAGATGGAACTGGAATTCTTCTGCGAACCCGGTTCTGACCTGGAATGGCTGGATTACTGGAGAAATTACTGCAAGGATTTCCTGCTGCATCTGAACATGACAGAAGAACATATCAGACTGAGAGACCACTCTCCTGAAGAACTTTCCCACTACAGCAAGGGCACAACAGATATTGAATATAAATTCCCCTTTGGCTGGGGCGAACTGTGGGGCATTGCAGATAGAACAGATTATGACCTGACCTGCCACCAGAACACCAGCGGTCAGGATATGACATACTACGATCAGGAAAAGAATGAAAAATATGTACCTTACTGCATCGAACCTTCTGTTGGTGCAGACCGTGTGACACTGGCGTTCCTGTGTGATGCTTACGATGAAGAAGAAGTGGGCGAAGGCGATGTCAGAACAGTAATGCATTTCCACCCCGCACTGGCACCCATCAAAGCGGCTGTTCTGCCCCTGAGCAAAAAGCTGAATGCACAGGCCCAGGAAGTATATGCAATGCTGGCAAAAGAATTCAACTGCGATTATGATGATGCAGGTTCTATCGGTAAGCGTTACAGAAGACAGGATGAAGTTGGTACTCCTTTCTGTATCACATACGACTTTGATTCCGTAGAAGATCAGTGCGTAACAGTACGTGACAGAGATACCATGGAACAGGTAAGAATGCCCATCGCTGATCTGGTATCCTACCTGAAAGAAAAAATGGAATTTTAAGACCGTGGGGTTCCACCCTACTGCCCCGCTAGGGGGATAATCCCCCTAGAACCCTATACTTCCGCCCAAACTGCGTTTGTGTGGGGAATATAAATCTAAGATGAACGGAAAAAGGCTTGGGATTTATCCCAAGTCTTTTTTGCGCCGCAGGCAAATAAGGGTGCAGGGAAATTATTTCCCTGCCAGGGTTCGGGACAGAGTCCCGAAGATGTGCTATAATGGATACCGAGGTGAAAGATATGAAAAGATTTGAAGGCTTTTTGCCGGAAACCATAGATTTCCTTTGGGAACTCAGGATGAATAACAGCAAGGAATGGATGGACCAGAACCGAGAACGCTATAAAGCCGTCCTGAAAGAACCATTTGATAAACTTGCGGCAGATTTGGCGGAACTGAGCCCCCTGTTCTGCGGGGAAAAGATGCACTATTCCGTTTCCCGCATCAACCGGGATATCCGTTATAGTAAGGATAAAAGCCCTTACCGTGCCTGCCGCTGGGTGGTGCTGTATGATGAAAAGCTCCACGGCACAGAATGGAAGCTGCGCCCGACTTTCTATTTTGAATTGCAGCCGGAAGGCTATACCCATGGCTTGGGCTTTTGGCACGCAACTCCCGCATATCTGACAGCATTTCGTAAAAAGATCAACAGCAACCCCGGGGCGTTCCTACGGCTTGCCAAAAAAGTGGACAAAGACCCCTTGTTCCAACTGGAAGGGGAGGAATATAAGAAAATCAAGAATGAGACCCTCGACCCGCTGGGGCAAAGCTGGTATAAAAAGAAGGATATCATCATCTGTACCAGAGGCGGTATGGAAGATATCCTCTTTACCCCGGAACTGCCCCAATATCTGGCAGAGGAATGGGGCAGGCTGAAAGGACTGTATAAATTTCTGGAAGAAATCGAAGCGGAATAAAAAAGAATCCCCTGTACTCGAAAGAGCAGGGGATTTTTTAGTTGAGCTTTAATTCATCTTTTTTGCAAGATAAACAAAGGGCGTATCTGCCAAGCTGGTCACGATAAAAATGAGATAGCTGGAAATGCAGATGCTGAGCAGTGTTTCCAGTTCATAGGTGCCCAGAAAAGCCCCAAAGGTATAAAGGACAGTGTTCAAAAGCTGGGAAACCAGGGTGGAGCCGTTGTTTCGCAGCCATAAAAACCGTTCTTTGTCGCCAAATTTCTTTTGGGTAAAGGCCCACCATTTATGGTATGCCCATACGTCGAATTTCTGACAGATGGCATAGACCAGAAGGCTTGCCAGCATCAGCCTTGGGGTGTTGGAAAAAATAGCATAGATGCTTTCGGATGCCCAGTCATTGGCTGCGGGGGTATACAGGAACCAGGATTGGGAGAGAAAAATAAAGGCGATGGAAGCGGCGATGCCGATATTTACCGCTTTGTTTGCATCTTCTTTGCCATGCAGTTCACTCAGGATATCCGTAACAAGGAAATTGGAGGCAAAGAGGACATTGCCCAGCGTCTGTTCCATGCCGAAGGCTTCCACAAGAATCAGCACTTCGATATTGGCGGTGATGGTGGCTATGGCAGTCCAGACATGGAGCCCTGTTTTTCCAAAGAGTTTATAGAATACCAGAACAGCGCTGAAGGTCAGCAGCAGTGTCAGGATCAGAAGCAGTTCATTCGGCATTTTCTTCACCCCCTACACCAAAATCTGTGTTGTTCAGCAGGATATCCACCCTGGGGTTATTTATATAATGGTCGTAAAGCTTTTCTTTGAACAGGCGGATGACAGCTTCATTGGGAATGATGCGGGTGGTATTGGGTACCATGATATTGACGCAGACCCGCTCGAAATGGGCAAGACCTGTTTCAATATCCTGCCGCATGGATTCCGCCGTTTGCCCGGTAATGCCGAAAAGCAAGCAGACTTCATCGCAGCAGGCTGCGATATCCTCTGCTGTGGCATGGGGCATGCCTTTTTGAAAGACGGTTTCCCGAAAGGCTTCGTCAAAAGTCTCGACGCCTATTTTTACTTTTACCGTTGTGCCGATTTCGCCGAAAAAGTCCCGCAGTTCCTGAATTTTTCTGCGATACATCCAGTGGGTCTCAAAATGGATGGTGTGGATGGCTTTTTCTTTGCATTTTTTTCGGATGGCGTCCATGGTATTGGCGTCCAGTTCGCAGAAGCTGCCGGAATTGATGACCTCCAGATGATGATATTTGCCGGTTACTTTTTCAATCTCTGCCAGATTGATCTTGAAATTTTCTGCTTCATCCAAAGAAGCATCCAAGTGATAATCGCAGAAGGTGCAGCGTTTCCAGGCGCAGCCTTTCCCGCGGAGCATGAGGATCTCCCTTGGATTTTTTTCTTCGATGATGCTGTAACGGATGGGGTTTTCTGCCATAGTAAAGTCTCCTTTCATAGAAAGGGAACCAAACAAAAAAGGCACACCAAAATAGGGTGCCAAAATACAGAGTGATTGTGTTGTTGGGTCCCTAGTTTTGTTTATAGACAGGATGGTTTCGAACTGTCTGGTTGAAAAATTCCGCCGGGAAATTTTCAAACTAGGAGCATTATAGCAGAAAGAGGGAAAGCAGTGCAAGAGGAAAATGGGGGATGAGTACTGAGATTCATTGACCCCCGTTTTCGCCCAACTGGGCGTACTTCGAGCACTTCCGAAGCCGCTAGGGCTTCAATTAGAAAGAATGGCCTGGAATAGAGAGTAAAAAAAGACCACAAAGTGGTCTTTTTTCTTACCCAAAAGTCTTTGCCAGCGCCTTCACAGCCTTATCTCCGATGATGGTTTCCCCATGCTCCAGGAGATAATATTTCGCCAAGGGCGTAGAGACGTGCTTCTGACCGTATTCCTTTAATACCAGTTCCAATTCTTCAGAGGATTCCTCTGCAGGATATGTATCCCCCTGCAATACAAGGAAATACTTGTTTTCGTTTTTGTAAACAGCGCTTTCGCCTTTGAAGGTGCCATCCAGACGCAGGCTCACGTTGATGACATCATCCAATGCGGGGAAGGAATAGATCAGGATATTGGAATTTTGCTCCTCCCCATGTTCCATGGTATCCAGAGGCTTTTTCTTCCAGCGGCGCATTTCCTGTGCCTGGCTGAGCAGATCTCCGCTGGCTTTTGCGTTCTTCTCTTTGTTTGTCACCTTTGTTACGATGATCATGATGCCATCTGCCCCTGCGGGAACAGCTTCCACCATCAGGGGGGTATTTTCGGAAATAAAATCCGATTCATCCAGGGCCTGTTCCATAATATCGCGGAACAGCTTCTGGGTCTTTTCCGACGGTGTGATAAGATCTTCCAGTTGGATATCTCTTTCAATCAGGTCATCTTTTGTCAGCGTCAGCTTCAGCTGGTTTTCACTGATTCTTTCTATTTTCATATTATCACTCCCTTATGCCTTCACAAGGAAACGGTCAGTTTTATTACTATACAATCTTCTGGATTTATAGTATAGTATATTCAATTGGCGGTGAGATGTAAAGAGGAGAAACTCGCCAAATTTCTAAACTTTTTATGAACTGGAGGAGGAGAAAGTGAAAAAAACCCGCACAATTTTCATTATTTTGACGTTGCTGATCTGGGGTGGGATGTATTATTATTATCTGCCTGCCTTGAATATCCATTCAGAGGAAAGCTGGATGTTTTTTGTAGTTGCCATTGCCATTGGCCTGGTGCTGAATTTCTGGCCTATTTTCAAGGTTCTGTTTTTGGAGCGGAATGGTGACCCTGTGGAGCGGGGCGAAAGATGGAAAACGGCAAAACGACTGTTGGCCTTTCCGGTTGCCCTCTGCATTGTGTATGGCGTAGGGACGCTGCTGTCCTCACCCATTTTGCGGGCATCGGCCTATCATCAGCTGCTGGATGTGCAGACGGGGGATTTTGCCAACGATATCCACGAAGTGGATTATGACCAGATTCCCATTTTGGACAGCGATTCCGCGGCAAGGCTGGCGGAACGGGAAATGGGCAGCATGGTAGATATGGTTTCCCAATATGAGGTCAGCCCTTATTTCAATCAGATCAATTTTCAGGGCAAGCCTGTCCGTGTGACACCTCTGCAATATGGTGATATCATCAAATGGTTCACCAACCGGAGCACCGGCATCCCTGCTTATATCAGCATTGATATGACTACCCAGGATGTAGACCTCATCAAGCTGGAAGAGGGGATCAAAATTTCGCCCTTTGAGCACTTCGGCAGAAATTTGAACCGCTACATTCGGTTCCGCTACCCCACAGCGATGATCCATTCCTATAATTTTGAGATCAATGATGACGGCGTGCCCTATTGGGTATGCGCCGTGGAAGATAAGACCATCGGCCTTTTCGGCGGTACGGATATCAAAGGGGCCATCATCATCAACGCTATCAGCGGAGAGCATACCTATTATGACGTAGCGGATGTACCTACTTGGGTAGATAAGGTATACGATTCCGCTCTGCTGATCGAACAGTATGATTATTATGGCACATTGAAAAATGGCTATATCAACAGCATCTTCGGGCAAAGGGGCTGCCTGATGTCCACAGAGGGGTATAACTATATCGCTTTGGATGATGATGTTTGGGTGTACACCGGTGTTACTTCCATCGGCGGGGATGAATCTAACGTTGGCTTTGTTCTGATGAATTCCCGCACCAAGGAAACGAAGTATTATCAGATTTCCGGTGCCAAGGAAATCTCTGCCATGTCCTCCGCGGAAGGGCAGGTACAGCATCTGAATTACGAGGCAACCTTCCCGATCCTGCTGAATATTGCCGATGAACCAACCTATTTCCTTTCCTTAAAGGATAATGCGGGGCTGGTAAAGAAATACGCTATGGTAAATATTCAGAAATATCAGATCGTTGCCATTGGGGATACCGTTGGGGAATGTGAAAAGGCTTACCGCAATCTGATGGCAGGCAGCGGCATCGAAACAGTGGATACTTCCAAAGCCCAGACCATTACCGGCACCATCACCATGATGCAGGATATCGTTTCCGAAGGGAACACTTATTGGTATCTGATGCTGGAAGGCAATGATGCCTTGTTTGAAGTAAAAGTAAAGGAACACCTGGAAATTTTGAAAAAACAGACAGGCAGCAGCGTGACGCTGGAATATGTGCCCCAGTCCGCTGATGTGAATACAGTCCTTTCTGTGAAATAAGAACAGAGCCAGGAACTGGCAGCAATGGCGGCTGAATGCCCAATCCAAGACAGCAAAGCAGGTTTTTCGCAAGTAGATTTTCGAAAACCTGCTTTTTCTGTTGCTGCAGGGTTAGGCATTTCTTACAAAAGTTTGAAATTCCTTTGCTTTGGTTGACACTTTTGCGATTAAACTGTAGAATATATAAGATAGAATGCAGGAATTATGTAGATTTGCAGCGAAAGAGAAATCTTTAAGATATATTTTGGAGGTAATCACATGAGCGATGATAAATTTGAAAATACAAATGGCTCCAGGGGAATGAGTGAGACAGATAAAGGCTATTACGAAGATCTGTACAACGATCTGCCCAAGGAAGTTGTGGATATCCTGATGCAGACCCATCCCCTGATGGGCAGAAATGACGATACCGAAGCAACAGCATACCGTGCCCGCCGCCCCCAGAGAAGAGAGGATGTGGAAGAGGTCAGAGAGGCTAGAATGCAGCAGGTGAAGAGTGAGATCAACGAAGTGAGCAAAGCGCCCCAGCAGGAAGGAGAACCCACACGCTATGTTTCCCGCCGGGCAAGAAATACAGGAATCGTTTCCGAAGAGATGCATACTTCCGCACCCGTTGGGAATACAATGGATCAGGATGATTATGATGATGGCATTCAGTATGTCAGTGTGATTCCTTCCCGCAAAAAATCCAAAATCGTGGAGGAAGTGACTCTACAGACAACCGCAGCTCCCGCGAAGCGCGGCAGAAAGGCGAGAAAAGAAAAGGAACCTATGCCCTTTGAAGATATGGGCAGAGACGGAAGAGATAACCGCCCCCGCTACGAAGATATCGACTTTGAGGAACGGGCAAAACAGGAACATCTGGACAGCCTTTATGATGATGATTATGATGATGATTTCGGCGGCGGCAGAAGCAAACTGGCAATCATTTTGGGCATTGTTGCGCTGATTTTGATCATCTTCCTGATCTTCCGTACCGTAAGCCTGAACAGCAAGCTGGAAGAAGCACAGAATCAACTGTCCCAGTCCGAAGAATATAAAACAAAATATGAAGATATCCAGCTGGAAAAAATGCAGCTGGAAGAAGAGCTGGACAGCTTGAAAAACCCCAACGGCAGCGCAGAAAAAGCTGACAGCGAAGAGGATGATACAGAAAAGAACAGTGAAAGCAGCACATCTTCCGCAGCCAGCGGCTCTACCACAGAATATACCATCCAGGAAGGGGATACGATGTGGACCATCGCCCAGAAAACACTGGGCAACGGCGCAGAGTATCAGAAGATTCTGGATGCGAATGGGATGAAGGAAAGCGATCCTTTGAAACCCGGTAATAAAATCAAGATTCCCAAATAAGAACAGGAGAACAGCATGAGTGAATTGGAAAAGAAAACTCTTGCGGAATTGAGAATGCAGGCAAAGGAAATGGGGATTTCCTCCATTTCCGGCCTGAAAAAAAGTGAATTGATAGAGAAAATCGAAGCAAAGCAGTCCTCCGCTGGGCAAGAAGAACTCCCTGTGAAAACCGCAGGGAGACATCTTCCTGCCCAGCGGGTGACTGCTTGCGGTTTTTCTCCGAAAAAATCCGACGAAAAGACTGAAATTCCGCAGGAACAAACAGAAAAAGAAAAAATCATGGAGCATGGAGAAATCGGGGAGGGTATTCTGGAAGTCCTGCCCGATGGATATGGCTTTCTGCGGGCGGAAAACTGCCTGCCTGGTGCCAATGATGTTTACGTTTCTCCTGCTCAGATCAGAAGATTTAATCTGAAAACCGGAGATAATGTGAAAGGTAATGTCCGCCCTGCCCGGGAAGGGGAAAAGGTTGGCGGGCTGATCTATGTGCAGACGGTCAATGGGGACAGGCCGGATCATGCAATCCGCCGCCCCAATTTTGAGGACCTGACCCCCATCTATCCCGAGGAAAAACTGCGGCTGGAAACGGAAAAGGATGAGCTTTCCGGGCGTATTATAGACCTGATCGCCCCCATTGGGAAAGGGCAGAGGGGGATGATCGTTGCGCCGCCCAAAGTGGGTAAGACCATCCTGCTGACAAAGATGGCCAATGCCATCACCCGCAACCATAAGGAAGTCCATCTGATCGTACTGCTGATTGATGAACGCCCCGAAGAAGTGACGGATATCCAGCGTTCCATTGAAGGAGAAAACGTGCAGATCGTCTATTCCACTTTCGATGAAGAACCGGAGCATCATAAAAAGGTGACGGAGATGGTGCTGGAACGGGCAAAGCGCATGGTGGAGCAGGGGAAAGACCTGGTGATTTTATTGGACAGCATCACCCGCCTGGCCCGTGCCTATAACCTGACCATTCCCCCCAGCGGGCGCACCTTATCCGGCGGTCTGGACCCGGCGGCTCTCTATATGCCTAAGCGGTTTTTCGGGGCAGCCAGAAATATTGAAAACGGCGGCAGCCTGACGATCCTTGCTACGGCTCTGGTGGATACGGGCAGCAAGATGGACGAGGTGGTTTTCGAAGAATTCAAAGGCACCGGCAACATGGAATTGGTGCTGGATAAGCGCATGGCGGAACGGCGCATTTTCCCTGCGGTGGATATCATCAAATCCGGCACAAGGCGGGAGGAAAAGCTTTTTACCCCTGCAGAGCTGGAATGTAACTATGCCCTGCGCCGTATGGCAACCACCCTGAGCCATACGGATATGACAGAAGGCTTTTTCGACCTGATGCGAAAAACAAAAAACAATCAGGAATTTATGGAACGCCTGCCTATTTGGGAAAAAACCTTGGGCCTGCATGAGAAATAAGGAAATTTGGGGCTTCTGCCCTATGGAATATTATGTATAATCGGCCTTTTGGGGAGAGGCTCCCTGTGCAGATTCCACATAAATTTTTGCAGTATAGATTTGTGAGACATTTTCGGTTGCAAAAATGCTGCGATTATGCTAAAATACCCTTGTTGTCTTTAAATAACATAGATTATTGATCAACGAATATGGAAAATGAGGTGAAAAAAATGCGTGAAGGTATCCATCCCGAATACAAACAGGTAACAGTAAGATGCAACTGCGGCAATGAATTCGTAACAGGTTCTACAAAGGACGAAATCAGAGTCGAAGTTTGCTCCAAATGCCATCCTTTCTACACAGGCAGCCAGAAACTGCTTCTGGAAGCTGGCGGCAGAGTTGAAAAATTCAACAAGAAATACGGCAGAAAGTAATCAAGAAAACAAAAGGGCGAAGCGGATGCTTTCGCCCTTTTTTGTAAAAGGATAAATTTTGATTGTATAAAATAGGATCGTTATTGCCTAGCGGCAAAACGGTCTTTTTTATTTTTGGGGAACGATGGTGACACTGCCGCCATCAACAGTCACATCATATCCGATGAGAATGGAGAACACCTCTGCAGGAACGAACAGTCTGCCTGTTTCATCGATGAAAGCGGCACCCATTTTCTGGGGTGCGGGCATTCCTACCATTCCTTCCTGCGCAGGGGCGG
The DNA here is from genome assembly GCF_051877975.1 of Anaerotignum sp. Lineage (GTDB taxonomy): Bacteria > Bacillota > Clostridia > Lachnospirales > Anaerotignaceae > Anaerotignum_A. Next base: position 78,006 of record NZ_JBJEJK010000018.1, read on the forward strand.
AAGTATATAGTTCTTGGCCTTCTTCGATCCCCATTTGACGCATTTCATTGGCAAGCAAAGCGGAACGGGCAGCTTTATCCCAAGTGACAGTGCAGCCAAGGGCATCGGCCGCCTGACGCAGGGGGATAAAAGCAGTATCCTCCTGCACTAGGGCGTCTGCCTGATAGTTGGGGGATTCAATGGTCATGGGTTCTTCTGCGTAGGCTGTCATGCCCAGCAGTATGGATGCACAAAGGGTGCAGGCAAATACGCTGTGTTTTTTCATAATCATATCCTCCTTGGAAAATTTTTCTTCTGATATCTTTCAGACGCAGGCAGGAGGAAAAAGTTCCTGATTTCTTGAAAATGCAAGGGGGCAGAAAAATGCAATAAAAAACAGAGAGAATCTCAGAAGGGGTTCTCTCTGTTTTATTTTTATGGCATCAGATCAGCCCCAGTTCTTTTGCACATTCTTCCAGTGCATCTACAACCTGATCCAAATCTTCTTTGGTATGATCGGCGGAAAGGATGGTACGCAGGCGGGCTGTGCCTTTGGGCACCATAGGGAATTGCAATGCCTGGGCATAAACGCCTCTTTCATACATCATCTGGCTCAGCTTCTGGGCCTTTTCCGCATCGCCGACGATGACGGGGATAACGGGGGTCACGGATGTGCCGATATTCAGACCCAGTTTGCCGAGACGGTCTGCAAAATAATTACGGTTTTCCCAGAGTTTATCTACCAGTTCTGTGTTTTCCATGACCAGATCCACCGCTTTTGCTGCCGCTGCTGTCAGGCAGGGAGCCATAGGGGAGGCGGTGAAGATGAAGCTTCTTGCCTTGGGGCGCAGGCTTTCGATAAATTCTTTGGGGCCGGCCACAAAGCCGCCGGCGGAACCGAATGCCTTGGAAAGGGAGCCTGTTTCGATTTTGATACGGTCTCTCAGACCAAAGTGGTCAACGGTACCCCTGCCGGCAGGGCCCATTACCCCATCGCCGTGGGCATCATCTACCACCAGCATTGCGCCGTATGCATCTGCCAGGTCTGCCATTTTGGGCAGGGGTGCCAGATCGCCGTCCATACTGAATACACCATCGGTGATAATCAATTTTTTCCCCTCTACGGGTTCTTTCAGCAGTTCTTCCAGATGGGCCATATCCATGTGGCGGAAAACCTTGATCTTCGCACCGGAAAGACGGCAGCCATCAATGATGGAACCGTGGTTCAGTTCATCGCTGTAGATGAAATCGCCTTTGCCCACCAGCTGGGGAATCAGACCTGAATTGGCGGAAACGCCGCAGTTAAATACCAGGGTAGCCTCTACCCCTTTGAATTTTGCCAGTTTTTCTTCCAGTTCATCATGAACAGGATAGTTGCCGCAGATATTTCTGCTGGCGGTTGTTGCAACGCCGTATTTTTCCAGCGCTTCTTTGGAGGCAGCCACCACTGCCGGGTGGTTTGCCAAGCCCAGATAGTTGTTGGATGCCATATTGATGACTTCACGGCCATCCAAAAGGATGCGGCCGCCTTGGGGGCTATATAATGTTCTGTACATAAGAATCCCTTCTTTCCTCTTATTCCCTCAAATTTTTGTAACTCTATCATACTATAAGGGAGGAAGAAGGGGAAGGTTAATTTCGTACAGTGAAAAAGGGCTTAGAATAAACTTTTTTTCAATGAATTTTTGAATGAAAAGGGGAACGGCGCCTTCTTGGGGGAGAAGACGCCGCTAAGGGTTGTCATTGCCACGCAGAAAAACAGTAAGGGGGCGTCTTTCTGCGCTTGGGAAGCAACGACAAGAAGAGATGAAAAGTTTGATTCAAAATAGTTTGAAGTTAGGAGAAAAACCTCAAACTACAGAAGCAAGCATAGTAAAACATATGATTTGGAAAGAAAGGCATCAAAACAACAACGTGTTTGATGCCTCAGTTATCGTTTTTTCTTAAGTACATCATACATGATTTTAAAAGAAATATCAATAAAAAATTGCAATGAAATCCATAGAATTTTTAAAAAAACCCGTAAAATATATGGCAGTTCAGAAAAATATTGTCAAACGGCAGCTTTTTTGTTAACATATGAAAAGAAAGGCGGGAGATGCATATGAAAACACAGGAATCCATGGAGAATTATCTGGAAACCATTTATGTACTGAATCAGAGAACAGGTTATGTCCGTTCTGTGGATGTGGCAACGGAACTGGGCTTCAGCAAACCGAGCATTTCCAATGCCATGAAAAAGCTGAAAGCGGAAGGATATGTGCAGATAGAAGATAAAGGCCGGATCGTGCTGACGGAAAAGGGACAGGCAATTGCAGAAGGAACCTATGAGAAGCATTGTGTGATCTCTCATCTGCTGATGGATATCGGCGTCAGCGAAAAAACTGCTTTAGCAGATGCCTGCCGCATGGAGCATATCCTCAGTGAAGAAACGTTTGCATGTATGAAAGACCATCATCGCAAATGGCATGAACTGAATCCAGATGTGAAAGAATAAAAAACAGACCCAAAGCCCTCCAAGGGGGATAATGGGTCTGTTTTTTATTGTTTTGCCTGTTACTGAAAATAGGAGTATCCATATATTTTCCCGCTGGCGGGAGTTTCGCCATGTTTTGCCTGAATCAGTTCTGAAACAGTGACCAGTTCATAGCCCTGCCCCTGCAGGTAAGGCACCAAAACAGCGGTAGCTTCCGCGGTGGAGGTATAAATACCGTGCAGCAGGATGACTTTTCCATCCAGATCGCCGGAAGATTTCACCACATCTAAAACGGCCTTAGCATTGCGGCTCTTCCAGTCCAAAGTGTCGATAGACCAAAGATAGATGGGCATGGAGATCTGTTTCTTTACGTTTTCATCGCAGGCACCATAGGGAGGGCGGAAAACAGCAGGGTCTTTGCCGAGGGCCTTTTGAAAGGCAGCGGCTGTTTTTTGCAGATCGGCAGAAATTTCTGCGGCAGTCAGCTTGCTGAAATTTTTATGATCGTAGGAATGACTGCCCACTTCACAGCCCAAAGCCGCTTCCCGTTTGACCACATCGGGATATTTTTCCACCAGACAGCCCAAATCAAAGAAAGTAGCCCTTGCGCCGTATTGCTCCAGTGTATCCAAAATGGCATTTGTGGCAATGGGGTTCGGGCCGTCGTCATAGGTCAGAGCCACCATTTTTTTATGAGAGATTTCAGTGGGGATGAAGATTTCTTCCTTGGGTGTTTCAATTTTTGTCCGCATATCCTCATAGGGGATGGTCAGGCGGACGATGCCATAGCTGCCGGGAAAAAGATCGTACCGGTCGAAATAGAACAGGACACCTTCTGCGGTGAAGGCAAAACGGTCGAAACGGCCGGCATCCGGGGCGAGGAGTGTTGCATAGTTGCCAAAGAGGCCTTCGTTGTAGGGTTCTGTGGTGGTGAAATATTTTTGTGTATAAGCAGAAGCGTTTTTCGCAAAATCTTCCCACATCAATTCTTCTGCGGGGATTTCCGTATCACTGCTCAGATCAAAATGGAAGATCTGGATACGGGTATGGGGAGAAAGGGTATCCGCCGTTTCGTGGGTCTCAAAAAATACAAGGCTCATTTGGTCATTATCCGTCAGATAGGATTCATAGCCCAGATATAGTACAGCTTCTGTTTTTTTGCCGGAATCTGTTTCGCCTGCCGGCGTTTCTCCGGGCAAAAATTCCTGATCGAAAGCATTGCGGATTTCCGTGACGATACCCTCGATACGGTCATCTATAGCAGTATGCCCTGTTTGGGGATATTGCAGAACATAGGAAAGGGGTTTCTGATAATCCACGATGCTGATAGCTTCCCCCACTTCCTGGTGTTCCTGATAGGCTGCCCAATAGGTTTCCCCTTTTAAGGTCAGTTCTGTAATTTTTTTATGATTGAGCATGGAAAGCCCGCTACTGGTGGCGCTGCAGCCACAGCAGAAAAGGAACAGCAGGCTCATCAAAAAGAAAGCAAAGATGCGTTTCGGTTTCATTTGTTGGTCTCTCCTGTCTGATAGATGGGGTGGATATAACGGCCTCGTTTTGCTGTTTTCTTACCGTATTGGATGGCTTGGACAGGACAGCGGTTGATGCAGGCCAGGCACATATTGCAGGTATCTTCTGTCCAGACGGGCTTGCCTGCAGTCACGGCGATGCAGCCGCTGGTGCAGATGCGTTCACACTGACCGCAGCCGATACAGTCGTTGGTAACATAAAAAGCTTTGGGTTTCATGCCTTTGGTAAAAGCAGGGTTCACTACAGTGCTCAAAAGACTGCCGCCTTTTCCCCGTTTCACCCGGAAAAAACCACTCCAGTTCAGCCGGATGGCTCGGAGGATATTGTCCAGTGTTTTTTCTGCTTTTTCCAGCTTTTGGGCAGTTTTTTCTTTTGTTTCCGCATCAAACAGGATGACACAGTTATCGGGCATCACCACGGAAAAGCCGCTGTCCAGCACAAGGCCGTTTTCTTCCAGGGCATCTTCGAAAATATCCATCGTTTTGCCAACGGAACTGCCGCAGGTGCAGACTGCGAAAATATAGGGCTCGCCGGTATAATATAATTTCAGATTTTTTACAAAATCGATTACGACCTTGGGAGGCGCCCATGCGTAAACAGGAAAGACAAAGCCTAGCCGTTCCCCTTTCTCCAAGGTATAGGTATCATTGCCTTCCCGGACTGCCAGCGCAATATCCATCAGATCTTCGCCCAGACCTTCGGCCAGTTTTTTTGCCGCCGCGTAGGAATTGCCGGTGCCGCTGAAATAATAGATCATAAAAGTCCCCTCCTAATATGATACGGATTTTTGTCGAATCATGTAGATATCCATATCATAGCATATTTTCTATCGAAAAACTTTGAAGAAAATATTAAATTTTTCAGAAAAATCTGCCTGAAAGCAAAGGCTTTTTTTATGGGATGGCCCAAAGTGCAGATGAAACCATTTGTTTATTATGAAAGTATGCGTTCTGTGGACACTTCTTTAATGAATAGATGTAAAAAGAGGAGAAAAAAGTTTGCATTTTTTTTCCTTTACACAAAATTTTATGAAAGATATACTGGAAAAGAAGAAGCAGAAAAAGGGGTGGAAGAATGCTGGAAAAAGCTATGATTTTAGCAGCAAAAGGACATGCGGGGCAGGTGGACAAAGGCGGTCAGCCCTATATTCTGCATCCTGTGCGGGTGATGCTGCAATGTGAGACCTTGGAGGAAAAAATTGTTGCCATCCTCCACGATCTTTTAGAAGATACGGAATATACGGCGCAGGATTTGGAAAAGGAAGGATTTCCGGCAGAAATCATGGAAGCTGTTTCCTGCCTGACCCGCCGGGAGGGGGAGGAATATATGGCGTATATCGAGAAAGTCTGCAAAAACCCGTTAGCGGCGAGAGTAAAGTATGCTGACCTGATGGATAATATGGATATCAGCCGCATCCCCAACCCTACGGAAAAGGATCATCAGCGGTTAAAAAAATATGCCGCAGCTTTGCAGCGCATCAAAGAAACAGGAAAGGGGTAAGCCTGATGGAAAACTGGACAAAAGAAACCTATGCAGCCTTTCGGAATGAATTGTTTTCACAGGGAGAAGAGGAATATAAAAAATTCAATGCCAAGCTGCTTTGTTCCCAATTGCCCGTAATCGGGCTGCGGGTTCCTTTTTTGCGGAAAACAGCAGCAAAGATCGCCAAGGAGGACGGAGCAGGATTTCTGCGCTTCTGCGGCAGGGAAACCTATGAGGAACGGCTGCTTTATGGGCTGGTTGCGGCGGCGATGCCTGTGCCCTATGCGGATTTCCTGCACTATTGCGACTATTACACAGAGCATCTGGTGGAAAACTGGGCCCATTGCGATGTATTCTGTTCTTCTGTAAAGAAAAAACTGAAAGGTCACGAGAAGGAATTTTTTCAATACATCGAAAAGTACTTAAAATCGGAAAATCCTTGGGCTGTCCGGGTGGGCATCATTCTGATGCTGAGCCATTACCTGACACCGGGGGATATGGAAGCGGTTTTGGAGCGGATAGATGCCATTCATTCAGAGCATTACTATGTTCGCATGGGGCAAGCGTGGCTTTTGGCGACGGCTTGGGCAAAGGAACGGGAAATTTGCAGGGAATATCTCTCCCATCATCATCTGGATGACTGGACCTTCAACAAATTTATTCAAAAAGCTTGTGAGTCTGCCCGTGTTTCTGCTGAGGACAAAAAATATCTGAAAAGTCTGAAGAGATAAAACTTTCTCGGATTTATCAGGGCATTTCAATGGGAAGGAAAGCTGCCCTGTCTGTGTGCCGTAAACATTGTGAAAATATCATCAATCAATAATAAAATTTTATTGATTTATAAAGAATAATAATTTGATTTTATCAAAAAACGGGAGTATGCTATACCACAGAGGCGGCAAGAAGCTATCCTTATATAATATAGTAGAAATGTGCAGTAGAAAAAAGTTTTTTGGAGGATCGTTATGGGCGTAACAGTAAGCAAGGACGACATCAAAAGAGTAAAAGGCATGGGCTGCCTGCAGCAGAAGGGGACAGATTTGTTCAATGCCCGTGTCATTACCAGAAACGGCAAGATCACAGCAGCGGAGGCTCATCGTATTGCGGAAGGCGCTGAAAAATTCGGCAGCAGCGAAATGGCCATGACCACACGCCAGACCATTGAAGTGCAGGGCATTCCCTATGATAAGATCGACGATTTCATCGCATATATGGCAGAAGGCGGCCTGATGGTAGGGGGCACAGGTGCCAAGATCAGACCTATCGTAAGCTGCAAGGGTACCACCTGTCAGTATGGTCTGTATGATACCTATGAATTGAGTGAAGAAATTCACAATCGTTTCTTCCTGGGCTACAATGATGTAAAACTGCCCCATAAATTCAAAGTGGCAACAGGGGGCTGTCCCAACAACTGCGTAAAACCCGAATTGAACGACCTAGGCATCATCGGCCAGAGAAAGCCCCAGTTCGATGCAGAAAAATGCAAGAGCTGCAAGATCTGTGTGGTGGCAAAGGTTTGTCCTATGGGGGCGGCAACAAAGGCAGAAGGTGAAAAACTGAATTTTGATACAGAAAAATGCATCAAATGCGGCAGATGTGTCACACTGATGAAATGCCCGTTCCATGCCATGACAGAAGAAGTGACAGGCTATAAGGTAACCTTGGGCGGCAGATGGGGCAAAAAGATCGCCCAGGGCCATGAAATGAGCAAGCTGTTCACATCAAAAGAGGAAGTATTGGATGTTGTAGAAAAAACAATGCTGTTCTTCAAGGATCAGGGCAATGCCGGCGAACGTTTATCTGATACGATCGCAAGAGTGGGCTTTGATAAAGCGGAAGCTATGATTCTGTCGGATGAATTGCTGGAAAGAAAAGAAGAAATCCTGGCAAGATAAGCGGAGGCTCTTGGGGAAAGCCATTTTATATTTTGAAAATAGTCAGAAAAATGCCGTTTGGCGTAGGCCTAACGGCATTTATTATGCAGGAATAAAAAACCACCTGCTATGCAGGTGGAATGTACGGACTTTAGTG
>NZ_JBJEJK010000019.1:0-20502 GCF_051877975.1 Anaerotignum sp.
AGCATTATTTCTAATACTGAGATCCTGATTCGTCATCTTAACTTAATGACATTGGGCTTTCGCCTCTCTTATTTTTATGCCGCTTCGCCAACAGCAGCAGAGTTTCTTTCTGCAAAGAGTTTTCTGAAGATAAAGCGTGTGAAGGGGCCTGCGGCGAAAAGATTCCACAGCAGTGCCATAGGGAAATTCTTCAACACAGTGCCGACCCAAATGGCGGGAAATTGGCTGGCAGGAGCACCACCCATAATAATATTGAACAGGATAGCGGCAACGGCGCTCATAGTAGGGCACATGATGAGGACAGTGCAGCCGGAGATGACCAGGGTGCAGAAGAAGGGGTTATCCTTCTTAGGATCGATGAGTTTTGCCGCTAAGCCGTGGCCGATGCGGTTTCCCCAGAGATTGGAGAAGATGAAAACGAAGATCCACATGAAGGATGCTTCGATGAGGGCATCATAAAAGACATGATTTGTCATATTGCTGAAGCCACCGGGCATGGCACTGTAACCAAGCTTATGAGCTACATTGAAAACCTCCATGCCATAAGCCATGGTGATGGACATGAGGATACCGAAAATAACACCTTGAAATTTTGTTTTAGGCATAAAAAACACTCCTTTTCTGTTAAAAATATGATTGGTGTTGGACTGCAAAAAAATAAGGGAGACCATAAGGGTCTCCCTATCTTTTCTTTTTTGCGCAGCCCTTGAAAAACAACTGGACTTATGCTTTCTGCTGCACGTTGTATACGATATTTGGGTTGGCTTTTTCAGCCAAAAAATATTTTAGCAGAAAAAAAGATTCGATGTAAGTAAAATTTTTGGAATTTTCCATTATTTTTCGTGGACGATCAGTTCCAGCACATCGGGTCTTGCATAGTGGCCGCTGCCGTCAAATTCCATACGGCTGGCTGGTACCTTCTGCATATCCAGATCGGCATAGATGATAGCTTCTTTATCCCAAACAGGCTCTGTTTCATAGTGACCATAGGGGTCGATGATACAGCTGCCGCCGCGGCAAACGATATCATTCAGCTTAGCGATTTCATCGGGGCAATGAAGATCATCAGGATACATCTCTTTGGTGAAATACATATCGCAGTTGATGAAATAACAATGGCCTTCAATGGCAATATGCTGAATGGTTGCCTGCCATTCGGGGTTATCATTGGTATTGGGGGAAATATACAGGGTCAGCCCCTTATCATAGAGGGCAACGCGAGCCAGAGGCATATAGCTTTCCCAGCAGATCAGGCTGCCCATTACGCCCCAGGGGGTTTCGGCTACGGGGAAATAATCTTTTTGGGCATCGCCCCATACCACCCGTTCAGAGCCGGTTGGTTTCAGCTTTTTATGTACGATGATTTCGCCTTCGGGAGAGAAAAACAGATTGGTGTTATACAAAGTCGCGGTTTCTTCCACCCGCTCGGAAACACCAATGCTGACCCATGCGTTGGCTTCTTTTGCGGCCTTTGCCAAAAGATCTGTTTCGGGGCCGGGCACCACAACGGAGTTGTCATAGTAGCGTTTCCAGTCTTTTCTGCCTGCTTCGTTTCGTTTGCCGACGGAGAAGCCGAAGGTCATACCAACAGGATAGCAGGGGATGAACAGTTCGGGGAACACGATCAGCTCCGCCTTTTCTTTTGCAGCTTCCTGAATCAGGGAAACTGCTTTTTCAGTACTGGCTGCTTTATCGAACATAACAGGAGCAGCCTGTACGACAGCAATACGGCAAGTATTTTTCAAATCCTTCATAGCATTACCTCCTAAAGAGTGTTTATTATTTTTTACGTACGTTCATTATAACATTCTTTTTGGATGTATGCAATAGAAAAACATTAGTCCGCAAGAAGCGCATACAATTCTTTCAGAGAACGAATCTCATAATCTACTTTGGCATCGGTGTGGTTTTCTTCCCCATTGGGATTGAACCAGCAGGTTTCGATACCGGCGTTGTTACCGCCTTTAATATCGGAGGTCAGAGAATCGCCGATGATGAGAGCCAGCTTGGGGTCAAAATCCGGGATGCGGGCAAAGCACTGATCGAAAAATGCTTTTTGGGGCTTTTGGGAGCCAAGATGTTCGGAGATGAAAACATCTTTGAGATAAGGTTTCAGACCGGAATCTGCAATGCGGATTTCCTGCGTGCTGGCAACGCCATTGGTTACGATATAGAGATCATGGGTCTTGCTGAGGGTCTGCACCACTTCGGGGGCTTCGGGGAATACCTCGCAGGCGTGATCCAGATTGTGGCGATAGCTGTCCTCGAAGGCGGCACCATCCCCTGCATAGCCAAAATGGGCAAAAAGACGGACGAAGCGGGTATAGAGGACAGTTTTTCTGTCAATGATGCCTTTTTCATAATCCTGCCAGAGCTTGGCGTTGTTTACCAGATGCCATTGATAGACGGCATCGGAAAAGGGCAGGCCATATTCGGCGAAGGTCTTTGCCAGTGCTTTTTTTTCCGATGCAGCAAAATCAAGCAAAGTGCGGTCGGCATCAAACAATAAAAATTTCTTTTTCATTTAAATCATCCCTCCATCCAGTGTGATGATTTTTCCGGTCAGAAAGCTTGCCTTTTGACTGGCCAGAAAAACAGCCAGATCCCCCACTTCTTCTGGCTTGCCGAAGCGCATGAGGGGGATTTCCTCTGCCAGCGCCTGCCGCTCTTCCGCAGAGAAGCAGGCATTCATTTCCGTATCGATGACACCGCAGGAAATGGCATTGACCCTGATGTTGGAGGGCCCAAGTTCCTTTGCCATGGCTTTGGTAAAAGCATTGATGGCACCCTTGGAGGCGGAATAGACCGCTTCGCAGGAAGCACCTACTTCTCCCCACATAGAAGAGATATTGAGGATAACACCGTCTTTTTTGTGTACCATTGTAGGTACGGCAAGGTGGGTACAATTGAGGGCAGATTCCAGATTGACAGAAAGAATGCGCTGCCATTCTGCCGGTTTCATATCGGTGAAAAGACCGATATGGGAAATGCCGGCATTATTGACCAGAATATCCACAGAACCGAAATGGTTTTCGATTTGCCTAAAGAGGGTTCTGCAGTTTTCATAATCGGAAACGTCTGCCAAAAGGGCAAGGACGGGAATGCCTTCTTTTTCGAATAAGGTCTTGGTTTCTTCCAGCTGGGGAATGCTTTTGGAAGCATTCAGCACCACATTATAGCCGGCGTGCCCAAAAGCCAGGGCAATGGCCTTGCCGATGCCCCGGGAAGAACCTGTGACCAATACGGTTTTTTGATGCAGTTTCATAAATTTCACAGCCTTTTCAAAATGGTAGTATGCTATCAGTTTATAAGAAAATCTTAAGAAATACAAGGGGATGCAGCATTGGATTTTTTCCGGAAGTATGTTATACTTTTCTATCAAAGGGAAAAGAAAGGATGAGCGTATGAGAAACGAAATCTATAATAGAGAGTGGAGATGGATGGAGCAGCTTTCTGCAGCGTTCCATGTCTTTTCTGCAAATATCGGTTCTATGATCAAGGTGATGGCGATTATTTTCCTGCCCATCAGCTTGCTGGAAGTTATCATCAGCGACCGTATGATGACGGCATATACAGTATTCCAGCAATTTATGCAGATGGATATCACAGCGGTAAATCAGGCGGAAGTTTTGACAACGGCATATCATCTGCTGCTGAATTACGGGCTGCTGTTTATGGTGTCTTTGTTTTTGCAGCCTGTAGGAATCATCACCATCGCCAAAGTAGTAAAGCAATATATAGACGGAAAAGAAGTATCTATGGGGGAAGCCTTATCTGAAGCCTTTTCCCTGATGCCTGCCATCATTGTATCGGGTATCATTTTTGGGGTACTGGTATTTCTGGGCAGTATCATCATTGTACCCGGTGTATATTTCAGTATCGCATGGGGGCTTTACCTGTACGGTATTGGCCTGAGCGATAAAAAGGGCTGGGATGCCCTACGCTACAGCAAGAGGCTTGTAGAGGGAAAATGGTGGAGAACCTTTGGTTATATGTGGCTGCTGAGCATAATCGCAATGCTGTGGAATTCTGTATTTGAACTGATTTATGTCTTTGCACCGGAAGGCTTCGCCAGTGATCTGCTGTATCAGTTCCTGTGCTATTTTTCTGCGGCTTTTGTTGCCGTTGGGGAGACACTGCTGTTTATCAACCGGGAAGCCATTACCTTTGGGGTTCGCCCGATGGCAGGGACGCCGATAGGAGAACCAACGGCGGAAGATGCCCCTGCTGAGCCTGTGGAAGGCACGGTGGAAGGAGAGCCTATAGGAAGCAACGAGGAAAAGAAAAACGAAGGATAAGCAGGAATTATCCGTCGAACGCTCTGATGTCACACAACATTGGGGCGTTTTTTGTCCCATTTTGAGAAAAAGAACTAGGAAAGTTTTGTTTTTTTTGCTATACTGAAATAGTAAGCACAAATTAAGAAGAAAAAAGAGGTGCGTTTTATGTATTCTGGCAATGGTAATTTTTCAGCAGAGGAAATGAAATATTTGAAACTGCTGTCCAATCAGTATAAAAATATCAACAGTGCGGCAACGGAGATCATCAACCTGAAGGCGATTTTGAACCTGCCCAAAGGGACAGAACACTTTGTTTCTGATATCCATGGGGAAGCGGATTCCTTCAGCCATGTACTGCGGAATGCTTCCGGTGTTATTAAGAATCAGATCAGTGCGATTTTCGGGGAAAGCCTGCGCAGCAGCGAAAAGAAATCCCTAGCAACGCTGATTTATTATCCGGAGAAAAAACTGGAGCAGATGGCAGAAACAGAGGAAGAACTGGAGGAGTGGTATAAAATTACCCTGCACAGACTAGTTAAAATCTGTAAAGTGGTTTCTTCCAAATATACCCGTTCCAAAGTAAGAAAAGCACTGCCCAAGGAATTTGCATATATTATCGAAGAACTGCTCCATGAAAACAGTGCCAGTGTAGATAAGGATATGTACTACACAGAAATCATACATACCATTATTGATTTGGGGCAGGCGGATCGTTTTATCATCGCCATGTGTAATCTGATTCAGAGGCTGGCCATCGATCAGCTCCATGTCATTGGGGATATTTACGACAGAGGCCCTCATGCTGCCCGTATCATGGATATTCTGGCAAACTATCATTCTGTTGATATTCAGTGGGGCAACCATGATATTGCGTGGATGGGTGCGGCTGCCGGCTGTCAGGCGCTGATCTGCAATGTTCTGCGTATCCAGACAAGATATGCCAACCTGGATACCATCGAAGAAGATTATGGTATCAATCTGCTGCCTTTGGCAACCTTTGCCATGGATAAATACGCAGATGACCCCTGCGAGCAATTCAAACCCAAGGCGGATGAGGTGCTAAGTGATAAAGACTTTAAGCTGATCGCGAAAATGCATAAGGCGATTTCCATTATGCAATGGAAGATGGAAGCACAGATCATCAAACGCCACCCCGAATTCCACATGGAGAACCGCCTGCTGTTGGATAAAATCGATTTCGAAAAAGGAACTGTTTTGGTTGATGGAGTGGAATATCCTATGAATGATATGGTTTTCCCTACCATCGACCCCAAAGATCCTTATGCCCTGACACCGGAAGAGCAGGAGGTTATGGACAAAGTAAAATCCTCCTTCGTCAATAGTGAAAAATTGCAGCAGCACGTACGTACTCTGTATCATAAAGGCAGCATGTATACCATTTTCAACTCCAACCTGCTGTTCCACGGCGGCATTCCCATGAATGAGGATGGCACCCTGAAAACCGTTACATTCCGCGGCAGAAAATACTGCGGCAAGGAGTATCTGGATGCGGTAGAAAGAACGATGCGGGAAGGCTATTTTAACAAGGCTCATACCAAGGCAAAACGAGAATGTATGGATATTATCTGGTATATGTGGTGCGGGGAGGATTCTCCTTTGTTCGGCAAAAAGAAAATGACCACTTTCGAGCGTTATTTTATTGATGATAAAGCAACCCATAAGGAAGTAAGCAATCCTTACTATTCTTTGAGAAATGAAGAAGCTGTATGCAAGCGGGTGCTGGAAGCCTTTGGTCTGGATCCCGATACATCCCATATTGTGAATGGCCACGTGCCTGTAAAAGTATCGAAAGGGGAAAGCCCGATCAAGGCCAACGGCAGATTGTTCGTGATCGACGGCGGTTTCTCCAAGGCATACCAGAAGGTAACAGGGATTGCAGGCTATACTTTGATTTATAACTCCCACGGCATGGTTCTGGTATCCCATGAACCCTTTGTATCTACGGACAGAGCCATTGCGGAAGAAAAGGATATCCTGTCCTCCACCGTTGCATTGCAGTATACCCAGGATCGTATCCGCGTGAGAGATACGGATATCGGCAAAAAACTGCAGGAAAGTATTGATGAATTGGAAAAACTGTTATATGCATACCAGAATGGTATCATCAAAGAACAGCAGTAATTGCATACATAGAGAACCTCCTGAATTGATTCAGGAGGTTCTTTTTTGATACTTAGTTTAAAATGCTTTCGTAAAATCTGACTGCGCCTTCCAAATCATCTTGGTTGGGGTGGCCTTTGGCAATGCCGCCAATGAGCTTGAAAGGGCCGTAAGTGTCAAAACCCAGGCAGCCGTATTCTCCCAGAATTTCGGCATCTCTGCCAAGGACAGCCTTGCGGATGGCATCGGTGTATCCTTTTTTTTCTGCGCCGCAGGTATAGAGGAAAAAGACTTTTTTCTTCAAGGGCAGATTCTGTTCTGCAAATTGCAGGAGCATTTTCTGGAATTTGGAAAAATAAATGCCGGAGGCAAAGCCGATCAGGTCGTAATCTTCCAGAGAACCGGGGATAGGCTGTGTGATATCCAACAGAGTGATCTCGTGTTTTTCGGCGATGGCATCCAGTATTTTTTTGGTGTTGCCATGATGTGTGGAATAGTATAAAATCGCTGTTTTCATAGGAATCCTCCTTGCTTTCTAATAGTACATAAAATATACTATATATGAAAAATGAGAGCAAGTACGCAGTTTGGATGTACTTGGTATAGAAAAAGATACCGGAGGGACGTATGGAAAAGGATTTGACGGCGGAAGAATATCTGCAAAGAGTATTGCATAACGAGGTGCGGGAGGATTGCCCCATGCGCCGGACGCTGGAATTGCTCGGCGGAAAATGGCGGACGCATATTATTTATGAGCTTTGTAAAAAGCCATCCTGCCGCTTTGGGGAATTGAAAAAGGCGGTGCCCCGCATTACAAACACCATGCTGACCAATACCCTGCGGGATTTGGAAGGGTTTGGCATCGTACATCGGGAGCAATTTAATGAAATTCCGCCCCGGGTGGAATATTCCCTGACAGAGAAGGGGAAAGCCCTGCTCCCTGCTTTTTTTGAACTGGCAAAATGGGGCGAAGCTTATCTGGAAGAGGAACAGCAGCATTGAGCGTTTCGGGAAAATGTGATATACTAATATGATAAAATAGGTGTATTATAGGAATTTATGATAAATGGAGCTAATGATATGAATGAAAAAGCATTGCATACTTTAGAATATGACAAGATCATACAAAAGCTGGTGGGCTTTGCGGTTTCCCCTATGGCGAAGGAACGGGCGGCGGCTCTGCGCCCTTCTTCTGCCATGAGCGATATCATCATCTGGCAGCAGGAGACCACAGAGGCGACCACTATGATCCTGAAAAAAGGCACGCCTTCCTTTGGCGGTTTTCGGGAAATCCGCCCTCAGTTAAAACGGGCATCTATGGCAGGGGTGCTTTCTATTGGTGAATTGATGGCCATTGGGGAATTTGCCTATGTTTGCCGCAAGGTGAAAAACTATGCCAGAAAAGAAAATAAAATGGAAATTTACGAGAGACTGGATGAATATTTTGACCTGATCATTCCTTTGGATAAATTGGAAAATGAAATCAGCCGCTGTATCCTTTCTGAAACGGAGATTGCTGATGATGCCAGTGCTGGACTGCGCAGTATCCGAAAGGAAATCAAAATTTCCAATGACCGGGTGAAAGACCATCTGAATGGGATCATTTCTTCCTCTGCATACAGAAATATGCTGCAGGATTTTGTTATCACAATTAGAAATGACAGATACTGTGTGCCTGTTAAGGCGGAATATAGAAGTTCTTTTCCCGGTATGATCCACGATCAGTCCAACACGGGTTCCACATTGTTTATGGAGCCTTTGAGCGTTATTCAGCTGAACAATAAAATCAAGGAGCTGCAGGCAAAGGAAAAAGAAGAGATCGAAAAAATCCTGCTGATGCTGTCCGATCTGGTGACAGCCCATGTCATTGCCATTGAGGGGAATTTGGAACTGCTGACACAGCTGGATTTTATCTTTGCGAAAGCGGCACTGTCTCTTTCTATGGAAGGCACGCAGCCTATGTTCAATACAAAAGGCTATATCAATATCCACAAGGGGAGACACCCTTTGCTGGACCCGAAAACGGTGGTGCCTACAGATATTTATCTGGGCAAGGATTTTACTACATTGCTGATTACCGGGCCCAATACCGGCGGGAAGACCGTTGCCCTGAAAACATTGGGACTGTTTTCCCTGATGGGGCAGGCGGGGCTGCATATTCCTGCCTTTGATAATTCTCAACTGGCGGTATTTGATAATGTATTTGCGGATATCGGGGATGAGCAGAGCATTGAGCAGAGCTTGTCTACTTTCTCCGCTCATATGACAAATATCGTCCGCATTATGGATCAGGTTACCGATGATTCCTTGGTGCTGTTCGATGAACTGGGCGCAGGCACAGACCCCACAGAAGGAGCGGCACTGGCAGTAGCCATCATTCAGGCATTACTGGAAAGAAAGATCCGCACGGCGGTAACGACCCACTACAGCGAATTGAAGGTATTTGCACTATCTACGGAAGGGGTAGAAAATGCCTGCTGTGAATTCAGTGTGGAGACCTTAAGACCGACCTATCGGCTGCTCATCGGGATTCCCGGGAAAAGTAACGCCTTTGCCATTTCCAAGCGGCTGGGTCTGCAGGATTATATTCTGGACAGGGCCAAGGAATTTATCAGTCAGGATGAAGCCAGATTCGAGGATGTCATCACTGACTTGGAAATCAGCAAGAAATCTGTAAAATTTGAGCAGGAAAGAGCGGAACAGTATCGCCGGGAAGCGGAAGAACTGAAAAAAGAAGTGGAACGGCAGAAGGAAAAGACAAAGGAACAGAAGGAAAAAATCCTTGCCAAGGCCAGAGAAGAGGCTAAGCAGATTTATGCCCAGGCCAAGGAAGAAGCAGACAGCATCGTGAAGGAAATGAACAAGCAGGCGAAGGAGGCCAATAACCGAAACAAGGTTTTGGAACAGCGGCAGAAGCTGAATGAAAAGCTTTCTTCCATGCAGCAGGATTTCCTGAAATCCAAAAAGGTGAAGCCCAACCACAAGGCACCGGAAAACCTGAAGCCCGGCGACAGGGTCTATGTGATTTCCTTCGACCAGAATGGTGAAGTAATCGCTGCACCGGATAAGAATAAGGAAGTCATGGTGCAGATGGGCATGATGAAGATGAAAGTGCCTCTGGCGGAATTGATGCTGGATGATACCCCCAGACCCAAGGAAAAACAGAAAAAACAGCCCCCGGCCAGAGCAAAGCTTTCCAAGAGTCAGTTTATTTCTGCGGAGATCGATTGCCGTGGGCAGCTGGTGGATGAAGCCATTGCGAATATTGATAAGTATATCGATGATGCTTACCTTTCCGGCCTGAAGCAGGTGGTCATCATCCATGGGAAGGGCACAGGGGCTTTGCGTGCCGGCGTGCAGAATTATCTGAAAATGAATTCCCATGTGAAAAGCTACAGACCTGGTACCTTCGGGGAAGGGGAAGCAGGCGTCACAGTTGTGGAATTGAAATAAAATGTTTTGAAGAAGAACGAGGTGAAGAAGATGGGGAAACAAAAAATTCTAATCGTGGATGACGATATGCATATTGCGGAGCTGATCTCCCTTTATATGACGAAAGAGGGATATGAGACATTGGAAGTATATGACGGCAAGGAAGCGGTTCAGGCGGCAGAGAGCTTTCAGCCGGATCTGATTTTGTTGGATCTGATGCTGCCGGGAATGGATGGGTACCAGGTCTGCACGGAAGTGCGCAAGACCAGCCGTGTGCCCATCATCATGCTGACGGCCAAAGGGGAGACCTTTGATAAAGTGCTGGGGCTGGAATTAGGGGCAGATGATTATATCGTGAAGCCCTTCGACCCGAAGGAACTGGTGGCAAGGGTGAAAGCGGTGCTCCGCAGATATGAACCCAAGCAGGAAGAAGATAAAAGCATCCTGAAATTTGGCGAACTGGAAATCAATCTTTCTAATTATTCTGTGGTGTATCAAGGAAAAAGTCTGGATTTTCCGCCCAAGGAATTTGAGCTGCTCAGCTTTTTGGCGCAGCACCCCAACCGGGTATTTACCAGAGAACAGCTGCTGGACCGGATTTGGGGTTATGAATATGTGGGGGATACCAGAACGGTGGATGTACATGTAAAACGGATTCGAGAAAAGCTCAACAGTGAAGATGAATGGGGCATCCGTACTGTTTGGAGCGTTGGCTATAAATTTGGACAGAAATAGACAAAAATAATAAAGGGGCGCTGAAACAGGCGTCCCTTTATATCGGTTTGTACTTATTCTTCTTCGGGTTTTTCTTCGAAAGATGCTGCTTCCGCAGGGGCTTTTGTAGCAGGCTCGGGAGCAGCTTCCCCATCTGCAGAAATATCTTCTGCGGGGACCGCTTCTGCAGATTCTCCTGTCAGCTGTGCAGGTTCCTGGGCTGCTTTTGCTGCTTCCTCAGCGGCTTTGCGGCGTTCCATCATTTCTTTGCGCTGTGCGTCCTTGCGCATATTGGACCAGCGCAGCATGAAGCACAGGAATAAAAGGAACAGGATCAGATAATGAAAACTATTCATATTTTTCCAGTCCACACGGAAGATGACTAGGACAGCCAGTGCGATGAGGAGCAAATCTTTCGGAGGGATGGTTTTTCTTTGGGGGGGTCTGTTTTGTGTTTGATTTTCCATAAGTAAGTACAAGGCGAGAATGCCTTTCTCCTTTCTGTATTTTCTTGTTTTTCCAGAAAAAACAAGTCTATAGAACAGTATACCATTCTTTTATGGTTTTGTAATGCTTTTTTGATAATTTGGAGGAATGAAGATGAAAAAAGATTCCATTGTGCGAAAGCAGATGATGATATATATGACCACGATCGCTGTCTGCATCTCTTTGATGGGCGGCACACTGGCACTGGTATTTACCAATCATTATATGAATGAAAAAAAAGAAGAATTGGTGTCTCAGGGGGAAAAGATTGCGGCAGCTTTTTCAAAAGGCTACCGTACGGGAAATTTGAGCAATTTAAGCTATGAATTACAGGTTTTGGAAACTTATATGGATGCCGGGATTATGATGGTGAATCGGGATGGACAAGTTGTGATCGCCTCCCCGGAATTCAATGAAATCAAATATGAGAAAGAACTTTTGAGTGAAACCCTGCTGGAAGGCGTTCTGGAGGGGAAAGTGGTTTCTGTGCAGACGAAAAAAGGACAGCTTTTTGATACACCGATGCTGGTGGTGGGATATCCTCTTTCAGAGGGGCAGATTGCCGGATTGTTCATGTGCCGCCCGCTGCCGCAGATTCAGGCATCTTTGCTGGAAATGTATCAGATGGGGGTCATCAGTTTATTTTTTGTTTCTCTTCTGGGGCTGATCGTTAGCTATATGACGGCAAAGTATGTAGCATTGCCAGTCATACGGATAAACGGCGCGGCAAAAGTGATTGCCAATGGCAATTTTGAAGAACGGGTCATTGTGAACAGCAATGATGAACTGGGGGAACTGGCAGAAAGCTTCAACCATATGGCGGAGAGCCTGCAGGCGCATGAGAAAATGCAAAGAGATTTTATTGCAAATATTTCCCACGACCTACGTTCTCCTTTGACCAGCATGCAGGGCTTTTTGACGGCTATGCTGGATGGTACGGCGCCGCCGGAAAAACAGGAAAAATATCTGAAAATCGTGCTGGAAGAAACACAGCGCCTTTCCCGTATGACCCAGAGCATTGTGGAATTGAGCCGTGCCCAGAGCAGTGCGATTTTGCTGGAGGAATCTGATTTTGATATCAATGGGCTGATTCGCATGAATATTGAGATGCTGGAACCCCAGCTGGCAGAAAAGAACGTGCATATTCATGCTATTTATGCGGAAGAAGAAACGCTGGTACATGGGGACAGGGATAAGATTTCCCGTGTATTACAGAATCTGCTGGGAAACGCGGCGAAATTTTCTCCGGAAAATGGCATTATCGAAGTGGAGACAACACTGAAAGAGAAAAAGAAAGTGTTGATTTCAGTGAAGGACGAAGGCCCTGGGATCAGTGCAGAGGATCAGAAATATGTGTTCGATCGGTTTTATAAAACGGATACGACCCGCAATAAAGATAAGACCGGCAGCGGCATTGGGCTTGCCATTGTGCGTGAATTTTTACAGGCCCATGGAGAAACCATTACGGTAAAAAGTGAGGAAGGGAAGGGAGCAACCTTTGCCTTTTCTTTGAAACTGTCCGAAGAGGATTAATTGACACAATTTTCCTTTTATGCTAATTTTAAAGAAGAAAAAACGATTCAAACAGGAGGCGAGCAAATGAAGTACAATTTTGATGAAGTGATTGACAGAAAGAATACGAACTGCATGAACACCGATGGTTGGCGGGAATATATTTTCCATGCACCCCGTGACCGAAAATTTCCTTTTCCCGATGATGAATATGTGAGAATGTGGATTGCCGATATGGAATTTGCCACACCTCCTTGTATCATCGATGCTATGAAGGAACGGTTGGACAAGCGTATCTTTGGGTATTCAAAGATTTTTGACCCTGGCTATTTTGAAGCCTTTTCTAATTGGTGCAAGAGCCGTTATGGATGGAGTTGCCAGGAAAAAGATTTGGTAACTTCTCCCGGGATTATTCCGGCCTTGTTTGAATTGGTGGAATATATCTGCAAGCCTGATGAAAAGGTGTTGATTTTGACCCCTTCCTATGCTTATTTTAAGCATGCGGCAGACCACAGCCATATCGAGTTGGTTTGCTCCGATTTGATCAATGAAAATGGCTATTATACGATGGATTATGCTGATATCGAAGCCAAAGCCAAAGACCCCAAGGTGAAACTGTGCATCTTCTGCAACCCTCATAACCCCAGCGGACGTATCTGGACGGAAGAAGAACTGAAAAAATTTGGTGATATCTGCCTGGCAAATGATGTACTGGTGATTTCTGATGAAATTCACTGCGATTTGATCCGTACAGGGCTGAGACATACGCCTTTGGCAAAGCTGTACCCTGAAAGTGACCGGATTATCACTTGTATGGCGCCCAGCAAAACCTTTAACATGGCCGGGCTGATGTTTTCCAACATCATCATTCCCAATAAAGAAGTGATGGCAGTTTGGAAAGAAAGACATTATGATTTTGAAAATCCCCTTTCTATCGCTGCGGCCCAGGCTGCCTATGAGAAAGGCGGAGAATGGCTGTCGGAACTGAAACTGTATCTGGATGAGAATTTTAAATTCACCAAGGAATATCTGGCAGAGCATCTGCCCAAAGCAGTGTTCCGCATTTCCGAAGCTACCTATTTGGGCTGGGTGGATATTGGTGCCTATGTGGAGCCGGGCGAAGATTTGCCTCTGCTGTTTGCAAATGAAGCGGCAGTTTTGCTGGAAGGCGGCGACATGTTCGTGCAAAATTCCGATACGTTTATTCGTTTGAATCTGGCATGCCCCAGAGCCACATTGGCGGAAGGCCTGCGGAGAATCTGCTATCTGCTGAACCATAGAAAGAAATAAATAGATAAAAATAAAAAACCGGGACGAACATGAAAATTCGTCTCGGTTATTTTTATGCTTTAAAATAGAATGGTTACGATAGTTTTTACAGCTTTTCCACTTCATCCATCCAGATGCGGCTGTGGGCATCGGTAGGCATGCGCCAGTCACTTCTGGGAGAGAGACACAAAGCACCGACCTTGGGGCCATCGGGCAGGCAGGAACGCTTAAACTGCTGGATGAAGAAACGGCGATAGAAGTTTTTCAGCCATTTCAGCAGGGTTTCTCTGTCGTATTCGCCGGCGAAGGCTTTTTCTGCCAGGAAAAGAACCTTTGCGGGATGATAGCCGAAGCGGATGATCTGATACAGGAAGAAATCGTGGAGTTCATAAGGACCTACCAGATCTTCTGTTTTCTGGTTGATCTTACCATCCTGATCAGGAGGCAGCAGTTCAGGGCTGACGGGAGTATCCAGAACATCCAGCAGGGCAGCGGAGGCTTCTGCATCCACTTCGCCGTTGGTTGCTACCCATTTTACCAGTACCCGTACCAATGTTTTGGGGATACCGCCATTGACGCCATACATGGACATATGGTCGCCGTTGTAGGTTGCCCAACCCAAAGCCAGTTCGGACAGATCGCCGGTACCAACAACCAGACCATTGTATTTATTTGCCAGATCCATCAAGATTTGTGTCCGTTCACGGGCCTGAGCGTTTTCGTAGATTACGTTATGCAAATTGATATCGTGGTCGATATCCTTGAAGTGTTGTGTAACGGCTTCGCAGATGGGGATTTCCTTCATAGTGATGCCGAGAGAACGCATCAGGGTCAGAGCGTTCTGATAGGTTCTATCGGTCGTGCCAAAGCCGGGCATGGTCACACCGATGACATTGCTGCGGTCGATACCCAGATAGTCGCAGGCTTTTGCGGAAACCAGAAGCGCCAGCGTAGAATCCAGACCGCCGGAAATGCCAATTACCAGAGACTGGGAGTGGGTATGTTCCATACGTCTTGCCAGGCCTGTTGTTTGAATACCAAAAATGTTTTTGCAGCGGGCATCCAGATTTTCTTTCGGTGTGAAAGGTGTGTTGGACAGAGGTCTGTTCCAGTTTTCCAGGGTAGGGTCTTCCTGCATATCGAAGAAGATCTGGCGATAGAATTTCTGAGCTTCCGCCTTTTGCAGATGAGACATGAAAGTGGTATGTTTGCGGCGTTCTGCCATCAGCATTTCCACATCGATATCAGCATAAACCAACTGGCTTTCCCGGGAGAAACATTCTGTTTCAGCAAAGAGGACGCCATTTTCATAAATCATGCTGTGTCCGCTGAATACGGCATCCTGTGTAGATTCGCCGGTGCCTGCGGAGGTATACACATAGGCAGACAGGGTGCGGGCGGACTGCTGAGATACCAGCTGATGACGATAGCCAGGTTTGGAAGCAAGTTCATTGCTTGCGGAAAGATTCAGGATCAATGTGGCACCATAGAGGCTCAGGTAAGAACTGGGCGGGATAGGCACCCACAGGTCTTCGCAGATTTCAGCACCAATTTTCAATTCGGGGATACCTTCTGCGGCAAAGATCAGATCTGCACCGATGGGGACATTTTGCCCGGCGTAGGAGATTTCTTCTGCAATCAAATCATCTGCGGAAGCAAACCAACGCTCTTCATAAAATTCACTGTAGTTGGGAATGTGCGTTTTGGGCACGATACCCAGCAGTCTGCCTTTATAAATGGCGACAGCACAGTTGAAATTCTGATTATCCACAGCGATGGGAGCCCCGATCAGCAGGAACAGTTCCAGTTCTTTGGTGGCTTCTGCAATTTCCTGCACAGCGGTTTCGGCTGCCTTCAGCAGGGGAGCCTGAAAGAACAGATCTGCACAGGTATAGCCGGTGACGGACAATTCGGGGAAAGAAAGCACACGGACTTTTTTTGCGGCGGCTTCCTTCACCACTTTCAAAATTTCTTCTTTATTGTAGACACAATCGGCTACTTTCAGCTTAGGTACGGCTGCACCGACTTTTACATAACCAAACATAGATTCAACTCCTTAGAATTTTCTGAACAGACCGATGACCTTGCCCAAGATGGCAACGTCTTTTACGATGATGGGAGACATAGAGGAATTTTCGGGCTGCAGACGGATAAAATCCTTTTCCTTATAAAAGGTTTTGACAGTAGCATAATCCTCGATGAGGGCAACGACGATATCGCCGTTTTTCGCATCCTGCTGCTGGCGGACAAGGATCAGATCCTTATCAAAAATACCTGCTTCGATCATACTTTCCCCTTTGACACGGAGCATGAAAACGGTGTCATTGTGGACATAATCCACGGGGATGGGAAAGGTATCTTCGATATTTTCCACCGCAAGGATAGGCGTACCGGCTGTGATATTGCCCACAATAGGCACGTTTACCAATTCCCGCTGAGGGGCCTCAAACCCGGGATCCAAAATTTCGATGGCTCTGGGCTTGGTAGGGTCTCTGCGGATGAGGCCTTTCTTTTCCAGGCGGGAAAGATGCCCATGAACCGTGGAAGTAGATTTCAGCCCTACGGCATCGCAGATTTCCCGAACGGAAGGGGGATATCCTTTTTCCCGAACTTCTGCCTTCATATATTCTAAAATTTGCTTTTGTTTTGCGGACAGTTCGCTCATATTCTCACTCCTTATGATTGTATCCAAATGGATGGGAATTATCAAGTAAATAGCAGAAAAAAGTAATATTCTGCCGGATAAGTATTTTGCACAGCAAAACCCTTTGCATGGGAGAAACTCCCACGATTGCATTGTTCGCCTTTATTATAGCATGGGCAAAATGAAAAATCAAACCTATGTTCGTAAATTTCCCCAAAAAGTATTGACAAAGAATATGTGTTCTTGTATGATACAAATGTAAAACGAAAAAATGTTCGGTAGAAATGGGGCGAAAATATGGAAAGAAGAACACAGAGAAGAGTTGTAAGAAAATCCAGAAAAATCAGAAAGAATATTTTTATGCTGCTGACAATTGCTTTGATTCTCTGCCTTGGGACCTTTGCCATGGGCGCCCAGACGGAAAAAACAACAAAAACATATTATGAATCTGTCCAGATTCATAAAGGAGATACGATTTGGAATATTGCGGAAGAATATAAATCAGACGGGGAAAAAACCGAACATATGGTGAATGCGATCCTGGAAGTAAATGGGATGAAAACAGCGAACGTACGAGCGGGCGAAAGTATCATCGTGCCTGTAACGAAAGAAATTTAAAAAAGAGAACGGGAGAATGGAATGCAGGGGTTCAGATTTTTATGGGTTTAGGCAGCATGCAGGGAGGAGATTTTCGGGAGAGCGGAATAATTTTCTGCTCTCTTTTTTTTATTTCTGATGGAATTTCTTAAACAATTCTTACAGTTTTCTTTGGACCATTGCGGAGAAAACATCCTTTATGATACTATAATGGCAGAAAGAGATATTTTTCGAAAGAGGAATATGTTTGGCTTGAATAGGGCAAAAAAATTGCATAAAGGAGGTTGAAAGGGATGTTCCCATGGATCGTTGTTTTAGCGATTCTCGGTTTAGTGATGATCTTCGCGGAGATTCTGATGCCGGGATTCGGGTTATTTGGTATTTTGGGTTCGGTTTCTCTTTTCTGCTCGCTGATTCTAACCTATAAGCTGTACGGGATGGTTGCTTTTATCATCATGCTGGCAGCGGGGGTTGTGATCTTTTTTGCGATGGTCATCTTTGCGAAAAAAAGCGGGCTGTATAATAAAGTCGTATTAAAAGACAGGCAGGAAGCGAAAGATTTTGACGAAAGTGCTTTGCAGGGGCTTTTGGGACAAGTGGGGCTGACCCATTCGACACTGCGGCCCTTTGGCGTGGCGGAGTTCGATGGAAAAATGATCGATGTCTGTTCTCAGGGGGATTTTATTGACAGAGGAGAAAAGGTACAAGTGGTACAGATTACAGGAAAGACTGTGACGGTAAAAGCTTATACAGAATAAGGGTAAAAGAAGAGACAAAAGGAGGCGTATTGTTATGTTTGGAATTTTTGGTTTTATGATTCCTGTCATTGCGATTTTGGTTATTGTGGGCATTTTCCTGAGTTTTGTTCCTTTGGGATTATGGATTTCCGCAGTTTCTGCCGGAGTGAAGGTGAGCATTTTCTCTCTGGTCGGTATGCGGCTGCGCCGGGTACGGGCAGATAAAATCATTCGCCCTTTAATCAAAGCGCAGAAGGCCGGGATGAATGTGAATGCAAACCAGCTGGAATCTCATCTGCTTTCCGGCGGGCGAGTTGATAATGTAGTAGATGCTTTGATTGCTGCACACAGAGCAAATCTGGATCTGTCTTTTGAAAGAGCGGCGGCCATCGATTTGGCAGGCAGAAATGTGTTTGAAGCGGTAAGGATGAGCGTAACCCCTAAGATCATTGAGACACCTTGGATTTCTGCGGTGGCTATTGATGGGATCGAGGTAAAAGTAATTGCAAAGGTAACCGTAAGGGCAAATCTGGGCAGACTGGTCGGCGGTGCCGGCGAAGAAACCATCATTGCCAGAGTTGGCGAAGGTATCGTTACAACGGTTGGCTCTTCCCAGAGCCATAAGAGTGTGCTGGAAAATCCTGATCTGATTTCCCGGACGGTGCTGTCGAAAGGTCTGGATAATGGTACAGCATTTGAAATCCTGTCTATTGATATTGCCGATGTGGATATTGGCAGAAACATTGGCGCACATCTGCAGATCCAGCAGGCGGAGGCAGATAAGCAGATCGCCCAGGCGAAAGCGGAAGAACGCCGTGCGACAGCTATTGCCAAAGAACAGGAAATGAAAGCGGAAGTAGAACACATGAAAGCGAAAGTTGTGGAAGCGGAGGCAGAAGTTCCCAAGGCTATGGCAGAAGCACTGCGCAGCGGTAATCTTGGGGTAATGGACTATTACCGTATGCAGAATGTACAGGCGGATACAGCTATGAAGACCAATGTGGGGAACACGGATTTGACCAATGTGTTCCAAAATGGTTCTGATAAAGGGAAAAAAGAAATCTAAAGACAAGCGATGATGCATCGCTGGGGGAGGGTGCTGAAAGGCATCCTCTTCTTTCTATATAGGAAGAAGGTATGAAGATGGGGACAGCTTTGGAACGGGAATGGAAACGTTTATTAGAAAAAGAGGAACGGATGCTTTGCTCTGCGGAAAATAAAAAAGAATCGAAATTGGATGGGAAAATCAAAGATTTGACGGGCAAAATAGAAGAAAAGATTCCAGAAAAACTTTCAGCAACATTAGATGCTGCGTTTTATAAGGCATTTCTCGCAATTTTTGAAAAGGGAACAGGTGCCATTGAAAGAATGTTCAAAGGTGATGAGCTGCAGCTGGAATTTCAGGTGAATGATTTTCGCATGGATAAAAAGCCAACGAAGAAATCTTTGAAAAAGCTGGAAGCTGCCGGCAGGAAGAGCAGAGTGCTCAATTCTGCGGTGACCACAGCAGAAGGGATTGGTCTGGGACTACTGGGAATCGGTATTCCGGATATTCCGGTCTTTCTTAGCATGCTTTTGAAGGGCTTATATGAAATGGCTGCCGGCTATGGCTATGATTATCACCGGAGAGAAGAACAAATTTTTATTTTGCGGCTGATTGCAGCTGGATTAGCGGAAGGAGCGGAAAAACGAAAGGCAGATCAATTAGTGGATGGGTGGATTGGGCTTTCGGAGGAAAAAGAAGCCTTTCCCTTTGAAGAAGAAGTAAAGAGAGCTGTTTCTGCCCTTTCCGGCGGGATGCTGACGGCAAAATTTATCCAGGGCTTGCCTGTGGCCGGTGTTGTAGGCGGTATGTGCAATCCGGTTGTTTATCAAAAAGTGATGCGTTATGCTGCAATGAAATATAAAAAAAGATATCTGTCAGGAAAGAGGAAAAACGCATAAAAAGAAAAAGAGGAGCCATACTATGACTGCGAGAGGAACTCGCTAAGGAAGCAATGGAAAAATACAGGGAGGTCATAGTGATGGACAAGAACAACAACAAAACAAACAATAAGACAGAAAAGAACAACCAGAAGGGCATGAACAGAACAGAATTTGCTCAGGAATACAGCATTGACACAGGCAAAAATGAAAAGACAAACAAGAACAATAAAAACAACAAAACAAACAAATGTAACTAAAGCGTGCACATTGACAGGCACATTATAAGGAAGGAAAACGGTTTTTTCTTGGATCATGGTCCGAGAAAAGGCCGTTTTTCCTTATAAAAGAAGAGCTATAAAAGAAGAACTTTTAAAAAAGCGAAAAAAGATATTGACATTTTTTGACAAGCGAGTATAATAAATAACTGTCGCTGCTGATTGGCAGGGCAGAAACAGCATATCAAACAGGTCAACGGCGAATGTTTGAAAAGAAAAACATTGACAAGCGGGGCCGCAGATGATATACTGGTTTTCGCTGACAAAACAGCAACGAAAAAGCACGAAAAAAGATTTTAAAAATCGAAAAAAGTGCTTGACAGGATGAATGATGCCTGATAAAATATCATTCGCTGCTGAAAAAGCAGATGAGAAATTTAATAAAAAGTACTTAGAAAAGTACTTGACAGCAAAATGAAGATTTGATAAAATAATCTTCGCCGCTGAAAAAGCGGATTGATCCTTGAAAACTGAACAATGGATATGAACACACAACCCATAGTCATTCC
>NZ_JBJEJK010000020.1:0-80961 GCF_051877975.1 Anaerotignum sp.
CTCTATTTCCCTCTAATAAAACAGACCCTTTCTCTTCGGAGAAAGGGCCTTTATTTGTTGGATGTTAGTTCAGTGTTTTTTCATAAGCGGAAAGAATGGCTCCCAAACCTTCCTCTGGTGTGCCGTTGTTTTCCGCAATAGCTTCTGCCGCTGCTGTGTAGAGGGGCAGGCGTTCCTGATACAGTTTTTGTACTGCGGCCTGATCGGGGGCAAGGGGCCTGCCGTGGCCGCTTTGCAGCAGCTCTGCATCCCGTTTCAGCCAGATCATTCTGCCGTTGCGTTTCAGATAGTCTACATTCAGGAAATCCTTTATGATACCGCCGCCGGTAGAAATGACCAGATTGTTTTGTGCGGAAACTTCATGAAGAACTTTTGTTTCGATTTCCCGGAATGCAGGCTCCCCTTCCTTTGCAAAGAAATCAGAAATAGACATGCCGATGCGTTCCACAATGAGCTCGTCTGTATCAATAAAGGTTTTGCCCAGTTTCTCTGCTGCCAGTTTGCCCAAGGTGCTTTTTCCGCCGCCGCTCATGCCGATGAGCACCAGATTGGAGCGTTCTTTTACCAAGCCTGCATGGATTTCCCCAATACGGGCATCATCTATCTTTGTATCCAAAAAAATTTCTACAGCATATTTTGCCTGCGCTACCAGCATTTCCAAACCGCCTGCGGCGTTGATTCCTCTTTTTTGTGCTTCCAATACCAGCTGCGTCCGCAGGGGATTATATACAACATCCGCAACACCTGTAAGATGGGGGAATCTGCTCAAATCAATGGGGCAGTCGTCCGCCTTGGGATACATACCAACGGGCGTTGTATTTACAATGATTTCGGCATCGGCGTGTTCTGCATAACAGGTTTGGTAGGTAATGGTTCCGGGGCTTTCTTTATAATATACTGTCAGGATTTCAGAGGCCCCCAGTGCTTCCAATACAGCGCTGACTGCCTTGGAAGCACCGCCTTTGCCCAGCACCAGGGCCTTTTTGCCGGCAACATCGATACCATTATTCTGCAGCATATAGCGGAACCCGTAAAAGTCTGTATTGTAGCCGTACAGCTTTCCGTTTCTGTTTACTACCGTATTGACAGCGCCGATTTTTTTGGCATGGGCATTGATTTCATCCAGATAAGGGATGACAGTTTCTTTATAGGGAATGGTCACATTCAGCGCAGAAAAGTTTTTTTCTGTCAGAAATGTGTCCAGTTCTTCTCTTGTCAAGGGAATCAAATCGTATGTATAATCCGCCAGCTGTTCATGGATGATTTTGGAAAAGCTGTGTCCTAATTTTTCGCCGATTAGACCGTATCTCATGGGAATCCACCTCATATCTTTCGTTTTTTCTATCAAAGGATAGTTTGTATCTATCTTAATGCAAATAGAAAATTTATGCAATCTCTTTTTTTCAGGAAAAAAGCAGAGCATCGAAAGAGCGGGAATGGATTTGAGAGATTGGTAAATGTTACCAGTTTTGTGCAAATAGCTGTAAATACGAGGCGTAATCATAGTATTATATGAAAAAATGCACAAAATAGAATTGACATATGGATGAAAAATTGATATGATGCAAATATAGTTTCTGGAAACGTTCCCGGTAACGTTTCTGGAAATATTTCCGAAATGGTTATATGGCAGAAAAGAGGTAAGGAACCATGACGATCAAAGATATTGCGGAACGCTGCGGCGTATCCGTCAGTACAGTCTCCCGTGTTCTTAATGACCACCCTGATGTTAGTGACACTGTGCGGGAAAAGGTCATGAAAGTGGTGCAGGAAGTACATTATGTGCCAAACAACAGCGCAAGGGATCTGGTAAAACCCCAATCCAATACCATCGGTCTGGTGGTGCGCGGTGTTGGCAACCCTTTCTTTACGGAAGTCATTCGTTCGATTGAGAATGCAGTAGGGCAGGCTGGATATACTATGATATTCCACCAGATTGCCAGCGGAGCGGATGAACTGAGCGCAGGCGCAAGCCTGGTACAGTCCAAAAAATTGCGGGGGCTGATTCTTTTAGGGGGCTGCTTTGATTATTCTGAGGAGCTGATCGCTGTACTGCAGGTGCCTTTCGTCTGTTGTTCCTATACTAACAGCTTTGGTGGGCTGCAGGAAAATATGTATTCTTCTGTTACGATCAATGACCAGAAAGAAGCCTATAAAGCAACGGAACTGCTGATCAAACAGGGACATAAAAAGATTGCACTGCTTCTGGATTCCAAACAGGATCATTCTGTTTCAGAGCTGCGCTACAGGGGGTATCAGCAGGCTCTTGCCGATTATGGCATTCCGCTGGATGAGGAACTGGTGGAAGAAACGGGAAGATTTGATATGGCATCTGCTTATGAAGCCATGCGTCGTTTAGCAAAGCGCAGAAAAGATTTTACGGCAGTTTTTGCCATTGCCGATTCCATGGCAGTGGCAGCGATAAAAGCCCTTTCCGATGAAGGCTGGCGTGTGCCGGGGGATTGTTCTGTCATTGCCATCGATGGCATTACCATGTCGGCCTATACGGTGCCTACATTGACAACGCTGGTACAGCCGGCAGAAGCCTTGGGAAAATATTCTGTACAGATTCTTTTGGATATGGTGGAAAAGAAAGGGGACAATTGTCATATAGAACTGGAGACTTCCCTGCGGGAAGGAGGCAGTGTCTGTCAATTGGATTGATTTTTATATCTTGAAAAGGGATATGGAAATATATTTTTATGCAAAATAAAGAACGAAAGGGAGATGTTAAGATGAAAAGAATAATTGCACTGATGGTATCTTTGGTTTTGTGTGCAGGGCTGGCGGCTTGCGGCGGTTCTGAAACAGCATCCAGCAGCGATACCCCCAGCGTATACTATCTGAACTTTAAACCGGAGCAGGATGCCCAGTGGCGGGAACTGGCAAAGGTATATGAAGAAGAAACCGGCGTACCTGTCACAGTTGTCACGGCAGCCTCCGGCGATTATGAAACAACGTTGATGGCAGAAATGGGGAAATCTGATGCACCTACATTGTTTCAGGTAAATGGGCCCGTTGGCCTGAAAAACTGGGCAGATTACTGCTATGACCTGACAGGCAGCGATGTGCTGAGCCAATTGACAAGCGACGCATATGCACTGAAAAAGGAAGATGGCTCCGTTGCAGGGATTGCTTATGCCATCGAATCCTATGGCATTATTGTCAATAAAAGCCTGCTGGCACAGGCTGGCTATGCTGTGGAAGATATCACATCCTTTGAAACCCTGAAATCCATTGCAGAAGATATTACAGCAAGGAAAGATGAACTGGGCTTTGCGGCATTTACATCCGCAGGGATGGATAGCTCTTCCGACTGGAGATTTAAAACACATCTGGCAAATCTGCCCGTCTACTTTGAATATCAGGCAGATGGCATCGGCACTACAGATGCCATCAAAGGCATCTATCTGGATAATTATCGTGCAATTTGGGATCTGTATATTAATAACAGCACCTGCAGCCCTGCAGAACTTTCTGCAAAGACCGGCGATGATTCCAGAAATGAATTTTTGGCGGGCAAAGCGGTATTCTTCCAGAATGGTTCCTGGGAATATGGCAACCTGGTTGACGAAGGCAAATTCACAGATGAGGATCTGGCAATGATCCCTATTTATTTCGGCGTGGGGGACGAAACAAATCAGGGCTTGTGCACAGGTACGGAAAATTACTGGTGTGTAAACAACAGTGCATCCGAAGCGGATATCCAGGCAACATTGGATTTTATGAACTGGTGTGTGACCAGTGAAGTTGGTACAACAGCCATGTGCGGCGGCGAAGGCGCAATGCCCAGCGGCGCAGCAGGCATGGGCTTTGTAATTCCTTTCCGGAATGCACTGGAATCTTCCAACCTGTTTGTAAAACAGGATGCTGCAATGACAGCAGCAGGAAAAACGCCTGTATCCTGGAATTTCCCTACCATGCCTTCTGAAGAATGGAAAAATGGCGTTGGTTCCGCGCTGACAGCCTATGCGGCTAATCAGACAGAGGAAAACTGGGCCGCAGTTGTTTCCGCATTTGTGGATGGTTGGGCAACAGAATATCAGCTGGCAAACGGTTGATTTGTGCGAACAGCATTTTTTGCAGTCTGAGAAAAGGGGGAAGCACATGCTTCCTCCTTTTTTTATAAACATTTTCCTGAAATTTCCAAAAGAAAGTGAGATGAACTACCGTGGAAAAAGCTTTAAAAAGATGGTTTCCTCTCTTTGTGGCACCTACATTAGCAGCCTTTTGCGTAGGCTTTATCTGGCCCTTCCTGCATGGCCTGTATCTGTCCTTCTGCCAATTCACTACTGTGAAAAATGCGAAATGGATAGGCCTCAGCAACTATGCAAAGGCTTTGACGGATACATCCTTTATCAATTCCTTCTGGTTTACGGTAGCTTTTGTGATCGTTGCGACCCTCATCATTAATGTGACGGCCTTTGCCATCGCTTTGGCACTGACAAAAGAACTGAAGGGGACAAATATTTTCAGAACGGTTTTCTTCATGCCAAATCTGATTGGCGGTATCGTGCTGGGGTATATCTGGCAGACGCTGTTTAATGCGGTGCTGATGAAAATGGGAGAGCCGCTGCTGGCGCTGAATACACAAGCGGGATATTGGGGGCTGATCATTCTGCTTTGCTGGCAGCAGATCGGCTATATGATGATCATTTACGTTGCCGGTCTGCAGAATGTGCCGCCCGACTTGATGGAAGCGGCTTCCATCGACGGCGCAAATCACTGGCAGACGCTGCTGAAGGTAAAGCTGCCTATGGTCATGCCTTCGATTACCATATGCCTGTTTTTGACCATTACAAACGCTTTTAAGCTCTTTGACCAGAACCTGTCCCTGACCGCAGGCGACCCGGCCCATACTACAGAAATGCTGGCGCTGAATATTTACTATACCTTCTATGCCCGCGCTGGTGCAGCCTGGAAGGGCATCGGTCAGGCGAAAGCGGTGATTTTCTTTATTCTGGTGGTTATCATTGGCTTGACACAGCTGAAAGCAACGCGTTCTAAGGAGGTGCAGCAGTAATGAACAAGGCAAAAAAATCTTTTGGCAGCACATTAGGGACAATTTTCTTCTCGATTATTTGTGTGTTGTATCTATATCCTATTGTTATGGTGGTAATGAATTCCTTCAAAAAGGAAACGGCCATCACCACAGCGGAAACCTTTACCCTGCCCAATGGAGAAACCTTCGCAGGGCTGGCGAATTATAGCAAGGCTTTAAATGCCCAGGGCTTTCTGCAGAGCTTTGGATACAGTGCCTTTATCACCATCTCTTCTGTGGCATTGATTTTGCTGTGCTGCTCCATGTGTGCATGGTATATCACAAGAGTACATTCCAAGCTTTCCAAGCTGATCTATCTGCTGTGTGCCTTTTCTATGGTCGTGCCTTTTCAGATGGTCATGTTCACCTTGTCCCAGACGGCGGACAGTCTGAATATTTTTGGCCTGCGGTTCAATACGCCCTTGACCATCTGCTTTATTTATCTTGGCTTTGGCGCGGGCTTGGCGGTATTCATGTTCTCTGGCTTTGTGAAATCCATTCCCCTGGAGCTGGAAGAAGCGGCAATGATCGATGGCTGCAATCCGTTGCAGACTTATTTTAAAGTCGTTTTCCCTTTGCTGAAGCCTACCATGATTTCTGTTGGTGTGCTGGAAACGATGTGGGTATGGAATGACTATCTGCTGCCCACACTGGTATTGGATATCAAAAAATATCGTACTATCCCGATGCTGATCCAATATTTCCGGGGCAGCTATGGCCGAGTGGAAATGGGCCCTATGATGGCATGTATCGTTATGACTGTCCTGCCTGTTGTTATCATTTATCTGTTAGGGCAGAAACACATCATCAAAGGTGTTCTGGCAGGCGCGGTCAAAGGCTGAGGAGGGGTGTCTATGGAAAGAAGTTCCGGTATTTTGCTGCCGATTTCGGCGTTGCCTTCTCCCTATGGCATCGGTACCTTAGGAGAAGCCGCT
The DNA here is from genome assembly GCF_051877975.1 of Anaerotignum sp. Lineage (GTDB taxonomy): Bacteria > Bacillota > Clostridia > Lachnospirales > Anaerotignaceae > Anaerotignum_A. The sequence continues at coordinate 5,977 of NZ_JBJEJK010000020.1, forward strand.
TATGCTTTTATTGATTTTCTGGAAAAAGCCCAGCAGAGATGGTGGCAGATGCTTCCCGTTGGGCCCACCAGCTATGGGGATTCCCCTTATCAGAGCTTTTCCGCCTTTGCGGGCAATCCGTATTTTGTCGATTTGGAGATACTTTGCAAAGAAGGTCTGCTGGAACAGGCGGAAATCAATGCTGTGGATTGGGGCAGCGAGCCTGCAAAGGTGGATTATAAGAAAATTTACGAAGGCCGTTTCGACCTGCTGGAAAAAGCAAAGCAGCGCGGCTGGCAAAAAGATGCAGAAAAAATCAAAAAATTTACAGAAGAAAATCAAACATGGCTTCCCGATTATGCTTTGTATATGGCACTGAAACGTCATTTCGGCATGAAAGCATGGACAGAATGGGAGGATGAGGATATCCGCCTGCGGAAAGCGGATGCCTTGGAAAGGTACCGCTGGGAACTGGCTGACGATATGGAAGTATTCATTTATATCCAGTATCTGTTCTTCCGTCAGTGGAACGCCCTGCGGGCCTATGCCCAGGAAAAGGGTATCGGCATCATCGGGGATATGCCTATTTATGTGGCTATGGATTCCGCCGATGTTTGGGCAGAGCCAAAATTCTTCCAGCTGGATGAAAGGAATGTGCCTTGTGAAGTTTCCGGTGTGCCTCCTGATGCATTCAGTGCCGACGGTCAGCTTTGGGGCAACCCTCTCTATGATTGGGATGCCATGAAGGCCGACGGCTATGGCTGGTGGATCCGCAGAATCGATGGGGCAGCCAAGCTGTATGATGTGATTCGAATAGACCATTTCCGTGGCTTGGAAAGCTATTGGGCGGTGCCCTATGGGGATATCAATGCCAAAAATGGGCATTGGGTGAAAGGCCCCGGCATGGATTTGGTTTCTGTACTGAAAAACTGGTTTCCATATGTTTCTTTTATTGCGGAAGATTTGGGCTATCTGACACCGGAGGTGCAGCAGCTTTTGCAGGATTCCCAATTCCCGGGGATGAAGGTGTTGGAATTTGCTTTCGATTCCCGGGAGCCCAGCGATTATCTGCCCCATACCTATCCCTCCCATTGTGTATGCTATGTAGGCACCCATGATAATGAACCCGTAATGGCATGGAAGGATGCCGCAGCCCCTGAAGATATTGCCATGGCGGTCAAATATCTGGGCTTGCATGAGGAGGAAGGCTTCCATTGGGGCATCCTCAGAGGGGGCATGAGTTCTGTGGCGGAGCTGTTCGTAGCGCAGATGCAGGATTTTCTGGGGCTGGGCGCTGAGGCCCGCATGAATACCCCCAGTACCTTAGGCGGTAACTGGCAATGGAGATTGACAGAAGGCCAGATCACGGAGAAACTGACCGCAAAGATTGCCGAAATGACTCGGCTTTATGGAAGGAGCAGCAAAAAATGGCAAGCGTAACGCTGAAAAATATCAAGAAAATTTATCCGAACCCACAGAAAAAGAAGAAAAAAGGCGAGCCGGAAAGAAAATCCAACCTGAAGATCACGGCGGAAGGCGTTGTGGCTGTGGAAGATTTCAATCTGGAAATTGCCGATAAAGAATTTATTGTATTGGTTGGCCCTTCCGGCTGCGGAAAATCCACAACATTGCGTATGATTGCCGGCCTGGAAGAGATCAGCGGGGGGGAATTGCTCATTGATGGCATAAAAGTCAACGATGTGGCACCGAAAGACAGGGATATTGCTATGGTTTTCCAGAGCTATGCCCTGTATCCCCATATGACCGTATATGATAACATGGCATTTTCCCTGAAAATGAGAAAGCTGCCTAAAGAAGAGATCGACCAAAAGGTAAGGGAAGCGGCGGAAATTCTGGATATCACGCAATATCTGGACAGAAAACCCAAAGCCCTTTCCGGCGGGCAGCGGCAGCGTGTGGCGATCGGCCGTGCTATCGTCAGAAACCCGAAAGTATTTTTGATGGATGAACCCTTGTCCAATCTGGACGCAAAGCTGCGGAATCAGATGCGGGCGGAAATCATTAAGCTGCGCCAGAGAATCGATACCACATTTATCTACGTTACCCATGACCAGACAGAAGCCATGACCCTGGGCGACAGAATCGTTATCATGCGCGATGGTGTGGTGCAGCAGATCGGCACACCCCAGGAGGTATTCGACCATCCCGCTAATCAATTCGTTGCCGGCTTCATCGGTATGCCCCAGATGAATTTCTATGATGGGGAGCTGATACGGGAGAATGGCAAATATGCGGTGGTTTTGGAGGGGGCAAAGGTGGTTCTTTCCGAAGATAAACAGGAAAAACTGGCAAAGAATGACGTAAAGCCACAGTCCGTTACGTTAGGGGTTCGCCCCGAACATATCCGCTTGAAGGGAGAAGCAAGCCAGATGATCCATGGTACAGTGGATGTAAGCGAAATGATGGGTTCTGCTGTCCATCTGCATGTGAACGCCTGCGGGCAGGATAGCATTGTCATCGTACCGATGAATGATATCCATGAGGAAGGCATGGATTTTTCCATCGGCGCATCGGTTTCCTTTACTTTCCGGGGCAAAAATGTGAATATTTTTGATAAAGAAACAAAGAAAAACCTTGAATTCTGATAAAAGCGAAGAAAACTGATACGGCGGGAAAGCTTGTTTTTGGCAGGCTTTGCCGCCTGTTTCATTTGTCTGGAAAAAAAGATACAGATATGATATGCTAGAGGCAGAATGGAGGGATGAAAAATGGTATTTACACCATATAAAATCAGGGATTTGGAATTGAAAAACCGTTGGATCATGCTGGCGATGCACACGGGCTTTGCGCAGAGCAATACATTGACAGAGCGGGACTATGCCTTTTATGAAGAAAGAGCCAAGGGCGGTGCAGCGGCAGTGACATTCCTTTTGGCGGTGAATGAGGCGGGCGCGCTGAAGGGGATGTATGATGCGGAAACGGTGGAGCGGGAAAGCCTGAAAGCATTGGCGGACAGGATCCATGCCTACGATTGCAAACTGATTGTGCAGCTCTTCCATTGTGGGCGTAATGAAAGTGAACAAAACCATGGCGGAAAGCCTTTGCTGGCTCCTTCCGCGGTGGCTTCTCCCATTTTCAAAGCAGAGCCCAAGGAAATGACAGCGGAAGACTTGGCTGATACAAAAGAAGCCTTTGGAAAGGCGGCGGCTTTGTGCAAGGAAATTGGTGCGGATCTGGTGGAGGTGAGTGCTTCCGCCGGATATCTGCTTTCTGAATGTTTCTCCCCTTTGAGCAATCTGCGGGAAGATACCTATGGCTATCAAAACGAAAATGGCATCACCTATCCTTTGGAAGTGCTGGCGAAGGTACGGGAAGCAGTTGGGGAATTTCCTGTTTTGGTGAAGGTTTCCGCGGCACAGATGGTAGAGGGCGGCTATGAACTGGCGGATACCCTGCGTTTCTGCAAAAAAGCGGAGGAGGCAGGCAGCATCGATGGTGTGACAGTTACCGGCGGCTGGCATGAATCCCCTGTGGAGCAGATTTCTTATCACGTGAGCAAGGGCGCTTATGCACCTTTTGCGGGTATTCTGAAAAAATATCTTTCTGTGCCTGTTATTGCTTGCAACCGTATTCAGGACGAAGAAACGGCGGAACGAATTTTGGCGGAAGGCCTTTGTGATTTCTGCGGCACAGCCAGAGCCTTTCTGGCAGACCCGGCCTTTGCCGATCGGATGAAGGAAGGAAAACCTTATCTGCCTTGTCTGGGATGCAACAAATGTATTATGGGGGTATTGAAAGGAAAAGAGATTTCTTGTGCCTTCAATCCCGAAGCGGGTAATGAGCATTTTGAACATCAGCGCAGAAAAGTTGCCACCAGAAAAGAATGCGTTGTCATTGGCGGTGGCCCTGCAGGGATGGAAGCAGCAAAGAAATCTGCGGAGAGAGGGTTTAAGACCACTTTGGTCTGCAAGGAGAAGGAATTGGGCGGCCAGCTGCGGTTGGCAGCACTGCCTCCTAAAAAGAGTGATTTTCTGAAATATATTGATTATATGAAATACACCTTGGAAGAATTGGGTGTAAATATCCTGACGGAAACAGAGGGTACACTGGAGCTTGTGAAGGAAAAGAATCCTTATTTCACCGTGCTGGCTACGGGCAGTTTGCCGGAAAAACAGCCCATCGAAGGATTGGCGGAGGAACAGTATTTCACCGCACAGGAAGTTTTGCAGATGGAGGAAGAAAAAATTGCAGAGATGCTGAAGGGCGAAATTGTCATTCTTGGCGGCGGTGCCATTGGCCTGGAAACGGCAGCATTTCTGGCGGCTCGGGCGGAAGAACCGGAAATCAAGATCATTGAGCCCAACAAAAAAATGGGGGGAGATATGGGAGCTATGGCGCGACCTTTGCTGAACGACCTGAAGAAAAAGAACGTAAGCTTTTTGACAACGACAACGGCCGCGTTGATGGAAGGCAGAAAGCTCTTTGTGAAAATTGGCGCCATGACCATGTTTGTTTCTGCGGATACGGTTATTTGGGCAGGGGGCAGTGCATCTGCTGTGGATACGGAGATGACCATGTGGCTGATGGATGAACGGATGAGCTATGCCCTTGTAGGAGATGCCAATGAGGTGGGCGACGGCGGCGATGCTATCTATGATGCTTATGAGCTTTTCACCCGTATGTATCTTGCATGACAAGAATTGTGAATATTGTATTTTTTTCATTTGAGAATGAAATATTTTTCATCAGATATTGTCAAATCGGCCACATTGTGCTATATTTAATACAAGTGTTAAATAATTGCCAATGTTGGAAAGTGCAGGAGCGCATTTCAGGGAAAAATCGCAGTAAATTTCCCTTGGCAATGAAAAAAATACTGGAAAAAGGAACCATTTTTTCTTGGAAAGGAAGCGGAATTTATGGATTTTATCAAAAGAACATGGGCAGAAATCGACTTGGATGCATTGGATTACAACATTAAGAGCATCAAATCCAAAATGGCACCCGAACACAAAGTAATGGGTATCGTAAAAGCGGATGCTTATGGTCATGGCGATGGCTTTGTAGCACGTAAACTGCAGGCTGGCGGCTTCGACTGGTTTGGTGTTTCCAACATCGAAGAAGGTATGAGCCTGAGAAACGAAGGCATCACAAAACCCATTCTGGTTTTAGGCTACACACCCGCAAGCTGTGTTGAAATTCTGTGCCAGAAGAGCATCACAAACGCAATCGTTGGTATCGAACACGCAAGAAGCCTGCAGGAAGCAGCAGCAGCAGCAAACGTTGTTGTAGAAGGCCACATCAAACTGGATACAGGTATGACACGTGTTGGTTTCCAGACAGATGACGCAGACTTTGAACAGTCTCTGAAGGACATTATTGAAGTAAGCAAAATGCCTAACGTTAAAATCACAGGTATTTTCACACACCATGCAGTAGCAGACTCTTATACAGGCGATCATCCTGATTTCACAAAAATGCAGTTCGACCGTTTCGACAGAATGGTAAAAGCACTGCAGGATGCAGGCGTAAACGTTGGTATCCGCCACTGTGCAAACAGCGCAACAACAATCGCATATCCTGAAAGACACATCGATATGTGCCGTTCCGGTATCATTACATACGGTATGCTTCCTTCCGGCGAATGCGAAGGCATGATCGACCTGAAACCTCTGATGACAGTAAAATCCACCATCGGTCTGGTTAAGAAAGTTCCCGCTGGTTCTCAGCTGTCCTATGGCAGAACATACACAGCAGAAACAGAAAGAATCATCGCTACAGTACCTATCGGCTATGCTGATGGTTACAACAGAGCCCTGTCCAATAAAGCAAACATGATCGTAAAAGGTCAGTATGCTCCCGTTGTTGGCCGTGTCTGCATGGACCAGCTGATGATTGACGTTACAGATATCCCTGGCGTAAAAATGGGTGATGAAGTAATCGTTGTTGGTACAGATGGTGATAAACATGTAACATTCGATGATCTGGCAGCTATTCTGGGCACAATCAACTATGAACTGCCCTGCGTACTGACAAAACGTGTACCTCGTATTTACAAAGAAAACGGCGAAATCATCGGTATCGTAGACCACATTCTGCATCAGTATAAATAAGACATAAAAAGAAAGGAGCGACTTTGTCGCTCCTTTTTCTATGCAAAAAATTCTATGTAAAAAACCTTCCGACGAAACATCAGAAGGTTTCCCTTTGAAGATCAAAAACCATAGCATTCGTATTTTTTTACGAAGCAAATACCAGTTGTACCAGGGCCTGTATGTGACGCGATGGTGGCGCCGATTTGGAAAGGGGGCAGATAGTTCATTTTTATTTTATCCTTGAGTATTGCTTCAAAATCAGGCATATCGTCCCAGATATTTGTTGTACCGGCGGTAGCGATATAATCAGCGGGGGTTTCACCGCTTTCTCTAAAATATTTTTCAGTCAAATCTGCAATCTGTGCCAGCCCCTTTTTTCTGCTGCGGCAGATGCCGCCACCCCCAATTTCGCCGCCCTTCAGGATGATAAGGGGTTTGATTTTCAGGAGACTACCGGAAAGGGCAGCTACTTTTCCGATACGGCCGCCAATTTCCAGATAACTCAAATCGCCTACCATAAAGTTGATGCGGGCGTCGATTTTTGCTTTTTCTACATAAGATATCACATCTTCTAAAGGTTTCCCGTTTTTTTGCATACGAGCCATCTCCATCAGCAGCAAAGCCTGTGCGCCGGTTGCCAGCCAGGAATTGATGACGTGGATTTGCGCATCAGGAAACTCTTCCTCCAGCATAGATTTAGCAGCTATGGCAGATTCCAAAGAAGCAGTCAGGGTGCGGGTCATGGTGATGCAAAGGATATCCTTCCCTGCTTCCAAAGCGGGACGGAAGGCATCGATATAATCCTGTGTGGAAGGAAGGGAGGTCTTAGGATAGCCTTTTTCCTCTGTCATATAGTGATAATACGTATCCAAAGAAATTTCTGAAATCTCTTTATAGTAGTTTTCATGGTCGATAGAAACATAAAAAGGAACCAGCTGGATGTTTAATTCTTCTGCCTTTTCAAAGCCAATATCGCAAGCACCATCGCTGAAAATCTGATACTCCGCCATGGGATCCTCTCCTAACTTTTTTACATTGTATGTATGATTCTAAATGATAATTTTCTCCAAAATAAATGATTTTATCATTTTATTGAACAATATAGTCATTGAGTAATATAGCAAATAAAACCGAAGATTTCAATATATAAAAACAGATTATGTAGTTTAAAATACTATAAACCATTATCCTGATACCGGATTGGAATATTTCTTTGAAAAAATGGAAAAAATCTGGGAAAGGAGGGGTTTTATGTTTGAACAGGGACAAAAGATCATTTATCCAATGCATGGAGTGGGAATCATTGAAAGCATTGAGAAAGAATACTGCGTCATCCGCATTCCTTATGGAAATGTGCGTATTCGGATTCCTTTGGCCAATGCGGAAAAAATCGGCCTGCGGCCGCTGTTGCAGCGGGAAGAGATAGAAACCCTTCTGCGGGAAAAACCGATGCAGAAAACAGCCGGAGGAGAAAATTGGAATCAGAGAAATAAAGAAAATATTCAGCGGTTAAAATCAGGAAAACTGGACCAAGCAGCGGAGGTAGTAAAGCAGTTATTGGAACGAAATGAAAAAAAGAAACTTTCGGTGATAGAAAACCGGTTACTCTCTATGGCATGGCAGATCGTTTTGAGTGAAATCATTTCTGTATACGAAATTAACAGGGGAGAGGCGGAAGAACTGCTTGCCAAATGGATGAAAATGGGATAGAATTTTATTATGGTAAAGTAAGGGGATTTTATCTATTTTTTTATTTACCATAAAAATATTTAAAAGGGAGGTGGAACAAATGAAAAGAGCATTAGAATTGATCATGAGTCTGATTGTGACAGCGGCTACTTATGCTTTGATGCATGTAGTGATTTTTATGGACTTATTCAAATTTCAAGCAAAATTGCCGGTGTATGTGCCCACAGCCATATCGGTGATTGTCGGATTTATATTTTATTTTATTTTTTCTTCGCCACTGTCAGAATTGCTCATGAGTAGAATCTCTCAAACGGAAGATCGGTTGTCGAAAATGAACCTGAAGGACTTGGCTTTTTCGGTAATCGGCTGTTTCGTCGGCTTAGTTTTGGCGAATTTGATCGGGCTGGCCTTTAATGGATTTGGTGCATTGGGGACATTTATTGTTGTTCTCTTGAATATCGTTTTTGGTATTCTGGGCATCCGTGTAGCAAGGAGAAAAAAGGATGACGTCAATGTGCGTTCCCTCAAGGAAGTGTTGATGACAACGCCCCCCAGCACAACAGAAGATTCTATTTATGGCAGACCCAAAATTTTGGATACCAGTGTCATTATTGACGGGCGCATCTTGGATCTGCTGCAGACGGGTTTTATTGAAGGGAAAATCGTTATTCCCGATTTTGTATTGGAAGAACTGCGTCATATTGCTGATTCTTCCGATAGCCTGAAACGCCAGAGGGGGCGCCGTGGTCTGGATATCCTCAATGAGATTCAGAAACAGCTGGCAGTTCCTGTGGAGATCAAGGAATTTACGACAACGCAGCCTATGGAAGTGGATTCCATGCTGCTGAAAATGGCGGACAGTATGGATGCGTTCGTTGTGACCAATGATTTCAATTTGAACAAAGTGGCGGAATTTCAGGGCGTTCGGGTGCTGAATATCAATGAATTGGCAAACGCCATCAAGCCTGTGGTACTGCCTGGGGAAGAAATGAAGGTGACTATCATCAAAGCCGGCAAAGAAGCCGGACAGGGGGTCGCCTATCTGAACGACGGCACGATGATCGTTGTAGACGGCGGCAGTCGACATATCGGTGAAACAAAGACTGTGATCGTTACCAGCGTGCTGCAGACTGCGGCCGGCCGGATGATTTTTACAAAAATGATTGCTGCGGCATAAAAAAGAGAGGAAAGGCTTTCAGAAAACTGGAAGCCTTTCTTTCTGATAGGGTATCAGATAAAGAATGGTTTTGATTTTTAATGGAGGAAAAGATATGAAACCCATCAGCACAGCTGTCATCGTGGCAGCGGGAAAGGGAAAGCGCATGGGAACGGAGATCAGCAAACAGTTTTTGCCCCTTTGCGGAAAGGAAATTTTGACCCATACAGTAGAAAAATTTGAACAATCGGCAGCCATTCGGGATATTATTTTGGTGACAAGCGCGGATGCTTTGCAGGATGTATGGGATATGGTACAGGAATATGGCTGGAAAAAAGTGGTTTCTGTAACGGAAGGCGGAAAAGAACGGCAGGATTCTGTTTATCAAGGGTTGAAACAGCTGGGGAAAGATACGGAGATCGTCCTCATCCACGATGGCGTTCGTCCCTTTGTCACAGAAAAGATCATAGAGGAATCTATTGCGGTTGCGCTGGAAATGGGCAGCTGTGTGGCAGGTGTGCCGGCGAAGGATACCATTAAGGTTTGCGATGGAGAGAATATTGCCGTTGCAACTCCGGACAGAAGTACCCTTTGGCAGATCCAGACCCCCCAGACCTTCCGGAAAGAGTTGATTCTGCAGGCATATGAAGCAGCCAGAGCGGATGGATTTCTTGGGACAGATGATGCTTCCTTGGCAGAGCACAGCGGCTATCCTGTTAAAGTCATTATGGGCAGCTATCGCAATATCAAGATTACGACAAGGGAAGACCTGCTGATTGGGGAAGCATTTCTAAAGGAGGAAACGCCATGAAAACAGTGACGATTTATACAGACGGGGCCTGTTCCGGCAACCCAGGCGCAGGAGGCTATGGTGTGGTGCTTTTGTATGGCACTGCCAGAAAAGAGCTTTCCGGCGGCTATCGGCTGACGACCAATAACCGTATGGAGGTGTTGGCGGTCATCAAAGGCTTGGAAGCCTTGAAAGAACCCTGTAAAGTGAATCTTTACAGTGATTCCAAATATGTGGTGGATGCCATCGAAAAGGGCTGGGTCGTGAAATGGAAACAAAACGGCTGGATGCGGAATAAAAAAGAGAAGGCCTCCAATGTGGATCTTTGGGAACGGCTGCTGGTTTTATTGCAGAAGCATCAGGTTTCTTTTATCTGGGTGAAAGGCCATGCGGATAATCCGGAGAATGAAAGATGTGACCAGTTGGCGCGGGCGGCCATCCAAAGCGGGAAACTGTTAGAGGATACACAGTACGGCGCAGTATGAGAAATTTGCGGAGCGCAGATACTTTTCTGTGGCGAAAATCCGCGGGGATTGTCGTGCGAATCCCAAGTAGAATGGTAGAAATCTGATTGACACTTTCGGAAATATATGTTAGTATCAGTCTGTAACAAGTTTTTATCTATCTATGTAGGAGGATTTTAAGGAATGAAAAAAGGTACAGTAAAATGGTTCAACGCAGAAAAAGGTTTTGGTTTTATCTCCGTACCTGGTGAAGACGATGTATTCGTACATTTCTCCGCAATTCAGGCTGAAGGCTACAAAACACTGGAAGAAGGCCAGGAAGTAGAATTTGAAGTTGTTCAGGGTGCAAAAGGCCCTCAGGCTGCAAACGTAACACGTGCTTAATCGATTTTAATTATAGACCGTAATGCGAAAGCATACAGATATATACATTTGATTTTGGTTATGCAAAAGAGGCTCTCCGTTGTTCGGAGAGCCTTTCTTTTGTTTCTGTTTTCGTGCGTGGATTTTAGAGATTTTTTTGATGGAAAGATTGCATGACGGAAAACTGTGTGATACAATAAAGTGTCGTACGTAAGAGAAATTTGAATGTGAATGGAGTAATCAACAGTATGAATCAGAATATTGAAAATATCAGAAATGTTGCGATCATTGCCCATGTTGACCATGGCAAAACGACTTTGGTTGACCAGCTGCTGAGACAGAGTGGCATTTTCCGCTCCAATCAGGAGGTACAGGAAAGAGTTATGGACAGCGGTGATATCGAAAGAGAAAGAGGTATCACAATCCTTTCTAAAAATACAGCGGTAAATTATGGAGATACAAAGATCAACATCATCGATACACCCGGCCATGCGGATTTCGGCGGCGAAGTTGAACGTGTGCTGAAAATGGTAGATGGTGTTGTTCTGGTGGTAGATGCCTTTGAAGGCCCTATGCCCCAGACAAAATTCGTTCTGCGCAAGGCGCTGGAACTGAACCATCCCGTTGTTGTTTGCGTAAATAAAGTGGACAGACCGGAAGCCCGTCCCCAAGAGGTGATCGATGAAGTGCTGGAATTGTTCATGGAACTGGATGCCAACGACGATCAGTTGGATTCTCCTTTTGTATTTGCTTCCGCAAGGGGCGGCTACGCTTCGGAAGATCCTACCGTGAGAGAAGGAGATATGAAGCCTCTGTTTGAAGCTATCATCAACCATATCCCTGCACCCAAGGGCGATCCGGAAGCACCTTTGCAGGCACTGATCTCTACCATCGACTACAGTGAATATCTGGGGCGCATCGGTATTGGTAAGATCGAAAATGGTATCATCCGCGTGAATGATGAAGTTGTCGTTTTGAATATGCACAATGAAGAAACACAGAAAAAGGTGCGCATCACAAAGCTGTACCAGTTTGAAGGGCTGCAGAGGGTGGAAGTAAAAGAGGCAGGCGTTGGCAACATTGTTGCCCTCAGCGGTATCGAAAATATTATGATTGGCGATACAATCTGTTCTCCTGAAAAACCCGAACCGTTGCCCTTTGTGAAAATTTCCGAGCCCACATTGTCTATGAATTTCTCTGTAAATGACAGTCCTTTTGCCGGGCAGGAAGGGAAATACGTTACATCCCGTCAGATCAGAGACAGACTGTTCAAAGAACTGAACACGGATGTTAGCCTGCGGGTAGAAGATACTGATAATATGGACAGTGTAAAAGTTTCCGGCAGAGGGGAACTGCATCTGTCTATCCTGATTGAAACCCTGCGCCGGGAAGGCTATGAATTTCAGGTTTCTAAACCTGAAGTGCTGTTCAAAGAAATCAACGGCAAAAAATGTGAGCCTATGGAAGCGGTTACCATCGATGTACCCGAAGAATTTGTAGGCAATGTTATTGAAAAATTGGGCAGCAGAAAGGGCGAAATGACAAATATGTACCCTGCAAAGGGCGGCTATACCAGATTGGAATTTTCCATTCCTGCGAGAGGTCTGATCGGCTACCGCAGCGAATTTATGACAGATACAAAGGGGAATGGTATCCTGAATTCCCTGTTTGATGGGTATGCACCCTATAAGGGGGATATCATAACTCGTTCCCAGGGCTCTCTGGTGGCCTTTGAAAGCGGCGAGGCAATTACCTATGGTCTGTATAATGCCCAGGAACGGGGTGACCTGTTCATCGGCGCAGGCGTGAAGGTATATGAAGGGATGGTCGTTGGCAGAAACTCCAGATCTGATGATATGGATATCAATGTCTGCAAAAAGAAACAGTTGACAAATACCCGTGCCAGCGGTTCTGATGATGCATTGAAGTTGACTCCTCCCATCCAGATGTCTCTGGAGCAGTGTATGGAATTTATCAGTGATGATGAGCTTCTGGAAGTAACCCCTCAGAACCTGCGTATGCGGAAAAAGATTTTGGATAATACCCAGCGCAGAAAAGCAAGAAACCGTGCAAATAGTTAAAAAGCATTGAAAGATAAACAGAGGTGCACCATGGCAGCAAAAGCAAGGAAAAAAGGCGGATCATTCATCAAACAGGCGGCGATTTTGGCAGCGGCCAGTTTGCTTGTGCGCTTTTTAGGTTTCATCTACCGTCTGCCCTTGACAAATATGATCGGGGACGAGGGGAATGCCATTTATGCCGGTGGGTATTATATTTATACCTTCCTGCTGATCCTCTCTTCGGCGGGGCTGCCAGCGGCGATTTCTAAACTGGTTTCTGAGCGTATTGCTTTGCGCCAGTTCCGAAATGCCCATCGGGTCTTTCAGGCATCATTGGTCATCTCCACTTCTTTGGGGGCATTTTTCGCGATTCTGCTGTTCCTGACAGCAGATAAAATGGCGAATCTGATTGGCATTCCCGATAGCTACTATTCTATCCTGACCCTTTGTCCCACGCTGGTCATTGTAGCTATCATGTCTGTCTTCCGCGGATATTTCCAAGGGATGCGCACGATGGTGCCCACAGCTATTTCCCAGATCATCGAACAAATTTTTAATGCTTTTTTCAGCGTATATCTGGCATGGGTGTTTTTAAGTGTCAGTGTGCCGGAGGGAATGAAGAAAAATATCCCCCTGGCTTCTGCCGGCGGCACTATGGGTACCGGTATCGGTGCTTTGGCTGGCCTGATTGTGGTGATTTTTGCCTATTGCCTCATCCGTCCCTATCTTTTGTGGCGGGCAGAACGGTGCAGGCAGCCCTATGAAGAAAGCAAACGACAGCTCATTGGCAGAGTGCTGCAGACGGCATGGCCCATCATTGCCGGCACAGCGGTATTCAGCATCACGAATCTGATCGATATGGGCATGGTGGTGAACATCCTGCAGGAAACAGGTTTTTCTGCTACAGAAGCCAATGAATTGTATGGGCAGCTTTCCGGCAAATATGTCACATTGACCACATTGCCTGTAACCATTTCCACAGCCATTGCAACGGCAGTATTGCCCAGCATTGCGGCTTCTGTGAAATTGAGAGAGAAAAAACAGGTGCGCAGGAAAATGGCTTTGACTTATCGCATTTCCATGATTATTTCTGTGCCTGCGGCGGTGGGAATCAGTGCCCTTGGCCCTCAGATTATCCAAATGCTGTTTCCCAGAGCCAGCGACGGCGGTATGCTGCTGACGGTTGGGGGGATTTCTATCATCTTCTTGGCTCTCTGCCAGACCTCCACAGGCATCCTGCAGGGCATCGGGCATATTAAAGTGCCGGTGATTGGCGCGATTTTGGGCGCGATTACCAAGGTGATTTTGAATTTGATTTTGATTCGTATTCCTTCCATCAATGTATTGGGGGCAGTGCTTTCCACCACAGGCTGCTATCTGGTGGCGGCAGTATTTGATGTGATCATGCTCTCCCGTAAAACAGGAACGAGGTTCGATTTTATGGGCAGTTTCCTGAAGCCTGTGATTGGCTCTATTGCTATGGCGGCGGGCACATTAGGCAGCTATCATCTGTTCTATGCTCTCTTCGGCAGCAATACTATTGCTACACTGCTGGCGATTTGTGTGGCGATCGCGGTATATGGTCTGGTGATGCTGCTCATCAAAGGGATCGTAGAAGAGGATCTGCAGACAGTACCCGGCGGCGGCAAACTGATTCGTGTATTGAAGAGACTTCGTTTATTATAAGAACAACCAAAAGGAGCGTTATAGATGGAAACGCTCCTTTTTTTACAAATAAAAAGAAAAGAGGTGAGGTCTATGTTTGATATTCAGGAGGAATTGAAAAAACTGCCCCAAAAGCCTGGGGTTTATTTGATGAAGGATGCCGATGGTCATGTGATTTATGTGGGCAAGGCCGTCAACCTGAAAAACCGTGTGCGGCAATATTTTCAGAGCAGCCGTAACCAAACTGCCAAGACCCGTTCCATGGTGCCGAATATCAAGGAATTTGAATATATCGTGACAGATTCGGAAATGGAAGCACTGCTGCTGGAATGTAATCTGATCAAGAAATACCATCCCTATTACAATATCCTGCTGAAGGATGATAAGACCTATCCTTATATCAAGGTAACAGTGCAGGAACCATTTCCCCGTATCTTTGCGACCCGCAGGATGGAAAAGGACAAGGCGAAATATTATGGGCCTTTTACAGATGTTTTGGCCATGAAAGAAACGGTGGAAACTTTGCACAAACTGTTTCCTATCCGAAAATGCAAAAAGGTATTTCCCAGGGACATCGGCAAGGAGCGGCCCTGTCTGAACCACCATATCGGTCAGTGCATCGCCCCCTGCAGCGGAAAGGTATCTGTGGAGGAATATCAAGGGTATATCAAGGATGCCATGGATTTTCTGGAGGGAAAGCATGAAGATATTCTGAAAAAAATGGAGCAGGAAATGTTGGCAGCGGCGGAAAATATGGAATTTGAAAAGGCGGCTTCTTTGCGGGATAAGATTCGCTCTATCAAAAGTGTGGCAGAACGGCAGAAGATTTCTAATACAGGGCTGGGGGATGCGGATGTGATTGCCTTTGTGCGGGCTTTTGAGGAATGTCTGGTACAGGTGTTTTTCATCCGGGGCGGCAAAATGACAGGCAGAGAAAATTTCACCCTGACTGCTTTCGAGGAGCAGAGCCGCCCGGAAATCCTGACGGCCTTTGTGAAGCAGTTCTACAGCGGTACGGCTTATGTGCCCAAGGAGATCATTTTGCAGGAAGCATTGTTGGAAGAGGAAGCGGAGCTGATCGCGGACTATCTTTCCGAACGGCGGGGCAGCAAGGTGACCCTGACTGTGCCTGTAAAAGGGGAAAAGCATAAGCTGGTGGAACTGGCTCATAAAAACGCTATGCTGATTTTTGAGCAATTTGGGGAAAAGCTGAAACGGGAGGAACAGCGTACCAAAGGCGCTATGGAAGAACTGCGGCAGGCCTTGGGCTTGCCGGGAGAGTTGAAACGGGTAGAGGCCTATGATATTTCCAATACTCAGGGCTTTGAGTCTGTTGGCTCTATGGTGGTTTTCGAGGATGGCCGCTCCAAAAACAGTGATTACCGCAAATTCAAGATAAAGACTGTCGTTGGGCCGAATGATTATGCTTCCATGAAGGAAGTCATTACCCGCCGTCTGAACCATGCATTGAAAGAAAAAACAGAGGGCAAAACCAGCAGCTTTACCCGTTTGCCCGATCTGATTTTGATGGACGGGGGAAAAACACAGGTACATGCAGCGGAGGAGGTGCTGCAGGCATTTGGCATGGATATCCCTGTCTGCGGTATGGTGAAAGATGATAAGCACAGAACCCGAGGGCTTTTGTTCCACGAAGAAGAGATTTATGTCCCCCTGACTTCCGAAGGCTTCAAGCTGGTGACCCGTATCCAGGACGAAGTACATCGTTTTGCAATTACTTACCATAGAAAGCTGCGGGATGAGCGAAATCTGCACTCTGTGCTGGATGATATCAAGGGCATTGGGCAGGTGCGGCGAAAGGCTCTGATGCATCATTTTGGTTCGATTGAAAAAATTGCTGCGGCAGAAGTGGAAGAGCTGCTGGAGGTAGACGGCATGACCATCCCCGCGGCAGAGCAGGTGTATCTCTTTTTCCATCAGGAAGAATTGCAAAAGGGATGATTTTAGGGTATGCTATACTTAGGAGAAAATTTGGTTTTGATTTATAGCTAGAAAGAGGGAGACCCATGTATTCTGCGGAGTTAAAGAAGATCGTAGAAGCTTTTGAGCTTGAAAATATGCTGCCCGAGCTGGATTTGGAAGGGCGTGCTGTTATCAGAAAGGAAATCAACCGGCCTGCCCTGCAGCTGACAGGGTTTTATGAGCGTTTCGACAGCGACCGCCTGCAGGTCATTGGGCGGGTAGAATATAGCTACCTGCTGAGCCTAAGCGAAGAAAAACGAAAAGAGGCCATTCAGCATCTGTTTCAGTATCGGATCCCATGTTTGATCGTTTGTAAGAATCTGGAAATTTTTCCGGAAGCACTGGAATACGGCAGGGAATATAATGTGCCGATCTTCCGTACTGCTCAGACAACTACAGATTTTACGGCGGAACTGATTTTTTGGCTGCGGGAAGAACTGGCCGACCGTGTTATGATGCATGGGGTTTTGGTGGATATCTACGGCGAAGGGGTTCTGATCACCGGGCCCAGCGGTATCGGGAAAAGTGAGACTGCTTTGGAACTGATTAAAAGAGGGCATCGTCTCATTGCTGATGATGCGGTGGAGATCAAACGCATTGCCGACAGGCGTTTGATTGGTTCCTGCCCGGAAATCATCCGTTATATGATTGAATTGAGAGGCATTGGTATCATCAATGTAAAAGAATTGTTTGGTGTTGGTTCTGTCAAGGACCAAAAGACTGTGGATCTTGTCATCAAGCTGGAGGTTTGGGACGGCAAGACGGGCTCCTACGATAGGCTGGGGCTGAATGAAGAATATATGGAAATTTTGGGGAATAAGGTGCTTTGTAATACAATTCCTGTACGCCCCGGCAGAAATGTGGCGATGATTTGCGAATCTGCCGCTATGACAAACCGTCAGAAGAAAATGGGAGAAAATACATCACAGAATTTTGCAAATCGCATTGGAAAATAAGAAGAAGGTGATTTTATGGAGAATTTGATACAGGAACTGCAGGCAAGGCTGGGTGAAGAAGGGCTGAAGCTGCAGGAAATGATGAAGGAGCATACCACCTTCCGCGTGGGCGGCCCTGCGGATCTGTTTATTCAGCCAAAGGATGCGGAGGAACTGCGGGATGCTATCAGAATCTTGGAAAAATATCATGTGCCTGTAATGGTCATTGGCAATGGCAGCAATTTGCTGGTGCGGGATAAAGGGATCCGCGGCGCAGTCATTCAGATTTACAATCGTATGGCAGATATTGCTGTGGAGGGGGATATCGTCACAGCCCAGGGCGGGGCCCTGCTCAGTGCGGCAGCAGCAAAGGCGGCAGATGCTTCTCTGACAGGTCTGGAATTTGCTTCCGGCATTCCAGGCAGTATCGGCGGGGCTGTGGTGATGAATGCAGGCGCATACGGCGGAGAAATGAAGGATGTTCTGGTCAGCGTAGATGTGCTGACAAAGGATTTGGAAATCAAAACTGTTCCCGCGGGGGAATTGGAGCTGGGCTATAGACACAGCATTGTGCCTGCGGCAGGTTATATTGTTCTGGGTGCCAAAATGAAGCTGCAAAAGGGCGAGGAAGCAGCCATTCGCAGCCGTATGGCAGAGTTGGCAGAGCAGAGAAGAGAAAAGCAGCCCCTGCAGTATCCCAGTGCGGGCAGCACCTTTAAACGCCCGGAGGGCTATTTTGCCGGAAAGCTGGTACAGGATGCGGGGCTGAAAGGCAAGACCATTGGCGGCGCGCAGGTTTCTGAAAAGCATTCCGGTTTTCTGATCAATATTGGCGGGGCAACTGCCCAGGATATTTTGGATCTGATCGCTTTTTGTCAGAAGGAGGTCAAAGAACAGTTTGGCGTAACATTAGAAACCGAAGTAAAAATCGTTGGGGAAGAATAACGGAAAAAAGGAAAAGAGAAGGGATGGTGAAAGAGTATGAGATTTGTGATCGTTACGGGAATGTCCGGCGCGGGGAAAACCTCTGTGCTGAAATTTTTGGAAGATATTAATTTTTTCTGTGTAGATAATCTGCCCCCTGCATTACTGCCCAAATTTGCCGAATTGTGCTATGAGCAGGAAGGCGAGATCGAACGGGTTGCCTTGGGAATCGATATCCGGGGCGGCAAGCTGTTCAATGACCTTTTTGAGGTTTTATCCAGCTTGCAGGAGAAAGGTTATGAATATGAAATCTTGTTCCTGGATGCTTCTGACGAGGTGCTGATTAAGAGGTATAAAGAGACCAGAAGAAGCCATCCTTTGTCTAGAAATGGTTCGATTCAGGAAGGTATCCGCAAGGAACGGGAAATGCTGAAGGATGTAAAAACAAAGGCTACCTATATCATCGATACCAGCCAGATTTTGACCAGGCAGCTGAAAGAGCAGATCAACCGTATTTTTGTAGAGAATCAGTCTTATGAAAATCTTGTGATCACCATTCGCTCTTTCGGGTTCAAATATGGCATTCCTGCAGACAGCGACCTGGTTTTTGACGTGCGTTTTCTGCCCAATCCCTTTTATATTCAGGAATTAAAAGAAATGACAGGCAACGATGAGCCTGTCAGCAGCTATGTGATGGGCTTTGCCGAAAGCCAGATTTTTCTGAAAAAGCTGGTGGATATGCTGGAATTCCTGATTCCTCTTTATATCAAAGAAGGAAAAAATAATCTTGTGATCAGCATTGGATGCACCGGCGGTAAGCATCGCTCTGTTACACTGGCCAATGCGTTGTATGCAGCTTTGGATAAGGACAAGCACACGCTGCTGCTGAAGCATCATGATATTGAGAAGGATGCCAGACATAAAAAATAAGAAAAGAATGGGTTTTGGAATCTGGATAGATAGGAGGGGCAAATTTGTCATTTTCGTCTAAGGTTAAGGGGGAGTTGTCCCTTCATTTTGGAAATGGGCGACATTGCGAAATTGCAGAAACAGCAGCCTTTGTCAATATCTGTGGACAGACTGCGACCTTTGGAGAGAATTTTTGTTTAAAAATCCAGACAGAGAATTTTTTTGTCGCGAAAAAGTGCTTTACATTATTGCAAAATACTTTTAATATTATAGCGGACGTATCTGTACGAACCAGCGGGCAGAAACGGCAGACCAAAGTGTATACACTTTTGCTGCGAAATCATGCCCAGGCAGAGACAATTCTTCGGGCGACAGGAATGCTGTTTACAGAGGAAGGACAGAAAAAATTGTTAAAACGGATCTATGCACCGGTCGTCAGCAGTATTTGCTGCCGCAGGGCTTATATTCGCGGGGCGTTTCTTTCTGTTGGCTCTGTGAGCGATCCGGAGAAGAATTATCATCTGGAATTTGTTCTTGCAGATATATCATCCGCCGAACAGCTGCGGGAGCTGATCAATACCTTCGGGTTGGATGCAAAGGTAGTGGAACGAAAGGAACACTACGTTGTCTACCTGAAGGAAGGGGAGCAAATCGTAGACTTGCTGAATGTGATGGAAGCGCCTTTGGCATTGATGGATTTGGAGAATGTCCGTATTGTCAAAGAAATGCGCAATGATATCAACCGGAAGGTCAACTGCGAAACGGCGAATTTGAACAAGGTAGTCGGTGCAGCAGTGAAACAGCTGGAGGATATCAATTATATCGAGGAGACCATTGGCCTTTCCCAGTTGCCGGAACAGTTGGAAGAGGTGGCAAGGCTTCGGCTGGAATATCCTGATAAAAGTTTGAAAGAACTGGGTTCTTTCCTGACGACGCCTGTGGGAAAATCGGGCGTCAACCACAGACTGCGTAAGATCAGCAATATTGCTGAAACGCTAAGAGAGGGTAAAGGTGAGGTAGAATGACACAGAAATCAATTACCATCAAGGCGCCCCTGGATGCAAGACAGGCTGCGTATTTTGTGCAGACAGCAGGCAAATTTGAATCTGAGATCCAGGTGAGCATCGATGAAAAAAGAATCAATGCAAAAAGCATCATGGGCACAATCGCCCTGAACATGCAGGAAGGTCAGACAGCGCTGATCACAGCAGAAGGCGCAGATGAGGAAGCTGCCGTAGAAGAACTGGCAGCGGTACTGGCATAATAAAACCGCAATCATACATATATTTTTTTGAGAGAAAGCCCCGCGAAAGCGGGGTTGATTTATTCTGTACTTTGCGTTATAATAGCACGGCAAATATTATAAAGCGAGATGTACCTGCGAAGGATACCATATAAACGCCAAGGATATCCCACCATCTCGTAAAATAAAAAACAGGAGGCTTATTTTTATGGAAAAAAACAGGGCAAACATAAAATTCTTAGTTTCTACGGCATTGATTGCAGCAGTCTATGTAGTGATGACATTGGCGATTGCACCGCTGAGCTTTGGCATGGTGCAGGTGCGTTTTTCGGAAATGCTGATGCTGATGGCATTCATCGATAAGAAATATGCACCGGGTCTGGCTTTGGGCTGCTTTATTGCCAATTGCTTCAGCCCCTATGGTCTGATGGACGTTGCCTTTGGGACAATATGCACAGTGGCAGCCCTTTGGGGCATCACCCACCATAGCAAAACATTGTTTGGTGCCAGCCTTTGGGCAGTGTTCTGTAATGCTTTCGTTGGCATTGAACTGTATCTTTTTGGCAGTCCTCTGCTGTTGAGCATGGCAATGGTGGCGTTGGGGGAATTTCTTTCTGTTTCCTGTGCAGGTTATGCGCTGTTCCGCCAGGTGATGAAAAATTCTATGCTGATGGAAAAATTAAGAATTATTTCATAAGAAAAAAAGGGGCTTTCCACGGAGGAAAGTCCTTTGTCATTTTGGTATTGACAAATCAAATCATCGTGCTATAATCAATATATCCAAACAGAAAAACCAGTGATTAAGAAGAGTAGCCTTTCAAATCGGTTTGCAGAGAGTTGTGATTGGTGGGAGCACAGCAGCAGGAGGTTAGGTGAATGGACTTATGAGGGCGGTCGAAAGCGCAAGCAAGTAGAAGCCGACGGGGAGCGCACCCGTTATCAGGGCGCGGCTGTATGGCTGTACAGCAGAAAGAGCGGATGTTTTTTCATCAATTTGGGTGGTACCGCAGGATCTTCAAGTCTTGTCCCATGGAAATATGTGGACTGGGCTTTTTTTGTTGCATCGAAAAGAAAACAGTGACATAGACGGCAATTCTTTTTTTTGCAAAATATGAATAGTATGAATGGGTACTTCGTTCAAAAAACAGCCAAGACGAGACGAGACAGAAAAAGAAACAAAACAAGATTAGAAAAGGAGAGAGTATTATGAAAAAATTTATGGCAATGACAATGGCAATGGTAATGACAGCAATGGCACTGACAGGCTGCGGCGGCAGCACATCCGCAGAAGAAGGTGCAGCCAGCGGGGATGTACCTGTAATCGGCATCAGCCAGTATGGACAGCATGCTTCTTTGGATAACTGTCGGGAAGGCTTCCTGCTGGGCTTGGAAGAAGCAGGTCTGGTGGAAGGTGTTGATTATACGATCGATTACCAGAATGCCGGCTTTGATGATAATGTAGCGACACAGATCGCTCAAAATTTCTCTGCGAATAATGTGGCATTGATGTGTGCCATTGCAACACCTTCTGCAACAGCTTGCTATGCAGCGGCAGAAGATAAAGATATCCCTGTTATTTTCACAGCGATCACAGACCCTGAAGAGGCAAAATTAACAGGCGGCAACATCACAGGTACCAGCGATAAACTGCCAATCGAAGGACAGCTGCAGCTGATCCGTGAAATGCAGCCCGATGCAAAAACAATCGGTATCCTTTATACAACAAGTGAACCCAACTCTGTTTCCGCAGTAAAAGAGTATCAGGAAAAAGCAGGGGATTACGGCTTCACTATCGAAGCACTGGGTGTTACATCTCAGGCGGAAGTAAATCAGGCAACAGATACACTGATCTCCAAAGGTGTTGACTGCTTTACAAACCTGACAGATAACAACGTAGTCGGCGTTCTGCCCTCTATTCTGGAAAAAACAAATGATGCAGGCATCCCCGTTTACGGCAGTGAAATTGAACAGGTAAAATTGGGCTGTGTTGCTTCTGCAGGGATTGAATATGTGGCTCTGGGCAAACAGACAGGTTTGATGGCAGCAAAAATCCTGAAGGGCGAAGCAGCTGCCGTAGATATGCCTTACGAAACTATTTCCGAATTTGAAATCTATGTAAATCCCGATGCAATGGCTGCAATGGGACTGGATGCAGCAGTGGAAAATGCCATTGATGTAACAGCAGAATGATTTTGCTGTGATAGAAAGAGGTTAAACTATGTTGGATTTGATTATCAGCACATTGACGCAGGGCTTTATTTACGCCCTGCTGTCTTACGGCATTTATATCACCTATAAAATACTGGATTTTCCTGACCTGACTGTGGATGGCAGCTTCCCTCTGGGGGCAGCGGTTGCAGCGGTATTGCTGGTAAATGGCATCAATCCATTTGTGGCATTGCTGGCAGCCCTTCTGGTAGGGGCAGTCGCAGGGCTGGTGACGGGTGTCATTCATGTCAAATTGGGTGTAAGAGATTTGCTGGCAGGCATTATTACAATGACAGCACTTTTTTCCATCAATCTGCAGATTGCTGGTTCCAATCTGGCGGTGGAACGTGCCATTGATACCATTTTTACATCCGGCCCGATCATGGCTGTGATGGGAAATGCTTCTCTGATGATGCGGAAATTCGTGATGTCTCTGGTGGTGGCGCTGATTTTCAAATTCATCCTGGATTGGTATCTTCGTACGAAAAATGGTATGTTGCTGCGGGCTGTTGGTGATAACAGTACGTTGGTAACGACATTGGCTAAGGATAAGGGCATTGTAAAAATTGTTGGTCTTGTCATTGCCAATGCTTTGGTAGCTCTGTCCGGTGCTATGGTCTGCATGGAACAGAGAGCTTTCTCCAGTACTATGGGGACTGGCCAGATGGTATTTGGTCTGGCGGCGGTCATTATCGGCACTACACTGTTCCGGAAAGTAAGCTTTGTAAAAGGCACAACAGCGGTACTGGTGGGTAGTGTGTTCTATAAAGCCTGTATTCAGGTTGCCATCAGCTTGGGCTTGCCCGCAAACCTGATGAAACTGGCAACGGCAGTGCTGTTCCTTATTATTTTGGTATTGGGCAACAGACAGAAAGGCGGTGCGGAGCATGCTTGAGCTGAAGCATATCAAAAAAATCTATAATCCTGGTACGATTTCCGAAACCGTATTGTTTGAAGATTTTAACCTGAGTGTGCCTGATGGAGAATTTGTTTCCATCGTTGGTAGTAATGGCTCCGGCAAAACGTCTATGTTGAATATTATTTGCGGCAGTATTCCTATTCAGGGGGGCGAAGTGCTGATTGGCGGCAAGGATATTGCCAAAATGAAGGATTTCCAGAGATATCGTACCATTGGCCGTGTCTATCAGGATCCTTCCGCAGGCACATGCCCCAACCTGACAATGCTGGAAAATATGTCTCTGGCAGATAATAAAGGGAAACCCTTTGGCTTGGGCAGAGGCATCAATAAAACAAGAGAAAATTATTATAAAGAACAGCTTTCCATTTTGGGGCTGGGTCTGGAAAATAAGATGAATGTAAAGCTGGGCGCCCTTTCTGGCGGACAGCGGCAGGCAGCTACGCTGATCATGGCAACATTAACTCCCATCGAATTTCTGATTCTGGACGAACATACCGCAGCTTTAGACCCCAAAACTGCGGATATCATTATGGAATTGACAGATAAGGTCGTAAAAGAAAAGAAACTGACAGCTATGATGGTAACCCATAATCTGCGTTACGCCACGGATTATGGCAGCAGATTGATTATGATGGATAAAGGCCATATTGTGTTGGATAAAGGCGGCGAAGAAAAGATAAATACAAGAGTAGATGATATTCTGGATATCTTTACCTCTATCAGTATTGAATGTGGTAACTAAAGCCATTCGACAAAGTCGAACTGTGGGAAGCTTTTCGAGGAAAAGTGTTATCTGTTCGGCAGGGCTACAGGCTCGTTGA
This sequence comes from Anaerotignum sp., assembly GCF_051877975.1. Classification (GTDB taxonomy): domain Bacteria; phylum Bacillota; class Clostridia; order Lachnospirales; family Anaerotignaceae; genus Anaerotignum_A. The sequence goes on from NZ_JBJEJK010000020.1 coordinate 30,138, forward strand.
AAGAAAATAGCAGAAAAAATCCCCAAGCCATTTGGTTTGGGGATTTTCTTGTATTTGTTTTTTATCTTCTGCGTCTGTTAGAGATTCTGCGCTTTCTGCGGCGCTGTCTGCGATTTTTATAGCGGAGATACCCAATGGTGCGGGTGATGCAGAGAAGGATGATACAGATTAGAAGGAGAAGCACAACAATAAGGCCGGCTTTTTTCAGGATGCCTGAAACAGAGGCTTTGTCTAATGTAGCTTTTTGTTCATCGGTCATTACATCGACAGCATTCTGGGAGATCAGATCCACGGTTTTAATGGTCTCACCGTTCAGGGTAATATGAAGTGTGCCGACGGTCTGTCCCTCTTTGACAGGGGCTTCTATCGTCTCCGGGCAATCCATTTCCACTTTGATTTGGGAGATATCGGTGCCTTTGGGGAGAGTATGATACACATCTTCCTTAGGGGCTGCGGTAATCGTCCCCAGTTCTATGGGTTTATCATTATAGGTTTCTGTGACGGTGACCGTGGCGGTATGTTCGGCGGTGGAAAGCAGTTTTACGGATTCATAGTTTTCAAATCCATAATCAAAGAGGGCTGCAGTATCAGTGTAATGCTCTGCACCGTTACATTTCATTACGACGGCGATCAACTCCATGCCATCCCGTTCGGCATAGGTCACAAGAGTATTCAGGGCTTCGGTGGTAAACCCGGTTTTACCGCCGGTAGCGTCTTCATAATAATAGATGGAATTGGGATTCAGCATCTGATGCTGCCCGTGAAGATAGCGGGTTTCGGATTGTTTGTTGGTAGGGGGAATTTCATAATAGGTTTCGCTCATCATGGAACGATATTCTTCGTGGGTGAGCAATTCCCTTGCGATCAGGGCCATATCATAAGCTGTTGTATAATGGTTTTCATCATGCAGCCCATTGGCATTGACAAAATTGGTGTTTTTGCAGCCCAGTTCTTTGGCCCGTTCCGTCATATGTTTTGCAAATTCTTCTACGGTGCCATCCACATATTCTGCGACACCATTGGAAGCTTCATTGGCAGAGCGCAGGATGATGGCACGCAGCACCTGTTCCAATGTCAGGGTTTCGCCTTCTATGATGGCGATATGGGCGCTGCCCGGTTCAATATTATAGACTGCATCATGGGAAAAGGTGATTTCATCAGTCAGATTGCCATGCTCCAAAGCAAGGAGGATCGTCATCAGCTTTGTGATGCTGGCAGGGTACATCTTCTGGTCAGCGTTTTTTTCGTATAAAATTTCACCGCTGGCAGCATCCATCAGAACGGCTGTTTCTGCGGCAAGGTTGAGCGCAGATGTTTGTGTTTCAGATGCAGGATTGGATGTGGAAGCGTTCTCTGCTTCTTCCGCAAAAACGGAGGAGGTGGGAAAAATCAGGGAAAGAGCCATCAAAAATGGCAGAAATCTTTTTTTCATGGGATTCTCCTATCTGTTGATTTGAAAAAATCATATTTCTATGGTAAAATAAATAAAATACGCCGTTAATGAAAAACAGCGTGAATTCGGCACATAATATTTTCCATTATACCAGAAACGGGAATGAAGAAAAAGAGGTTTCGATGAAAGTTGCATGAAAAAGGCTTTTTGAAAAAATTTGGAACAGAACGACTTAAGCTTTTGGCGGTTGTGGTTTTCTTTTTGTTGTGTGGCATTTTTTATAGTCATAGCTTTTATGGAGGAGAATTGGAGATGGGCACGCCCATTTCCGCAGAGAAGATTGGCGCACCGGAAGAAACGACGGCTTATGCGGAAGAAAAGCTGGAAAAACTAAATATTAATACTGCTGCGGCGGAAGAACTGATTCGTCTTTCTGGTATTGGCGAAAAGCGGGCGGCGGATATCATCACATACAGAGAAAGAAACGGAAACTTTTCCTGTATCGAGGATATCATGCAGGTGTCCGGTATTGGGGAAAAGACATACGAAAAAATAAAAGAAGAGATTACAGTGGGAGAATAGGAGGCTGGAAATGGCTTATCAGATTTTGGTGGTAGATGATGAAAAGTTAATTGTAAAGGGCATCAAATTTTCTTTGGAACAGGACGGTATGGAAGTGACAACTGCGTATGACGGGGAAGAAGCCCTGCAGTATATCAAAGAAAAAAATTTTGACCTGGTGGTGCTGGATGTGATGCTGCCCAAGATGGACGGCCTGCAGGTTTGCCAGCAGACCAGAGAATTTTCCCAGGTGCCGATTATCATGGTAACGGCAAAGGGAGAAGATATGGATAAAATTATGGGCTTGGAATATGGGGCCGATGATTATATCACAAAACCCTTTAATATTTTGGAGCTGAAAGCCCGCATCAAAGCCATCCTGCGCCGCAGTGTGAAGAAAGCGCCTGCAGAACCGGCAGCGAAAAATGTGCTGAAAGCAAGAGATCTGGAGCTTTCTTTCGATAGCAGAAGAGTATTTATCAGCGGCAAAGAAGTGAACCTGACAGCAAAAGAATTTGATTTGCTGGAGCTGCTCATGGAAAACCCGGGCAAGGTGTACAGCAGAGAAAAACTGCTGGATACCGTATGGGGATATGATTATCCCGGAGATGTGCGGACCGTAGATGTACACGTACGCCGTCTGCGTGAAAAAATTGAAGCGAACCCTAGTGAACCGAAGTATATCTTTACAAAATGGGGAGTTGGTTACTATTTTAACTAAGCAGAAGGAACAGAAAAAACGCCCGTTTCTCTCGCTGCGCTGGATTTTGATGGGTGCTTATCTGGTCGCCGGCATCATTCCCCTGCTTTTGCTGGCCAGTACCATGCTCCATTCTGTACAGGGGTATTTTGTTGAAGAAAGGAAAAAGGAACTGCTCAGTCAGGCCAATGTGATTTCCGGACAGATAACTTCTTCTGGGTTTTTATATCATGAGGAAAACCGCAGCGATTTAGAGGAAAGTATTTTGGAAACCAGCCAAAACGAGGATTATCGTGTGCTGATTTTGGATGCTTCCTGTATGGCAGTTTACGATACGGGATATGAGGATGCAGGAAAGACTTTTCTGCTGCCGGAAGTTGTGCAGGCTTTGCAGGATAAAGATACGGCAAAGGAACAGAAAGACGGAACTGTTTATGCGGCAGCCTCCATTGTGGGCGCGGGGGACAGCCGCGTAGGCGTTGTGCTGATCGTCGATGGATTGACGGATGTGCGCGATATCATCGGGGATATTGGAAAAGAAGCATATTTACTGCTGGGAGCTTTAGTGCTTTTGGTGTTTGTGATGATGATCGTCATTTCCAAGGTTTTTACAGAGCCCGTAAAAAATTTGATCGGTGTCATTCAAAGAATGTCCGAAGGGCATTTTGAACAAAGGGCAAAGGTCAATGGAAGGGTGCATAACGAGATTGTGGATTTGGCCATTGCCTGCAACCAGATGGCAGAGCAGCTGGAAAAGGTGGAATCCAGCAGGCAGCAGTTTGTATCCAATGTGTCCCATGAATTGAAAACACCGCTCAGTTCTGTAAAAGTGCTGAGTGAATCTATTTTGCTGCAGGAAGATGTGCCGAAAGAAATGTATGTGGAGTTTCTCCATGATATCAATTCGGAAGTAGACCGTATGACGGCTATTATTAACGACCTGCTGACATTGGTGAAATTGGATCAGAAGGAGATTCCTTTGAATTTCCAGGAAACGGATTTGAATCAGATGATGGCGGATATCATCAAGCGGCTGCAGCCTCTGGCAGATGCGAAGGGGGTTTCTCTCCAGTGGGAAGCTTTGAAAGAGGTGCATGCTGATGCGGATGAAATGAAGCTTTCTCTGGCAATTTCCAATTTGGTGGATAATGCGGTGAAATATACCCCTGCGGAAGGCAAAGTGAAAGTAACTTTGGACGCAGATCATCAAAATGTTTTTTTCAGTGTATCGGATACGGGGATCGGCATTCCTGAAGATGAAGTAAATCGTATTTTTGAACGGTTTTATCGTGTAGATAAAACAAGAGACAGAGAGACTGGCGGCACTGGTCTGGGCCTTTCCATCACCCATGCGACGATCATGATGCATAATGGCAGCATCAAGGTAAACAGCAAGGAGGAGGAAGGAACGACGATTTTGGTACGTATTCCTCTGAAACAAACAGCGACTCAGTGATAAAGGAGGTATTCCATGGCAAAAGGAAAAAATTTTTTTCGAAAAGCCATCATATTGATCATTGCGCTGATCATATTGATTCCCTGTTCTGTTTTGTTCTATGATGCGGCGATTGCATCGGGAGAGGAAAAAGTAGATTTTTATTATATGATGACAGATGGGAAGATGAAGCCTTTTGAAAAAAAGATTCGCAGCGAAAGTAAAGAGGATACGCTGGTTACGGTGCTGAATACGCTGAAGGAAGAACCAAAAACCGACGGGGCAACCCATTCCATTCCGGAATCCATAGAAATTCTTTTTGCGAAGCTGGATGGAAGTACAGCTATTGTCGATTTTTCGGATGAATATTATCGCCTGAGCAATCTGGATGAAGTGATATGCCGTTCTTCTGTAGTTTGGACGCTGACTTCTCTGGATTTTGTAGATAATGTGGAATTTTGGGTAGAGGGACAGCCTTTGCGGGATCATAACGGAGAAGCAACTGCTGCTTTCAACCGCGGCAATGTGGTGATCGATTCTGAAATTTCTGCGGAAACCACAGAATATGCTATCCTGACTTTATATTTTGCCAATGCAGAGGGAACGGATCTGGCTATTGAAGAACGGGTGGTTGAAGTGAACGCAAATCAGACTAGGGAAAAAACAATTTTAGAACAGCTGATTGGCGGCCCTACGGAAAAGGATTGTGTGAGAACGATTCCTACGGAAACAAAGATCAGAGATGTGACGACGACGAGTGACGGCACTTGCTATGTAAATCTAAGTGAAGATTTTGTCGTGAAGCATAGTGGTGGAAAAAAGGAAGAATTGCTGACTGTTTATTCCATTGTTAATTCTCTTTGTGAATTGGATTATGTGGATAAGGTACAGTTTCTGATTGAAGGAAAGAAGCTGGATGAATTTAAAGGGAATCTGCAGTTCAAAACACCCTTTACAGCGATCAGCAGCTTGAAAACGGCAGAAGTGCAATGACAGGTGGATTAGGGGTAAGGGAAGATGAAACGGCCAATTGTATGGGCGGCAATTTTCACAATTTGTGGCATTTATATGAGGCTGGGCATATCAGAAATGATGTGTCTGGTCTCCTTTATTTTTATTGCCCTCTCAACATTGCATTTTGTGATAAAAGAGAAAGCTGCAAAATATTTGCTTTTGCTGTTGTTTGCAGCACTTGGCTTTTTATCAGCAGGATATCATTTGGAAGGGGAAAAAAGTGAAATAATGCCGGATGGCATTCTGCGGGGAGAGGGCGTTATCAAAGAAGCGGGTGTGACTTCTTCTGGAAATCAGAAGTTGAAAATGGTCTGTGATCTGCAGGATGAAACGGGAACCTCTTTGACAGGGGTGACGCTTTATGTCCTTTGGAATGGGGAGGATTCCTTTGCGGCAGGGGAGAAAGTTACATTTTCCGGAGAACTGGCGCCTTTCTATAAGCCCTCCTACCCAGGCGGATATGATGAAGAACTGTTTTTGACCACAAAGGGCTTTGATTACAAACTTTATCCGGATACAATGAGCCATCTGGAAAAGGATACTTCGATTTCTTCCGTATTGGCGAGAGGAAGGGCCTATTTTTCTGCTGTTTTGGAGAGAATCCTGCCTGTGGAGGAAAGCGGCATCATGAAAGCCTTTTTGACAGGGGAATAAGATGATATTCCGGATGGCAGCTATCAGTTATATACAGAAGCCGGGGTTGTCCATGTGTTATGTATTTCCGGTCTGCATATGTCCATCCTTGCCTTGTATCTATCCATTTTTATAGAGAGAATATTGGGACGGAGCAGAAGGATTTCTGCCGCAGTCACGATTTTGGCAGTTCTTTCCTTTTTGCTGTTCATTGAACCATCGCCTTCTTCTGTAAGAGCGGCGGTTATGATTTGTATTATTATGGTGGGTAGGATATTCTTCCGCCTTTCTGACCGTATGAATAATATTGCCATAGCGGCTCTCTTGATCTTGAGTATTCAGCCGCTGTATTTGTTCCATGCCGGCTTTCAGCTTTCTTTTATCACAGTCATTGGCATTTGCCTTGGCGTAGGCAAAATGGAAAAGAAGAAAAAGAAGGGGAACGGAAGATTGGATTGGCTCAAGGAGAGCCTTCTGGTTTCTTTGTATGCTTCCTTGTTCAGTTATCCCATAGTAGCGTATTATTTTTATTCTGTCTCCTTAGTGGGGATTCTAGCAAATCTCATCATAGTGCCATTGAGCGGGCTTCTTTTGGGCTTTGGTATGCTCAGCGGAATATTGGGGTTATTTTCTCTGCAGGCAGGAGTTTTTGCCGCAGGCAGTGTGTACGGCATTTTACAGATATTTCACAAAATATGTTCCGTATTGATTCAATTGCCTTTTGCTTATACTTTGGTAGGGCGTCCTTCTTTGCTGGTCATTTTGCTGTATTATAGTCTCCTGATTTGGTTTATGGAATTTGGAAATCGGAAAGGCGGTTGGAAGATAGGTGCGGTTCTTTGCAGTGGTCTGTTTTTCGCTGTTTTTGGAAATACGCTGTTTCGTAAGGAAACGACTGTAGCCTTTTTGGATGTAGGGCAGGGGGATGCGGCGGTCATTTCTACATGCGACAGAAAAACGTATCTGATTGATGGCGGCGGTATTTATGGAAAGGAATTGGGGGAAAATGTCGGGAAGAATGTAGTGCTGCCTTATCTGAACTCTCTGGGCGTTTCCAGGCTGGATGGTGTATTTCTTTCCCATCCGGACAGTGACCATATGACGGGCCTTCTGGAGGTTTTGAAGGAGATTCCGACGAAGGGACTGTATCTTTCTGATTATCCCTTTTCGGAAACAGAGGATATCCAGCTTCTCAAAGAAATGGTGGAAAAATTCCACGTTCCCCTGTATACTGTAAAGGCGGATGATGCATCCGGCGCGTTCCGATGTTTGTATCCTTTTGCGGGAGTGGCTTTTCGGGATGGGGATGATAATCACGGCTCCATGGTGCTGCAATACAGCTATGGCGGGACGGAACTGCTTTTTACGGGGGATATTTCAACAGAGGATGAACGATTCCTTCTGGAACAGGAGGCAGATGTTTCGGCGGATATCCTAAAGGTGGCGCATCATGGCTCGAAATATAGTTCCGATGCAGATTTTCTGAAGGCAGTCTCACCCCAAGCGGCAGTGATTTCCTGCGGCGCAGGCAATCTATATGGGCATCCCCACGAAGAAACCCTGGAACGACTGCAGGTTGCGAAAACAGAGATTTATCGCACAGATACTGAGGGAGCCATCCTCGTGAAGCTGAAACGGGATGGCACATTTGAAATAGAAACCATGGCGGAAAGGAAACCGTTCTATGAAAACGTTAAAGAAAAACTGGAAAAATCATGAATTTAGCCGCTGCTATCTGTTTTACGGCACGGAAACTTATCTCATTCGGGAATATGAAGCTGCTCTGACAAAAGCGATTTTGCCGGAGGGGGCAGAGATGATGAACCATGATGTTTTTGAGGAAAAGCGTGCTACGGCAGCAGCTATTATGGATGCTGCAGAGACATTACCGTTTCTGAACGAAAAACGGCTGGTGACCGTGCGGAACAGTGAATTTTTTCAGAAGGCGGGCCGAAAGGAAGAGGGAGAGAAGCTGAAAAGTTTTTTGGCCGATTTGCCGGAGACGGTATGCCTGCTGTTTATCGAGGAAAAAGCAGAAAAGACCAACGGTCTGTATAAAGCTGTTGTGAAATATGGTCAGGCGGTGGAATTTAAAAAGCCTACGGAAAAAGATTTGGGTACGTGGATCAAGAAACGCTGCAAAGAAAATGGCGTAGAAATGAGCGAGGGGGTATTGAATCTCTTTTTGCAGACTGTCGACCACGATATGGAAAATATAGATGGGGAATTGCAGAAGCTGATTGCCTATAAAGGGGAAGAAAAGGCGATTAAAGCAGAGGATATCCGGGCGGTGTGCACGGTCTCTCTGGAAGCCCGGGTGTTCGACCTGGTGCGGGCAGTGGCAGAAAAACGTCCGGAAAAGGCCGTACAAATCTATCGTACCCTTCTTTCTATGAAAGAATCTCCTTATATGGTGCTTTCTCTTATTTCCAGACAATTTCGCCTGATTTTGGAAACGATGCTCCTTTCCCAAAGCGGCATGACCAACGATGCCATTGGGGCAAGGCTGGAAATCCGGGATTTTGCTGTGAAGGAATATTTGCGGCAATCCAAACGATTTTCCGCGGAAGGCTGGAAAAACGCATTGCGGGATTGCCTGCAGGTTGATCTGGATATCAAATCGGGCAAGGCGGCAGAGGAGACGGCTGTAGAATTGCTGATTATGAAATATAGCGGAGAAGGTTCCGGAAAAGAAAGAGGATAAGAAAAAGCGTGAAACGTTTTATTTTAGAGAAACGTTTCACGCTTTTTTTATTTTAAGATGTGATTATTTATTTTTAATTTTCCGCCTTCATAAGAGGTTTCATCTCCATTGGCAAGGGTGGAGCGGCGGACGGCATTTTTGCCGTATTTCAGGCGGAGGGCGTCCATGGCGGCATCTGCCTTTTTCTGCTTGCTCCAATCCTGATCCAAAATGGAAAGTTGGATACAATCTTCTTCGCAGAGCTTTCCGGCGCGGATGCCCAAAAGACGCAGAGGCTCCCGTTTCCAGACTTCATCAAAGATCTCCTTTGCGGTTTCGTAAACAGCATTGGTGCAGTCGATGGCGTTAAGCAGCTGTTTCTGGTGAGAATAGACCTTGAAATCGGAGGATTTCAGGGTAACAGCGATTTCCTGGGCACAAAGCTTGCTGCAGCGCAGGCGCATGGAGACGGTTTCTGACAGTGCCAGCAGGATTTTATAAGCCGTTTCTTTATCTGTTACGTCATGGGGCGTAGTAGTGCTGTTGCCAATGCTTTTGGTTTCACAGGAATCCGTGGAAGAAGCCACAGGGGTATCATCGATGCCATTGGCATAGGCATGCAGCATTCGCCCGAAACTTTTGAATTCCTTTTCCAAAAGAGGCTGCGGATATTTTGCCAGTTCTCCGATTGTACGGATGCCCATTTTTCGCAGGCGGGGGGCAGTTCTTCTGCCCACCATAAAAAGTTCTTCTACAGGAAGCGGCCAGAATTTTTCCGGCATTTCTTCAGGAAAGAGAGTGATGAGTTTATCAGGTTTTTCCAATTCCCCTGCCATTTTCGCCAGAAGTTTGTTGGAACTGACACCGATATTTACGGTGAACCCCAATTCTTCCCGGATACGGGTACGTATTTTTTCTGCTGTTTCCAGAGGAGAGCCGAGGAGACGTTCCATTCCCGTGTAGTCAAGAAAGCCTTCATCGATACTGAATTGCTCGATGCGGTCGGAATATGCGGAAAGGATTTGGAACATGGCGTGGGAACAACGGGAATAGAGGGGAAAATCCGGCGGAATGACGACAAGGTCAGGGCACTTCTGCAGAGCCATGCCGATGGGTTCCCCAGTGGTAACGCCATATTTTTTGGCAGGGGTAGATTTTGCAAGGATGATGCCATGTCGGCTTTCACTGCTTCCGCCGATGGCAGAAGGAATGGTGCGTAAATCTATTTTTTCTCCATTTTTCAGACGTTCGGCGGCAGTCCAGCTCAAAAAAGCACTGTTGACATCAATATGAAAAATGACCCTGCCCATAGAAGTACCTCCCATTTTTTAAAAAGACGAACGTATTTTCTTATATAATATCATGTTGACTGGTATTTTGCAATGAAAGAAAGGATTTGGATGAAGAGGGGCACTGTCATAGCTTGTAATATAAATATAAACTTTCTCAAGAGCTGCAGAAAGGTGATTGCCCGCGATGTCATATTTAGATATAATAATGGTATCGACAAATTGTGACATTATACTGAATTTTTAAGCAGCGTAAGATGGAACTTTAGATAGTGAAAAGGCCGAAAAGAAACTACAGGAGGCATATAACAGATAGGCCGATGAATGATAAGTAGGACAGGGGGGATTAAGGTGGAATTGATGGAAGAAGAAAAACAGGCAGCAGGGCAAACAGCGAAGAATCGCTTGCAATTATCCTGCGAGATTGATGATGTGCTGACGTATGCCATCGTCCATAACGGGGTGCATATTGTCAGAGATGTCTGCATCAAAAATATTTCCGAAGCTGATTTGGATGATTTCATTGTAAGAATCAGCGCCAGCAATGGTTTGACTGAAAATTTTGAATTTGCTGTAGAAAAGATAAAGCCGGGGGAGGAACGGCACTTTAAAAACCTGGATGTTCCTATCAATGCAGAGTATCTGGCTTCTCTTACAGAGAGAAGCTCCTGCCAGCTAACGGTAGGGGTTTATTTTGCAGAGACACAATTAGCGGCGCAGACAGTGACGATTACAGCGCTTGCCTTTGATCAATGGCCGGGACTTCAGTATACACCGGAGCTTCTGGCGGCGTTTTCCATGCCGAATCATCCTGTAGTTACAAGTATGATCCAGCTGGCAGCAAAGTATCTGGAGAAATGGACTGGTGATCCGTCTCTTGCAGGATATCAGTTTGATGATCCCAATCGGGTTAAAAACATGGCGGCAGCTGCTTATGCTGCCATTCAGCAAAAAAATATTACTTATGCGGAGCCGCCTTCAAGCTTTGAGGCATTTGGCCAGAGAATTCGCCTGGCGGATGCGGTGCTGGATCAGCACCTGGGAACCTGCATGGATATGACATTACTCTATGTGGCTTGTCTGGAAGCTATGGGGCTGAATCCGGTCATGGTTATGATGAAGGGGCATATTTTTGCTGGTGTCTGGCTGTTGGAGGAATCTTTTTCAGATATGATCATGGATGATCCGTCTCAATTGGAAAAGCGCATGTCCAAGGGGATTCATGAGATGATTGTCGTGGAATGTACGGCTATGTGCGCCGGAAGGAATCGGAGTTTCGATGAGGCCGTTGCCCTGGCAGAACGGAATGTGTCGAATTACAATAGCTTTGCTTTTGTCATTGATGTCAAACGTGCAAGAAGCATGGGCATCCGCCCACTGCCGGTACGAGTGAAGACAGCAGGCGGCTTTGAAGTGCAGCATGAGGAACGCAGGGAAGAGGATGTCACGAATGCACCGAAAGCAATCGAACATACCTTTGATCTGCCGGATTCCTTTGAAAAAGAGACGGTTACTAAGCTGACACAGTGGGAACGGAAGCTTTTGGATTTAAGCCTCCGCAATATGCTGATCAATATGAGAATGACAAAGGCTGTTGTTCCCCTTTTGTCTTCTGATGTAAGTATTCTGGAGGATGCGCTTTCAGATGGTGAAGAATTTCAGGTTTTGCCGCGGCCGGCTGATATGTCTATTGCCGGCGATGGCGGGATACCGGTAGAAGCCTTGGGAGAACTGGGGCCATTTAAGGATTTTATCGCGTTAGAGAGTAAGCACCGGCGGCTGCATTCTCTGTATACAGAGAATGAATTAAACAGCTGCCTGACGAAGATGTACCGTTCTGCAAAGACTTCTATGGAGGAGAATGGCGCCAGTACGCTGTACCTGGTTCTGGGCCTTCTGCGTTGGTTTGAAGGAAAAAAAGAAGAAACGGCAAGGTATGCGCCGGTTGTCCTGGTTCCGATCGATATTATCCGTAAATCGGCCAGCAAAGGTTATGCAATGCGCATGCGTGATGAGGATGCACAAATCAATATTACACTGCTGGAATTCTTAAAGCAGAATTATGGAGTGCGGATTGGCGGTCTGAATCCGCCGCCGATGGATGAGCATGGCTTGGATTTGCCGAAGATATTCGCAATGATCCGCCACGCAGTCATGAATCTTCCTATGTGGGATGTGGTAGAAGTTGGGTTTATTGGCAATTTCTCTTTTTCGCAATTTGTGATGTGGAATGATATTCACAGCAACAAAGAATTTCTGGAAAAAAATAAAATTGTCCGCAGCTTGATGCATGGTGCTGTTGAGTGGGACTGCAGGATTCCGGAAGGTGTGGATACAGATGAGGCTTATCTTCCTGTAACGGTGGATTCTTCCCAGCTTCGGGCAATCAACATGGCAGCAGCAGGGGTCAGCTTTGTGCTGCATGGGCCTCCGGGTACCGGAAAGTCTCAGACGATTACGGCAATGGTGGCCAATGCGCTTACGAAGGGACAGACAGTCCTGTTTGTGGCAGAGAAAATGGCGGCTCTTGAGGTTGTGCAGAAGAGGTTAGCTGCCCTTGGCATTCAGGATTTTTGCCTGGAACTGCATTCCAACAAGGCTACCAAGAAGGCTGTACTCGATCAGCTAAAAAGAGGTCTGGAAATTGGTGTCCAGGGACTTGCTACAGATTATGATAAGAAGATACAGGACATCAGGCAGATGCGTGCCGATCTGGATGCCTATGCGAAAGCCCTGCACGCAAAGCGCCCATTTGGCAAGAGCCTTCGCCAGTTGATGGATATTTATGAAATGATTCCGGAACTGGATAAAAGTGTGCGCTTTGACCATGCCTATGCAGCTTCCCTTACGGAAAGTGACCTGGATCATCAGGTGCATAGCTTGGAAAGATTGATTGCAGCCGGCAAGGGGATCGGACATCCGCATCATCATCCGCTGGCTGCGGTACAGCAGACGGAATACAATCAACGTTTGAAATTTGATTTGGAAAGTGTTGTCCTTGCGTATGTTTCCGCATTGGAGAAGTATAGAGATAATGTATCGGCTTTTGTAAAGATGGCAGGCATTGCGCCTCCGGTGACGGAAGCAGAATGGGAGAATACCTGCAGCTATGCCCAAGGTATCATTGCTGCAGAGGAAATTCCTGTATTTTTAAGACAGTGCAATGATGTGGAGCTGGAATTTTCGACACCGATTCTCTATCTGGAAAAGCAGAATGCGTTTTTGGAAAAGAAGGCCGAATTCCTTTCTCAGTGGAATGAAAATTTCCTGCGCATGGATATGGACAGTTTCCGCCAGAAGTATGACCAGGCTAATAAGAAATTCTTTGGCAAGGGCAAGGCATTGGCAGCATTGACTTCTGAACTGCAGGCCTATGCGGCATTTACAGTAGAGACGGATCGTATTCCGGTTTACCTGACGGATATTACTTTCTATCAGCAGGAGCAGAAGGAAATCATGGATGCAGAGGCTGGGCTGTCTTATGAGTGGAAGAAAATATTACAGAATCATCCGACTTTGACGGCGCTGCAGGAATATAAAGCCAGTGTTAAAAGGCAGATACAGGAAATGAAGCAATTCGCTGAAGAGATAGGAAAGATGGAAGAAAATGAAACGCTTTCCAACTGTATGCAAAAGGCGAAATGCCTGATCGATTCTCTTCAGAAGGTGAAAGAAACAGAAGCGGAAGCGTCAGCACTGCTGAAGCTTAATTTTGCGGAGGATGGAAAGAATTGGATGGACAGCCGCCTTGCACTGTGTTCCTGTATCCTTGAAAATACAGCTTCTATGAAAAACTGGATTGTATACAAACAGTTTGATGCAGAATGCAGAGAACGGGGGCTGGCTCCTATATGCAATGCATACGAAGCAGGTTTGCCTCACGATGAAGTAATGACCGTTTATCTCAGATCCATTTACAGAACCATCATCCTGACTGTTATTGAAAATGAACCGGTTCTCAATGGTTTTACCGGTATCAGCTTTAATGAGAAGATTGCTCAGTTCAAGAAATTAGATCAGGAATTTATGGAGCTGACCAAAGAAGAAATGTTCTATCAGCTGACACACCAGCTGCCGACGGCTCAGGATTCTGTGGAAATCAGCAAGGAACTGAATATTTTAAGAAGAGCGATCAGCAGTAACGGGAGAGGCTTGTCTATTCGTGCTTTGTTTGAACAGATTCCCCATATATTGACCAGACTTTGCCCCTGTATGCTGATGAGCCCTATTTCTGCCGCACAGTATCTGAAAGCAGAGAATGACTTGTTTGATATTGTTATATTTGATGAGGCATCGCAGCTGCCTACCTGCAAGGCAGTAGGGGTTCTGGCCAGAGGGAAGAACGCAGTTATTGTAGGGGATCCGAATCAGATGCCGCCTACCAGCTTTTTCGCTGGAAATACAGTTGATGAAGATAATCTGGATATTGAAGATTTGGACAGCATTTTGGATGATTGCCTGGCATTGGGTATGCCTTCTGCTTATTTGCATTGGCATTATCGAAGCAGGCACGAAAGTCTGATTGCTTTCAGTAACCAGGAATTTTATGAAAATTCTATGCTGACGTTCCCGTCGGTAAACGACAGAGAAAAGAGAGTCAGCCTGGTTAAAGCAGATGGTTTCTTTGACCGCGGAAAAGGCCGTGTCAATGAAGGGGAAGCAAAGGCCATTGTTGCAGAAATTCGGAGAAGGTATGAAGATCCGGAACTGAGGCATCAGACGATTGGAGTGGTTACGTTCAATATCAGCCAGCAGACTTTGATTGAAGATCTGCTGCAGGAAGAGTATCAGAAAGATGCTGCTTTCGATCAATGGGCGAATATCGGAGAAGAAGCCTTGTTTGTCAAGAATCTGGAGAATGTTCAGGGGGATGAGAGAGATGTCATCCTGTTCTCCATCTCCTTTGGCCCGGATGCCAATGGCAAGCTGCTGCTGAACTTTGGGCCGCTGAATAAGGATGGCGGCTGGAAGAGACTGAATGTGGCGGTATCTCGTGCAAGATCTGAAATGATGGTATTTACCACCATGACTGCAGATATGATCGATCTGCGAAGGACAAAGTCCAAAGGCGTTGAGGCTCTGAAAGATTTCCTGGAATTTGCGGAAAAGGGAAAACTGCAGGGAGAATATGTAGAAACAAGAGTGCAGAAGGATCAGGGGATCATGGAGCATATCTGCCAGGCTATCACGAATGGCGGCTATCAGTATCAGAAGGCCGTTGGTCATTCTAAGTTTAAGGTGGATATTGCGGTGATCAATCCATATAATCCGGAAACATATTTGTTAGGGATTATGCTGGACGGAGATTCCTATCGGCAGTCTTCCAATACAAAGGATCGTGAAGTAGCGCAGATCAGTGTTCTGAAGGGACTGGGCTGGGAACTGCATCGTATCTGGACGATGGATTGGTGGGATAACCGGGATAAAGAACTGTCCAATCTGATGCAGCTGCTGGAGGAAAAGAAGAAAGCGGCATATCAAGTTTATCTGGAACAGCACATAAATGATACAAAAGAGGCACCAGAAGAGCCGATAGAGGATGTTGCTGCCGCAGGAGAGGATTCTTCCGATATTACAGATGAAAAACAGGAAAAGCCTGAACCGGAAACGGTGGAAGAGCCCATGGAGGAGAATGAGCCAGAGAAAGCAAAGCCGGAGCAGCAAACGGTGCTTGATGCAGAGGAACGATTTATGGTTCAAAATCCTATAACGGAAGCGGCGGATGTCATTGTGGCTTCTGGGCAGAATGCAGCAATCCATTTGATTGCGCAGGCGGATGCGGCGGAACTGGAATATCGCACAGAAGAATATGTTGCTGCGGATGTTGAAGTAACAGAGCTTTCAACAGCTGATTACATTAAGAAGGAAAACTTGGCGCTGATCGCTGAAAAGATGCAGCAGATCATGGATGCAGAGGCCCCCATTACTTATGACCGGCTGATCAAGAAAACGCTGCGGGCATTTCATATTGCCCGATCCAGCACACAGACGCTGGAAGCTACAGAGAAAGCGCTGAAGAAAGTTTCGGCAAGAATGAATAAGCAGGCCGGAGTTAAGTTCTATTGGCGTAAGGATCAAGATCCGGAGTTGTACAGAGTATACAGAAATGATGCGAATTCCGGTGACAGGAGAACTATGGATGAGATTTGCCAGCAGGAACTGAAAAATGCTGTCTGCATTACATTGAAAGAAAAGGGCGCTCAGGATAAGGAAGGCCTTATCAAGGCAGTGATTCGGACAATGGGCTACGCAAGAAGCAGTACTGCGCTGGCTGCTGCCGTTGAGAGAGGCCTGAAGTATGGCCGTAAGACCGGAGAAATCCTGCAGGATGAAGAAAAGAAGTTTGTACTTAACAAATAACAGCTTTTTCGGCTGCATCTGTAGATGCGGACTGTTCTAAGAACGCAAAAGCCTACAGGAAAACGAAAATGCAATGCGGTAACGCTCACTGAAATCGGTGGGCGTTATTTTTTTGCATGTTTTCCAAAAGGACTGCCATACTAACCAAAAGCATTTGGAAAGGTGGCGCGAAATGGATATATATATTAAGCCTGTAGAAAAAGCCCAGATCGTGCAGAAAAGAGAGGTACTCCTGCGGGATATTGCAGAGGTATTCATCGGCGGGCAGACAGCAGGTGAAGCAGAAAAACTGGTGGTGTTTCGAATACCGGAAGAAGGGAAAAAGACCTATCTGCTTTCGGTGGTGGATATTATAAAGGTGTTGAATCAAAAATGGCCTGATGCCACAATCTCTAATGTGGGGGAAATGGATATTTTAATTGAATATTTGCCTACGGCTGCAAAAAGGAATCCCCTTTGGCTGGGGGCGAAGGTCTTTTTTGTTTCGCTGGTTTTGTTTGTGGGGGCATCTACAACGATTATGTGTTTCCATTCGGATACACAGGTGCCATTGGTCTTTGAAAATATGTATTACATGTTTTTTGGAGAAAATAAAGAGATTCCCAAGCTGCTTTCCATTCCATACAGCATTGGCCTGGGGCTTGGCATTATTGTATTTTTTAATCATTTCTCCAAAATTTCCCTGACGCAGGACCCGACGCCCATCGAAATCGAAATGACGACATACGAAAAAGAAACAAACGCCAGCGTTATCGATTATCTGAATCGGCGCAAGGGAGGGGCGTGATATGGCAAAATCTCTTTTTTTGATTTTTTTTGGACTTTCTTCCGGGTGTCTGGTGGCAGCGGGGACATTTGCTTTTATTGCCGCCATTGGCATCGTGCCCCGTATGGCAAAGCGCACCAAGACCCAGCAATATATTCGCATTTATGAGGATGCAATCGTATTAGGCGGTATCTTTGGCACAACAGCCATGTTTATGGATTATCGGTTTCCGGATATTCCTTTCCTGTTAGGGGGATATGGGTTTTGTACCGGTGTGTTTGTCGGCGTGCTGGCAATGGCATTGACAGAGGTACTGAACGTAGTGCCGATCATGCTGCGGCGTGCCCGGATAACAAAGGGGCTGCAATGGTTGGTGCTGGCCTTTGCTTTGGGGAAAGTGTTCGGTTCACTGGCGTATTTTTTAGTAGACGGATTTTATGTTTTATAAATTTTTTGCGTTTTATAAGAAAAAAACAAGAGGGCTTTTCCTTTAGCCGTATTTATTTCTTATGCAGACTTTGCCTGCTTGCTGGAACTGCATCAGCATGGTCAAGCTGGCGAATCAAGGAGGGTTTCATTTGGATACAACGAAAAAAGCACAACAGGAATATGACAAAATGGTGAAGAAGGCTTCACCCAACAGCCCCATTTTGATGAACTGCCTGAAAGCTTTTGTTTCCGGCGGCATCATCTGTATCATTGGGCAGCTATTATCAAATTATTTTACAGGGAAGGATTTTTCCAAGGAAGAAGCGGCTTTGCTGGTTTCTATCACATTGATCGCGCTTTCCGCATTGCTGACAGCTTTGGGATGGTATGAAAAGCTGGGGAAATTCTGCGGCGCAGGGACGATTGTGCCAATTACAGGGTTTGCCAATTCCGTCGTTTCGCCTGCCATTGAATTTAAAAAAGAAGGCATGGTGTTCGGTATGGCCGCAAAAATGTTTATCGTGGCGGGGCCGGTCATTGTGTATGGCACGTTGACTTCCATGCTGGTCGGTTTGGTTTATTATTTTGTGAAATAGAGGTGAAGAAGATGAGTAAGAAGATTGGAAAACAGACGGTTCGCCTTTCGGAGGGGGTCGTGATTCTTTCCGCAGCGTCTACCGTTGGCCCCAAAGAGGCGGAAGGACCTCTGGGCAGCTATTTTGATCAAAAGGTGGAAGACCCTTTTTTCGGAGAAAAAACATGGGAATTGGCAGAAAGTAAATTCGTTGAAAAAAATATGGAATTGGCAGTTCAAAAAGCGAATCTGAAAGCAAAAGATATCGATTATGTGCTCTGCGGCGACTTGTTGAATCAATGTACCGGTTCTACCTTTGGTATCAAAAATTTGAACATTCCTTTTTTCGGCCTGTTTGGGGCATGTTCCACCATGGGGGAATCCATGAGCCTTGGTGCTATGTTGATCGATGGGGGATTTGCCAATCATGTGTTATCGGGGGCATCCAGTCATTTTTGTGCGGCGGAAAAGCAGTTTCGCTTCCCGCTGCCCTTGGGAACACAAAGACCCCCTACCGCTGCATGGACAGTAACGGGGGATGGGGCTGTGGTTTTGGCAAGAAAAGGAGAGGGGCCGAAAATTGTGGAAATTACCACAGGGAAAATTGTGGATATGGGGGTGACCGATGCCAACAACATGGGGGCGGCTATGGCACCTGCTGCGGCAGCTCTGCTGCAGGCCCATTTTGAGGATACCGGCAGAACCCCGCAGGATTATGACGTGATTGCCACAGGGGATTTGGGAACGGTAGGCAGGCAGCTGGCGGCAGAATTGCTGGCGAAGGAAGGGTATGAAATGGACAGCCGATTTACAGACTGCGGAATTGAGATTTTCGATGATGAGACGCAGGATACCCATGCAGGGGGCAGCGGCTGTGCCTGTTCTGCGGTAACCTTCTGTGGGTATTTTTATCCAAAGCTGCTTTCCGGGGAGATCAAACGGATGCTTTTCATCCCCACGGGGGCATTGATGAGCCCCACTTCTTCTCAGCAGGGGCAGCCCATTCCCGGCATTGCCCATGGGCTTGTGATCGAAGGCTGCAAAAAGGGGGCAGATTGATATGATGGAGATTTTGAAAGCATTTTTGGTCGGCGGCATCATTTGTGTCATCGGGCAGATTTTGATCGATAAAACAAAGCTGATGTCCGGGCGGATCCTGGTATTATATGTTTGTCTGGGGTGCATTTTGGGCGGACTTGGCATATACAAAAAAATTGAAGAATTTGGCGGGGCGGGTGCAACCGTTCCCCTGACCGGATTTGGGTTCCGTTTGGCGGAAGGCGTGATAAAAGAAGTGAACAGCGCAGGCTTTCTGGGGATTTTTACCGGAGGCATGAAGGCGGCAGCAGGGGGCGTGACGGCAGCGGTATTCTTTGCTTTTTTAGCGGCGCTGCTGGCAGATCCGAAAGAAAAATAAAGAAAAATCTTTAATTTTTAAAAGGCATGAAGAAATTAGGTTAAATAAAGAATTTATGGGGATTCCTGCCGATATTTTTTCTAAAAATTTTAATGGAATTTTAGGTATTATTTCATATACATTTCTATAAAATTATGATATAATACAGAAAAGCAAAAGTGAAGAGTATTTCAAATACAAAAGAGTGTTTTTATGTATTTGTAATATAAAGCTGTTACCGTATTTTCATATAAATCAGGAATAATAGGGTGATGGATTTCTCTCTTTGCTGATATGCAAATAAATAGGTAAGGAAGTGGAGCCCATGCACAGCGCTATTGGGTCCCGCAAGGATTTCAGCAACTTAGATGAAGATCAGCTGCTGGCGGAGTATAAGGAATGTATTGGAGATATCCTCTACAATGAGCAGGTTCAAAAATTGGATTTGCACACACAGCATTGCAATACAAGCAGACTTCAGCATAGTATAAATGTATCCTATTACAGCTTTTTGATTTGCCGCAGGATGGGCTGGGATTATCGTTCCGCAGCCAGAGCAGGCTTACTGCATGATTTATATTTCTACGATTGGCGGGTAAAAAAATATATTCGTTCCGGTCATGCATCTTGGCACCCTCGCGTTGCATTGGATAACGCGAAAAAAATCACAGAGCTGAATAAAGTGGAAATTGACGCGATTAAAAAGCATATGTGGCCTTGTACACTTGTTCCGCCTCGCTATATCGAATCCTTTGTTATTACATTTGTGGATAAAATTTGTGCGGTATGTGAATTCACAGAACGTAAATATGCACAGATGTTCAGAAGAAGCTATGCTTCCTGATCCTTGCTGGACGAATTCGGATGGCACATTTAAAAGTGAATATTTGAGATTTGAAATCAAAAAAGACACTATTTTTAGTGTCTTTTTTTACGGCTGTTGTTTTTCTGAAAAGGAATTTGCTTTCGCAGGAACCCCTGCTTCAGAGGGTTTTATTTTCAGCCATTCTGTCTGGGATAGATCATGTTTTCTTCTTTGATACAGGAAAGCACTTCATCCACAAATTTCTGACATTCAATTTTTGTGATACCCAGGTTATGATCCAGATAGTTCCCGCACATTTCAGGTTTTGCGGCAGGGATTTCTCCCGTAAAGTCTGCCATATATTGATAGCATTCTTTCATGATCTCAGCGACATCCGCAGATTCCAGATCGCCTTTGAAGATCACATACATCCCGGTGCGGCAGCCCATGGGGCCGACATAGATGGTTTTTTCTGCCCATACAGGGTGTGCTCGGAAAAAAGTTGCCATCAGGTGTTCAATGGTGTGCATCACGGAAGTATCCATGACCATTTCGCGGTTAGGTTCTTTCATGCGCACATCGAAGGTGGTCAAAATGCCATCGCCGACAGTATCTTTTCTGGAAACATAAATGCCCCGCAGCAGCAGGTTATGGTCAATGCCAAAGCTTGTTACGTCCATTGTATTCATCCTTTCCTTCAATAAATTTTCATTTGTGTTCCATTCTACACATTTTGGGAAGGGAATGCAAGCCTTTGCATTTCATACTGTATACCTGTGAAAAGCTATTGCAGGATGTCCGGAAGTTCGCTATAATGTACAAAAGAAAAAACATTTGAAGAAAGAAGGAATAATGATGGGGAAAGTTTTAACGAGAGAAGAAGCATGGGAACTGCTGAATGAATATAATAAAGAACCTTTTCACCTGCGCCACGGGGAAACAGTAGAAGGCGTTATGCGTTATCTGGCACAAGAGATGGGCTATGGGGATGAAGTAGATTTCTGGGGCAACGTAGGGTTGCTGCACGATCTGGATTTTGAACAGTGGCCCGATCAGCATTGTATAAAGGTGCAGGAAATCATGAAGGAAAAGGATATCGATGAAAGAATGATTCATGCAGTAGCCAGCCATGGTTATGAAATCTGCTGTGATGTTGAACCGGAACATGAAATGGAAAAGGTTTTATTTGCAGTGGACGAACTGACGGGGCTGATTGGTGCGGCTGCTCTGATGCGCCCTTCCAAGAGTGTAAAGGATATGGAAGTAAAATCTATCAAAAAGAAATTCAAAGATAAACATTTTGCTGCTGGCTGCGATCGTGAAATCATCAAAAAAGGCGCAGAACGCCTTGGCTGGGAATTGGATGAATTGATGCAAAAGACACTGGACGGCATGAAATCAGACGACAGAAATGCCTAAAGCGAATGGTTTTTCCATTCTCAATACGAAGCAAAAAAAGTTAATGGATCTGCCAATGTAAAAAGAAAGATGGTTCCAAAAAATAACCCCCCTCTGGATTTTCAGAGGGGGATTTTTTAGAGTTTTATCATGGAATCGATCATAGAACTGATCTTATCCCGACTGATTTTTTCCTGAATGGCTTTTTTGACAAATTCATCTTTGCTGAAGCCAAATTCAGCGATATATTCTTCCAGCAGGGCATAGGTTTCCTTATCCAAGGTGACAGAAAGCTTTTTTGTCGTGCTGGCAGCTTTTTTTGCCGTTGTTTTTTTTGCTGTGGTTTTCTTTTCTGCCATGGGATGCACTCCTTTTTGATGAATCAACTGATGTAAGCATACGGCATAACAGTATTTCTGTCAAGGCAGGCGATTTCTTGGCAGGCACGGCAGAAACGGTTGCTTTCAGAAGGTTCCCTGCTTTTTATTTAGATTTTTTGTTTATCTGTTTGGGGAGAAAGTGGCTTCCTGCAGGATAAACCCTCCTGTGGCAGGCTGATATTCTATTTGCAGTTCTCCGCAGAAAGTATCCGGAGATGTCTGGAGCAATACAGTAGCAGTCAGTTTATGGTCTGCAATGGTATATCTGACATTGTCGCTGAAAACCAGCTTGCCATAGCTGCCTAAGTCAGTGATTTCAGAGATACCATCTTTTGTGGAAATGAGGTATTTATCTGCCGTTTCATCATAGCTGATCAGGGGTTCGGCAATTTCGCGGGGATCTGGTACGAAATATTCCTGAAGGTCATCCTTTTCGTAGACGGCGATTCCCTCCACGTGGAACCCGCTTCCGGCACCGAGTGTCAGGATGATACAGATTTCATCTTTTCCATCGCCGTTAAGGTCGGTAAGGGTGAGAACCGGCTGATAGCTGTTGTCCACAAGGCAGTTCCATTGGATGTTCGCTTGGGCATCTTTGGAATTTAATACGAAATTCCCATCTCCCTCATGAAGCAGCGAAATAGATTCTTCTGGTATTTCCGCAATGATTTTTGTGTTTTTGGGTGAGGCAGCCTTTTCTATCATTGCTGCCGCATCTTTCTCTGTTACAGATGCAGAGGGTAGGATCCCTTCTTCTGTTCCAGAAAAGACGCCGCTGCCGCAGGCCCATTGAACGGCGGGAACGGCATATTCGCTGATGTGAAAAGCATCCGCATAACTCAGGATATTTGTATTTTCTCCAATGGAAACATCATGCCCCCGATAGGCGGCATATCGATAGAGGATTGCCGCCATTTGTTCCCGGGTGATTTCAAGGTCAGGCTCAAATTTGCCATTCCCATAGCCGCTGACGATTTTCTCTGCAGCTGCCCAGCGTACAGCTTCTGTGGCATCGCCGGCGATGTCGGTAAAGGGCATGGCATAATTTACCACTGGTTCCCCTTCTTGCTTCCACAACATTGTAACGACAGTTTCTCTGGTGGCTGCTGCGGAAGGCATTTCTGACTCATTCGCAAAAGCATTTACTGAAGTTCCCATTACCATAGCGGCGCTGAGACCTGCAAGCAAAGCTATTTTTCGTTTCATTTTTTCTCCTCCTTTAGTTAGAAAAATATTTTAATTTATTTATGATAAAATAACTATAGCAATTCCATAGAAAGGCTTCAATAAATCTGGAAAAGTTTAAAAATTTTGAAAGAATCTTTAAAAATTCCGCAAATTTTTTGAAAAATAAAATGGATATCTTCTTTGGCTGCCGAAGCATTCCGTTGGGATGCTATTTTTGAAAAAAGAAAAAACTTCTGTTATGTTTTCGGAAAAACAGAGCATACTAGGGTTGTAACAAATTTGAGGAGGGATTTTCACATGGAAAAATGTAATGAATGTATCAAATGTACAGTAGAACAGTGCAGACACCACCACGGCACAAAAAATTACTGCACACTGGATTCTATCCAGGTAGGTACACATGAAATGAATCCTACACAGGATCAGTGCACAGACTGCATGTCCTTTGCAGTGAAATAAGGACAAGGAAAAGGGAGCGGGCGTTTCGAGAATTCGGGGCGTCCGCTTTCTCTTGCATAGAAGCAGGGTTCTGTCGTACAATGAAACATGGGGGTGAGAACATGAAGTTATATTTTGTGCGCCATGGAGAAACGGAAATGAATGCCCGCAATATGTTTTACGGTTGGACGGATGCGGATATCAATGCAAAAGGCATTGCCCAGGCAGAAGAACTGCGGGAGGCCTTTCGGGATATTCCCGTAGATGCTATCTATTCCAGCGATTTGAAGCGGGCTTTACATACAGCAGAAATCATTGCCAATGGCAGGCCTGTCGAAGCAGTCTCTGATATTCGTGAATTGTATTATGGAAAATGGGAAAACCGAACCTGGGAACAAATGACGGAGGAAGACCGAACCGCTTGGCAAAAATGGAGGACAGACTGGGTGGACTGCGTGATGCCGGAGGGAGAATCCTTTATGGATTTTTATAATAGAGTGACCGCAGGGCTGGAACGCATCATTCGGGAAAATAAGAGCAAGCATGTTTTGATTGTGTCTCATAATGGGGCATTGAGTGCTATGCACTGCCATCTGACGGGGGCAGGCCCCAAAGGTTTCTGGAATTTCAATTCCAAGCAGGGGCATTATAGTGCTGTCTGGGTCTCTGAAAAGAAAATCACTTATGATTGCATCAATTATCCCGCTATTTTGAAATGAGAAGGGAAAACTATGGAAAAAGTATATATAGATATGGAGACTAGGGAAAAGATACCTGAA
Organism: Anaerotignum sp.; assembly: GCF_051877975.1. Classification (GTDB taxonomy): domain Bacteria; phylum Bacillota; class Clostridia; order Lachnospirales; family Anaerotignaceae; genus Anaerotignum_A. Next base: position 54,359 of record NZ_JBJEJK010000020.1, read on the forward strand.
ATGGAAGGAAAAGAAATTATCCCAGCAGGGAAAGGCTTTGCGCCTTTTATTATGACCTGTGAGGAAACCGGTTTTACTTCTCTTCAGAGAAAAAGAGGGGTTTTTTTGATTTTTGAAGGAACTATCCCGAATCTGGATTTCTACCCTGTGCCGAAGCTGACGCTTTTTGCCCATGACGGTGAAGGCGGATATTTTGCTTATGCAGAAAAAGATTTGGGCAGCCCTATTTATTTTATCTCCAAAAAACTGGAATGCTGGACTGTAGCAAGAGATTTCCGCACCTTTGTGCAGATGATTATTTTTGAACCGGGCTGGAAAGAAAAAATTACGGGAGACAAGGTGGATTTGCAGGAGACGGAAGGGGAAAGGGCGGCCTTAGGAATGCTGTTCGGGCTTTCTGCGCCGCAGGAATCCCTTGCGGAAAAAATACATTTGGAACCGTGTTACAAGATATTTGAAAATATTGAAAAAGCAAGGGAAAAAATGTGCATCTTATAAGGACATAGGGCTGTAAAAGCCTTGATTTTTCAAGAAAAACACGCTTTTTAAAAAAAGTTTTGTTTGTAAAGGGAAAATACTTGACAATGGGCGCTTTGTCTGGTAGGATATCTAAGGTGATTGTAAAGTAGTTATCCTTTACAGGAGGCAGGAAAACGATGGATGATATTTTGCAGCTGACTTTGCTTTATGATTTTTACGGCGAATTGCTGACAGAAAAACAGAAGCAGGTCTATGAAATGCATTACCAGAACGATCTTTCCTTAACGGAGATCGGCGAAGAATTATCCATCAGCCGACAGGCTGTCCGCGATCAGCTCAAGAGAACGGAAAAGATCCTGCAGGGCTATGAAGAGAAATTGCAGCTGATTTCCCGTTTCCAAGCACAGAAAAAAGCCGTACAGGAAATGAAGCGGATCATGGAGGGGATGGAACAGAAAAATCCCGATGCTTCCATGGTAAAGGCAATCTCCAAAATGAAAAAAATCGCTGATAAAATCTTGTCCTGAAAGGAGGTCGCGATCTATGGCATTTGAAAATCTTTCCAATAAGCTGCAGGAGGTATTCAAGCAGCTGAGAAGTAAAGGTGTGCTGACAGAAGCAGATGTAAAGGCTGCCATGCGTGAAGTAAAGATCGCGCTTCTGGAGGCAGACGTCAATTTCAAGATCGTAAAAGAATTTATCAAAAAGGTAACAGAACGTGCCGTAGGCACGGAAGTGCTGCAGGGGCTGAATCCCGGTCAGCAGGTCATTAAAATTGTAAACGAAGAACTGATCGACCTGATGGGGACGACCCAAAGCCAGCTGACCTTTTCCAGACGCCCGCCTACGGTTTTCATGATGGTAGGTCTGCAGGGTGCCGGTAAAACAACGACCAGCGGCAAGCTGGCAGGGCAGCTCCGCAAACAGGGCAGAAATCCTCTGCTGGTAGCCTGCGACGTTTACAGACCTGCTGCTATCAAGCAGCTGCAGGTTGTAGGGAAGAATTACAACATCCCCGTATTTGAAATGGGCACAGAGATCAGCCCGGTGGAGATTTCCAAGAAAGCCTTGGAGTACGCCGCAGAACAGCACCATGATGTGATCCTGATCGATACTGCGGGCCGACTGCATATCAATGAAGAACTGATGCAGGAACTGCAGGATATCAAAGCGGCAGTGAAACCCCAGGAAATTCTGCTGGTGGTCGATGCTATGACAGGTCAGGACGCTGTCACAGTTGCGGAAAGCTTTGACGGTCAGTTGGGTGTGGATGGTATCATCCTGACAAAGCTGGACGGTGACGCCAGAGGCGGTGCTGCGCTCTCTGTCAGAAGTGTGACCAACAAACCCATTAAATATATCGGTATGGGCGAGAAAATGGAGGACTTGGAGCCTTTCTACCCCGACCGAATGGCATCCCGTATTTTGGGCATGGGCGATGTGCTCTCTTTCATCGATAAGGTACAGGCCAATATCGATGAACAGGAAGCCCTTGACATGGCGAAGAAGATGCGTGCCAACGATTTTACACTGGAGGATTTCCTCTCTCAGATGCAGCAGATCAAAAAAATGGGTCCTTTGAAAGACCTGCTGGGTATGCTGCCCGGCATCCCCGGTATGGGTAAGATCGATCTGGATTCTGCATTGAATGGGGTTGACCCCCAAAAGGAAATGGCAAGAACAGAAGCCATCATCCAATCCATGACGAAGGAAGAAAGAGCAAATCCTTCTATTCTGAATGGCCCCAGAAAGAAACGTATCGCTGCAGGCTGCGGCCGCAGCATTGCAGATGTCAATCGCCTCATCAAGCAGTTTGAAGAAATGAAGAAAATGATGAAGCAGATGAACAATATGCAGAAAGGTAAGAAAGGCAAGCTTCCTTTCTTCCGCTAAAATGAAACTTCATTCCGAAAGGAATCAAGAGATAAAGAAACATTAATCACTAAGTATTTATTTTTAGGAGGACAAAATCATGGCAGTAAGAATCAGACTGAAAAGACTGGGCGCAAAGAAAGCACCTTTTTACAGAATCGTTGTAGCAGATTCCAGAACATCCAGAAATGGTAAATCCATCGAAGAAATTGGTATCTATGATCCTACAAAAGAACCCGTAGTTCTGAAGGTTGATGCAGAAGCAGCAAACAAATGGCTGGCAAATGGCGCACAGCCTTCCGATACAGTAAAAGCTCTGCTGAAAAAAGCTGGCGTAATTGGCGAATAATTCCGAATCAACGGGAGGCCGATTTATGAAAGAACTGTTAGAAGTCATTGCGAAAAGACTTGTGGAACATCCTGAGCAGGTAGTGGTTACAGAAACAGATAACGAACGTACGCTGGTTCTGGAACTGAAGGTTGCTCCCGAGGACATGGGTAAAGTCATCGGCAAACAGGGCAGAATCGCAAAAGCGATCCGTACTGTGGTAAAGGCTGCTGGCATCCATGAAGACAAAAAAATCATCGTAGAGATCGTGCAGTAAGCAGGAAGGCTACGATAGCGGCGGTGGGAATGTTCCTGCCGCCTTTTTTGTAAGGAAAAGAGGGTTGGCAGTGGAAGAGAAGATCATCATCAGAAAGAAGGTTCTAGATAAAAGAAGCCTAAAATTGATTCCTGGCTCTGTTCTTTTCTGTATCCCGCTGCTCTGGTTTTTGTGGTATTTCTGGAAGGATATGGGGGATTTTGCATGGCGGGCTTTGCCTTTGTATCTCCTTTTGTTATTATTCAGTACTTTGGCTGTTCTTTGCATCATAGTGATACTATGGTTTGCGATAACCATCATTCGGGGTGCGACGAAGGGCGAAATTGCTCTGCTGGCGGACGCGGAAGGGGTACATTCTTATCTGGGAACAATGTCAGTTGAATTTATTCCGTGGAAAGCGGTGGAGAGAATCTATCTGAACTGCATTGATGATAGCTGGTTTATAGAATTTGTCTTTCAAGACGAAAATAAATACTTGAGAAATTTCTCGAAACGGCAGAAAAGAGAAATGCGGATGGAGAAAGAAAAAGGGCACCAGTTGGTATATCTTCCTTTGGAAAAGTTGGGGGAAGACCCGGAAGTGCTTTTTTCGAAAATGGAAAAGATTTTTGAAAAAGTAAGACAAAAATGATTTTTTTTCATCATAAATATAAGTTTCCCTTTGTGGAGCTTTGCAGGGAAATCCCTTGAGAAAATAGAGGTGAAATATGGAAAAATATTTTGAAATTGGTAAAATTACAGGTACGCATGGTATCCGTGGTACCATGCGTGTATTTCCTACGACACAGGATCCAACGCGTTTTGAAAAATTGAAAGAAGTTACCATAGAGATCAGAGGAAAGCAAGAGGTTTTCCATGTACAGAAGGTAGCATATCAGAAAAATATGATCCTGCTGACAGTAAAGGAAATCAATGATATCAACGTGGCAGAGCTGTATAAAAACGGGCGTATTCTGATTCCCGATGCGGTTGCCATTCCTTTGGAAGAGGATGAATACTATACCCGTGATCTGTACGGCTTGCGGGTTGTGACAGAAGAAGGGGAAGAGTTAGGCGAGCTGGTGAAAATTTATGAAACCGGTGCAAATGATGTTTATGCTGTGAAAAAAGACCCCCAGGCAAAGGAACTGCTGATCCCTGCCATCAAGGACTGTATTCTGAAAGTAGATATAGAAGCTGGCGTTATGACGGTACATCTGTTGGAAGGGCTGAGATAAAATGAAGCAGTTTTTTGTATTGACATTGTTCCCCGAAATGATTGAGCAGACCCTTTCCCACAGTATTATGGGAAGGGCCCAGAGGGATGGCTTTATTTCTGTGGAAGCCATCAATATTCGGGATTACACATTGAATAAACAGAAACATGTAGATGATTACCCCTATGGCGGCGGTGCGGGCATGGTAATGCAGGGGCAGCCCATTTATGACGCTTATCAGAGCCTGATGCCCAGAGCGAAAGGGGCGAGGGTGGTCTACATGACACCCCAGGGCAGACCTTTTACCCAACGTATTGCGGAAGAGCTGGCCCAGGAAGAAAGCCTTGTATTTCTCTGCGGGCATTATGAAGGGGTGGATGAACGGCTCATTGAAGAAATCGTTACAGATGAAATTTCCTTGGGGGACTTTGTGCTGACGGGCGGTGAATTGGCGGCGATTACTATTATCGATGCGGTATCCCGTCTGGTGCCCGGTGTATTGGGTAAGGAGGAATCCTTTGCGGATGAAAGTTTTTCTGATGGCCTTTTGGAATATCCCCAGTATACCCGCCCCCCTGTATTTATGGGCAGAGAGGTGCCGGAGGTGCTTTTGAGCGGACACCATGGCAATGTGGCAAAATGGCGCAGGGAGCAGGCTCTGCTGCGGACGGCAAAGAAACGTCCGGATCTGCTGCAAACAGCAGAACTGACAAAAAAAGATTTACAATTCCTGCAGGAGCAGGGGATCATAATAGAGAAAGAATAAGAAAAAGGAACTGACTGCGTATCAATTGCGTATAGATCAGTTCCTTTTTGTGTCAATCTTTTCAATGATTTATGTGTTATTTATTCATATTTCTAATGTGCATATATACTGTGTTTTTGGAAATACCAAGATGGTTGGCAATGGTAATGACGGAATCCTTCAGATTGAAGATGCCTTTTTGATACAACAGCGCAATAATCTCTTTATTTTTATTGGAAGAAGAGATAGCCAAGTTACTGTAAACAGCTTTTTTGGCATCTTCCAGTGCATTCAGCATCAGTTCTTCTGCATTTTCTACAAAGGTTTCAGAGATATTTTCTGTTTCCGCTTTTGATGCAGGCGTGAAAGTCTGCATAAAAGATAACAGAGATGCATTCAAATAAAAATTGATGCAGAAAAGACCAATGATATTGTGATTTTCTCCTTCAATGGCGGAAATGGATGCTTTGAAAGCTTCTCCCCGTTTGTTTTTCGCAAAATATGTTACGTGATGCATTGCGGGGTTTGCCATCATTTTATTCAAAAAACCAAGCGTTACTTCAGAAATGGGTGCGCCGATTTGCCTGCCGGAAAGATGACCGTTGATAATCTTAACAACAGAAGAATCCAGATGGGACAAATCATGGATAACCACTTCACAATTTTCCCCCCAGAAATCTGCCAGACCGTCAGCAACGTTCGTGTAAGATTCCAAAATCGCCTTATCCTTTTCGGTCAGAATGGTGATCGTGTTTTCCATAGTGTACCTCCATATGTGATATTTGTTGCCCCTAACAACAAAATGACTCTTTAATTCTTGTATTATACATGATAGACAAATGTTTTTGCAAGGGGCAGAGGTGGTTTTTAGTGAAAATATTTCATTTCACTGAAATTTTTTCATCTGTTTTTGTGTTTCATTACAAAAAAGATGTTGTTAAAATGATGTTAAGGAAGAAAAGAAAAGGGTTCTTAACAGGAATTTAATGCACTTATCCCTTATAATATTATCAGAAAAGATAGAAATACAGAAATAGATAAGATGATATTAGGAGGGTGGAACGAATGAAAAAAATTTTAATTGGCGAAAAAAAGATTCGCGATGGGCTGTGCAAAGAATATATTCTAAAATATTCTCTTTTGATTCGTTCTGGCGAATCTGGCAAAATTTATGGTGTGGAAATAGAAAGAATGGATGCCTGCGGAATCTGCGAAAAAGATACGTTGGGTGTTTCTGAACAGAAGAAAGAAGTAGAACGATTCATCAGCAAACTTTGGAAGGGCAATGCGCTGCCGATAGAACTGGCTGCATTATATGATGATTTTGTTGGAGAAAAAGAGTGGAAGGAAGATGACGAAGGGATTCTTCCGGCATGCTGATATCCTGCCCATAAAAAAGACCTTCAATTCGAAAGAATTGAAGGCCTTTTTTCGTTTTTGCGAAGCTTTTGAAGCAGCTTAAGGTAAGTGCTGACCTGCATACTGGGTGATTTTGTCGGAAATCCGTTTGCAGATGTGAAAAATGTTTTTTGACAGGGGTGAATGATGTATTATTTTTGTATGAATTGGTGAAAAATTGGCTCAGAATGGAAAAGATTTCTCCAACTCAGAAAAAGTAAAATCGTTGCAAAAGCCTTTTGCGGCTTATATAATTAAATGTGAATTGTTTCATTATAAAGAAGGAAAAAATAATTGTAGATATTGAATAGAACAAAAGAGAGGGGCAATCTATGAACGACAAGGTTTCTGTACCTGAAATTTTCGGGATGAATGTATTCAATGACGCAATGATGCGGGAGCATCTGCCCAAGAAAGTATACGAAGAACTGAAAAATACCATTGAAAGAGGAGAAATGCTGAATTCCTCCATTGCGGATATTATTGCAAATGCAATGAAAGACTGGGCCATCGAACGGGGAGCGACCCATTATACCCATTGGTTCCAGCCTATGACAGGCATCACGGCGGAAAAACATGATTCATTTCTGGCGCCTCCCTCTAATGGCAAAGCGATTATGGAATTTTCCGGCAAGGAACTCATCAAAGGGGAATCCGATGCTTCTTCCTTTCCTTCCGGCGGTCTGCGTGCCACTTTTGAAGCCCGGGGCTATACAGCGTGGGACTGCACTTCTCCCGCTTTTTTGAGAGAGGATGCCGGCGGTGTTACCTTATATATTCCGACTGCTTTTTATTCCTATACAGGGGAAGCACTGGATAAGAAAACACCTCTATTGCGTTCTGCGGAAGCTGTCAGCAGACAGGCTATGCGTATTGTGCGTTTATTTGGCAACAAAACAGCAAAAAAGGTTACAGTCAGCTGCGGTGCGGAGCAGGAATATTTCCTTATCGACAGAGAGTTGTATAATCAAAGAAAAGACCTGATCTTTACAGGCAGAACCTTGTTTGGGGCTGCGCCTCCCAAAGGGCAGGAAATGGATGATCACTATTTTGGCAGCATCAAGGAAAGAATTGCTTGTTTCATGCATGAATTGAATGTGGAATTGTGGAAGCTGGGGGTTCCTGCGAAGACACAGCATAATGAAGTTGCTCCTGCCCAGCATGAGTTGGCACCAATCTATGATGACTGCAATCAGGCGACAGACCATAATCAGCTTATTATGGAAGCCATGAAACGAATTGCCAGTCACCATGGTCTTGCTTGTTTGCTCCATGAAAAACCCTTTGCCGGCGTCAATGGCAGCGGTAAGCATAACAACTGGTCTCTTTGCACAGATGATGGACAGAATTTACTGGATCCCGGCAAAACGCCCCATGAAAATGCCCAGTTCCTGGTATTCCTCACTGCCATCATTAAGGGTGTGGATGAATATCCTGAATTGCTGAGATTATCTGCCTCCAACCCTGGTAACGACCATCGTCTGGGTTCTCAGGAAGCGCCTCCTGCGATTATTTCCATTTTCCTTGGGGATCAGCTGCAGGATATTTTCGACCAGATTGAGCATGGGGAAGCTACAAGCAGCCTGCAGGGTGGAAAGATGCGTGTTGGCGTAAATACTCTGCCTGCCCTGAAAAAAGATGCTACGGACAGAAACAGAACCTCTCCCTTTGCCTTTACCGGCAATAAATTTGAATTCCGTATGCCTCCTTCCTCTGGTTCTATTTCCGGCCCGAATTTTGCCTTGAATACCATTGTTGCGGAAGAATTGAGACAATTTGCCGATGAACTGGAACAGGCAGAGGATTTCAATGCGGCAGTTCATGAGCTGATTCGCAAGACTTATGTGGAACATAAACGGATTATTTTTGATGGCAATGGCTATTCCGATGAATGGGTGCAGGAAGCAGAGCGCAGAGGTTTGCCGAATATTACAAATTCTGTGGATGCGGTCGATGCGTTTTTGGATCAGAAGGTCATCGATTTGTTCGGGAAGCATGGTGTGCTGAGCAAGATCGAGCTGCAGTCCAGAGCAGAAATTCGTTATGAAGGCTATGTGAAGCAGATCAATATTGAAGCAAAAACAATGATCGACATTGCTTCTAAGCAGATTCGTCCTGCGGTGGTGAAATATGCTGGAGAAGTTGCCCGCTCTGTTGCAGCATTAAAGGCCGTTGGCGCAGATGCTTCTCCAGAGGAAGAACTGCTGCAGGAAATCAATGATAATATGAAACTATTCCATAAATGCCTGAAAATGTTGATAGAAGTGACAGAACAGGCTGGCATGCTGAAAGGGGACAGTAAATCTCAGGCGATTTTCTATCGGGATTACGTATTTGAAGCAATGAAAGAGCTGAGAGAGCCTGCTGACCGGCTGGAAATGCTGGTAGATGAAAATGTATGGCCTTTTCCGACCTATGGCGAACTGCTGTTTAATATCTGATCATCTTGTATGACAAGAAAAAATAAAATATTAACAAACCCTCGTTTTCCAAAAGAAATTTTTGACGAAAACGGGGGTTTTTCTTGTTTTTAGAGCATTTTAACAATAAGAAAAGTTTGCTTTGTTTTGTATGACAAATAGCAAATTAATTCAAAAAAGTACTGGTTATTATGAAAAAAATATAACTTTTTTACAAATGACTTGTAGAACTGTATTCATTTCATCATTTTTTTGTGTCAGAAATTATGTATTTTTTTGAATACGGAGGAAAAAATATGTTAATTTTCTTGCAAGTGATAAAAAAATGCGTTATAATGTAAACATACAAAAGGAAAATGAATTCAAAAAAATAGATAAAAAATTTTTTGAATATACCATTATTTTATTTAAATCTTCTATAAAAGCCTTTTTGTCATACTTTATATAGAAAATATTTACAAATATGATGTATGAGAAAAAGAACAAAGGAAGCTTTTAGGAGGCGAAAACATGGTAACTGATGATAAAAGAGTAAGAATCATTACAGGTCACTACGGCAGTGGTAAAACAGAATTTGCAGTCAATTATGTGACAAAGCTGCGTGAAAGCGTGGAAGGCAAAGTTGCTATTGCCGATTTGGATATCGTAAATGTTTATTTCCGTTCGCGTGAAAAGAAAAAAGAACTGGAAGAAAAGGGGATCATTGTCATTGCATCCAATATTGAGGGTGCGGGTGCTGATGTTCCCGCTGTTTCCGGTGCCATGACAACACCTGTTACCAACAAGGAATATCAGTATGTGGTAGACTTAGGCGGCAACGATGTAGGTACTCTGGTTCTGGGCAGAATGAAACCCCTTCTGGATCCTGCGGAAACAGACTTTCTTATGGTAGTCAATGCATATCGTCCCAATACTTCTACACCGGAGGGCATCATAGAACAGATGGAAAGTTTGGAGTACGCTGCAGGGCTGAAGGTGACAGGCTTCATCAATAACACAAACCTGGTAAGGGAAACGACAGTCGAATGTCTGCTCCATGGGGATGAGGTATTGAAAGAAGTGACAAAACGCACAGGGGTTCCTGTGAAATATGTTTCTTATGTCAAAGAACTTTTGACAGAGGAAATACCCGAAGGACTTACTGGGGAATTATTCCCTATGGAGTTTAATATGAGAAAAACCTGGATGTAAATTCAAATATTTATGGAGGTGTATTTTGAATGGCAAAAGGTAAAGTAACGATCAATGAAGTGATTTGCAAGGGTTGCGGTCTTTGTGTATCTGTTTGTCCTAAGAAAGTTCTTGCTCTTTCGACAACAAAAATCAACCCCGCAGGTTACAATCCCGCTGAGATGATCAGCGAAGATTGTATTGCATGCACAAGCTGTGCGAAGATGTGTCCCGATTGTGCGATCACAGTAGAAAAACTGGACTGATAGAGAGGAGGATTTTTCAATGGCAAAAGTTTTGATGAAAGGCAACGAAGCAGTTGGTAAAGCGGCTATTGAGGCGGGTTGCAGATATTTCTTTGGCTATCCCATCACTCCTCAGAGCGAAGTACCTGAATATTTATCTAGTGAATTACCCAAGGTTGGCGGCACATTCGTTCAGGCTGAATCTGAAGTGGCTGCGATCAACATGGTTTATGGTGCAGCGGCAGCTGGCGCAAGAGTTCTGACAAGCTCTTCTTCCCCCGGGATTGCGCTGAAACAGGAAGGGATTGGTTATATCTCCAACGCTGGTCTTCCCGCAGTTATCATTAATATGATGCGCGGCGGCCCGGGCCTGGGTACGATTCAGCCCGGTCAGGCTGACTATAACATGGCAGTAAAAGGCGGCTCCAATGGTGACTACCACAACGTAGTTCTGGCTCCCGCATCCGTACAGGAAGCTGTTGACATGGTTATGGACGCTTTCGATATCGCTGATATGTATGGCACACCTGTTATCGTTCTGGCGGATGGTCTGATCGGTCAGATGATGGAACCCGTAGAATTCAACTACGTTCCCAGAGCAGGTATCCCTGAAAAAACATGGGCACTGACAGGGAAAGGCAAAGGCGAAAGACACAACATCAAGAACCTGGTTATCGATCCCGATGAATGTGAAGCATGGAACCATGAACACTTTGAAGTATATGAAAGAATCCTGGCCAACGAAGAAGCTTGGGAAGATTATCTGATGGATGATGCTGAATATGCATTCGTATCCTATGGTACAGCTTCCAGAGTTGTCAGAACAGCTATCGCTTACCTGAGAGAAGAAGGCTATAAAGTAGGTATGATCAGACCTAAAACACTGTGGCCTTTCCCTCAGAAAGCATTTGATAAATGGAATGCTCAGATCAAAAAATATCTGGATGTAGAAATGTCCATGGGTCAGATGGTACCCGATGTTGCATATGCATGTAATGACAAAAACAAAGTAGTATTCCACGGCAGAACAGGCGGTAACGTGCCTACTGTTGACGAAGTGGTAGCATTTGCGAAAGAAATTATGGGAGGTGACAAATAATGGCAGTTGTATTCGAAAAAACGAAAGCTTTAACAGATGTGAAATTGCATTATTGTCCTGGTTGCGCACACGGCATCGTACATAGACTGGTAGCAGAAGTTCTGGAAGAAATGGGTGAAGTGGAAAACACAATCGCTTGTGTTCCTGTAGGCTGTGCTGTATTTGCAAACAATTATTTCAACTTTGACGCAATCCAGTGCGCACACGGTCGTGCTCCCGCTACAGCAACAGGGATCAAGAGAGTACATCCCGACAAAGTTGTTATGACATATCAGGGTGATGGTGACCTGGCTTCCATCGGTACCTGTGAAATCGTTCATGCAGCAGCTCGCGGCGAAAAGATCACAACCATCTTTATCAATAATGGTATCTATGGTATGACAGGCGGTCAGATGGCTCCTACAACATTGCCTGGCATGAAAGCAACAACAGCAAAAACAGGCCGTGATCCCAAGATCAATGGTAACCCCCTGCGTGTTTCCGAAATGCTGGCTTCCCTGACAGGCCCTGCTTACATCGAAAGAGTAAGTATTTCCACACCTGCACAGGTTACAGCAGCAAAGAAAGCAATCAGAAAAGCATTTGAAATCCAGAAACAGGGTCTGGGCTTCACATTCATTGAAGTAGTAGCTTCCTGCCCTACAAACTGGGGTCTGACACCTGTAAAAGCTATGGAATTTGTAAGAGAAAAAATGATTCCTTACTATCCTCTTGGCGTTTTCAAAGATATCACAGCAGAGGAGGGCAAATAATATGAGTACATTTTCTATCATCTTTGCAGGTTTTGGCGGCCAGGGGACACAGTCCATGGGTAAAATCCTGGCTTATGCAGCAATGCTGGAAGGCAAAGAAGTATCTTGGTGCCCTTCCTATGGTCCTGAAATGCGTGGCGGTACCTCTAATGTACATGTTATCATTTCTGAAGAAGGCATTGGTTCTCCCGTTATCACAAAGGATGCAACTTGTGTAGTAGCGCTGAACAAACCTTCCCTGGATAAATTCGTACATACTGTTGCAGACGGCGGCGCTCTGGTAATCAACTCCGATTTGGCTGAATTGGAAGAAGGCCAGGCAAAGGCTGGCACAAGAGTATTCAATATTCCTGCAAACAAAATAGCTGTAGATGCTTTCGGCGGCTCCAAGCTGGCAAACCTTGTTATGTTGGGCGCAGTTGTTTATGCTACAAACCCCATTCAGGTAGAAAGCATTGATGATGCATTTACACATGTTTTTGAAGGCGGCAAAGCAAAATTCATTCCCGATAATAAAAAGGCGTTTGAATTGGGCTACAATTACGCAAAAGAACTGGATAAATAATTTCATCCTATAAAAATGACCCCTGAAGGAATTCCTTCGGGGGTTTTTAGATGGAAAAATGAGTAAAAATTTATATGTATTAGTCTTTTTTCAGGAATAAGTTTGCAAAATCCTGAAAAGAATCGTCTGGTCTTGTGTGGTCTGGATCGGCCAGATTGAAGAAGCAGGTGGGGATTTCTTTCAGCTTCAAATTTTTTGCGATACAGGGCGCACAACCTTTATCATGCTTTGTAGGATGCATGGGGCAAGCAAGATTTTGGCAGGTGCAAAATTGGCTTAAATTGTTCATAGAAACTCCTCCTCTCTATTTAAAATGTGTGATTTTTATATGATTTTGTTTGAGTTCAATGATACCGTTTTCCCGTATTTGCTTTGGGGAATGGCAGGTAAGCTGCATAAAATCCCGATACATGTGGGATTGATCGGCATAACCGCATTCTGCAGCAATTTCAGAGAGAGAAAGCTGCTTTTGGTTGTTTATTAAAGAAGCAGCGTGCTGCATGCGGATGGTCTTTTCAAACAGCTTTGGTGCGTTCCCGATATATTTTTTGAATAGGTTATGGATATATCTCCGGCTATAACCAGTATCCTGAGAAAGCTGTTCAACAGAGCATTTTCCATGGGTACGGATGATACGATCTGTGCAGTAATGCAGCAGACGCTGCTGCCCGCTGACTTCAAGACGTTGCTTCTGTAAAAAGCGAGTCAGGATCTCTTCTCGCTTTCCGGGGGTAGGGGCGTGAAAAAGTTCTTCTGATGGAAAATGGCTTTTGGGAAAAATATCTTCCAAAGGAATGGGCGTGTTCAAAAAAGAAGCAACGGATTCCCGGTGCAGTGCAATGGGAGCTCCGGGTAAAAAACGAATCCCCAATAGAAGTGTTCCTTTTTCAAAATGAAATCGACGAGGGGCATCTACCGAAACAGAAAAATATCCCTTAATTTTTTCTGGGCCGCAGGCAAGGATGATATCGTGACATCCATCGGGAATCGCAGAGAGAAAAGATTGATTTTCTGCACATCCATCAATCTCATAAATTTGACAGACCAAATCAGCAATGGGGTTGTCCGGATAAATGGAATAAGTTCTGGAGTTGGTTCCGTATGCTTCAAAGCCCGGATTCCATGGATAGTATCTCGTTGTTTTTTTTACCGAATTCATTCCATCACCTCCAGCTATGGTTCACTTTGTTCGCAATCATTATAGCAGATAAAATTTTGTTGGGCTATAACAAATCGGAACTGACAGAATGATTTGGATTATTTTGTTGAAAAGACTCTGTATCAGCGATATACAGGGTCTTTTTTGCAAAAAATCTGTTCCTTATAAAAAGCATTTGTGGTATACTTACAATTAAGTTTGTAGTTGTGAAAAAACATGAAGGAGTGTGCGGCACATGAAAAACAGAGTGAAGATTTCCATTGATGGAAAAAGCTTTACCCTGGTAGGGGACGAATCTGAAGAACATATGCGCAAAGTGGCGTCTTATATTGATGAGAAAATGACGGAAATGCGGGAAAAAGCCGTTGCCGTTTCGATGGATTCCAGCCTTGCTTATGTGCTGACTTCTATCAATGTGGCAGATGATTATTTCAAGCAAAAGGCCTATGTGGCGGAATTGGAGGGCAAATTATCTGGCCTGACGGCAGAAGTGCAGGAATTGTCTGAAAAATTGGAAGAAGCGGAAAAAGTAAGAGGAGAAGCAGAGAAGGCAAGAGAAGAAGCGGAAAATAAATTGGATGAATATACACTGGCATTGGAAAATGGCAGTGGTGTGCAGCTGCACCTGTCTCCTGCTAAAAATAAAAAAGGAAAAAAATAAATGAGACTACATAGGAAAGAGTAGAAAACCGTAGCTTGGGATTCCCCAAACGCAGAATCTGCTCTTTTCATTTTAAATAGAACTCGAAAAAAAGAAAGGGGATAACCATGTCCGTAGTGAAAAAACCGGAACTGCTTTCTCCCGCAGGGTCAATGGAAAGCTTGAAGGCGGCGGTGAATAATGGCTGTGATGCAGTTTATTTGGGGGGCAAGCAGTTCAGTGCCAGGCAGTATGCAGGGAATTTTTCCTTGGAAGAATTGGAAGAAGCTTGTGATTACTGTCATCTGAGAGGGGTAAAAGTATATGTAACGGTCAATACCGTTTATAAAGATGAAGAATTAACGGATTTTGTGGAATATATCCAACATCTGTATGAAATGGGCGTGGATGCTCTTATCCTGCAGGATGTTGGGGCGGCAAGGCTGGTAAAGAAATATTTCCCGGATTTCCCCTTGCATGCCAGCACCCAGATGACCTGCAATTCCCTGGCAGATGTAAAATATTGGGAAAGCCAGGGCTTTGATAAGATTGTGCTGAGCAGAGAGCTTTCTGTGGAGGAAATCAAGCATATCACGGAAAATGTGGATGCAGAGATTGAGACGTTCGTCCATGGGGCATTATGCGTATGTTATTCCGGTCAGTGCATCATGAGCAGTATTTTGGGCGGCAGAAGCGGCAACCGTGGCCGCTGTGCTCAGACTTGCCGTTTGCCTTATACCCTATATAAAGGCTACGACAACATGGAAGAGGGCTATTTGCTTTCCCCGAAAGATGTGATGACAGTGAATATTCTGCCTCAGCTTGTCGAAGCGGGCATTGCTTCCCTGAAAATCGAGGGCAGAATGAAAAGCCCTGAATATGTAGCGGGGGTAACGGGCATCTATCGAAAATACATTGATAAATATTTTGAAGACCCTGAACATTACGAAGTGGAACAGGCAGATGTGAAGGCTTTGCAGCAGCTGTTCAATCGCGGAGGCTTTACAGAGGGCTATTATACCTCTTTTGCCGGCAGAAATATGATGAGTATTGAACGTCCGAAGCCCTGGGGCTTGAAGGTTGGCATTGTGGATAAATATCTGCCGAAGCATAAGAAAGTGACCATCCGCACCAGAGAACCTTTGGTGCCCGGTGATGGTCTGGAGGTATGGACCCAGACAGAACCCCACGTTGGGACAAATGTTTCCAAGCATTCCAAGGCTGGTGAAGTGATTACTATCACCATGGAAGGGGATATCAATAAAAATGACGTGGTTTATCGTACCTTTGGCAAAGCCTTGAACGATGAACTGAAAAAGACCTATGAAAAAGACAGCAGAAAGCTGCCGATTTATGGGATGCTTCGGGTAAAGGAAGGGGAACCGATTTCCCTGCAGCTGTGGGATACCAGCGGGCATAGCGTGTTCGTCAGCGGCGCAGTGGTTGAGCCTGCGGGCAGTTCTCCGATGCTGCCTATGAAGCTGCGGGAACAGGTTAGCAAAATGGGCGCAACCCCTTTCAAGTTGGAAGATTTGCAGACAGATATCGATCAATATATCTATGTGAATATCACTGAAGTGAACCGCGTGCGCCGGGAGGCCTGCGAAGCATTGGAGGCGGCTATCCTCAAAAAATCCAAACGGAAAGCCAAAGGCAAAGCCTCTTTGGAGCAGGAGGAGAAAAAACCTTTCCTGCTCCGCAAAAAGCTGACTGCGTTGGTGATGAACCTGGGACAGTTGGATGCGGTGCTGCAGGCAAAGGGCATTTGCAGAGTATATTATGAATGTGGCGGGGATTTTGAAAAGAATCTGGAGAAAATCACAGAAAAATGCCACAAGATGGGTGTGACGCTTTATGCGGCACTGCCCAGAGTGGCAAGGGAATGGAATGCGGAAAAGGAACAGCCTATGATTGACCGTTTGGCGAAAAGTGATATCGATGGTTTTCTGGTTCGTTCCGCAGGCCAGTTTGCCCAGGTGAAGAACAGCGGCAAAAAGATTGTTGTAGATTACAATTTGAATGTAATGAATCGCAGTGCGGTGGAATATTGGAAGGAACAGGGGGCAGATAATGTTTGCCTTTCTGTGGAAGCCAATTTGCAGGAGATCAACCAGATGGGAGATAAAGACTGCGAAATGGTAGTTTATGGCTATCTGCCGCTGATGAAAACACAGCAGTGTCCCATCGGTAATTATGTGGGCGGTAAGGACGGCCATAAATATTGTACCGAGAAAAATAACGAAGACCTGTATTTCCTGCGGGACAGAAAGGGTGTCAAATTCCCCCTGATGACAGACTGTGAAAGATGCGTCTGTACCATCCTGAATGGGAAGCCTTTATTTACCTTGAAATTCTATGATGAGATTTTGGAAAGCACGACAGGGCTGGTTCGCCTGGATTTTACAAAGGAAGGTTCCGGCAGAACCGAAAGAATTGCGAAAGCTTATGGGGAAATGACAGGGGACGTGGAACGCATGAGCCCTGCGACCCGTAACCTTTTGGGAGAAATGAGTGAAAAAGGAAGTACAAAGGGTCATTTCTTCCGCGGAGTGGAGTGATTGGAATGTTTGATTTAATCATCATGCTGAGCAGATATCTGTTCATCTTCTATATTGTCTTGTTTCTATGGCAGGGTATCGTTTATATTGCCTATGAGCAGGGTGGCTTTTTGGGCAATCCTTATACGGCGGTGTCCATGCAGAGAAGAATCGTTATTCTGATGCACATGACGGCATTTTTGATTTTAGGATATAATCGGGAGACCCATTTGTTCGATTTATCGACACTGATTTTTGGGGCAGTTGCTTTTATCTTCCTATTATTGGCGGTCAAGCTTTTGGATAGATTTTATTATGAAGGCTGTCCGTTGATTTGGACAGGGATGCTGTTTTTGATGGATCTGAGTTTGATCATCCTGCAGAGGGTAGAGCCTTCTCTTGCCCACAGGCAATTGATGTGGATGGTGATCGGGTTGGCGGGAATGCTGTTTTTGCCCTTTTTCTTCCGTATGATACCCCGGTTTGAAATATTTGAATGGGCGTATATCATCGTTTGCTACGGTCTGCTGATCTGCACCAGATTTTTTGGCGTTGCCAAAGGTGGTTCTACCAACTGGCTTTCCTTTGGCCCGGAGGCCTTCAAAATCACCTTCCAGCCTTCGGAAATCGCAAAATTTTTGTTTGTTTTCTACTTAGCCAGTGTGTTCCGCAAGCGGGTGGAATGGAAACAGTTTTTGACGACGGCGATCCTGAGCGCAGGTTTGGTGCTGCTGTTGGTACTGCAGAAGGATTTGGGCAGTGCGCTGATCTTTTTTATGACATATATGGTCATGCTCTATATTGCTACATCCAATGAATTTTTGTTCCTTTTGGGCATGGCAGCGGCATCGGTAGCGGCGACTGGGGCCTATAAATTATTTTCCCATGTGCAGGTGCGTGTGGCGGCATGGCGAAATCCTTGGGCAGATATTGATGCAGGCGGTTATCAGATCGTCAGCTCTCTCTTTGCCATTACTACATGGGGGTTGTTCGGCAGCGGCCTGACAAAGGGTATGCCAAAAAGTATCCCTGTTGTGGAAAGTGATATGATCTTTGCGGCCATCTGCGAAGAATTTGGTGTGATCTTCGGCGCTGGTGTCATTGGTATTTTTATTATGATTCTATATCGCGGTGTGCGGATCGCTTTGGATTGCAGCCGCCGTTACTATAGTATTCTTGCGGCAGGGGTAACGACGATGATTTCCTTCCAGGCTTTTGTCATTCTGGGCGGCGTCATCAAATTGATTCCTCTGACAGGGGTGACACTGCCTTTTGTCAGCTATGGCGGCAGTTCTGTTCTGGTCAGCCTGATGATGATCGGGCTGCTGCAGTGGGTATGCGTATATTGTGAGCAGCATAGCCAGCAGGAGCAGGAACAGATGAGAACCATGGAAATGCAGATGGGAGGCGGCAGAAATGAGTAATATGAAGCGGAGCATGCGCCGTGTGTTTTGGCTTTTGGCGCTGTGTTTCTTCCTATTATTAGGGTATCTTGGCAAGTTGGTCCTTGTGGATCGGGCAGAGATTTCCGGCAATGCCTACAACAGCCGTTTGCGTTATGTGGATGAAACGATCAAACGAGGAGATATTCTGGATCGAGACGGCGAGGTTCTTGCCACCAGCACCTTGCAAAGTGATGGTACTTACAGCAGAGAATATCCCCGCGCACGCATGGCAGCCCATATCACTGGCTATAGCAGTGTGGGGAAGACCGGTGTGGAAGCGGCGGAAAATTTTGAGCTGATGAAGCTGCATAATGAATTATTCCAGCGGATCAGCGGCATCATAAGAGGGACAGAATTACAGGGCAACAGTGTTGCCTTGACGGTTGATATGGATATTCAGAGTACGGCGGGGAATCTGCTGGGCAGTGCCAAGGGGGCTATCGTGGTGATGGAGCCTTCCACAGGCCGTATCCTTGCATTGCAGGCTTATCCCGATTTTAACCCCAACAATGTGGAATCCCAGTGGGATACGCTGAAAGACCATCCAGACAGCCCTCTGGTAAACAGAGCAACACAGGGGCTTTATCCTCCTGGTTCTACATTCAAGACGGTAACGGCTTTGGCTGGGATGGAGTATCTTTCCAACTGGCAGGATTTTACCATTGAATGTACAGGAGAACGGGAATTTGAGGATAAGGTGATTCATTGTTACAATAATAAAGCCCATGGCACCGTAGATATGAAGGGGGCTTTGGCGGTTTCCTGCAACTGTTATTTTGCAGCCCTTGCAGAAGAGATTGGCGCTGGCAATCTGGCAAAGACCATGCGGCAGGTAGGAATGGATACCGAAAGCCATTTTGAATTGGAAACCAGCCTGAACAATATTTATCTGGAAAAGGGTGCAACAGAAAGTGAATTGGTGGAAACAGCCATTGGGCAGGGCAGAACAGGCGTGACCCCCCTGTATATGGCGATGTTGGCATCGGCCATTGCCAATGATGGTATGATGATGCGGCCGTATATTGTAGACCATGTGGTTTATCCCGATGGGACGGAAGCAAAGCATACGGTTCCAGAAAAATTGATGGATATTTGTTCTGCAGAAGAAGCGGCGATTTTAAAGGATATGATGACGGAGGTTGTTACCAGCGGTACGGGCACTGCGGCGGCGGTCAGCGGCGTGACCGTTGCAGGGAAGACCGGTACGGCGGAAAATGCCACAGGCTACGATCATAGCTGGTTCATCGGCTTTGCGCCTGCGGAAAATCCCAAGGTGGCAGTCGCTGTTTTGATTGAAAATTCCAATTACGGCAGTGCAACGCCGATCGCAGGCAAAATGATCCGTGCAGCTTTGGAAGAACTGGGAGAATATTAAAATGAGGTGGGCCGGATGGAGCTGAAGTTTGACATATCAAAAACATATGCCATTGCTTTAGAAGGCGGCGGTGCCAAAGGCGCCTACGAAGTAGGAGTCTGGAAAGCGCTGGATGAAGCAGGGGTGCAGTTTGATGCTGTAGCAGGAACCTCTGTCGGGGCATTGAATGGTGCCATGATGGTTATGGGAGAGTTGGAGCAGGCCATCCGTCTTTGGGAAAATATCAAATTTTCTCAGGTCTTTGATGCAGATGATACCCAGATGAAAAAGCTTTATGACAGGAATTTATCTGGGGCAGATATCAGGGGGCTTCTGAAAGATTTGATAGAAGCTATCAAAGAGGGCGGTTTGGATATTGAACCTCTGCGGGAGCTTCTTTCCGAATGGGTGGATGAAGAGAAGATCAAAGCTTCCGGTAAGAAATTTTTTCTGGTGACCTATTCTCTGACGGATAAAAAAGAACTGGATATCGATGCAGATGAACTGGAGGCTGGCAAGCTGAAGGATATGCTCCTTGCCAGTGCCTATGTGCCGTTGTTTCAGAGAAAAAAACTGGATGGCAAGGATTATGTGGACGGCAGTGTGCATAACATTGTGCCCATCAGCAGCTTGCTGGATCGGGGCTACAAAGATATCATCGTGATCCGTATTTATGGTGTTGGTTTTGAGAAGCGAACGAAGATTTCGGAAGATGTCAATATTACTACGATTGCTCCGCGGGAAAAACTGGGCGGCGTTTTGCAGTTTGATGCGGAACAGAGCAAAAAAGATATGAATTTGGGATATTTCGATGGCATGCGGATGCTTTATGGATTGGAAGGGGAAAAGTATTATATTGACCGCCAGTGGAATGAAATGCAGGCATATCTGGCATTGAAAACTTTACTGGAATCTTATTTAAAGGAAGAAACTGTTTCTCTGCGGGAAATGAACGAAAAACTTCTGCCGAAGCTGGCAAAAAAACTGAAGGCAAAGGATTGTGATTATCACGGATTACTGCTGCGCTTTTTGGAACAGCTGGCGGAGAAAGCGGAAATTTCTCCATATAAAATCAGAACAGAAGCCGAACTCTTAACTGAGATTGCAGAAATTTGGCAAAAGCAAAAAAATTAGAATTTTATGAAAAAATCTCTTCTGGCATATCATACTAGAAGGGATTTTTTATTTTACAAAAAAATTTTCTATGGAGTGAACAGAAAAACAGTGAAAAATAAAGAATCTATCAGGAAAAAGCTGGACAAGAAACATGCTGCGAAAAGGTATATCTATCTGGATTTTGCATATAATTTAACAAAATCATGGGAGCGGACAGGGGTTTTGAAAAGCACTGTATCGTGATAGGAATAAAAAATAGCCTGTGAAAGGGCAGGAAAGCCCAAGGAATAAGAAGAAAGAAAGCGTGAGGATGGAAAGGATTTGTCAAAAACAGAAAGGATTTTTAGGAAAAAAGAGATCATTTTTACAAAAAAATAGGGAAAATATGTAGGATGCGAAGTACTTTGTATACAAGAATTTGCTTTTTTAAAAAGAAGTACCATTTTTCTGCAAATTTTCCAAAATAATAATAAATTTTTAACAATTTAGGTTGAAATATAATGATATTGATGTTATAATCAAAACAAATACAGGAGGATGTAAAAAAATCAACCTGTATTTTGGAATGATTGGGACTTATATTCAAGGATATAGGTTTTTTCTGATGTCATTCAAAGGATGATCTGCGGAAAGAGAAACACGGGGACAGCAGATACATCTAAAACTCTTCATGATTGTTTTATCGCATGGTTGAATATAAAACAGAGGAGGTAAAAAAGAATGTATACATTGGGCATTGATGTTGGCTCCGCTTCTTCCAAGGCAGTCATCCTGAAAGACGGAAAAGACATCGTAGCTGCAGAGGTTGTACAGATCGGTACAGGCTCTACAGGACCCCAGAAGGCCTTAAAGAAGGCTTTTGAAGCCAGTGGTCTGACGAAAGACGATATCGCCTTTACAGTAGCCACAGGGTATGGCAGATTTGCATTCAAGGAAGCTGATAAACAGATGTCTGAGATCAGCTGCCATGCAAAAGGGATTTATTTTTTGGTACCCACTGCACGAACCATCATTGATATCGGCGGTCAGGACGCAAAAGCGATCAGACTGGATAACAAGGGCGGCATCAAGCAGTTTTTTATGAACGATAAATGTGCGGCAGGTACAGGCCGTTTCATTGAAGTAATGGCCAGAGTTCTGGAAACCACACTGGATGAAATGGCTGGACTGGACGAACAGGCAGAAGAAACAGCACCAATCAGCAGTACTTGTACTGTATTCGCTGAATCTGAAGTTATTTCTCAGCTTTCCAAAGGTACAAGCAGAAATAACATCGCCAGAGGCGTTCATATGTCCGTAGCTAGCAGAGCGTGTGGCCTCGCTTACAGAGGCGGCCTTGAAAAAGACGTTGTCTTCACTGGCGGCGTTGCAAAAAATGCAGGCGTAGTTAGAGCGGTCTCTAGCGTATTAAAAACAGATGTAATTGTGGCACCAAATCCACAAACAACAGGCGCTCTCGGTGCGGCACTGTTCGCATACGAAGCGGCACAAAAAAAATAAGAAAGAGGGATTAGAATGAGTTTAACACAAGGCATGACAGCAAAAAAATTGTTAGGCTACTACCAGAACAAAGCTGACCAGGACGCAAGAGAAGCTAAAGCAAGAGGCGACCTTGTTTGCTGGTCCGCATCCGTAGCTCCTTCCGAATTTTGCGTAACAATGGGTATCGCTATGGTTTACCCTGAAACACACGCAGCTGGTATCGGCGCTAGAAAAGGTGCTATCGATATGCTGGACGTTGCAACTAGAAAAGGTTACAACATCGACTGCTGTTCTTATGGTAGAGTAAACATGGGTTACATGGAATGTCTGAAAGAAGCAGCTATCACAGGCAAAAAACCTGAAGTACTGGTTAACTCTCCTGCAGCTGACGTTCCCCTGCCCGACCTGGTAATCACATGTAACAACATTTGTAACACACTGCTGAAATGGTATGAAAACCTGGCTGTAGAGCTGGATATCCCCTGCATCGTAATCGACGTACCTTTCAACCACACAATGCCTATTCCCGAATATGCAAAAGCATATATCGCTGACCAGTTCAGAAACGCTATCTCTCAGCTGGAAGTAATCTGCGGCAGACCTTTCGACTGGAAGAAATTCAAAGAAGTAAAAGACCAGACACAGCGTTCCGTATACCATTGGAACAGAATCGCTGATATGGCTCAGTACAAACCCTCTCCTTTGAATGGTTTCGACCTGTTCAACTACATGGCTCTGATCGTAGCTTGCCGTTCTCTGGACTATGCTGAAATCACATTCAAAGCATTCGCTGATGAACTGGAAGCTAACCTGAAGGCTGGTGTATACGCATTCAAGGGCGCAGAAAAGACACGTTTCCAGTGGGAAGGTATCGCTGTATGGCCTCACCTGGGTCACACATTCAAAACAATGAAGAACCTGAACTCTATCATGACAGGTACAGCATACCCCGCTCTGTGGGATCTGCACTATGATGCAAACGATGAATCCCTGCACTCCATGGCAGAAGCTTACACAAGAATCTACATCAACACATGCCTGAGCAACAAAGTTGAAGTTCTGCTGAACATCATGGAAAAAGGCCAGATCGATGGTACAATCTACCACCTGAACAGATCTTGTAAGCTGATGAGCTTCCTGAACGTTGAAACAGCTGAAATCATCAAAGGCGTAAACGGCAAACCTTACGTATCCTTCGATGGTGACCAGACAGACCCTAACGTATATTCTCCTGCTCAGTACGAAACACGTGTACAGGCACTGGTAGAAATGATGGAAGCTAACTTGGCAGCAGAATAATTTTGAGGAGGAGAAAACGATGAGTAAAGTAGAAGCTATCTTATCCCAACTGAAAGAAGTTGCAGCTAATCCCAAGAAAGCAATGGATGATTATAAAGCTGAAACAGGTAAAGGCGCTGTAGGTATCATGCCTATCTACGCTCCCGAAGAATTGGTACACGCAACAGGTTACCTGCCCATGGGTATCTGGGGTGCACAGGGCAAACAGATCTCTAAAGCACGTACATATCTGCCTGCATTCGCATGTTCTATCATGCAGCAGGTAATGGAACTGCAGTGCGAAGGCGCTTATGACGATCTGGCAGCAGTTCTGTTCTCCGTACCTTGTGATACACTGAAATGTCTGTCCCAGAAATGGAAAGGCGCTAACGCTGATAAAGTAATCGTATTCACACATCCTCAGAACAGAGGTCTGGAATCCGCTAATCAGTTCCTGGTAACAGAATATGAACTGGTTAAAAAACAGCTGGAAGCTTACCTGGGTGTTAAAATCACAAACGCAGCTCTGGAAAACTCCATCGCTATCTACAACGAAAACAGAGCAGTTATGCGTGAATTCGTTAAAGTAGCAGCTGATTATCCTCAGGTTATCAGCGCTGTTGACCGTCATGCTGTATTCAAAGCAAGACAGTTCATGCTGAAAGAAAAACACACAGCACTGGTTAGAGAACTGATCGATGAAATCAAAGCTATGCCTATTCAGCCTTGGGATGGCAAGAAAGTTGTTGTTACAGGCATTCTGCTGGAACCCAACCAGCTGCTGGAAATCTTCGATGAATTCAAACTGGCTATCGTTGATGACGACCTGGCTCAGGAATCCAGACAGATCCGTGTTGACGTTCTGGACGGCGAAGAAGGCCCTCTGTACAGAATGGCAAAAGCATGGCAGCAGATGTATGGTTGCTCCGTTGCAACAGATACAAAGAAAGGCCGCGGCAAAATGCTGATCAACAAAACAATCGCTACAGGCGCTGATGCAGTTGTCATCGCTATGATGAAATTCTGTGATCCCGAAGAATGGGACTACCCTGTAATGTACAGAGAATTCGAAGAAAAAGGTATTAAGAACCTGATGATCGAAGTTGACCAGGAAGTAACATCCTTCGAACAGGTTAAGACAAGACTGCAGTCCTTCGTAGAAATGCTGTAATTCTTCCTACCGCATTTACTTTGATGGAAATGTAAATAAACAGGGGTAGGAAACTGCCCCTGTGTTTTTATAAGAGAAAAATTTTTTATAGGAGGTCTAACATAATGGCTAGACATGTAAAAGTTATCACTGCTGAAGAAGCTGCTATGCTGATCAAAAATGGTGATACAGTTACAACAAGCGGTTTCGTAGCAAGTGCTATTCCTGAAGCTCTGGACAGAGCAGTAGAAGAAAGATTCCTGAAAACAGGCGAACCCAGAGATATTACATATGTATACTGTGGTTCTCAGGGCAACAAAGACGGCCGTGGTGCTGAACATTTTGCACACGAAGGTCTGCTGAAAAGATACATTGCTGGTCACTGGGCAACAGTACCCGCTATGCAGAAAATGGCTCTGGAAAACAAAATGGAAGCTTACAACGTATCTCAGGGTGCTCTGTGCCACCTGTTCAGAGATATCGCTGCTCATAGACCCGGTTGCTTCACAAAAGTAGGTCTGGGTACTTTCATTGACCCCAGAAACGGCGGCGGTAAAGTAAACGAACGTACCACAGAAGATATCATCGAATTGGTTACAATCAAAGGCGAAGAATATCTGTTCTATCCCTCTTTCCCCATCAATGTTGCTATGATCAGAGGTACATATGCTGATGAAGCTGGTAACATTTCCTTCGAAAAAGAAGTTTCTCCTCTGGAAGGTACATCCGTATGCCAGGCTGTTAAAAACAGCGGCGGTATCGTTATCGTTCAGGTAGAAAAAGTTGTAAAAGCTGGTACACTGGATCCTCGTCTGGTTAAAGTTCCCGGCATCTATGTTGACTATGTAGTAGTTGCTGATCCTAAAGATCATCAGCAGTCTCTGGATTGTGATTACGATCCCGCTCTGTCCGGTGAATGCCGCAATCCTGATGTTGCTCCCGAACCCCTGCCTCTGAGCGCTAAGAAGATCATCGGTCGTCGTGGTGCTATGGAACTGGAAAAAGACGTTGCAGTTAACTTGGGCGTAGGTGCTCCTGAATATGTTGCATCTGTTGCAAACGAAGAAGGCATCGGCGACTTCATGACACTGACAGTAGAAGGCGGCGCTGTTGGCGGCGTACCCGCTGGCGGTATCAGATTCGGTGCTGCTTACAATGCAGACGCTCTGCTGGATCAGGGCTATCAGTTCGACTTCTATGATGGCGGTGGTCTGGATCTGTGCTATCTGGGTCTGGCTGAATGCGACCCTAAAGGTAACATCAACGTTTCCAGATTCGGCCCTAGAATCGCTGGTTGCGGTGGTTTCATCAACATTACACAGAATACACCCAAAGTATTCTTCTGCGGTACATTTACAGCTGGCGGCCTGAAAGTAAAAGTAGAAGACGGCAAAGTTGTAATTGCTCAGGAAGGTAAACAGAAAAAATTCATCAAATCTGTAGAACAGATCACATTCAATGGTGATGTTGCTCTGAAGAACAAACAGCAGGTAATGTATATGACTGAAAGATGTGTATTCGTTCTGAAAGAAGACGGTATGCACCTGACAGAAATCGCTCCTGGTATTGATCTGCAGACACAGATTCTGGATATGATGGAATTCGAACCTATCATTGACAGAGATGCTGATGGCAATATCCCTCTGATGGATGCAAAACTGTTTGCAGAAGGTCTGATGGGCCTGAAAGAAATGAAAGAAGGCAAATAATCTTTTTGATTATTGGACAACTTCATTTTTAAGCACATAAAAATTGGCTCCTGCCTTAGGGCAGGAGCTTTTTTGTTTTATAGTAAAGAAAGAATTTTACAGCAAGACAGTATTTACAGAAGTCTTTTTGATTTCTGTAAGTACTATCTAGCGGAAAGAGATTTGCGGAGCAAATCATGAATAAGG
>NZ_JBJEJK010000021.1:0-19348 GCF_051877975.1 Anaerotignum sp.
GCGATTACTATGTGTTTTTTATTTTTACGTCATTATTATCTTAATGACATTGGCCTTTCGGCTTCTTTTTACACGAACCACTCCGGTTCCGCTCTTCTTGCATAGAGTTCTTCCAGTTCTTCCTTATGATAGAGATAACCGGGATCATCATAATATCTTGCCCCTGTGGGACATTTTTTCACGCAGGCACAGCATTTGATGCAGATGCCTACATATTCCCGGATATTCTCTTTGTTGATGGAACCCATGGGGCAAACCTCTGCGCAGAGACCACAGCCACAGCAGGCATCACTTACCTTCGGCTTCACTTTGCGGATATCGATATGCTCCCCATTCCGATCCTGGGGTTTGAAATAAGGGCGGATCGGGTCGCAGCCCTTCACATAGGCAGGGCCGGTATATTCCCAGCCGCTCATCAGTTTTTCCCCAATGGCTTCGCCAAATTCCTGCATGGCAGCCATATCCTTTGCATCCGGTCTGCCTGCTGCCAAGGTTTTGGAAAAAGAATGTTCACTGATAAAAGCCCCGCCTGCCACCGTTTGAAACCCATCCTCTTCCAGAATATTCCGCAGTTCAATAAGGGCATCATCAAAATTGCGGTTGCCAAAGGAAACCACAGGCACCGCCAGAGCACCATTCCCTTTCACCTTTCCTGTCAGGTAGGGCAGCAATACATTAGGCACCCGGCCTGCAATGACAGGGGTTCCGCAAACCACAATATCTCCTTTTTCAAAAACAGCATCCGTTTCCCGGATACCGGGCAGCGTAAAATCATAAACCTCCAAAGGCAGGTGCAGTTTTGCCGCCAAGGCTTCTGCTGTCCCCTTTACTGCTTTTTCCGTTCCCCCGGTGGGGCTGAAATACATGGCCCAAACTTTTTTCAACTCCATACATTCTCCTCCTTTTCCCTCTTGCCAAAATAAAGCTTTTTTTCATCATACCTTATAAATATCCTTTTTTCAACCTATGCGCCATAGAAAGCAAAACAAAAGACGCCCAGAAATTCTGAACGTCTTATTTTTCTTCCCGCTTAATGGAATTTTTCCAGAGTATCCCAAACGGCTTCTATTTTTTCTACCTTCTGTGCCTTCACCATTTCATCGATCCGGGCTTCGGTATATTCTGTCTGAATCTTATCTTTATAGCCGGTTTCCGCCATCTGTTTCACTTCGTCTTCTGTAGGCACTGTTTTATCCAAAACCTTCAAAATAAAATATCTGCCTTCCTCTACCTGGATAGGGCCTGCAATCTCGCCCACCTCCAGTGGTTCTGTCAAGCCAAAGTTTGACAGCATATAGCTCTGATACATGGTAGTCTCGCCATTTTCTTCGCCGCTCTGGGCTGCAGGGTCAACGTCATATTCGTTGAAAAGCGCCGCAAAATCTTCCCCTGCTTTGGCGCGTTCTGCCGCTTCTTCCGCTTTTTCCTCATCATCCAGCAAAATCGTTGCCAGATCCAAGGAAGTGTAATCCTCTTTGATCTGGTCCTTCTGCTCATTGTAATATTCCGCCATATCCTCTTCATCTACGGCACATTCCGCCGCAATGGATTCATACACCAGAGAATAGAGATAGGATGCTTCCATTAAGGGCACCAGCTTCTCTGCATCTATGCCCATCTTCACCAAGTCAGCCTCGTCCACCGTAGAAATAAATTGATCCGCCGCCGCCTTAGCTTCTTCCTTCTGTTCATCCGTCAGGGCAATGCCATTGGCCGCCGCATATTCCTCTGCCGCTTTTACGCTTTGCAGGGTGCTGATGGTGCGTTCTTCCACCAGTTCATCAGCTGTCTGCCCGTCAAAATCCATGCTCCATACATCTTCCCCCGCTGCCGCAACAAAACTTTGGGTGGTCGTATAGAGATATACCATATATTCGGACTTCATGATCTCCTGTCCGTCAATTTTTAAAACTGCTTCATCTGTAAATTTTTCTGTACTGCCGCAGGCTGTCAACCCAAGCACTGCAAACAACAACAGGCAAAGCAGACTGTTTCTCTTCTTTTTCATCCATCAACCCTTCTTTCCGCTGTAGTGCATTTATTATAGCATAACCCATAAACATCTGACTAGTCCTTTAATGCCCTAAAGAAATTTTTAATCAGCAAAAGGGGCTGTTCCGCTTCTTCCCGCCCAGGCTTGATGGTCAGATAAGGCACCGCGCCGGCGGTAAAAAGATATTTACCTTTTTCTTTTGCGATAAGTTCTGTCAGTTTCACCGGGTCGATATTAGGCTGAGGGCGGAATTCCAAGAGCAGATTTCCATGCTTCTGACTGATAGCGGTAATGCCCATATCATGGGCTTCGCTTTTCACCAAGACCACTTCCAGCAAAAGCTGTACGCTCTTGGGCAAATCGCCATAGCGATCCTCCAGTTCCTCCTGCATATCATAATATTCTTCCATGGTACGGATGCCTGCGATCTTTTTATACAGTTCCATGCGCTGTTCCTGATTTTTGATATAAAAATCGGGGATATAAGCACTGATATTCAAATCGATGGTTGTCTCAAACTGTTCTTCCTTAGGGGTATCGCCCTTCAGATTCTGGACTTCTTCTTCCAGCAGGCGGCAATACATATCATACCCCACAGCTTCCATGTGTCCATGCTGCTCTGCGCCCAGGAGATTGCCCGCACCACGGATTTCCAAATCCCGCATGGCAATCTTAAAGCCAGAGCCAAATTCCGTAAATTCCCGAATGGTCTGCAGGCGTTTTTCCGCCGCTTCCTTCAGCATTTTATCCCGTTTATACATCAAATATGCGTAGGCAATACGGTTGCTCCTGCCTACCCGCCCCCGCAGCTGATATAGCTGGGAAAGCCCCATCCGGTCGGCATCCTGAATGATGATGGTATTGGCATTGGAAATATCCATCCCCGTTTCGATGATGGTGGTACAAACCAATACATCGATCTCGCCGCTGATAAAATCCCCCATGATGCGTTCCAGTTCCCGTTCGGACATCTGCCCGTGGGCATAAGTCACCGTTGCATCAGGCACAAGGTTCTGGACACGGAAGGCTTCTTCACTGATGGTTTCCACACGATTATACAGATAGTATACCTGACCGCCCCGGCTGATTTCCCTGTGGATAGCCTCTCGGATAAATTCCGGGTTATTTTCCATGACGTAAGTCTGGATAGGGTGCCGTTCCTGGGGAGGTTCTTCCAGCAGGCTCATATCACGGATGCCCGCCAGGCTCATATGCAATGTTCTGGGGATGGGCGTTGCGGAAAGAGTCAGTACATCTACATTTTCCCGCAGAGCCTTCAGCTTTTCCTTATGGGCAACCCCAAACCGCTGTTCTTCATCTACGATGATCAGACCCAAATCCTTAAATTTTACATCCTTTGACAAAATGCGGTGGGTGCCGATAAGGATATCGGCATAGCCCCGTTCCATGTTTTTCAAGCTTTCCTTCTGCTGCTTCGGCGTACGAAAGCGGGAAAGCAGTTCGATTTTAATGGGGTAGCCCGCCATTCTCTGGGTAAAGGTATTATAATGCTGCTGGGCAAGGATGGTGGTGGGCACCAAAAATGCCACCTGCTTGCCCTCTTGAGCCGCCTTGAAGGCCGCGCGGATGGCCACCTCTGTCTTACCATAGCCCACATCACCGCAGATGAGTCTGTCCATGACCTTGCTGCTTTCCATATCCCTTTTCACGTCTTCAATGGCATTCAGCTGGTCATCGGTCTCCTCGTAAGGGAAGCTTTCCTCAAATTCCTTCTGCCAAACCGTATCGGCACCATAGACAAAGCCCTGGGCCGCCGCCCGTTTTGCATAGAGAGCTACCAAATCCTCCGCCATGATCTGCACGGCCTTTCTGGCCTTTGCCTTGGCCTTTGCCCAGTCCTGTCCGCCCAGTTTGTTCAGCTTTGGCGCAGCAGAGCCGGTGCCGATATATTTCTGTACCATATCCATCTGGTTGACAGGCACAAACAGGTTTCCCCCATCCCGATAGGAAATCTTCATATAATCCTTCTGGACGCCATCCACAGAAATCTTTTCCAGCCCGCGGAACACGCCGATGCCGTGGTTATCATGTACCACATAATCACCGATGTGCAGGTCTGTAAAGCTTTCAATGGCTGCCCCATTTTTCTTTCTTGTTTTCTTTTTCTTTTTTTCTTTTCCGCCGAATAGCTCGCTGTCGCAAAATACAGCAAAATTGATGAAATCATATCGGAACCCCTTGGAAAGAGACCCCTTGGCTACCCAAACAGAACCCTTAGGCACTTCCCGTTCCAAATCTTCCATATAAACGGCTTCCAGCCCCATTTCCACCAGTTCCTTTGCCATGCGCTGGGCTCTGGTGCCACTGCCGGCAAGGATCAAGGTACGGAAACCGTTTTTTTTCAAATATTCCAATTCTTCGCAGAAAAGATCTGCCCTCTGCTGGAAAGAAGGCGTAGAACGAACCGCAAAATCCGCCATCACCTTAGGCTGGAAATCCACCGTTCTCTGGCTCAGCCCGGCAAGTAAAACGGCAGCAAAAGATTCCGCCTGCCGCAAAATCGCCGTATAATCATACAGCATGTGGCTTTGCCCCGGCAGCAGATAGCCCTGGGCAATCCGCCCCTTGACGCTTTCCTGATATTCTTCCATAAGGATATCCATGTGTTCCCGAATCCGTTCCGGTTCATCAAAAATCAGAAGGGTATCTTCCTGCAAATAGGAGAGCAGACTGACGGTCTCCTCATAAAAGTAATCCACATAGGCGCCCACCGCAGGCAATGTCTTTTCCGCCCGCAGGCGTTCTGCATCCTCGCCGATATGCTCCCGCAGGCGTTCTGCCGCTTCTTCCTCGCCTTTTTTTTCAAGGTTTTTCAGAACTTTTACAAATTCCTTGATGATCTTATCTGCAGCTGCTACGGCCTGTTCCTCTTCATAAACGATCTCCCGCATAGGGAAAATGACTGCTTCCTCCAATTTATCCACGGAACGCTGGCTTTGAGCATCCATACTGCGGATGGAATCAATTTCATCATCCCAAAATTCAATACGAACAGCATCCTCCGCTGTCAAAGACCAGATATCCAGAATCCCGCCCCGCAGGGTAAACTGCCCTGGGCTTTCCACCAGTTCTGCCCGTTCATAGCCCATCAGCACAAGTTTTCTGGTCAATTCAGATATTTCCACGATATCTCCAATTTTCAGTTTCAGCAAGAAAGAGGAAAAAATTTCCTTTTTCGGATATTTATCCAGCAGGGCTTCCATGGATGCCACAATGACAGGGGATTCCCCCCGCAAAAGCCTTTCCAACACCAAAAACCGCTGTCGGTTCATTTCCATGCTATGGACATCAGCACTGTAAAAAAGGATATCCTTGGCAGGATAATACACGCAGTCCTTTTCAAAGAAAGTCAAATCCTCCAAGATCTCCTTTGCCCGCAGTTCGCTGTAGGTCAAAAGCAGCAGGGGGCGTTTGGTCTGCTCCTTCAGGCTGTATGCCAGATGATTTTTTGCAGCATCAATGACCCCTGTGGCAAAGACAGGGGTATTTCCTTTTTCAATTCCTTCCAAAACCTGCCGAAAGCTCCCCAGCTCCAGCAGGGGTCCTGTTAAGGCTTTCATTCTGCATTCACCTCATTGGGTTTCTCTTCGTTTTCCTTTTTTTCTGCTGCGGCCTTAGCGGCTTCTTCTTTTTCTTTCTGCTTTTTGGCCGTTTTCGCCTTCTGGTTCACCCGGTTTGCTGCTTCCTTGATGCCGCGGGAAAGCATCAGCTCTACCCCCTGCACAGCCTTATCCATGCCTTCCTCCATCAGAGGCAGGTCATCTGGGTTGAATTTCGCCAGCACGTAATCCGCCAAATCCCAGCCTCTGGGCTTTTCACCGATACCAACTTTGATGCGATTAAATTCGTCTGTTCCCATCTGGTCGATGATATTGCGGATACCATTATGGCCGCCATGGCTGCCCTTTTCCCGAATCCGCACACTGCCGCAGGGCAGACTGGTATCATCAAAAATCACCACAAAACGCTCCTGAGGGATTTTGTAAAAATTAACAATTTCTCTGACACTTTCCCCGCTCAGGTTCATATATGTCTGGGGTTTCACCAGCAGCACCCGCTTGCCTTTCATGGTGCCATCCCCCACCAAAGCTTTGTTTTTGAATTTATTTACTTCAATATCATATTTTTCCGCCAGCTTGTCGATGACACGAAATCCCACATTATGTTTGGTTTCTTCATACTGCCTGCCGGGGTTGCCCAAGCCGACAATGCAGAAAAATTCCTGCCCTTTGCTTTCCTGATTTCTGAATCTGTCAAAAAGACCCATCTTTCTTCCTCCTGTCTATAAACACAACGGAAAGCCCTAATTTTTGCAAACTAGAGCTGTTCCAACCAATATCTTATTTTCTAGAAGTATACCACAAATGGAACAGAAAATACAACTCCTACAAAAACCATTCATAAGCCATAAAAAAAGACGGATACTTTCGTATCCGTCTTGAAAAAATCTATGTAATCAAATGATTTTTAGATTATTTTACTTCGTTAACCAGTTCAGCACCATCCAGGAATGCTTTTGCATTTTCCATTGTGATCAGTGCCATCTGACCCAGAGCTTCTTCTGTCAGGAATGCCTGGTGACCGGAGATAACTACTTTATCGCTA
This sequence comes from Anaerotignum sp., assembly GCF_051877975.1. Lineage (GTDB taxonomy): Bacteria > Bacillota > Clostridia > Lachnospirales > Anaerotignaceae > Anaerotignum_A. Next base: position 6,620 of record NZ_JBJEJK010000021.1, read on the forward strand.
GCCAGCAGTCTGGACAGTGTAGGATCATGTTTTTCCAGGTTGCTTCTGTCTTCGAAGAAGTATTCATGTTCAACTTCGCAAACGTCCATACCTACGCCACGGAATTTGCCAGCTTCAACTGCGTCAGCCAGAGCTTCGGAGTCAACCAGACCACCACGAGCAACGTTGATGAAGATAACGCCGTCTTTCATCTTAGCGATAGCATCTTTGTCGATCATGTGTCTTGTAGCGGGCATCAGAGGGCAGTGAATTGTAATTACGTCGGAACGAGCATACAGTTCATCCAGAGTTACATATTCCAGACCCAGGTTAGGGTTAGGGAATGCATCGTAAGCGATGATGTTCATGCCGAAGCCTTTCAGAATATCGATCATGCACTGACCGATCTTACCTGTACCGATAACACCAGCTGTTTTGCCATACAGAGCGATACCTGTCAGGCCAGCAATATCAAAGTTGAATTTTGTTGTTCTTTCATAGGACAGATGAGGTTTTCTGTTAACAGCCATCAGCAGAGCTGCGCCCTGTTCTGCAACAGACTGAGGAGAGTAAGCGGGTACTCTCAGAACGGGCAGACCACATTCTTTAGCAACTTCCAGGTCAACGCTGTCGAAGCCTGCGCAACGCAGCAGCAGAACTTTGATACCCAGGTTTTTCAGTTCACGGATAACTTCAGCGGGAACTTCGTCGTTAACGAAAGAGCATGTAGCATCGTGACCAGCTGCCAGATGAGCTGTTGCAGGTGTCAGTCTTTCATTGAAGAATGTAATTTCATAGCCGAATTTTTCTGCCACAGGTTTAAAAGAGTCTACCCAATAAGATTTTGTGTCGAAAAATGCAATTTTCATCGGTATCTTCCTCCTAAAAATGAAAAAATATGATAAGTGGATAGTAAAATTTTATAGCAAACAGAGCAACTCCCAGACTGCGTATAGGAATATTGTCTGCTTCTGTTTGTTTTACTTTTAACAATATAATCTATTTCACCTTTTTTGTCAACCGTGTTCCCATAAAATTGTCAGTTTTGCCGAAGTCTTTTTTCCAAAAAATATGAAAAAACAACGGTTTCCAAAGGACTTTCCTTTCTCCTTTTTGGATATTATTTTTTTTGCCCAAAAAACCTCCAAAAACCTCGTTCAGACTGCACTATTTTTCAGTAAATAAAAAGAAAAACTCCCATTCAAAGAATTGGGAGTTTTTTTCCTGCTATTTTGTCAAAAAACTGTTTTTCCAAATCAGTCAAACAGCTGAGAAATGGATACACCTTTGTGGATGCAGTTGATGGCATCTGCAAAGATATTTGCAACGGAAACAATTGTGATCTTGTCGATCTTCTTTTCTTCGGGCAATTCAATCGTATCCAGAACCAGCAGTTCATTGATGGCGGATTTTTCGATTCTTTCCAAAGCGGGGCCGCTCAATACGCCATGGGTACAGCAAGCATCAACTTCGATGGCACCTCTTTCTCTCAGCGCATTGGCTGCGTTTGTGATAGTACCTGCAGTATCGATCATATCATCAATCAAAATAACTTTTTTGCCTTTTACTTCGCCGATGATATTCATGATCTCGCTTACGTTTGCTTTGGGTCTGCGTTTATCGATGATCGCAATGGGAATGTTCAGCTTTTCAGCAAATTTTCTTACCCTTGTCACGCTGCCCAGGTCGGGAGAAACTGCCACAAAATCTTTTTCCAGTTCATCGCCGTATTTATTGATATAGAAATTTGTCAGCAGAGGGCTGCCTGTCAGATTATCTACAGGAATATCGAAGAAGCCCTGAATCTGTGCACAGTGCAGATCCATTGTCAGCACACGGCTGGCGCCTGCGCTTGTCAGGATATTTGCAACCAATTTTGCACTGATGGGATCTCTTGCTCTTGCTTTTCTGTCCTGACGGGCATAGCCATAATAGGGCATAACTGCTGTGATTCTCGCTGCGGATGCACGTTTCATCGCATCGATCATAATAAGCAGTTCCATCAGGTTGTCATTTACAGGATAAGATGTGGACTGGATGATAAATACATCCGCGCCACGAATCGTTTCATTGATCTTTACGGAAATTTCGCCGTCGCTGAATTTTTCAACTTCGCAATCGCCCAGTTTCAGGCCAAGCTTGTTTGCGATAGATTCTGCCAGCGCTTTATTGGAATTGCAGGCAAAAACTTTGATGTTGCTGATGCCGGAATTAAGCATGTGTCTGTCCCCCTATAAAAATTATCATTAGGTTATATAAGCCCATACATTACTATGTTACACCGAAAAACTCTCAATTTCAACAACAATTCGACATTTTTTTCAATTAATCAGTCGAATCTCTTTTTTGTCCACCCTTCGATCACTTTTTGTCTTGCTCTGGCAACCGCCAATACATCCTCCGGTACATCCTTTGTAATAGTAGAGCCTGCGGCGATGTAAGAGCCTTTTTTCACTGTCACAGGTGCCACCAGGTTTACGTTGCAGCCAACGAAAACATTGTCCTCGATGGTCGTGCGGTGTTTGGTCTTGCCATCATAATTGACCATGATGCTGCCGCAGCCGAAGTTAATCTTTTCGCCGGCATCGGTATCGCCCACATAGGACAGGTGAGGGATCTTTGTACCATCGCCAATGGTGGAATTTTTCACTTCCACAAAATCGCCCACTTTTACATGGTTGCCAATATGGCAGTTGGGGCGGATATACGCATAGGGGCCTACGGTTGTTTCATTACCGATTTCAGATTCGATGGCTGTAGAAGTCTGGAATTTTACCCCGTCGCCCAGTTTGGTATCTGTCAGTCTGGAATTGGGCCCAATTTCGCAGTCCTCACCGATTTCTGTATTCCCCTCCAGCACACAGCCGGGCAGGATGATGGTATCCATACCGATTTTCACATCGCTGCCAATATAGGTATGTTCGGGGTCAACGATGGTAACGCCATTTTCCATATGTCTGCGGTTGATGCGGTTTTTCATGATCTTCGCCGCTTCTGCCAACTGCACACGGCTATTCACACCAAAAAATTCATTAGCATCCTTGGCAACCACAGCTTCTACCTTGCCGCCAGCTTTCAGGATCAGTTCCAGGCAATCTGTTAAGTAATATTCCCCCTGGGCGTTGTTATTATCCAGTTTGCCCAAAGATTCTTTCAGTTCTTTGCCATTAAAAATATAAATGCCTGTATTGATTTCGTTGATCATTCGTTCTGTTTCGGAAGCATCCTTATGTTCCACAATGCGCCGGAAACCGCCTTTATCCTCTCTCATGATGCGGCCATAGCCTGTAGGGTCATCCACTTTGGCAGAAACCACTGTGACACTATGGTGATCCACTCTGTGTACTTCCACCAGCTTTTTCAGGGTTTCCCCTGTAATCAAAGGCGTATCGCCATAAAGGATCAGCATATCGCTGTTTTCATCAATGAAATCTCCAGCCATCATAACAGCGTGGCCTGTCCCCTTCTGTTCGGCCTGCAGGGCAAAAGAAACGCCTTCCGCCCGGATGCCTTCCTTTACCTGTTCCGCTTTATGCCCCACCACAACGCAGACCTCTTCTGCACCGCAGCTCTTCGCTGTATCGATCACATAATCCACCATGCTCTTATTCAGAATTTCATGGAGCACCTTAGGTTTTTTGGATTTCATACGGGAGCCTTCGCCGGCTGCCAAAATGATTGCTTTCAAATTTTTCATTTATTTTTCCTCCTCCGTCAAAAAAGACGTGAAAATTCATTGTATACATACTTTTTAAGTATCTCATTTTTCCCCATAAAATTCAATATACTCTTTTACTAAAAAAATTTGCAGCAAAAAAATCTGTGTGCATCCATTTCCGCCTGTCCAAATAACGAGCAGTCTTTTCCCGGTATGCCCGCTGTGCACAAAAAAAGAACGGGAAAAATCCCGTCCTTTTTCATTTTATCATCCATTACAATATGGTCCCTTTTTTCAGAACCGCAGGCGCTTCAGAAGAAACCCCGATGACACGCTGTCCATCGGAAAGCACAACTTCTTTATCCAGAATTGCGTTTTCGACAACACAATTTTTGCCAATCTGACAGCCTTCCATCAAAATGGAATTTTTCACAACAGCACCTGCCCCTACGCGAACCTTCCGGAAGATTACAGAATGCTCTACCTTGCCATCAAAAATCGCACCGGAGCCCACAATAGAATCTGTAATCTCCGCGCCTTTGTTATATTTTGCAGGGGGTTCATCCTTCGGCTTTGTCTCGATATAAGGATATTCGTTGATAAAATGATCTCTGATCTCTTTCTTCAGGAAATCCATATTCGTTGCAAAATAAGCCGCTGTTCCCGTGCCAATGGCATTCCAATAGCCCTCATATTCATAGCCATAAATCTTCAATGTTTTGATAAAAGGAATGATAATATCCTTTACCAAGTCATATCGGCCTTCAGGGATGGCCTGATCCAGCAGATTGATGAGCAGTGTTCTGGAAACCACATAAATACCCAGGGAAGCTGCGTTAGATTTGGGCTGTTCCGGTTTTTCTTCAAAACCTTCCAGTCTGCCTTCCCCGTCCATTTCCACTATGCCGAATTTGGATAGGTCTTTGCCCTCCATTTTCTGATATACCACTGTGATATCTGCGCCTTTTTCTTCATGGTATTCCAGCACCTTGCGGTAATCCATCTTATAGATAGAGTCACCGGATGTAATCACAACATACTCTTCATTGCTACGTTTCAGGTATGTCATATTCTGATAGATGGAATCTGCCGTACCGCGGAACCATGTAGAATTTTCATTGCTTGTATAAGGCGTAAATACAAACAGACCGCCCTGCTTTCTACCGAAATCCCACCATTTGGAAGATGTCAGATGGTCCCGCAGGGAGCGGGAATTATACTGTGTCAGCACAGCCACCTTGCCGATCCCGCTGTTGGACATATTGCTCAATGTAAAGTCAATGGCACGATAGCAGCTGCCAATGGGCAGGGCCGCCGCCGCTCTATGGTCAGTCAGAACGCCCAGTCTGCCGTCATTGTTGCCGCCTGCCAGAATAATACCGATTGCTTTCATGATTTACACCTCCCGAACAACAGATTTGCCGCTTTCCAGTCTGCCTTCAGGATAGTCTTCAGCGACAGTCTTGCCGTAAATCACACAGTTTTTCCCCATCACTACACCATCAGGCACAGTGCTGTTCATTCCCAGAACAGTGATGCCTGTATTATAAATGTTGGGTTTCGCTTCGTTGGGAATATTTTCTCCGACACCCATTTGTACATTCTTGCCGATATGACATCTTTCATCAATGATACATTTATCGACTACAGAATTTTCACCGATAACCGTATCCGCCATGATGATAGAATCCTTTACCACCGCACTTTTTTCCACCACAACACCAGAACCAAGGATAGAACGATATACTTCGCCATAGATCTCACAGCCATCTGTAATCAGAGACTCTTCCACCCTTGCCCCTGCCGCTGTATACTGGGGCGGCTGATGATCGCTGTTGGTATAAATCTTCCAGAAATCTTCATACAGATTGAACTCAGGCAGTGTGCGGATCAGATCCATATTGGATTCCCAATAGGACTGGATGGTGCCAACATCTTTCCAGTAGCCCTGGAAACGCCATGCATACATCGGCTGTCCTTCATCCAGCATTTTAGGGATGATATGCTTGCCGAAGTCACTATCAGGGTGAATGGAATTATCTTCGATCAAAGCTTCCCGCAGTCTGTCCCATGTAAAGATATAGATACCCATAGAAGCCAGATTGCTCTTAGGGTTTTCAGGCTTTTCTTCGAATTCATAAATCTTATCGCCGGCTTCTGTATTCATAATACCAAAACGATTTGCTTCCTCCATAGGAACTTCCATAACGGCGATGGTCGCCGCTGCGCCGTTTTCCTTATGGAATGCCAGCATTTTAGAATAGTCCATTTTATAAATATGGTCACCGGAAAGGATCAGCACATATTCCGGATTATTGCTGTCGATAAAATCGATGTTCTGATAAATTGCATTAGCTGTACCTGCGAACCACTCGCCGGAATCACCTGTCTTCACATGAGGCGCCAGAATGGTCACACCGCCATTTTTCTTATCCAGATCCCAAGGGATCCCGATACCAATATGCTGATTCAAACGCAGGGGCTGATACTGCGTCAGCACGCCAACAGTATCAACGCCGGAATTGATGCAGTTGCTCAAAGGGAAATCGATGATACGATAACGACCACCATAAGCCACAGCAGGTTTTGCCACTTTTCTTGTGAGTACACCCAGACGGCTGCCCTGACCACCTGCCAATAACATTGCTATCATTTCTTTTTTACGCATATTACCCACACCCCTATCTTTTCAGGTTGTATATATGTAACAAAGCAGTTTGCTTTGTGTCTTTTATTATAGCATAAGAATACAAAGATGCAAAGGGCATCCTCTGAATTTATGATGAAAATTCACCTGATTTTTACAATTTTTAATCTGTTTTCGACAAAAAATTTCAATAAATTGATGCGATTTCTTCCGGTTTATTTTTTGGTTTTTCTGTATAAAATATAGAAATACAAATGTAAAACGTTGCCTTTCCGAAATTCCTATACTATAATGGTAAACAAAATATATCCACGAAAATCGAAACAAAAATAAAAATCCATCTCATAGAAATTGAGGCGATCCATACATGACAACATTTAAAAAAGATCAACATATTTATTTCATTGGCATCGGCGGCATCAGTATGTCTGGCCTTGCTGAAATTTTGGCAGACCGCGGCTGTATCGTTTCCGGTACGGATATCAAAGAATCCCCTGTAACGAAACATCTGCAAACCCTTGGCATCCACATCAATTTCGGCCATAAAGCAGAAAATATTACAGACGATGTGGATTTAGTCGTTTACACAGCAGCCATCCACCCCGATAACCCAGAATATCAGGCGGCAATAGCAAAAAACATTCCTTTGATGGACAGAGCCCATCTGTTGGGGGAAATTATGGCGGAATATAACAATTCTGTTGCAGTGGCCGGCACCCACGGCAAAACCACCACAACCTCCATGGTATCGGAAATCCTGCTGGCGGCAAAGGCAGACCCTACCATCACCGTCGGCGGCATCCTGCCCACCATTGGCAGCAATCTGAAGATCGGACATTCGCCTTATTTTGTAGCAGAGGCCTGTGAATATTTTGACAGTTTCCTGCAATTCAAACCTATGGTAGCTGTTATTTTAAATGTAGAAAGCGATCATTTGGATTATTTCAAAAACCTGGCAAGCATTCGTCGTTCCTTCCATGCCTTTGCTCAGCGCGTACCCGCCAAGGGCGCAGTCATCATCAATCAGGGGATCGATAACCTGGCTGAACTGACGGCAGATCTGGGCTGCAATGTAGAAACCTTTGGCCTGGAAAACAACGCCGACTGGCAGGCGAAAAACATCATTCACGAACCCGATGGCAAAAACACCTTTGACGTATCTTATAAAGGAAAGCTTTTCGGCAAATTCCACCTGAACGTACCCGGCGATCATAACATTATGAATGCATTGGCAGCTATTGCCTCTGCCCATTTTCTGGGGGTTTCTCCGGAGGATTGCCGCAAGGGGCTGCTGCATTTCACCGGCACAGAACGCCGTTTCCAGCGGAAGGGGGAAAAGAACGGCATTGTTGTCATCGATGACTATGCCCACCACCCCACAGAAATTCGGGCAGCCTTGGCAGCTGCCAAAAAGGTGCAGCACAAAACCACATGGTGCGTATTCCAGCCCCATACTTATTCCAGAACAAAGTTCTTATTCGATGAATTTGGCGAGGCCTTCAGCGATGCGGACGAAATCATCATTGCCGATATCTACGCCGCTAGGGAGATTGATGACGGCTCCATTTCCGCTAAAATGCTGGCAGAACGTATCGTAAAAGCAGGCAAATCCGCACGATATGTAGGCAATTTTGAAGCCATCCGCAGCTATCTGGAAGAACACTGCCAGAGTGGCGATTTACTGTTGACAGTCGGCGCCGGGGATGTGTTCAAAATCGGCGAAGCGTTTTTGAAGTAAAGACCTTGGGGACTCCGTCCCCAACACCCCTGCTTAGGGGATAATCCCCTAAGAACACTACTTGCAACAAACTCCGTTTGTTGCGAAAGGAAAATAAAATGAACGATAAAAAAGACTGCTTCCGGATAAAAGAAGCAGTCTTTTTTCAATTCAGCTTAATTTCAATTTTTTCAAGGCGTTCTTTCAGCTTTGTAAATTTTTCATTATTATGGTTTGTATAGATAGGCTCTCCTCTTCCATCCTGATCCAAAGCAGCCAGTGTTTTATAAAAATTTTCTTTTCCATTTATCTCATAAATGATACGCACTGTATCTGACCGAAAATCAAGGCCGACTATTTCTCCCATCATAAATGCTTCTTTCAATTCAAAATTTTCAGGAAAATATTTTCCTGCCAAAGCAGTACATTCTTCTATATCCAGCAGCACATATTCTTCCCACTGGGGCAAAAAAGATTCCTGCACCATATCCAGTTCCAAAACGGCATCCCGCAAAAGATAATCTTCTTCTGTGATTTCCAGCATCGGAATCTCTTTTGCTGCCTGTGCCTTCGTCAGTTCCTTTTCTTCCGTGGTATAAGTTCTGGAAATAGAGTAATTTCTGAAAAACAGCAAAACAAGAATCGTTATCGCAACTACGGAAAAACCGATGATATTTTCTTTTTTCATATTATGCCCCCTCTTTCCGCAATCAAATTTCACCGAATTTTTTTATTGGAGTCGCTATCTGGCAGGACGATTTCATCATCCAGCTTTACAAAAACCATATCTTTGCCCTCAAGGTTCAGCACAATACCATTTTTCTGCAAATAGATATCCTGCTTTTCCATGCCTTCACCACCCAGGATATAATGATAAGCGGATTTGCTTTCACTGGTGCCTTCCATAAAATAAGCAGTCTTTTCATTATACAGGCAGAATGTATCTCCATAAACCGCTATGCGGTAGGGCTGTTCTTTGGATAAATTTCCCTTTTCATCCACATAACCATAAGTGCCGCTGAAAATGTTATAATTGGGAAGAAAATCCAACTGCTCTGCCGTCATACGGTCATTGGCTTTTGCCTTTGCAAGGGAATCGCAAATCTCCATAGTCGAATCAGATGTTTTCACAAAATAAATGTCTTCTTTGCCTAAACGGAATATAAATTTTTTTGCTTTCTCATCAAAAGTAATGATTTGTTCCTCAATGTGCTTTCCTTTCATCCGGTATTGGTGGTCGCCCGCCTGTTCATAGGTTCCATAGAGGAAAAGCCCAGTCTCCTCGTTAAATACATGAAAATCCCTGTCATCTACAGATAAATACATATTTGCCGTCATTCCCATGGCTTCCGTATCAATGCTATATGTCCCCCGAAAAGCATTGCTCAGGGGCATTGGTACCTGCATCACCTGATAAATCCCCACACAGCACAAAACCACTGCCAAAAAACCGATGATTGTACTCTTTTTCATATCAATTCCCCCTTTATCCTTTTTTCAGCACAACAGCCCTTCCCTTTTTTTCAGCATAACAAAAACAGCATCCCTTGTCTACAGGAGTGCTGTTTTCATTTCTTACGATATTCTTAATCTTCAGGAAAAATCACTGTGCTTTCCACATCTGTTTCTTCGCCACTTTCCTCAACCTGATTCACAATACCTGTCTGCTGTTCCGCCTCTTCCGCTTCCTTGGCCGCTTTCTTTTCCTGATGCCCATCAATCAAAATGAACAACGCCAAAAACCAACAGACGATACCGATAAATCTCAAGATTTTTGTTCTTTTCAAAATAATCCCCCCTCATACAATCATTTCCCAAGCAAAGGTCTTAGGGAACAGCGTCCCCCAAAAATCACTTATGATATGGCTCATTTCTCTGGATACGCTCAGAACGGTAAATCTGCTCCAGCAAAACCACCCGCATCATCTGGTGGGGAAATGTCATCCTGGAAAAGCTCAATGCAAAATCCGCCCTTTGCATCACCGCCGGCGACAGCCCCAAAGAACCGCCAATGATAAACACCATATGGCTGACACCGCCAACGCCTTTCTTCGCCATAAAATCCGCCAGTTCTTCCGAAGAAAGCTGCTTCCCTTCCACCGCCAGCGCCACCACAAAGGCATCCTCCTTCACATTTTTCAGGATACGCTGTCCTTCTTTTTCCTTGACCTCTGCCTCCTGAGCAGGGCTCATGGTCTCCGGTGCCTTTTCATCTGCCAGCTCGATGATCTCCAGCTTCATGTAGCGGCTGAGGCGCTTGCTATACTCTGCAATGGCATCCCGCCAATACTTTTCTTTCAATTTTCCCACACAAACGATCGTAACCTTCATGACGGCCTCCTGTTACAGTTCCACCTTCACGCCGTTTTGGAAGCGGCTGGCCATATCCATTCTCAGGTGTGTGCCTACCTTAATCTGCTTCTTCCGCAAAATTTCTTCCACCGTTTCATAGGCAAGATGGGGATTATTGTTTTCCTCGCTGAGATGACCAAGGAACACGTATTTCGTCTTTCCCGTCATCACCTCCGCCAAAAGCTCCCCTGCGGCAACATTGGAAAGGTGCCCCCTTTCGCCTAGAATGCGCTGTTTCAAATGCCAGGGGTAACTGCCCTTCCGCAGCATATCGATATCATGATTGGATTCCAAAAGCAGCAGATCGCTTCCTTCGATGCTTTCCCGGATCGTATCCGTTACATGGCCAATATCCGTCGCCAGGGTAATTTTCTTTTCCCCGCTGAAAATGCTGTAACCCACGGGTTCTGCCGCATCATGGGGAATGGCAAAGGGCTTCACACAGATATCATTGACGGCACAAATTTCATCGGCATAAATGATCCGCTTATTGCTGGGCGCAATTTTCCCCAAGCTGCCTTCCATAGCTGCCCATGTATCCGCTGTAGCAAAAACAGGGATATCAAATCTTCTGGAAAGAATGCCCGCCCCTTTGATATGATCTATGTGCTCATGGGTAATGAAAAGAGCATCGATCTCGTTGCCTGTCAGCTTCAGTTCCGCCAGTCCTTCTTCGATCTTCTTGCCGCTGATGCCCGCATCGATCAGTATTTTTGTATAGTTCGTGCCAATATATGTACAGTTGCCGCTGCTTCCGCTGGCGATGGTGCAAAATTCCAGCTGCAAGATGATCACCTCTTTTCAAAAAATAAGCCTCGGACTTTTCATCCGAAGCCTATGCTGTTCTCTTGATTATTCCTCCGTAATACGGGTGATATCCGCACCCATGGCTCTGAATTTTTCTTCGACATCTTCATAGCCTCTGTCGATATAGCGCACTCCATCAATAATGGTTTCGCCTTCCGCCGCCAATGCCGCCAAGATCATGGCCGCGCCTGCCCGCAAATCTGTTGCGGAAACCTCTGCGCCACGGAAATTTTTGATACCATGAATGGTTGCCACTCTGCCGTTAATCTCCACATCTGCGCCAAGTTTACGCAGCTCATCCATGTACTGATAACGGTTTTCCCAGACATTTTCTGTCAGCACGCTGGTACCGTTGCAAACTGCCAGCAATGTGGCGATCTGCGGCTGCAGGTCCGTAGGAAAGCCGGGATATGCCATGGTCCGCACATTGACTGCCCGCAGGGGTTCATCCGCCATAACACGGATAGAATCTTCCCATTCTGCTACTTTTACATTCATTTCATCCAGCTTTGCTGTCAGGGAATCCATATGCTTGGGAATGATATTTTTCACCAGCACATCGCCCCCTGTGATAGCTGCCGCAATCATGTAGGTGCCTGCTTCGATCTGGTCGGGAATGATGGTATACTGGGCACCTTTCAGCTCTGGTACCCCTTTGATGCGGATCACATCTGTCCCTGCGCCTTTGATATTCGCCCCCATCATGTTCAGATAGTTTGCCGTATCTACAACATGGGGTTCTTTTGCCGCATTTTCGATAGTCGTCACGCCTTCTGCCATGGTCGCCGCCAGCATGACATTGATGGTAGCGCCAACACTCACCTGGTCCATATAAATCGATGTTCCCACCAATTTTTCCGCATAGGCCTTCACCATGCCGTCTTCTTCGATGACAGTGGCACCCAAAGCGCGGAAGCCTTTCAGGTGCAGATCGATGGGGCGTCTGCCAAAATTGCAGCCGCCGGGCATTGCCACTTCCGCTTTTTTATAACGAGCCAGCAATGCGCCGATCAAATAATAAGAAGCACGCATTTTCTGCACGCCTTCGAAGGTGGCTTGATAGCTTACCCCTTCGTTGCAATCGATCTCCAATGTGTGTTTATCCAAAAATCTGCATTTGCCGCCCATTTCTTCAATGGTATGGCAGATATTTCTTACGTCCTCAATGCTGGGAAGATTTTCCAGAACACTGACACCAGTTGCCATCACCGCCGCAGGAATGACTGCCACCGCCGCATTCTTTGCTCCGCTGATGGTTACTTCCCCAGTCAATCTTTTACGACCTCTTACAACCAATTTATCCATAAAAACATACATCCTTCCAATGAGTTCCAAAGGACAATATATATCATCTGAACGGGCAGAACTGCCGCCGTTCCTCAAAAAATAGTCGTTTTCTTTATATTTCGCCCTATAACATTAGAATTATATCACGAAAACGGTTCAGTGCAAAGTATTTTTTTCATTGAGCCTTTTATTTTCAAGGAAACCAGTAAACTGCACTACAAAAACCGGATTTGAACCGACGTTGCCCGGAGCCTTGGCTCATTCCACGCCTTCGTAAACAAA
>NZ_JBJEJK010000022.1:0-17246 GCF_051877975.1 Anaerotignum sp.
CTCACAGGGGTCTTTCTCTGTCTTCCTGACGCTGTGGTTCCTCCGCTTTTTCCTGCTCTTTTCTCTTTTCCTTGCGTTTATCCCAAAGAGCTGCACCGGCTTCGCCTGCGATTTCCACAGCGATTTCAACAATATCGTCAATCATATCGTTTCCTTACAGCTTTTTCAAGTATTTGATTTCCTTATCCGTCAGATGGCGATATTTGCCTTTCTGCAGGTCGCCCAGCTTCAATTCCCCTGTGGCCACCCGCTTCAGCTGCGCCACCGGATGCTTGATGGCTTCGCACATCTTCCGCACCTGTCTGTTTCTGCCTTCGTGAATGATGATTTCCGCTGTGCAGAAGCGACCGTCCTTATCCTTGTCGATGATTTGAATTTTAGCAGGCTTTGTTCTCTTTCCGTCAATCACCACACCTCTGCGGAATTTCTGCAATGCGCCCTCATCAGGGATACCATATAATTTTGCGATATAGGTCTTATCCACATCATGCTTGGGATGGGTCAGCTTATAGGTCAAATCTCCATCATTCGTCAGCAGCAGCAGGCCGGATGTATCGTAATCCAGCCGCCCCACAGGGAAAATCCGTTCCTGGATGCCTTTTACCAGATCCATTACCGCAGGTCTGCCAAACTGTTCCTTCGCTGTAGTTACATAGCCTTCCGGTTTATACAGCATAATATAGACCATCTTTGTATCCTTCGTTGTCACCTTTTGATCCAGATAGGTCACTTCATCCTTAGCAGGGTCGATCTTTACGCCCATTTCCGTGACTACCTTGCCGTTTACCTTTACTTTTCCCTGGGCAATCAACTCCTCTGCCTTTCTGCGGGAGGCAACGCCGGCTTCTGCCAAAAATTTCTGCAATCTTTCTTCCATATATAAAACTCTCCGTTCTCTCAAAAGTATTTACTGAAAACAGTATACCCGAGGAGACAGGGAAAGTCAAAACTTTCTCCATGTCAGCCAGTTTTCCGCCAGTCGCTGCAGCCTCTCCAGCAAAGTAAAAGTATCGGCCCCTTCCATCGCCACCAAATCAAATTCCGCCAGTTTTTCCTCCCCCAGCCAGAGCATAGCCTTCCCCAGCTTTTCTCCTTTTTCCAGCGGTGCTTCCACTTCTTTCGGCAAATCTGCTTCCAGATGCAGGTTTGCAATTTCTTCTTCGGAAAAAAGTGCCGTATAGCCTTCCGCCAAGGCTGTTTCTACCCTTTCCATAGGAGAATCTATAACTTTCACTTCTCCGAAAACAGTGCCTTCTTTCACTGCTTCATAGGGATAAAAGGATGCAAAGCCATAGTCCATCAAAGCTTTCGTATCCGTCCATTTTTTCTGCTTGCCTCCATCCCCCCAGCCGCTGCCAAGGACAGTAGAAACCAGCAGAACGCCATCCCGTTCCGCCGCCCCGACAAAACAATGTCCCGCCTTATTGGTATAGCCCGTCTTTATGCCCAATGCCCCATCATATTCCTTCAAAAAGCGGTCTGTATTGGTAACATTGCAGGTTTGCTTTCCTTCCAAATCCATCACAGCAATTTCCGATTGAGCAATGATTTCCCGAAAAGTTTCATTTTCCAGAGCGTATGCCCCAATCAAAGACATATCATAAGCCGTAGAATGGTGCTGTGCATCGGTCAAATGGCTGTCCAGACCGTTGGGCGATCCAAAAACCGTATCCTTTGCTCCGATTTCTTTTGCCTTTTTCGTCATTTCCTGACAAAATTGTTCCACACTTCCCGAAACATGTTCTGCTAAAGCCACCGCCGCATCATTATAAGAACGCAGCATCATAGCCGAAAGCAAATCTCCCGCCTTCCATTGCTCGCCCTCTTTCAAATCCATATGTACCTCCGGCTGGCGGGCAGCGTTTTTGCTGATGGTAACGGTATCCTCCAAATTTGCATTTTCCAAGACCAATATCGCCGTCATGATTTTTGTGGTACTGGCCATAGCAAAGGGCTCCTCGCCATTTTTCTCCCACAAAAGCCGTCCCGTTTTCCCATCGATCAAGGCCGCTCCCTGGGCGGCTACGTTTGGTTCACCGGCAAAAACAGGCGCTGCAAACAATAAAAAAAGCAGAAAGAAAAGAATTCCTCTGCGCTTCATAGGCATCCCTCCTTCTGCTATTTTTATTCTATTTTTCATTTCTATATGTATTTATACAGTCAATTCTTCGTCGTTTTCTTTCGCCTGTTCTTCTTCCAGCGGCGGCAGCTCCCCAATGCTCTTGAAGCCAAAATACCGCAGAAATTCACTGCTTGTCCCAAACAGGATGGGCCTGCCGGGGGTATCCCCTCTGCCCACTTCGCAGATCAGCCGCTTTTCCACCAGCTTTGCCACCGCATGGTCGGAACTGACCCCGCGAATCTCTTCAATTTGGGCACGGGTGATGGGCTGTTTATAGGCCACAATGGCCAGCGTTTCCAAAAGGGACTGCGTCAGGCCCTGCCGCTGGGGGCTTTTATACATATTCCGAATATATTCGAAGCATTCTGCCGCCGTACACATCTGGTAAGAACCTTCGATTTCCACAATGCGCAGGCCGCGCTTTTCCTTTTCATATTTATCCGCCAAAGAAAGGACAACTGCCTTGGCTGTGGCTTTATCCAATTCAATAGTCTGGGCGATGGATGCCAAAGGCACCGCATCCCCGGCAATAAACAGCAGGGATTCTACGACTGCTTCCAGTTCTGATAATCTCATTCTGCTCCCCCTTCGCTGTATCTGCTGATGAGAATTTCTCCGAAATTTTTTTCCTGTGAAATCTGCACTTCTTTTTGCTTAATCAGTTCCAGTAATGCCAAAAACGTTACGACCTTTTCCATCTTTCCCGCATTTTCCCGAAAAATCGTATGGAAGGCTGTCTTTCCATAGGGGCGTAAAATCAGCAAATCCCGGATATATTCCATTTTTTCCCCTACAGTGAACAGATCTTTCGGCACAGAGCGAAAAGAACTGCGGACTTTATCCGTCTTTGTTTCTTTTCGCGCCATCACCTGCTGAAAGGCCTGATAGAGGTCATCCATGGTGATTCCCTGCAGCAAATCCTCCAATTCCTGCGGCGGCTTTTCCTTCAGCTTCGCCACAGAGGCATCGGCTTCTTTATAAAAGACCAGTGCCGCCTCCTCTTCCCGTTCCTTGAAGGTATCGGTCACGTCCTTGATCTTCTTATATTCCAACAGCCTTTGTACCAGTTCTTCACGGGGGTCAGGCCCTTCTTCTTCCTCATTTTTCGGCGCAGGCAGGAGCATCTTGCTCTTGATTTCCAAAAGGGTAGCCGCCATAAGCAAAAATTCACTCATGCCGTCCATATCTCTGTCCTCCGCCGCATCCAGATAAGCAAGATACTGCTCTGTCAAAGACGCAATCGGAATATCATAAATATCAATCTCGTTTTTTTCAATCAGGTGATACAATAAGTCCAAGGGGCCTTCAAAGGCATCCAGTCTGATATTGATCGTATCCATCTCTCTACCTTCCTTAAATCAGCCCAAAAATCCCGCCAAACAGGGCCATCACGCCGTAAACGATACGATCCATAAAGCCTGTGATCAGACCGAAGAACAACAGGAACAGGAAAATCATCTGAATCAGTTTTTCATTCTGCATATATTTGAAATACTGGTTAGCAGGCATCAATACCGCCAATACCTTCACACAATCCATAGGCGCCACAGGCAAGATATTATACACCGCCAGCCCCACGTTGTAGTAAGCAACATAATTCAGCAGGGCGATCAGATAATAGCTGCCGCCATTTTTTTGCAGTGCCTGATATATGCCAAGGAAAATAATCCCCAGTACCAGATTCACCACAGAGGGCAGGATTGCCACCAGCAGGGTATCTCTCTTTCTGTTCTTATAATACAATGCACTAGTCTCCACAGGCTTGCCCCAGCCAAAGCCACCGCTGTAAAACATCATTAAAAAACCGATCGGTTCAAAATGCTTCACGGGGTTTAAGGTCAATCTTCCCTGGCTTTTGGGGTAGTTGTCCCCAAAAATAGTGGAAAGCAATGCCCTCATAAATTCATGGACGGTTGTTGCCACAATGATACCGGGAATCCCCAGCAAAAGTACAAGTACTGTATTATTCATATACACAAATCCTTTCCGAGGTAGATTTCAAAAATATCATATTTTTATATTGTACCCGAACCACCCAGATTCGTCAAATCCATATAAAAAGCCTGCCGGGGAAAGGGCAACCCTCCCGCTGCAGCAGGCTTTCTTTTTTAATAGCGCAAAGGGACATCCGAAAGCAGCACTGGGATATCGATTCCTTGCATCTTTAAGAAATAACGCATCCCGCGAACGGCAATATCGCTGTTGTTTTTCGCCCCTACCATGACACTTTCCAAAGGGATATCCTCTTTTTCTCCTTCAAATTCCACCATGATATAAGGCAGGAAAATCTGATCCAGCAGGCGGAATTTTGGTTTATCCGCGCCAATACTGTTGATCAGCGGAGGAAAAATGAAACGGTATTCCTGTTCCCCTTCAAAAAAGCTCTTTTTGAAAAACATGGCATAGACAGAACATACCACAGACATCTCTTCCGCCAGTTTTTTCAGGGATTCTTCCGATGGATTGGCGTCTTCTTCAAAAAAGCCCTCTAAATCCTTCGCACCTTCTTCAATGAGATTGCGGATACAGGAAAGCAGGGATTCCAACAATCCATTCATCTGTTCTTCTTCATCATAAATGACTGTACCATGAAGAAAAACTCGATTTTGAAAGCCCTCTACAATCTTTTCATAATCAAATTCCAGACAATATCCGCGAAAATCCGTAAATTCCGCCCAAAGCAGGGCATTATTCTGCAATTTGGAAAAGGCGACCACATAAAAACTCATTTCATCCGAATCGCAATCCCCATCGGCATCACAAATAGGCGTGATGACGCCCAGGCGGTCAATTTCCTTTTTCAGCTTGGAAAAGAACCGCTCCCGCAATTCCAGATTGACAATGTACTTTTCTGTCAGCCGTTCCATGACCTCTACCGCATATTGAAATTCCAGCTTATCATTGAGGAAATCGCTTTTCGTTGCTAAAAATTCCCGATTTTCCACAATTCCCCGCACACCATCTGCCGTTGTATAATGATATAGCTTATCCCCCTTTTTACAAAGGGGCACATGAATCCACGCATCCATATAACGGGTATCCTGCATGGGCTTTCCCTCCTGCTTATTCTCTGATCTGACCATCGCCGTAGATAATATATTTCGTCGTTGTCAATTCCTTCAGCCCCATAGGTCCACGGGCGTGCAGCTTCTGAGTGCTGATGCCGATTTCCGCACCAAAGCCAAACTGACCGCCGTCTGTGAATCTGGTGGAAGCATTGACATAAACCGCCGCTGCATCCACTTCATTCAGGAAACGCTGAGCATTGGTATAATTTTCTGTCACGATGGCTTCGGAATGACCTGTAGAGTATTTTCTGATATGGTCGATGGCTTCATCAATATCCTTCACCACTCTGGCAGAAATAATGTAGTCTTCATATTCTGTACCCCAGTCTTCTTCTGTTGCCGCAACAGAGCCTTCCACCAGCTTTTGTGTGGCTTCATCCCCACGAATCTCAACCTTCTTTTCCTGCAGGGCTTTCCCGATTGCAGGCAGAAAGGCTTCCGCAATTTTTTCATGAACCAGCAGGCTTTCGCAGGCGTTGCAGACACCGGGACGCTGGGTCTTTGCATTGATGACGATTTTTACCGCCTTTTCAAAATCCGCACTTTCATCCACATAAACATGGCAGTTGCCCACCCCTGTCTGAATTACAGGAACGGTGCTGTTCTGCACCACGCTATTGATAAGGCCTGCACCGCCGCGGGGAATCAATACATCCAGATAGCCATTCAGCCGCATCATTTCATTCGCGGTTTCTCTGGAGGTATCAGGCACCATCTGCACACAGTCCTCCGGCAGGCCCTCTGCCGCCAGGGCAGAACGCAGGGCTTTGATGGTGGCCTGATTTGTTCGAAACGCTTCCTTGCCGCCTCTCAAAATAACGGCACTGCCTGCTTTCAGGCACAAGCCAAAGGCATCTGCCGCTACATTGGGGCGGGCTTCAAAAATAATACCGATAACCCCCATAGGTACCCGTTTCTGCCCGATTACCAAGCCATTGTCCAGTTTTTTCATGGAAAGTACTTCGCCCACAGGGTCATCCAGCTTCGCCACCTGCCGCAGCCCATCGGCCATATCCGCCAGCCGGGCTTCCGTCAGGGTCAGTCTATCGATAAAAGCACCTTTGATGCCGTTTTCCAGCGCCGCATCCACATCTTCTTTGTTTGCCGCCAGAATTACCGCCTGCGCCGCCATCAAAGCATCAGCAGAGGCCAGCAGCGCTTTATTCTTTTGCGGTGCAGATAAGATTGCCAGCACTACCGCAGCCTCTTTGGCCTTTTTCCCCATCTCTACCAGATTACTCATGTTTTCTTCCTCCCATCCATCCATTTTCCGTCACAATATTATCCAAAGGGATATCTGTTTTTTCCGTGGGAATCGCAGCTGTCTGCACCTGAGATGCAAACGACAGACCGATTTTCTCATATCCCTCATATTTTTCAAAATACGTATCATAATAACCGCCGCCATAACCAATGCGGTTCATTTTTCTATCAAATAACGCCCCGGGCACCAGAAATAGATCATTCTTTTCCGGAACAACAGCATCTTCTTTTTTACCCAAAGGCTCCATCACGCCGAAACGGCCCTCCTTTAAATCCGCAAAGGATTGGATGGGCAGAAAATACATCACCCGTCCCTTTTCTGTTTTGGGAACAGCAACCATTTTTCCATCCTTCCAGGCCTGCGCTAGGATGTCCCTTGTCTCAACCTCGGAACCCATACTCACAAAGGTAAAAATATGTTTCGCATTTTGATATGCCTCACTTTGCAGTATATGCGCCGTGATACGCCTGCTTTTTTCTTCCCGCTCCGTCAAGGGTATTTCATTCCGCCGTTTCAGGGCTTCTGCCCGCAGTTCTTTTTTCATGGAAGAAATCCTCCTACTATAAAAATGATGCCAAAGGCCAATACCAAAGAAATCCGCCGTAAAGGCAATTTCCTCTTACCAAAGATATTCTTCAATACTATCCAAAAGACACCGGCCCAAAGACAAACCTCCCCTGCGATGGAAAGCACTGCACCAATGCCCTGCAGCGGCAATCCAAGCCAAAGGCACAAGCCAAAGGCGCCGCTGCATCCAACTACAAACAGCAGTTCCCTTGTGCTTTCATAAATTGGCCTTTCATTCTCCCCGATAGGATCAAAATTCCCCGCCAACAGGAGCAGCCCCGGAACGACCGCCCCGATGATGCTTCCCGTCAGGATCCGCAAAAGCTGATTGCTTTCCCACAAACCTATATAGCTGCAAAAGCCATCTGCCGCCATGGGGATGATACACACAATTGTCAAAAAAATTTGCCTTGCCGGAAAGGGGCGGTTTCCCCCCAGCCGCTTTTTCCAAAGGAAGAAGCACAAAGCAAAAAAGGCGCCCACGTAGATGCCCGTACAACGGGCACAAAGGGGCATCGTGCCATCTCCCCATAGAAAACTGCGCTCTGCCATTTGGTGGCAGACAGCCAAACCCATTCTATCCAAAAAAGCAGCCATGTCAATCCAGCATATAGCCCAGGCTTCCTATGGATGCTGACATCGCACAGCAGAGGAAGGAAATCACCAGCATCACGATGCTGACAGTCATCATCAGCTTACCGAATCTGCGGTAATCCTCCGAAGGGCTTTTGGAGAGGACAACGCCGGCAACACAGCCAGCAATGGCACCAAAACCGCCTACCATAACGATTAGCACAATAATCAGCACCTTCAGCAGCGGATGAATGGTAGCATCTGCGGAAATCTTTTCCTTTCTGACATATTCCGCATCGCCCGTTTCCGTATTGCTTTCAAAATGATGGGTCTTTCCATCATTATCTTCCACGGTAAAGGCATCTATCGTTTCTGCTTTGACTTCTTCCGCCTGACCATCGATCACAGTCTTGGTAGGGTCGATATTATTTTTCACATTACAAACAGGGCAGCCAAGACTTTCATCTAAAATCTCCCTGCCGCAATTAGGACAATAACTCATCTCTTTTCCTCCTTATTTTCCAATATCCAAATCAGCACCCAAATAGTGTGCCCACATCTTCCCCATCGATGATGCGATGGACAACTTTCGGGTCTTCCCCATTGGCAATAGCCATTTTTACCCCCGCATCCAGGCAGATCGAAGCCGCCTGCAGCTTTGTTTTCATGCCGCCGACGCTGAATTCAGAGCCTTTCTTTTCCCCTGCCATGGCTTTGATCTCATCGGTCACAGACGCCACATTGGCAACCCGTTTTGCATCAGGGTTGGAACGAGGGTCTTTCTCATACAGCGCATCAATATCCGTCAACAAAATCAGCAGATCCGCCCTGATGATCTCTGCCACCATGGCAGAAAGGCGGTCATTATCGGAAATTTCGATCTCGTATGTGGAAATCGTATCGTTGGCATTAACGATAGGCAAAATGCCCATTTCCAATAGTGTTTCCAAAGTGTTCTTCGTATTTTCATATCTGCTGTCGCTGCTCAATTCTTCCTTTGTCAGCAAAATCTGGGCAACCGTCTGATTATATCTGTCAAAAAAGTTATGATAGATCTGCATCAGCATGGCCTGGCCTACTGCTGCTGCCGCCTGTTTTTCACGGATGATAGTGGGGCGTTCCTGCATTGCCATACGTACCGCGCCAACACCAATAGCACCGCTGGTGACCAGAACTACTTCTTTCCCCCGGTTCCGCAGGTCAGTCAAAACCCACGCCAGTTCTTCAATCCGTTTCAGGTTCAGTCTGCCGTTGGGATATGTAATGGTAGAAGTGCCCACTTTTACCACGATTCGTTTACAATCTTTCAGCTTTTCTCTCACAATCTCAACTCCATTTCTTTTGTAAAGAGCATAAAATTTCTCCTCATATTACAGTATACACCAAATCTCTTTCATAAAAAAGAATATTTCTATTAAGAAAAAAGAAAGCCTATCCCGCATCCTCAGAAAAAACACCAAAAAAGTGATAAATCCTCAACTTTTAAGGATTTATCCCTTTTCTTCTTTATAAAGTTTGCTTTTGCGATACTTTCTGTATTTCTTATTCGCCGCAAAGCTCTTTCATTACTTGTTCTACAGTGGAAAGTTCCTTCAATTCACAGGCGTTTGCGCCGCAGAATACCAGCCCTTCCTTGCCTTCCACAGAATCGATCAGCGCCTGAGAAATACAATATTTCGTTTCCGCAGGTTTGCAGTAGTCCATACAATGATAGCATTTCTGTACAGGAATCCGTCCCATTTTATCCACCTTCTCCAAAAAAGGAGTATTGACAGCGCGGGCCGCCAGACCCACAGGGCTTTCAATCAAGCGGATATCCTGTTCGCGGCTGTTCAGATAAGCCTGCTTGAAGGACAAAGCCGCATCGCATTCTTCTGTTGTAACGAATTTCGTCCCCACCTGCACGCCGGATGCACCCAACTTTACCAATCTTTCCACATCTGCATGGCTGCGGACACCACCGCCGGCAATCACAGGAATTTTTACGCCATTGGCCTCTTCCAATTCCCTTACATAGCCCAGCACATCCTCCAGACAATCTTCCAAAGAATCAAAAGCTCCATTTTTCATATCATTGTATTTAAAACCCAGATGCCCGCCGGCCAAAGGGCCTTCCACTACGACCGCATCCGGCAGTCGGTCTGCCCGCTGCCAGTTTTTTACGATCAACTTCAATGCTCTGGCAGAAGAAACGATAGGCAGGATACAAGTATTGCTGCCCCGGGCGATCTTCGCCAGATTCACAGGCAGTCCTGCGCCGGAAACAATGAAATCCGCACCGGCAGCGATGGCCTCTTTCACATACGCTTCATAATGGTTCATCACCGACATAAAATTGAACCCAATGATGCCATTTTTAGAAATTTCTTTCGCCCTTGTCAGCTCCTTGCCAATGGCCCGCAAATTTGCCCGCAGAGGGTCTTCCTGAAAGTCTGCCTCCCTATAGCCTGGGTGAATCCCCGAAATCGTCCCAACGCCGCCATGCTTCGCCACAGCCCCCGCCAGAGAAGAAAGGGATACGCCAACACCCATGCCGCCCTGTACGATAGGACGAGCAGCTGTCAACCCGCCAAAAGAAAGTGCATCCAGTTTCATTACAAAGACCTCCTGTTATATTGAAAGCAAAAGTACTCCTTACTTTTTAATAAGGTTTTAAAAACTATATAGCAAAGTATACCAAAACCTGCATTCTCTGTCAATAAAAGCCACAATAAAAGTATTTTTTTACATACAAAAACAGGACAACTCTATTGGAGTTTGTCCTGTTTCATTTCTGGGATGATATGATTTTTATTTCAGCTTGAAGGAACTCTTCAAAGGAACGATACGGTTAAATACCAGATGTTCCTCTGTAGTATCCTTGGTATCCACGATATAGTAGCCATTTCTCATAAACTGGAATCTGTCGCCCTTCTTCGCATCCTTAATAGAAGGTTCAATGAAGCATTCCTTGACTTCCAGAGAATTAGGGTTCATAATCATTTCGCCGTTGGGGTCATCAGGGTTGTCCAGCATCATATAATCATACAGTCTTGCAGTCGCCTGCACGTTTTCCTTTGCGCTGATCCAATGCAGTGTGCCTTTTACTTTTCTGCCTTCAAAGCCGCTGCCGCTTCTTGTTTCAGGGTCATAGGTACAGTGAACTTCTGTCACAACCCCATTTTCGTCTTTCACAAAATCCGTACAGGTTACAAAGTATGCCCCTTTCAGGCGCACTTCCTTGCCGGGAGCCAGACGGAAGAATTTCTTTACCGGTTCTTCCATAAAATCTTCTCTTTCGATATACAGCTCTCTGGTGAAGGGAGCCAGTCTCTTGCCCAGTTCAGGGGTTTCAGGGTTATTTTCCAGTTCCATCATTTCTACCTGATCTTCAGGATAGTTGGTGATAACAAGCTTCAGAGGGTCCAGAACCGCCATAACCACCTTTGCCTTTGCCTTCAGGTCATCCCGGATGCAGTAATCCAGCAGACCGCTGTCTACCATGCTGTTTGCCTTGGAAACGCCGATGCGTTCACAGAAATCACGGATGGACGCAGGGGTATAACCACGGCGGCGCAGACCGCTGATGGTCGGCATACGAGGGTCATCCCAGCCGTCAACCAAACCATTTTCTACCAATGCACGGAGCTTTCTCTTACTCATGACGGTATTTGTCATCCCCAGGCGGGCAAATTCAATCTGTCTGGGAGGATTTACGGTATAGCCTGCTTCTCTTACCACCCAGTCATACAAAGGTCTGTGGTCTTCAAATTCCATGGTGCAGATGGAATGGGTGATGCCTTCGATGGCATCCTCCAGAGGATGCGCAAAGTCATACATAGGATAGATGCACCATTTATCCCCTGTGGTATGGTGGGTAGAATGGGAGATACGATAGAGAACGGGGTCTCTCATATTGATATTAGGAGAGGCCATGTCAATCTTCGCCCGCAGCGTTTTGGAACCATCAGGAAATTCGCCGGCTTTCATCCGTTCAAACAGATCCAGATTTTCCTCTACACTTCTGTTGCGGTAAGGGCTTTCCTTCCCGGGTGTGCTCAGGGTACCGCGGTATTCTCTCATTTCTTCCGCTGTCAGTTCATCTACAAAAGCCTTTCCTTCTTTGATCAGTTTGATTGCCACTTCGTAGTATTTGTCAAAGTAGCTGGAAGCGTAATACAGTCTGTCTTCCCAATCGAAGCCCAGCCATTTTACATCCTCCTGAATGGATTCCACATATTCCACATCTTCCTTTGTGGGGTTGGTGTCGTCAAAACGCAGGTTGCATTTGCCGCCGTACAAATTTGCCAGACCAAAGTTCAGGCAGATGGATTTTGCATGACCGATGTGCAGGTAGCCATTGGGTTCCGGCGGGAATCTTGTGTGGATCTTATTCAGTTCTCCCTTCAGATCTTCCTGGATGTAATTGTGGATAAAATTGCCCGTTGCACCCAGACCGCTGTTGTTTTCCATGTTTTTTTCTTCAGCCATTGGTCGCCCTCCTATATTTTCATTTCTTTGGATTTCTAAAAAGGAATACCGAAAACGGTATAATCTGTATTTTATTATACCCCATGGAGCCCTTTAAGGCAAGAAACAGGAGAAGTTTTTTCTGAACCATTATATAGATTATCGATATATAAAGTACAATAAAAAATTGTAATTGGACATATATAGATATTCTATCTATAATGCAGATAAGAATATATCGAATATCTATATATAAGGAGTGATTGCAATGCCCATCGATAAAACCTTGCTGGCGGGAAGCACCGCCACCCTCATCTTAAAACTGCTGGACGGGCAGGATATGTACGGCTACCAGATCATCGAAGAACTGGCCCGCCGTTCCGACAACACCTTTCAGCTAAAAGCAGGCACCCTCTACCCCCTGCTGCATGGGCTGGAGAAAAAAGGCCTTCTGGAATCCTATGAAGAACATGCTGATTCCGCCCGCATCCGCAAATATTACCGCCTGACAGGGAAAGGGAAAAGATTCTTAAAGGAAAAAACTGCCGAATGGAAGGAATATTCCTCCGCCGTCAGCAAAATTCTGGAAGGAGGTCTTTGCTGTGAATGCTTCTGATCCTTTCAAGCGCTATGCAGAAAAGGTCTGCGAACAGATTCGGTGGAAAAAAGCCCACGGCGTTGTGGCAAAAGAAATCGAAAATCACCTGATTGACCAGAAAAACGCCTATATGGATATGGGCGACCCAGAAAGTACCGCCGAGGAAAAGGCTCTCCTGCAAATGGGCGACCCTGTAGCAGTGGGTGCCGCTCTGGACATTACCCATAAGCCCGCGCCCCAGTGGGGCATGATTGGGCTGGTGATGGGGCTGTTTGTGCTGGGTGCTGTAATCCAGTATCTATTCATCACAAATGCTCTGCCAGATGAAGGTTACCAATATTTTTCCTCTAATACACTGATTTTTTACCTTCCCCTAAGTCTGGCTGCCTTTATCGGGGCATATTTTCTGGATTTTTCCTTCTTCGGAAAGCATCCCTATATCCTGCCGATCCTGCTTCTGGGAGTTGATGTGTTGGCACAGTTAACCGGCACAGAATACGCGGGTAACCACTGGCTGTCTCTGGGAGCTATCTCCATCAGCCCCATTTCGTTAGCACTCCTGTTTCCTCTTGCTTTCTGTGATATCTTTTATCATTTTCGGGAAAAAGGAAAACATGGCTATTTTCTCGGCGGGCTGGCGGCAGCTTATTTCTGTGTGCAGCTTCTACTGTTTCATACCTTCAGCGGGATTCTGCTGTTCGTCTGCACCGCAGGCGTTTTGATGGTAATAGGAACCATTCGGAAGTGGTTTGGAGAAAACACAAAAACCCTTCTCCTGCTGTTCATTCTTGCAGGGATTGCCGCATTTGCCCTGCTGATTTCCGCATTTCCCTATCGTCTGTATCGCGTGCAGACACTTCTGACTGTTTTTCATCCAGAAACAGACCCAAAAGGTGCAGGCTATTTTCCTCTGTTGCTACGTGATATGCTGGAACATTCTGTTTTCCTTGGAAAAGGCACTGTCCTTCCAGAACTGGCAGTCCATCAGGATATCTTTCTTGCAAATTTCCGCTCCGATTATCTGCTGACTTTCCTGACCTACAAATATGGCTGGGCGGTCTCCGTCAGTCTGGTTCTGCTTTTGGCGGTATTCCTTCTTTTCGGCTTCCGCAAATGCCTGAAGCAAAAAAGTATACTGGGACAGATGATTTCTCTGTGTATTCTTGCCACCTTCACCATGGAAGTTCTCGTTTACATCATCGTAAATCTGGGCTATCCTCTGATTGCCCCCATTGCCCTGCCCTTCCTGTCCTATGGGGGTTCTTCCCTCCTGCTGAATATGGCACTGGCAGGCATCTTACTTTCCGTTTTCCGCACAGGGGAAGTGTATCAGGACAACACAAAGCCTGTTTTCAGCGAATCGAAATTCATCCAATGGGATGACGGCAAGCTCATCATCTCCTTCAAAGGTTGATTAAGATTGAAAAATCCTCCGGGAAAATGTAAAATAAGATCAATATAGAATCAAAGTACACATTTTTATGGGCATCTTTCTAAGAAAGCAAAAATTTATATGTTACGTTTTCTTAGAAAGACTGCCTCGCAGTTTGGCTACGCCAAACCACTTAGGAGGATTTATTTTATGCTTGCTTTCACCGTCAACGACACCAAATCTTTTATGGCACTTCTTTTAAAAGGCGATACCTTCGATTCCTTCCTCTTTCGGCAGGGGGAGCTGACCACCTTCGCCTCTTTCGTCATGGAAGGCAAGCGCAACATGGATTTTTATACTGCCGAAGAACAGGAACAGGGGCTTTCTCGTTATGTCCGCTGGGAAGAAATGCGTCCCTTTGTATTCCAAGCCATCAAGGGCAACAAACTGCCCAAAACCATTAAACTGGTGTTCTCTCTTTCCGAAGAAAAGACCACAAACCTACCCAATACAAAAGCTGCTTTCCTGAATATCTTCTTTAAAGAAAATACCGTTCTCTGCACTGCCGCCATTTCTCAAGAATCCTTTTCTCTGGATAAAAGCCCGGAAAAGCTCTGGGAAGAATATGTGCTGAAATTCTTCAAGAAAAACGGCATCGGCATCCAGCTGCAAGATAAATAAATCAACCTCCATTCTCCGCCGCATCTGGCGGAGATTTTTTATTTTGTACTTCCGTTCAAAAAACCTTCGTAAGGCCACACCTTGCCCATTGATTTGCTCCGCAAATCGTTTTCAAGCTATGCTCACACCGAACTATACAAGCAAATCCAGCATAAACATAGCTAGAAATCTTTTTTTCTTTCAAAATTATTAGCACTCACTTAAAATGAGTGCTAATTTTTTCTTGACTTTTCTATTCTGCGTGATAAAATAAATATCAGTGACATACGAAGCCACTGAAAAAGCAATGATATCCAATGCCTAGCGTGGATATCATTTGATTTTATCTGACTGTCATCCTTCCCGTGGCTTCGCAAAAATTTTATTCAGGAGGTTTTTTATCATGCAAGAAAAAGGTAATCTTTCTATCAATAGCGAAAATTTTCTGCCTATTATCAAAAAATGGCTCTACACAGATAAGGATATCTTCATCCGTGAACTGCTTTCCAATGCCTGCGATGCAGTCACAAAACTGCAGAAGCTTTCTATGATGGGCGAAGCGGAGATTCCCGCCGATGAAAAATATGAAATCCATGTTGTCCTGAATCAGGATGAAAAAACATTGCAGATCATCGATAACGGTATCGGTATGACTGCTGATGAAATCAAAAAATACATCAACCAGATCGCTTTCTCCGGCGCAACAGATTTCCTGGCAAAATTCCAGGAAAAATCCGAAGATGATAACGAAATCATCGGTCATTTCGGTCTGGGCTTCTATTCTGCTTTCATGGTTGCAGATAGAGTTGAGATCGATTCCCTGTCCTATCAGAAGGGCGCAGAAGCAGCAAAATGGAGCTGCGAAGGCGGTATTGATTACGAAATGGAAAACGGCTCCAGAGAAACAAGAGGTACCACTATCACCCTGCATATTGGTGAGGATGGCAAGGAATTCCTGAACGAAGCTACTCTTTACGCTGCTATGACAAAATATTGCTCCTTCATGCCTGTTCCCATCTATGTGGACGTAGTAAGAGAAGAAACAGAAGAAGAAAAGGCAGCTGCTGCCGCTGCAGAAAAAGATGCCAATACCCTGCACGTCTCCCCTGAAGATGCTGCCAACCTGACAAAAGAAGCTGCTATGGATATGCTGCAGGAACAACAGGGTGCAACGGAAGACACAGATGCTGAGGAAGCCAAAGAGGCCGAGGAACCCAAGCCCCTGAATGACACCAATCCCCTGTGGCAGAAAAAGCCCGCTGATTGTACAGAAGAAGACTATAAAGCCTTCTATCATAAAGTATTCAACGATATCAACGATCCCCTGTTCTGGATTCACCTGAACATGGATTACCCCTTCCGCCTGAAAGGTATCCTCTACTTCCCGAAGCTGGTAGAGCAGATGGATATGATGGACGGCGAAGTAAAGCTGTACTGCAATCAGGTTTATATCGCAGATAACGTAAAGGAAGTCGTTCCCGAATTCCTGCTGCTCTTAAAAGGCGTGCTGGATTGCCCCGATATGCCCCTGAACGTTTCCAGAAGTGCATTGCAGAATGATGGTTATGTGGAAAAAATGAATGCCTATATCACAAAGAAAGTGGCGGACAAGCTGAACCAAATGTTCAAAAACGACCGTCCTGCTTTCGAAGGCTTCTGGGATGATATCAATATCTTCATCAAATATGGCTGTATGCGGGAAGAAAAGCTGTATGATAAAGTAAAAGATACACTTCTCTTGAAAACAACCGACGGCGTTTATGAAACCATCCCCGAATATCTGGAAAAGAATAAGGAAAAACATGAAAATGTCATTTATTTTGCCACAGATGTAAACCAGCAGGCCCAGTATATCCGTCTGTTCAAGGAACAAGGCTTGGAAGCAGCCATCATGGATACTCCTGTGGATAAGCCCTTCGTTTCCTTCCTGGAATATAAAAACCAGGATATCAAGCTGAAAGTACAGCGTGTGGATGCGGATATCGATTCCCTGCAGGAAAAAAACGAGGAAGAAGCTTCCGAAGCAAAAAAACAGGCGGAAGAATACGAATCCAACCAGATGCAGGAACTGTTCCGTGCCGCCGTTTCCAATGATAAGCTGAAGGTGAAACTGGAAACCCTGAAAGCAGAAAAGGTTTCCGCTATGATCCTCCTTACCGAAGAATCCAGACGTATGATGGAAATGATGGAGGCTTATGCAAACAACGAAGAATTCAAGGCAATGTTTGCCAATATGAAGCCCGACGAAACCCTGGTGCTGAACCGCAGCAACAAGCTGGTGAAAGCCCTGCTTGCCATGGCTGGCAAGGAAGAAAAGAAGGAGGAGGCTTCTCTCCTGTGCCATCAGCTCTATGATCTGGCACTGATGAGCCATCGTCCCCTGACTTCCGAAGAGATGACAGCCTTTATCGACAGAAGCAACCTGCTGCTGGAAAAACTGGCAGAACAGGAAGCATAAAAACTACCCTAATACCCAATGTCATTAAGATAATAATGACGTAAAAATAAAAAACACATTTGACAGATATATAAAGCTGTGGGCTTTCTGTAGTGTAATACAGAAGCTCACAGCT
>NZ_JBJEJK010000023.1:0-3002 GCF_051877975.1 Anaerotignum sp.
CCTGGGAATATCTCACTTCCGGGTCTTTTGTCAGCCGACCCATCAAAATCACTTTGTTCATGTTTTCCTCCTACCATTTCTCCCGCAATTCCCGCTCCATCCGCTCGATCTCGGCAAAATCATGCTCAGGCTGTGGATAATTGACGAACCTGTTCTTCTTCTGGTTTGACGCACCTTGTTGGCGGACACCGCTCTGTCCCTCCACACGCTCTGCATCTTGTTTTTCCCAGTTCCGAACAGCCGCTTTCCAGTCCTTCATGCTGTTTTTGCCGACTTTCCAGCCATTGGAGGTGTAGTAGTCAATAAACCGCTCTGCATCCACGTGGTTTCCACGTTCCTGACAGTACGCCTGCACCTCTTCCAGTGTGGGCGGTGTGAATGTGCTGCGGGGCTTCTTGCCCCCTTTCACACTCTTTTCTGTATCTGTTTCTGTTTCTTTTTCTGTTTCTTTTTCTTTAGGGGTTTCTTTGGGGTTTTCTTGGGGTTTATCAGGGGTTTCTTTGGGGTTTTCTTTTTTCGGTCTGCCGCCAAGTTTTCCGTATTCTCCGCCAAGCTTCCCATTCTCATATTTCTTGTTGTTCTTGTCGATGTTCGGTTTTGCCATGATCAGGATCGCCGCAGCAATCGGATCATCCGTCACCTCCACACCATTCAGCCCATACTCGCAAAGGGCACGAAAACAGGCAGCACAGGTGCTGTCATCCATGTTTTTGATGGCTTCATAAAAAGAGCGGTAGAACACGAATCCTTCCCTTTCCATTTAATCACCCGCCTCATGTGTTACCGGCTCAAAATCGCGATACAGCCGTATCCAGTCATCCAAAGGCATGGTCACCAGCCACGGGTGGTTGTTTTTTCTGTGAAAAACTGCGGGCAGTTCGCCCGCTTTCTTATCCCGTACCGCCTGTGCCACGGCATCCTCGATATTGAGCCGTTCAACCCTTTTGCATTCGATATGTATTCCTTCCAAACCGACCACATCTGCATCACCGTTGGCCCCACAGTATTGCTGTCCACGGCGGCAGTTGTAGCCATATTCTCTGAGCTTACGGGCAAGCTCCCGCTCGCCCGCTGTTCCCTTCTGTCTGCTATTCATTCAGATAGCTCCTTCCGTGTTTTTTTCTACTCAAAACCATATT
This sequence comes from Anaerotignum sp., assembly GCF_051877975.1. Lineage (GTDB taxonomy): Bacteria > Bacillota > Clostridia > Lachnospirales > Anaerotignaceae > Anaerotignum_A. Next base: position 1,140 of record NZ_JBJEJK010000023.1, read on the forward strand.
TTTGTATTCAATAGCCTCCTCCATTGTAGAAAAAGATTTCTCTGGCATTTTAGGCATACAAACCCGATATCTGCATCCCCGTTCATAGATATATTTTTCAGCATTTCCATTCCATGATTTATGCGGTTTTCTCATTTGATGAATTGCATAGGAAACATTTTCTTTTTGAGATACTATTCTCAAATTATCAACAGAATTGTTTTCTTTGTTTCCGTCTATATGGTCTACCACAAGAAACTCATTCCATCCATCAAGAAAATGCTGAGCCACTAATCGATGCACATAATAATTTTTTCGAATATTGTTCCTTCGAAGTCCAACGATTTTATATCCTCTCCCATTGTCAGTCGCCCTAAGTAACCTACCTTTCCACATTCTGTTTGTTCCATCACCAACTGGTCGAGGTAAACTTCTCACTCCACCTAAATTGCTTACTTGGTATAAACCTTCGTATCCAACTATATCTTTCCAAACTTCTTTCATACATTTTCATCCCCTTTTCCCACCATGTTTTTTGTAATAACGCATCCCTTTAATAAAGCCATAGTCAAAAGCACTACGAATTCCTTCGAAAGGTTCGTTCATTATGCTCTCTCTCAAAGCAATAACTTCTTGCAATCGTAAATCATATCTATTTCTCTCCTGCTTGAAGTTTTTACTTTCTCTTTTAATTGAACTATTGATTTTTTCAATTTCTTTTCTAGTTTTCATATATAATCCTCCTTTTTATGGTGTTCATTTTGAGCACTATACTATATTCGTATATTAGTGTACAATTTGAGCACTGTCAAGTATTTTTTTAAAGGAGGTATTTCTTTGTTTTCTGAAAGATTAAATTTTGTCCGTAAATCAAAAGGATACACCGCACAACAGATGGCTGATTATCTTTCCATGGGTTTAAGGGCTTACAGAAATTATGAAAGCGGTGACCGTTTTCCATCTGCCGATGCTCTTATTAAAATTGCAGACAAACTAGATGTTTCTATCGACTATCTTCTTGGTCGGGATGAATGGTTGAAATCTCACGGAGTTTTCTTTGATGAACACTGAACAAATCTTCTAAAGCGTCCCACAGTTCAATTCCGCCGAGCCTTTCTCCACTTTCTATAGATTTGTAATATCTCAGACCGATATCCAACTTATCTGCAACCTGTTGTTGTGTCATGCCCGCTTTTTTGCGGGCTTTTTTCAGATTCTCTCTCATTTCTGCCCCACTCCTTTAACAACATATCTAATTCCGCCGGCGGCATAGTCTCGATGTTTAACGCTCTGCAATCTTCGATCACACTGTCGATCAGGCGGCTCATTTCTTTTGTGTCGTAAACAGAACTGCCATAGTATGCGAAAACCTTCTTGCATCCGTCCAGCTTACTGTCTACCACCTTCACCAGCCAGCCCGTGCCATTCCTCTGCCAGACCTGAGAAAACCGCTCCACTGCATCCTCATGGATCGCCAGAGGTTCAAATTTCCCAACGGCTTCAATGTGCTTGCGATAGACCTCTTCCTTGGTTACCATGGTCTTGCCGTCCTGCAGCTTCTCAGCGATTTTCGTACACAAAACCCACAGATAATCGTTTGCATCCAAAGAGCGTTTCTTCCGCTTCTTCTCCGCCTTGATGGACAGTTCCGGCAGGCCTGCGGCGGTGATCTCATCGATACCGCTCAGCAGGTCACATTTCTGTCTGAATGGGATTTCAAATACCAGCTCCATACTTCCGCTGGGCAGGAATTTGATTGCACTGTATGTACCTGTTACGTTGATATAGCTCACTGGGAACCACCCGCATTCTTCTTCGCCGCATAATCAGCGATATAGCAATCAGGGCAAAGCCCGCCGAATTTATCAAAATATTCCTGTGCGG
>NZ_JBJEJK010000024.1:0-16835 GCF_051877975.1 Anaerotignum sp.
TCTCCGTAAAGAGAGAGACTATCGAAGGATGGTCTCTTTTTTTGTATTTAAAAAAGAAGGGAACCCTGTGGGCCATAGTGGCGCGGGCTTTGCCGCCGCCCGCTTCCAGTGGAAGGAGGAGCTCCCTTAAAAAAGCTGAGACTATTTCATACGATCCTTCCTTTATGATGAAGAAAAAAACAGAAAGGAGGGATTTTTTTGTATCTTACGGCAGATACCATCATCCGTCTGGCAACCATTATCGGGGCCTTTGGCACTTTGGGGGCGCTGCTCTACAAAAGCTTTCGCTGGATGGAGCAGCAGAAGCAGCAGGAAATAGAAATTGAAAATATCAAAAAAGAGCAGTGTGTCATGTGTTATGGGCTTTTGGCAACGCTGGACGGGCTGAAGCAGTTGGGTGCCAATGGAAATGTCAGTGATGCCTATCAAAAACTGGAGAAACATTTGAATAAAACGGCACATGATTGAGACAAGGGCATAAGAAGAAAATAGGACAAGAAAAAAGGGGGAATTCCAACATGAGCAAAGAATGGAAAGAGATTCTGGGAAATCTTTTGACAGTGAAAAGCATTGTAACGGTGGTGCTGACAGTAGTTTTTGCTTTTTTGGCTGTGCAAGGCCGCATTGACGGCGGGCAATTTTTAAATATTTTTTCCATCGTCATCGCCTTTTATTTTGGGACACAGCATCAAAAAATCACGGAAAAAACAACGGAAAAGGGGGAAAATGAATGACAGGAAAGGAATTGGCAGCTTTCGCCAGAAGCAAACTGGGTACGGCCTATGTTTACGGCATGAAGGGGGACGTACTGACAAAGGAAAAATATGAACGATTAAAGATCCTTTTTGGTCCATTGGTCTGGGAGAGTGATAAAAATAAGATTGGGCAGGTCTGTGTGGATTGCAGCGGGCTGATTTCCTGGGGAACAGGGATCCAGCGCAATTCCCAGGGCTACCATGATACGGCAGAGCAGATATTCCCGATTTCTACTGTCAATCAGGCGCCCATTGGCGCGGCAGTCTGGAAAAAAGGGCATATCGGCATTTATATGGGTGATGGCAAATATATTGCTGCTGATGGCAGTCCCTATGGTGTTCGGATGAGCACAGTGGCAGGCAGCGGCTTCACCCATTGGTTTTGCTTAAAGGATATTCATTACGAGGAAGAGGAAATGGTACAGAAAGAACCTATCCTTTATAATGGAAAGGAATATACTGTGGAGCTGATCCGCAAAGACGGCGTCACCTATCTGAAAACCAGAGATATTGCGGAAGTTTTGGGGCTGTCTGTCAGCAGCAGCGGAAAGATGCCTGTTTTGGCAGACAAGTGAAAAAATAAGGGAATCCCTTCTTTTTAGAGGGGATTTTTTCCGTCCAATTTAATAAAAAAATAACGTTCCTGTTTTCTTTTTTTCCTATACGAAGAAAACAAAGGAAACTCCAAAAAAAGGAAAAATATTGTTTAATTTTCATTTTTGCCAAGAAAAGAATATTTTACTTCATCACAAAAAGAGAAAATGAACTATTTTTCAGTTTAATTCATTGTTTTTTCCGAGTATCAGTTGGACATTTTTTCTCATTTCACAAAAAAATGTACGAAATACTATACAAAAATATATGAGTTTGTAGAAATTTTCACAGTAGCTCTTGCCTTTCTCAGGAAAAGTGGTATACTGATAATGTATTCGGATGCGGGTTTTTCAAAATTCGTTGTGCTTTTGGATACATACTGAACTTTTTTTCAGGATGTGGTCGGTGTGTATGCCTTACAGCGGTTTGGAAAAGTCCTCCGAGAAGAGTACGCAGTTCTTCAAATACATCATTATTAGTTTAAAAGGAGAAGTGAAAAACATGAGAATTTCCGACAGAGTGCAGGCAATGCAGAACTCCCCTATTAGAAAATTCAACCCTATGGCTGAAGCAGCCGAAGCAGCAGGCGTTAAAATCTATCACCTGAACATCGGTCAGCCCGATATCGAAACACCTTCCGTATTCTGGGAAGCAGTAAAAGGCTTCGACCAGAAAGTACTGGCTTACGCTGGTTCTTGGGGTCTGCCCGAACTGCAGGACGCTATCGTTGACTACTTCAAGAGATTCGATATGAACCTGGAAAGAAACGACGTTCTGATCACAGCTGGTGGTTCCGAAGCGCTGACACTGACATTCCTGTCCATCATCAACCCCGGTGATGAAGTTATCGTAGCTGAACCTTACTACACAAACTACCTGACATTCATCCAGGCTGCTGATGGTGTTGTAAAACCCGTTACAACATACGCTGAAGAAGGTTACAAATATGCAATCAGAGAAAGACTGGAAGCAGTTGTAACAGACAAAACAAAAATGATCTCCATCGTTAACCCTGGCAACCCTACAGGCTGCATCCTGTCCAGAGAAGACATGAGAGTAATCGCTGACTTCGCTAAAGAACATGATCTGTGGATCCTGGCTGACGAAGTTTACAGAGAATTCGCTTACGACGGCAGAGAAATGACATCCTTCGGTCAGCTGGCTGACATCGAAGACAGAGTTATCATCATCGACTCCGTTTCCAAGAGATTCTCCGCTTGCGGCGCTCGTATCGGCTGCATGGTTTGCAAAAACAAAGAATTCATGGCACAGGTATTCAAGATCGCTATGGGCCGTCTGTGCGTTCCTACACTGGACATGGTTGGCGCTACAGCAATGTACAAACTGCCTGCTGACTTCTTCAACGAAGTAAAAGCTGAATATGAACACAGAAGAGACGTATCTTACGAAGCTCTGAAGAAGATCCCCGGCGTTGTATGTGAAAAACCCGGCGGTGCATTCTACATCACATGCAAACTGCCCGTTGAAAACACAGAAGACCTGCTGCTGTTCCTGCTGAACGAATTCAGAGAAAACAACGAAACAGTTATGTACGCTCCCGCTGAAGGCTTCTATGCTACACCCGGTCTGGGCAAAAACGAACTGCGTATCGCTTACATCCTGAAAGCTGAAGATATGGCTAGAGGTATCGAACTGCTGGGCAAAGGTATCGAAGCATACAAAGCAAAAGGCGGCAAATAATTCAATATACATAAATTGAGTTAAGCTATTGCATGCACGCAAAAGGCACTCCGAAAGGAGTGCCTTTTTGTTTGCGGAAAATGCTGTGCCGTTTATTCAAAAAGCTGTGTCATATAGAGCGCCTTTTTCGGGCAGGTCATAGCGCATCGGCCGCAGCCAATACAGATATCCTCATGGACAGTGGGGGCTTCCTGTTTTTTCTGGGTCAGCGCGCCGGCGGGGCAGACCCGCACAGCAGGACAGGCATGATCCTGCGGGCATCTTTCGGGATGGATGGCAGCGATTCGTTTCATGGTTTTTCACTCCTTTGTCAATTTCTGTCGTATTTCCTTTTTTATGCTTTTGTGATATGATAATACCATATCAGGAATGAAATAACTATCACTTGGTTTTAGATGGATTTTGATAGGAAAGAGAGAAAAGGAGGAAATGAAAATGGATGAAATGAAGGAACTGAGCTTGGTGGAAAAAGCGGAACAGGATGCGAAAAACGGCTTTAAGCAGGGCTTGAACTGCTCTGAATGCGTGATGACAGCTATGATGCACAATTTTGATACAGGCTTGCCTGCGGAAGTGATTAAGCTGGCAACGGGCTTTGGCGGCGGCATGGGCCATACAAAAAATACCTGCGGTGCCATCACCGGGGCAGTTATGGCGTTGAGTGCTATGGTGGGCAGAGAAAACCCCACAGCAAAAGAAACTATGCCCGAAAGAATCGCTGAACTGCAGGATATTTATGGCGTTGTTGGCAAAATGGTCAATGAGATCAAGGATGAATACGGCACACTGATCTGTTCCGAACTTTGCAATCCCCATGGTGAATGGGAGGGTAAGGCAAGAAAGAAAAACTGTATGCAGATGATTGGCTACTGTGCCGGCCTGGCAGCTAAATATGCCGAAGAAAACAAAAGATAAGGTGAGAATATGAAGAAAGTATTGTTAGGGCTATTGGCGGCCTTGCTGTTTTGCGTGCCTGCCTTCGCCCACCCGCCCATTACTGTCTATGTAGATGGGGAAAAGCTGAGCTTTGACCAGGCTCCCATCATTCAGGATGACCGTACCTTGGTGCCTATGCGTAAAATTTTTGAAGCACTGGATGCGGAAGTATTCTGGGATGAGCCCAGCCAAAGCGTAACAGCCGTCCATGGAACAGATGTGATCCTGTTCCGCATTGGCGAAGCGGGGTTATATAAAAACGGTCAGCTGTCCTATACGATGGCTGTGCCTGCCCAGATCATCAATGACCGTACATTGGTGCCTTTGCGGGCAGTGGCAGAAAGTCTTGGCGCGGAAGTGGGCTGGGATGGCATCAATTATGTCATTGATATCACTTCTGTGGGGAATACGTCTCAGTCTTCCTCCGGGAATGGGCAGGATACCCCCCAAAAAGGCGGCTATTCCAAAACAGTGAAAGCGCCTGACGGCACCGTTGTGCTGAATGTGGATCTGCGATGCGATGAAGTGACCGCAGGGGCAGGGGCAGCGGCGATCAATGGGGCCATGGCCAATGAAACCTATGGGCAGGGGCAGGCGTTCCTGCAGGCCTATGGGGAAAAGGCCCTGGAGGAATATGAAAAGAATCCCGATGATTTCAGAACGTATTATTATATGGGTACTTATGCCCTGACGAGGGCTGCCGATGGCTATGCTTCTTTTTTGGCTTCTGTCTCTACTTATGACGGAGAACAGGATACTGTCACTTATTTTTCTCATACCTATGCTTTGAGCAGCGGGAAGGAGTGTGCTTTGAGCGATCTGGTTTCGGATAGCAGGGAAGATTTGGAATATCTGTGGCAGATGTCCTTTGCCGCCCTCATCCAGACAGACCCGGATGCTTTTTACAGCACAGCGGAAAGCAGATTGGAAAAGAATCTGGATAAAGTGGATTTTTACCTGACGGAAACTGGCATTGCCTTTTATCTGTCTCCTGGTATCATCGCTCCTCCGGAAACGGGGGCGGTGTCCTTTGAAATCACCTATCAATTTTAACAGAAAAGCAATCAAATTTTGCAGGACGATAGATTTTTATGATTTGGGGCGCGGTATTGCGCCCCTCTTGCATAAAACGAAAATTGTCTGCGGAAACTAGAAAGAGCCTACAGAAGGAGGAATTTTTTCATGTGTACTGCAGTGACCTATCATACCAAAGACCATTATTTCGGTCGAAATCTGGATTTTGAATTTTCCTATGGGGAAAGCGTGACCATCACCCCCCGCAATTTCCCCATTGCTTTTCCCAATGGAGTCAAATGGGAAAAGCATCATGCTATGATCGGCATGGCTCACGTTGCCGAAGGCTGCCCCCTTTATTACGATGCTGTCAATGAAAAGGGGCTTGCCATGGCGGGGCTAATGTTCGGGGGAAATGCCGTCTATCAAAAGCCCAAGGAAGGCAAGGATAATATCCCCAACTGGGCCTTTCTGCTGTGGATTTTGGGGCAGTGTGAAACGGTGGCAGAGGCGGAAAAGCTGCTGGAGCGCATCAATATAACCGATGAGCCCTTCAGCGATGCCCTGCCCAACAGCCAGCTTCATTGGATCATTGCTGATGGGGAAAGAAGCATCACCGTGGAAGCCATGGCCGATGGGCTTCATGTTTATGAGAATCCCGTGGGTGTTTTGACCAATAACCCGCCCTTTCCTTTCCATCTGCAAAATCTGAGCCAATATATGAATGTGACAGCAGAGCCTGCGGTCAATCGCTTTGGCAATCAGGTAGAGATTCAGTCCTTCAGCCGCGGCATGGGCGGCTTTGGCCTGCCGGGGGATCTCAGCTCTTCCTCTCGTTTTATTCGGGCGGCCTTTGTGAAGCTGAATTCTCTTTCCGGGGAAAGCGAACGGGAAAGCGTCAGCCAATTCTTTCATATCCTTGGGGCTGTGGAACAGCAGCGGGGCTGCTGCCACCTGGGTGAGGGAAAATATGAAATTACCATTTATTCTTCCTGCTGCAATCTGGATAAGGGCATCTATTATTATAAGACCTATGATAACTACAGCATCACAGCGGTGGAACTGTACAAAGAGGATCTGGAGGGAAATCGCCTGATCTCCTATCCTATGGAGGAAGGAAAATAAAAATATCTGCGAAAAAAAGGAGCCTGAAACAGGCTCCTTTTTGTATATCATTTTTTTCTGCTGCGCTTTGGTTTCTTAAAGTTATCGATATTGGTCCCATCCAGGCATTCATCGCCTCTTTTCAGGGATACCACCCCGGTGCGGCCCATTTCCAAAATGCCATAGGGCTTCATCAGGTCGATGAAAGCATCCAGCTTGGTGGTTTCCCCGGTAACTTCAATGGTCATGGAAGTAGCAGAGTAATCAATGATTTTATTACGGAAAACATTGACTGCATCGATGATTTCCTGACGGGTGGTTTTATTGGTGGCCACTTTGATGAGCACCAGTTCCCGGCATACGGAAGCACCCCGTACCATTTCCTTTACAAAATGCACATCATGGAGCTTTCGCAGCTGCTTGATGACCTGGTCTCTGTCGTGGTCGGTTCCCGTGATCATGATGGTCATACGGGAAATGCTGGGGTCTACCGTTTCCCCAACAGTCAGGGTATCAATATTGTAGCCCCGGCGGGCAATCAGCGAAGCGATACGGGTCAGTACGCCATATTTATTGTTTACCAAAAGTCCAATCATATATTTTTTCATTGCTTAACGACCTCCCTGCAGAATGATTTCATCGATGGATTTATTTGTGGGTACCATGGGATAGACCAGATCGTCCTGATCTATGATACATTCGATGACCACAGGACCTTCTGCCTGGCAGGCTTCTGTCAGGGCTGTTTCCAGCTGCTGCGGGGTTTCTGCCCGGTATCCTTCTGCGCCCATGGCTTTGGCAAATGCCACGAAATCCGTTTTCCGGTAGGTCGTCGTTTGGGAATAATGGGCATTGCTGAAAAATTCCTGCAGCTGGCGCACCATGCCTAAAACCCCGTTATTCATCAGAATGACGATAACAGGCAGGCCTTCTGTTACGGCAGTGCCCAGCTCCGCAAAGTTCATAGCGAAGCTGCCGTCGCCGGTGAAAAGGACGGTACGCTTTCCTGTGCCGATGGCGGCGCCGTTGGCAGCACCCATGCCGAAGCCCATGGTGCCAAGGCCGCCGCTGGTCAGGAAGGTGCGCTGCTGTTCAAAGGGATACCGCTGGGCTACCCACATCTGATGCTGCCCAACGTCTGTAACGATCGGGGTATCCTTGGGCATCTTCCGGCTTACCTGATCGATGATTTCAAAGGGGGTCAGGGGGCCTTTGAATTGGGTCTCGTGGGCGGCTTCAAAGGCACGCATTTCCTGAATGGCTGCCTGCCAATGGGGTTTTGCGCCGCCTTTTACAGACTGCAAAAATTTGCCCAGGATTTCCTTTGCATCGCCGATAAGGGGCAGGTCTACAGTCACATTTTTATCGATTTCCGCAGGGTCGATATCAATATGAATGATGTTTGCTTTTTCTGCGTATTTTTGTTTATTGCCTACGGCGCGGTCGCTGAAACGAGCCCCTACAGCAAGGAGCAGGTCGCATTCGGCGATTGCCTTTGTGGAGGCATAGCGTCCATGCATACCGGACATACCCAGGCTGGCAGGGAAGCTGGCCGCAACGGCATCCAGACCCATCAGGCTATAGCAGATGGGGGCATCCAGCCGTTTGGACAGTTCCATGATTTCTTTATCCGCACCGGCTGTAATCACGCCGCCGCCGCAATAGATGACAGGACGTTTGCTCTGTTCCATCATAGTTACGGCTTTTTTGATTTCTTCCTCTGTATATTCCGAGGGGACAGGGCGGGGTTTTACAGGGGGCTGGGGGGTGAAGCTGGTCTTTTTCTGCTGTACATCCTTGGGAATATCAATAAGGACGGGGCCTGGTCTGCCGGAGCCCGCCAGTGCATAGGCCTCCCGGATATCGTCTGCCAGTTCTTCCACCCGGGCAACCCGGTAGCTGTGTTTTACAATGCCATAAGTCAGGCTGAAAACGTCTACTTCCTGAAAATTATCCTGTCCGATCAGATCGGTGGGAACATTCCCCGTGATGATGACCAAGGGGACAGAATCCAGATATGCTGTGGCGATGCCTGTGACCAGATTGGTAGCCCCGGGGCCGGAGGTGGCCAGCACAACGCCTGTTTTTCCTGTGGCTCTGGCATAGCCGTCTGCCGCATGGATGCCGCCCTGCTCATGGGAAGGCAGAATGTGGCGGATACGCCCTTCGTTTTGATAGATCTGCTCATATAGATCCAACACAGTACCGCCGGGGTAGCCGAAGATTACGTCGGTTCCCTGTTCCAGTAAGGTTTCCATTAAAATTTCCGCGCCTGTCAGTTCCATACAAATCTCTCCTTTGTGTTTTCTGTTACATCTCATCTTTCGTAAAAGTAAAAAATCCGGCAGCGAGTGGCTGCCGGAATAGATATTGTGGGATAGGGAAAAGAGGTTGCTGTCGTTTCCAAATGAATCACCTGATATCTGAAATTGGGCATCACTCAAAGCGTTGCTGTTTCTGCTAAGACGAGCAGCAGGACACCACCGTGGAGAACGACCAAATTTTCAGATACAAATAAGTGTTTCATAGAATTTCCTCTTTAGTAAATTGTTTTTTCTTTTGTACATTGTGATATTGTATTTAATTTAGCACAATTTTTGGACAAGTGCAAGGTCTTTTGCTATTTTTTGTGATAGAATCAATCCTCATGGGCATGGTCATAGAGTTTTTGTATTTCTTCCGGCAGATGATCCGGCAGCATTTCATTCAGGCGGTCTTCATTTCCGTCCTGCATGGCCTGTTCGTAATACCAACATTTGAATTGAATCATATCCAGAACCTTTTCCATTTTGCGAATTTCCCCTTCTACGATTTCTTTTTGACGCAGAAATAACTCCCTTCTCTGGGAATAGGTGCTGCTTCCCTGGGAACACCATTCCATGAATTGTTTGATATCTTTGATTTCCAAGCCGGACTTTTTCAGACATTCAATGATCCGCAGGGCTTCTATTTCCTGGGGGCCGAATCTGCGGATACCGGAGGAACGCTCCATATGGGGGAAGAGCCCCTCTTTATCATAATAGCGCAGGGTTGAAGCAGGCAGATGAAACAGTTTTGAGATTTGTCCGATGGTATACATAAGAACTCCCTCCTGATCTGAGAAATTTTTTTAAGAAAAATAAAAAATATCTTGACTTAAAGTTAAGTTTAGGTATTACCATAACAGTATCATAAATGAAAAAAATTGTCAATCAACATATATGGCGGCAATAAAATAAGGAGGAATTTGAAAATGGAAGAAAGACTGCATTTGACAGAGGAATGGGATAAGACCTTTCCGAAAAGCGATAAAGTAAATCACAGAAAAATTATGTTTCACAACCGTTATGGCATCACCCTGGCGGCAGATTTATATGAACCCAAAACTGCGGAAGGAAAATTGCCTGCCTTGGCGGTCAGCGGTCCTTTTGGGGCGGTAAAGGAGCAGTCCGCGGGGCTGTATGCCCAGGCCATGGCGGAAAGAGGCTTTTTGACCATCGCCTTCGACCCTTCTTTTACCGGCGAAAGCGGCGGCAGCCCCAGATATGTGGCTTCTCCTGATATCAACACAGAGGATTTTCAGGCAGCGGTAGATTTTTTGTCTGTCCAGCAGCAGGTTGATCCGGAAAAAATCGGCATCATCGGCATTTGCGGCTGGGGCGGCATGGCCCTGAATGCGGCTGCCCTTGATACCAGAATCAAAGCCACAGTGGCTGCTACGATGTATGATATGACCCGTGTCAATGCGAAGGGCTATTTCGATGCCGAAGATAGTGAAGAGGCTCGTTTTGAAAAACGGAAGGCGCTGAATGCCCAGCGGACCATCGATTATAAAACCGGCGCCTATCAGAGAGCCGGCGGCGTGGTGGATCCTTTGCCGGCGGATGCGCCTTTCTTTGTAAAGGATTATTATAATTACTACAAAACAGACCGTGGCTATCATAAGCGTTCTTTGAATTCCAATGATGGCTGGAATGTGACCTCCTCCCTGTCCTTCTTAAATATGCCTATCCTGCAGTATAGCCATGAAATCCGCAGTGGGGTGCTGCTGGTGCATGGGGAAAAGGCCCATTCCTGCTATTTCAGCAAAGATGCTTTCGCAAAGCTGACAGGCGAAAATAAGGAATTGCTGTTGATTCCGGAAGCAGTACATACGGATTTATATGATAAGACGGAGATCATCCCCTTTGATAAAATGGAAGCATTTTTCAGAGAAAATATGAAGTGATTGAAAAGAGCCTGAAATGTATTGGAATGGAGGAAAACAAATGGTAACACAAACAGCCGGCAGAGATGCCTTAAATACATTTGCGCCGCAATTTGCGGCATTGAATGATGATGTATTATTTGGTCAGGTTTGGTCAAGGGAGGGGCAGCTCTCCTTGAAGCTGCGCTCTATCGTGACGATCACAGCTCTCATCAGCAAGGGAATCCTAGACAGTTCCCTGGGCTATCATTTATCCACTGCCCGTCAAAATGGCGTAACAAGAACAGAGATGGCGGAAATTCTGACACATCTTGCTTTTTACGCAGGCTGGCCAAACGCATGGGCCGCATTCCGCATGGCAAAGGAAGTTTATGAGGATGACTGCGGCAAAGAAGAACATGGCGGTTTTTTTGGGCAGGGCGAGCCAAATACGGCTTTTGCCCAATATTTTATCGGGAACAGCTATTTAAAACCCTTAACGGATCCAAAGGAAACCGTATTTATCGCAAATGTGACCTTTGAGCCGGGCTGCCGCAACAACTGGCATATTCACCGTGCAAAAAAAGGCGGCGGTCAGCTGCTGCTCTGTGTGGAAGGAGAAGGCTGGTATCAGGAGGAGGGCAAGGAAGCCCAGAGCCTGCAGCCGGGGGATGTGGTGACGATCCCGGCTGGCGTGAAGCACTGGCATGGGGCAAAGGCCAATAGCTGGTTCAGCCATTTAGCGGTGGAATGTCCTGGCGAGGAAACCTCCAGCCAGTGGCTGGAACCTGTGACAGATGAGTTCTATCGCAATTTGGAAAGAAAAGAATAAGCAGTGAATAAAATCGGTTCATAGAGTTTTATGAACCGGTTTTTGTTTCTCAAAACTTCCGAATGGCCTGGGGGGATAGGTTTTGCGCAATGAGAATAAAAAACCTCTGTGTTATCATAAAATTGCAGCCGCAAAGAAAATAACACGGAGGTTTTTCAGGAAAACAATATTCAGATGACCCAGAGAAAATGGACCCATGGGCATCAATTTGCTCTGCTTGTCAATTTGTGCAGGGCCGTTTGAAAAGGTTAAGGCAGGATGTCTGTGTTTGCTTTTTCCAAATCCGCAAGCATTTCTGTCATCGTCTTGCCATAGAGGGGATGCCTCTTGTAAGGCGCAATTTCTGCCATTGGTGCCAATACAAACTGTCGATTCTGCATATCTGCATGGGGGATGCAGAGGGTGTCGTCCTCTATGATTTCATCATCATACAGCAGAATATCCAGATCCAGCGTTCTTGGCCCCCAGTGGATCAGCCGTTTTCTTCCGGCCTCCTGCTCCAGTTCATGGAGCCGGGAAAGAAGCTCCGACGGGGTAAGGAGGGTGGAGATTTTCAGCGCTCCATTCAGGAATACATCCTGCTCCACGCCGCCGTAAGGTTCTGTCACAATGAGCTGAGATACCTTTTCCACCCGGCATCCTTCCGTTTGCCGCAATCCTTCCAGGGCTGTCTCGATATATTTTCTTTTCTCTCCCATATTGGAGCCAACTGCTATGTATGCCTCATGCCATTTCCGGCGGATCGCCACAGAAACAGTATCAAGGGGAAGGCCAACGGGAGCCCAGGGCTTCTGAATTTCTACATCTACCTGACGAATCTTCTCGTCAAATTTCAGGATTTCTTCCGCAAGCTGTTCTGCCACGGCTTCTATTAACTGAAAAGTATTCTTTTTCATCTGCTCTGTGATCAGCTGACAGATAGTGCCGTAATTGACGGATGCTTCCAGAGAATCTGTTTTCCCGGCTTTTCTGGTATCCAGATATAACACACAGCTGACCAGAAATTTCTGTCCCAATTTTGTCTCTTCGGGAAATACGCCGTGATTGGCGAATACCTCCAGATTTTTAATCTTTATCTTGTCCATTCTGCTTTGCTCCCTGCTTTTATGCCCGTTTCAAAATCGCTTCTGTCATCAGAATTGCCCTGCGGTTTTTCTCTGTGTCATGTACCCGGACGAACCCATACCCGCATTGTACCGCCATCACAGTTGTCACAAGGGTTCCTTCTTCCCGTTCGGTCACCGGAAGATCCAGGGTCAGCCCGATCATGGATTTTCTGGATGTTCCAAGAAGCATGGGATATCCCAGGTCATGAAATCGATCCAGATGCTTCATCACATCCAGGTTCATTTCATAAGTTTTGCCAAAACCGATCCCCGGGTCCAGCATGATCTTATCATCCGCAATGCCTGCTGCTTTTGCCGCAGCCACACATTTTTTCAGATCCTGATACATATCTTCGATCAAGTTTTGATATACGGCCTGATTTCGGTTATGCATCAGGCAGCAGGCCGCGTCATACTTCTTAACCAGCGGTGCCATCTTTTCATCGTACTGAAATCCCCAGATATCATTGACCATATCCGCCCCCGCCTGAAGGGCAGCCTCGGCGACTTTGCTTTTATAAGTATCCACAGAAACCGGCACGTCAAAATTCTTTTTGACCGCTGCAATCAAAGGCGCCACCCTGCTGATCTCCTCTTCTTCGCTGATCTGCTGATGCCCCGGTCTGGTGGATTCTCCGCCGATATCCAGAATATCACAGCCGCTGTTGAGCATTTCTTCTGTATGACGCATGGCTGCATCATAAGCATTCCATTTGCCTCCGTCGGAAAAGGAATCCGGTGTCACATTCAGGATTCCCATAATATATGTATGGTGTTTTGTATCAAATTCTCTGTTTCCTATCTTCAATGCTGTCTCCCTCTTTACCAGATGATGTTTAAATTCTTCTTTTCTTCGCTCCAGTTGCATTCCCCTTCTGCGGGGCACAGGTAGCAGGCACGTGAAAGCTTATCTGCATCATACAGAACCTCTGCCAGCTGTTTTCCGGCCATGCTTTCTGCTGTGTCACTTTCCATCCTGTTTTTTCGATGGCTCAGGATTGCCGTGAGGATTCTTCTTCTCTCCGCTTCCTCAAATCCTGTTTCCCGGAGGATTTTTTCCCCAATGTCAGCACTTGCCTTTTCATGGGGCGTCCCGTCGCTGTACTGCTGCCATTTTCCAATATCATGCAGCAGCCCAGCTGCGTAAATTTCTTCCTTTTGGATGGGATATCCTCTTTCCATGGAGAAGATATATGCAAGCCTGGCCACGTCCAGAAAATGTTCCAGATGATGCTTGCAGAATATTCTTGTTTCCTCTGCCTTCCGGTTCTTTTCCAGGCATTTTTGAAAATACGGATGCCGGTAAATTGCCTGCACCCGTTCCATCTTCTGCAGTTCTTTCTGCTTTCTTTCCATAAACATACTGCTGCCATCCTATCGTTCTATCATTCGGAAAAACATGTTCTGAAGCTTTTCATTATCTTCAAATTCTCCCCTGGTCACAATGCTGACGGTTTTGCTTCCCGGCTTTTTCACGCCCCGCATGGTCATACACATATGTTCTGCCTCCGCCATAACCATCACGCCCTTGGGGTTTAGATGCTGCATCAGCGCATCAGCGATCTGTGCTGTCATCTGTTCCTGCAGCTGCAGCCTTCTGGCATAAACCTCTACGGTTCTTGCCAGCTTGCTTAAGCCCACCACTTTTCCATCCGGGATATACGCAATATGGACTTTCCCGTAAAATGGCAGCATATGATGTTCACACAGGGAATAAAAAGTAATATCTTTTTCTACGACCATCTCATTATTTTCTGCGGTAAAGGTTTTTTTCAGATGCTCCCCGGCGTCCTCCTCCATACCACCGCAGATTTCGCCATACATTCTGGCGATCCTTGCAGGTGTTTCCACCAGTCCTTCCCGGTTTACATCTTCTCCGATTCCTTCCAGCAAGAGACGAATGGCCTGTTCCACTTTTTCTCTATCTATCATTTTTTAATTTCCTTTCTGCAGCCTTTCTTCCAGTCGGATGATATCGCCAAGATAAGAGAGCGAACCAAATACCAGTACGGCTCCATCCTCTTGTTCCCGCTGCTTTGCCAGTCTCAATGCTTCTTCTGTATTTTCTGCCGTTTCTGCCTCTATGCCCTGTTTCTGAAGCATTTCGCAGAGCAATTCTTTTTCCAGCGTTCTTTCCCGGTTGGGAAGATCGATGGTATACACAAAGTTTAGAAACGGTGCCAATCTTGTAATGATTTTTTCATATTCTTTATCCTGAAATACGCCCATCACCGCAGTCAGTTTCCTGCCCGGCAGGAGCGTATTTATATTTTCCGCCAGCCTTTTGGCTGCATCCGCATTATGGGCGCCGTCAATGATCACCAGAGGCTTTCCGTCATATACGGTAAATCTGCCCGGCCATCGGGTATGCTGCAATCCCTGTCTGACTGCTTCCTGGCTGATGCTGACCCCCTGGCGGCGCAGGATCTTTACTGCCTCCAGCACGGTAACGGCGTTTTCGATCTGATGCTGCCCGGTCAGCGAAGTTTCCAGTTTTTCATATTCCTGATAAGAAAAGCACTGCCCCTGCAGGCTTCTCTGTATCACCTGCGCTTCTTTGGCCTCCGCCACGGAAAACGGACAGCCCAGTTCTTCTGCCCTCTGCCGCAGAATCTTAAGCACACAGGCCTGCTGTCTGCCGGTCACCGCTGCTGCGCCTTTTTTCAGGATGCCGGCTTTATTTTCCGCAATCTCTTCCAGCGTATTGCCCAGCACACCGATATGATCCATGCTGATGGAAGCAAAGATACATACCTTCGTATTTTCTATAATGTTGGTCGCATCCAATGCGCCGCCTAAGCCTGCTTCCAGTACGACAAAATCACAAGCCCGCTTTTTGAAATACATAAAGGCGATTGCCGTTTCCATCTCAAAAACCGTGGGGGAAGGTTTCCCTGTTTCTGCAAGCTTTTCTGCCGCACGCTTTACGTCCGCGGTAATCTCTGCAAATTCCGTTTCTTCCATATATTTCCCGTCAATCTGGAACCGTTCCAGATATTCCATCACTGTGGGAGAAATATATCTTCCTGTCCGGTATCCTGCTTCCGTCAGGATCTGGGACAGATACGCCAGTATCGAACCTTTTCCATTGGTACCTGCTATATGTATAAATGTCAAATCTTTTTGCGGATTTCCCAGCTCTTCCAACAAGCTCTTTATACTGTCAAGACCAAGTACACTTCCGTATTTCGATACATGATCCAAATATACCCTTGCTTCTTCGTATAACATCCTGTTATCCTTTCCATTTTAGTTTGATTGGAACTGTTTTCCAACATTTTTTCATTGTAGCACAGTTTATCATACAAAAAAAGTATGAACGGCTCCATTGAAAGATATTTCTCTGTTTTCAAAAAATGGAGCTGAATCTGATTTGCGGTAAAAGATGGTTCTCTGGTTTTATTTATGGTAGAATATCCTTAAAAAACAGTACCAGCAGGAGGATAATATGAAATTGATTTTGGCTTCGGCCTCTCCCAGAAGAAAAGAATTATTGGCAAAGATTGGCTTGCCTTTTGCTGTCATCCCTGCCAAGGGGGAAGAGAGTATCACAAAACAAAGCCCTGGGGATATCGTAATGGAATTATCCCGGCAGAAGGCCCGGGAAATTGCGGCACAGCAGACGGAGGAATGTATCATCATCGGAGCGGATACCATCGTTGCCAAAGGGGAAACCATCATGGGGAAACCGAAGGATGCGGCGGATGCCTATGGGATGCTGAAAAGCATCGCCGGCGACTGCCATCAGGTCTATACCGGTGTGACGATTATTCGTACGGGAAACCGGCCGGCAAGCATCACCTTTGCGGAAAAAACAGATGTATACCTATACCCTATGTCCGATGGGGAAATCAATGCTTATATCGCCAGCGGCGACCCGATGGATAAAGCCGGTGCCTATGGCATCCAAGGGGATTTTGCCATCCATGTGAAGGGGATTGAAGGGGATTATTATACTGTGGTGGGCCTGCCCATCGGCAGAGTTTATCAGGAATTGAAGAAGCTGATGTGACTTTGAGAAAAAGGAATCCTCTCCTTTTTTCTGTTCATCTGATACAGAAAAGGGGATATTCGACATTTTTTTATTGGAGAATGGCAGTTTCATAACTGGCCTTGCCACGGCATATACATAACCAAGATAAACTTAGAGGAGTGCTTGGTTTGAAGACATATATCGAGGAAAGGGCGGTTGAGGTTGCGAAATTTATGATACACACCAATGCAACAGTGAGAGAAACAGCGAAAAAATTCGGCATCAGCAAATCTACGGTGCATAAAGACATCACTGACCGGGTGGAACGCATTGACCCGGAATTGGCGAAATCCGTCCGTGCGGTTTTGGAGGTAAACAAAGCGGAGCGGCATATTCGGGGCGGTTTGGCAACGAGAGAAAAATATCTGCACAGCAAAGGAAAATAACAGCCGATGCCGGCAAAAGGAGAGGCTATGCCGCAGGGCTTGAAGTAGACTTGAAAAAGTTAGAGGATATTTTGAATTTTATATTGTGCAAGCAGCGAATAGGGCTTGTTGTCTGTCAATTGCAGGCGGCAAGCCCTTTAACGTTGCCTTGATCGATAGTGTCAATAATTTTTCGCAAATTTAATTCCTGCCGTTCAGTAGATGGCAGT
>NZ_JBJEJK010000025.1:0-69679 GCF_051877975.1 Anaerotignum sp.
CATTATTTCTAATACTGAGATCCCGATTCGTCATCTTAACTTAATGACATTGGCCGAAAGGCTTCTTTTTTAATGCTTAAAAGATTTTAATCTGCTGTTTACACGGTTTTAACAAAAGACTAAATCCTCCCTAATTTCTATCACTTATACTAGCTTCGAAAGAAAGAGAGGTGGCGCTGTTATGGATGAAAAATGGCGGCGGGAGCTGAAATATACTGTGACTGAAGGAGAAAGCATTCTGACTGCAAACAGAATCTCTTCTTTTATGCACAGGGACAGCCATACAGAGGGCAGGAAGGAATATTTCATTCGTTCCCTGTATTTTGACAATCTATACGACAAGGTTTTGAAAGAAAAATTATCAGGCGTGGCGATACGGGAGAAATTCCGTATTCGTTATTATGATTTTGATCCAAATTTCATTCGCCTGGAAAAGAAAAGCAAACGATGCTCCACAGGGCATAAATATCAATGCCGGCTGACGGCGGAGGAAGTGGAAAAGATCATTCGAGGAGAGTATGAATGGATGGCAGAGGACGAGCGGCCATTGGTACGGGAACTATTCCTGAAATGGAAACTGGAACTGTATCGCCCGTCGGTCGTGGTGGATTACCGCAGAGAACCCTTTACCTATGGGCCGGGGAATGTGCGCATCACCTTTGACAGGGATATCCGTTCCTGTAAGGATGTGCGTGCGTTTTTCAAAAAGGATGTGCCTACTATTCCTGTTTTGGCAGATGGGAAATGTATCATGGAAGTGAAATACGATGATTTTCTCCCTGATGTGGTCAGCAGAACGATTTTAACAACGAAAAACAGAGAGCAGGCCTTTTCTAAATTTGCTGCCTGCCGGATCAATGGATAAAGAAAGGATGAATATTTTATGACATTTAACGACATTTTTAAGAGCAGTTTTTTAGAGGGATTCAGCAGCTTTTCTTTGTTGGATACGGTTCTTTCTCTGGGGGCAGCTATTCTCATCGGTCTGTTCATTTTTTATGTCTATCAGAAAACCTACAATGGCGTGCTGTATAGCCGCAGCTTCAATGTTTCCCTTGTTGCTATTTTATTGGTAACTACATTGGTCATCAACGGCGTTACCAGCAATGTAGTATTATCTCTGGGGATGGTTGGGGCTTTGTCCATCGTTCGTTTCCGTACAGCGGTGAAAGATCCTATGGATCTGGTGTTTCTTTTCTGGGCGATTGCGGAAGGCATCCTTTGCGGTGCAAGCCTGCTACCCTTGGCGCTTTTGGGCTGCCCGGTGCTGGGGATTTTCCTGTTGCTCTTCGCCAATCATCAGCAGAAGGATAACCCTTATCTGATCATTATCCGCCTGATGGATGGGAAACAGGAAGGCAGGATTGAAGAATTCTTGCAAAAAGAAGTGAAAAAAATGCAGCTGAAATCCAAAACAGTTAACGGCGGCGCCGGCACAGAATTGATTTACGAGATCCGCCCCCATGACAGTGACAGCGGCTTTGTGAACGTCATCAGCAAAATCGAAGGGGTGGAATCCGCAGTAATGGTAAGCTATGACGGCAATTATGCAGCATAAAGAAAGGAGGAACTCCTTTGGAAAAGCTGAAAGAATACAAAATGATATTTCTTTCGGGGATAGCCGTGCTGGTGTTCCTGGCGGCGTCTTATGTGATCGTAGGAAACGCTGAGCAGAAGGATAGTAAATACACCTATGCAGAACATCTCTTCCAAGATGATATGGTCAATGAGATCAATATCGAGATTGATGAAGTCGATTGGCAGGATATGCTGGAAAATCCGCTGGAGGAGGAATATCACCAGGCAAATGTGACCATCAATGGGGAGACTGTGGGCAATGTTGCTATCCGTACGAAGGGCAACAATACCCTGACTTCTGTATCCAATTCCGATTCTGACCGCTATAGCCTGAAAATCGATTTCGACTATTATGAAGACGGCGGCAATTATTACGGGCTGAAAAAGCTTTGCCTGAATAATAATTATGGGGACAGCAGTAATATGCGGGAATATATTTCCTATGAAATTTTAGAGGGAATGGGAATTCCCACCCCCGGCCATGCCTATAGCCATATCACTATCAATGGGGAAGAATGGGGGTTATTCCTGGCGGTGGAAGCCATTGATGAAGTCTTTCTTGCGACCCATTTTGAAGATGCTGCAGGAGACCTGTATAAACCTGATGGGGCAGGGGCGGATCTGGTATACCGTGGGGATGATATCTCTGTATATACTGGGCTGAATTTGAAAACCAACGAAGAAAGTTCCGACGGCAGTGCTATCCTTGCCTTGCTGAAAGCCTTGGACAGCGGCGAAGGGCTGGAAAATGTGCTGGATGTGGATGAAGTCCTGCGCTATTTGGCAGTGAATGTGGCTTTGGCAAACTACGACAGTTATCTAGGCGGGACAACGCATAATTATTATCTTTATGAGCAAAATGGCGTATTTTCTATTTTACCTTGGGATTATAATTATGCCTTCGGCATCTTTGGCGGCGGCACAGTAGATATCTATCAGCCTGCCAATGCCAGCATGGGCGGGGGCAGAGGCGCAAGAGGCGCGGCGGAAACCGCGGAAGAAAATACAAAGCCTGCGCCAAATGGAGAAATGCCAGCAGTTGGAGAAATGCCCACTGTTGGAGAAATGCCCGCCGCTGAAAATAAAGGGGTGGGCGGTATGAACAGCAGCGCGGAAAAACCTTTGGTGGATACCCTGCTGGAACAGGAAAGCTTCCTCTCCCTGTATGAAAGCTATCTGAAAGAAATCGCAGAAACTTACCTGACGGAGGCATACATGGGGTCCATGGTGACAGAGATTCACGATTTGATTGCGCCCTATGTGGAACAGGATGCCACAGCATTTTATACCTATGCCGAATTTGAACAGGCCTGTTCCGTGGATCCTGCGGATACATATTCTTTGGTTTATTATGCTGTAAATATGGCAGACAGCATTCAAAACCAACTGGCAGGCGGGGAACCTACCTTTGATACAAGCAGCCTGCAAGGCAGCAGGAATGGCGGAAAGGGCGGCGGTATGCCCGATTTTGGCGGTGAAATGCCTGAGCGGGAAACTGTGGCCGAAATGCCGGATTTCGGAAGGATGCCGGAACAGACAGAAGCAGAACAGACAGAAGCAAGGAAAGGCGCAGAGCAGTCTGCGGATACAGCGAAGCCTTCTGAACCAGCGGGACAGCCTGCAGAAACAGAGGAAACAAAGCAGACAGAACGTAATTTTGGCGGAAAGGGCGGAAATGGCCATGAAATGCCTGGGGGTATGGGCGGCGAAAGAGGCGCACAGCAGGTGGATTTGAAGGAATATCTGCCCACCATTGCAGTCTGCGGCGGCGTATTTGGGGTTGGGGCAATGGTTCTTGCCCTGTTCAAGCGGAAAAAAGAATTGAAACCGCCCAAAGGAAACTGACAGTTGCTTGCGGAAACAGACAGCATGGCCTATACTGAAAGCAGGAGGCGATGATATGGAAACGAAGGAAATTTTGTTGGAACTCAGGAAAAAATACAGCCTTTCTCAGCAGGAGATGGCGGAAAAATGTATGGTGACGAGGCAGGCGGTTTCCCGTTGGGAATGCGGCGAGACCATACCCAATACGGAGACATTGAAGCTTCTTTCCAAGGAATTTCATATTTCCATTAATACCCTTCTGGGCGCACCCCAGAATCTGATCTGCCAAAGCTGCGGCATGCCCTTGGCGGATGACAGCCTGATCAGCAAGGAGGCTGACGGTTCTTTTAACGAGAGCTATTGTAAGTGGTGCTATGCCGATGGCGATTTTGTCCACCCATGCACCATGGAGGAAATGATAGAAGAGTGTATTCCACATTTGGGCTGGGAGGATGAAAATGCCGCAAGGGCTTTCATGCAGAACCTGCTGCCCCAGCTGGAACGCTGGAAATAAAAACGACATATGCCGAAACGACCTTTTTATTGTAAAAATTGGGAACTGTTGTTCCCTTTTTTTATTTCCTGTGTTATACTCAAGAGAGAAAAAAGCCTGTAAAGCCTGTGAAAGGAGGGGAGGGCATGGAAGAACTGAAAATCGTTGGGGAAGTGGAGGATATCATCTATCAAAACAAGGATAATGGCTATACGGTCTTTTCTTTGACAACGGAGGAGGACGAGGTGACCTGTGTGGGCATCGTGCCGCAAATCCATAGCGGCGAAACCTTAGAAATCCGCGGCAATTGGACGATGCATCCCCTTTATGGCAGGCAGGTGCAGGTGCAATATTATGAAAAATCCATGCCGACCACCACTGCAGGCATGGAAAAATATCTTGCTTCCGGGCTGATCAAAGGCATTGGGGAAAAAACTGCCAAGCGTATTGTGGAACGGTTCGGGGAAGCGGCTTTCTATGTCATTGAGGAAAAGCCAGACCTGCTGACGGAAATCAAGGGCATCAGCTACGACAAAGCCCAGAAAATTTCTGAGGCTTTCTGTGAACAGCATGAGCTGCGCAGAGCCATGATGTTTTTGCAGGGCTTTGATATTTCTCCTGCCTATGCCATGCGTATTTATAAAAAGTATAAGGCACGCACCTTTGATATCGTGAAAAATAATCCTTATCGTCTGGCGGATGATGTGGCGGGCATCGGCTTTAAAATGGCGGATAAAATGGCGGCCAGTGCTGGCATTGCTGCCGATGACCCCAACCGTGTGAAAGCAGCAGTGAAATATGTTTTGAATCATGCGGCGGCCAATGGGGATTGCTATCTGCCCAAGCAGAAGCTTATTGATCAGTCTGTGGAGCTTTTGAACCTGCATCCCCTTGCGGTGGAAAATGCTATCCGGGAATTGCAGGTGGACAGCCAGATCTGGCAGGAAAAGCTGGATGGGGAGGACTGTGTCTATCTGAACTATTATTTTTATGCGGAGATGTCCGTAGCGAAGCGGTTGTTGGAGCTGGCGGCGGATTATGAGCCGGCGGATATGGAATATATTGCGAAAGAGATTGCCCGGGTGGAAAAGGAAACGGGCGTCATTCTGGCGGAAGAACAGCGGCTTGCGGTGCTGGAAGCCATGAGCAGCGGCGTTCTTATCATCACCGGCGGCCCCGGTACAGGGAAAACCACTACCATCAATACCATCCTGCGCATTTTGAAGCAGGAAGAGCAGGATGTGGTGCTGGCGGCCCCCACAGGCCGGGCGGCAAAGCGGATGACAGAGGCTACCGGCATGGAAGCTCAGACCATCCATCGTTTGCTGGGCATTAATTTCATTGGCGAGGATAACCGCCGGCAGACCTTTGATAAAAACGAGGATGACCCCATCGAAGCGGATGTTATCATCATCGATGAAAGCTCTATGGTGGATATTGCCTTGATGCAGGCCCTTTTGCGGGCGGTAGAAAGCGGTTCCCGTATTATTTTTGTGGGGGACGTGGATCAGCTGCCTTCTGTCGGGGCAGGGAATGTATTAAAGGATATGATCCGCAGCGAACGGCTGAAGGTGGTGCGGCTGCAGCATGTTTTCCGACAGGCCCAGGAAAGTGCCATTATCATGAATGCCCATCGTATCAATCAGGGGGAAGAGCCTGTTTTGAACGAAGAAGGGACGGATTTCTTTTTTATGCGCCGTGCCTATGCGGAGGATGTGGCGGCCACCATTCGGGAACTGGTAACGAAACGCCTGCCGAAATTCACAGGCTGTGATGGCCTGCAGGATATGCAGATTTTAACGCCCATGCGAAAGGGAACCCTTGGCGTGCAGAACCTGAATCAGGTCTTGCAGCAGACCTTGAATCCTCCGGCTTCTGATAAGCGGGAGGTGCAATTCCGCCAGACCACCTTCCGGGAGGGAGATAAGGTCATGCAGATCAAAAATAACTATAATATCGTTTGGCGGATGTTCAACAGCCTTGGCAAGCGGGAGGATGAAGGGCTTGGCGTTTATAATGGGGATGCGGGTATCATCCTTTCCATTGATACGAATGCAGAGCAGATGCGAGTCGCCTTTGATGACGGAAAAATCGTGGAATATGATTTCAGCCAGCTGGAGGAGCTGGAGCTGGCCTATGCCATCACTATCCATAAATCTCAGGGCAGCGAATATCCCGTGGTCATTCTGCCTGTATACAGCGGGCCGCCCATGCTGATGACGAGAAACCTCCTGTATACGGCGGTGACCCGTGCGAAACAGCTGGTGGTCATCGTTGGGCTGCGGGAAACTGTTTCTGCTATGATTCGCAATGATAAAGAGGTGGGCAGGTATACAGGACTTGCTCAGCGCATCCAAAATCTTTATGATTTCATCCACGGAGGTGAAATTGGATGAGAAATCGGATGAAAGAAAAACTGCTGGAATTGATTTTTCCGCCCCGCTGCGCCATTTGCGGGGAAGTCCTTGCGCTGAGGGAACGAAAGGAATTTTTCTGCGAGAAATGCGGGGGCCATATTCCCTTTATTCCGAAGGAAACCTGCCCCCATTGCGGCGGAAAAACAGATACGGCAGGTTTTTGTGATTTCTGTCGAAAGCCCTTCGCTTTTGAGACGGCCTGTGCTGCCTTTCCCTATGAAACAGTGCGTCAGGCTGTCCATCTGTTCAAATATGAAGGCGGAAAGCAGCTGGGGGAAGGGCTGGGTGCATTGATGGCAGAGTATCTGCTGCAATACCATGAGGAATTGCTGGTGAAAACGGATCTCATTTTATCTGTCCCGCTGCATCCCAAAAAGGAAAAACGTCGCGGCTTCAACCAGACCCATATCCTTTGTGAGAAGATTGCCGAAAAAACGGGATTGATGTTTCAAAAGGAGGGTTTGTGCAGAAAGAAAAATACCGTTGCCCAGAGCACGTTGCATACGCCGGAAGAAAGACGGCAAAATTTGAAGGATGCTTTTGCGGCAACGAAAGATTTCACAGATAAGCGTATCCTTTTGGTGGATGATATTTTTACCACAGGTACCACCTGCAATGAATGTGCCAAAGTCCTGTATCGTAGCGGTGCAAGAGAAGTGCATGTATTTTGCCTTTCTGCGGCGGGGCTGCAATTGGAGCAGAAATCGATTTGAAGAAATTTATGGCAGAGGAAATTCCTCTGCCATTTTCTACTTTTGTGAAAATCAACAGTAGATATATTGCATGTTGTATGCATAAAAACTGTATACATAACGATTTTTGTAAGTATATATTCAAAATATTTGAATTATTATTTAATTAAATTTGTATGTATTGGAAAAAATACAATAAAAAATCAAAATTTTTCATTAAAATTGAATAATAAAATGAGATAAAATTTCTGATTTTGAAATGATATGAAGATTATATGGGTATTTTTATTCAAAATCGGCATTGATATCATACAACAAAAGAGAGCTTCCCTGAAAAAATGATAGATTTTTACAGATAGGGTCTTTTTTTATGCAAAAAAATTAGAATGCTGGAGGATTGACTTTATGTCTGAAAACGAGTAAATTTTTACAAAAGTTCTTTTGTATGAAAACAAGTACAAACGCAAAGGAGCTTACAAGCAATTATATTTATACTATGTACTATGTAAAGGCTACGGCGGAAGGGCCGTAGAAAAACAAAAGAATTGCTACATCGTTTCTTTTACGGTGAGCAAACTTTACGAAAGAGGGGAATCTTTATGGAAAAGAAAAAAGGCTTTTTTGAAGGTGGCTTTGGTAAGTATATCCTGCCTGGTATCATCCTTCAGTCCGTAATGATCGGCGGCGGCTATGCCACTGGTCGTGAAATCGTAGAATACGGCGGCAAATATGGCGCACTAGGCTGGCTGTCCGGTCTGGGCACACTGCTGGGCTTCGCTGTCATTGCAGCGCTGTCCTATGAACTGATCCGCCTGACAAAGGCATACGATTTCAAATCTTTCATGCAGACCATCGGCGGTCCTCTGTGGATCGTATTCGATATTGTATATCTGCTGTTCATGGTCGTTATCATCGCCGTTATGGCATCTGCTACCGGTAATATCGTAGAGCAGACCTTAGGCCTCAATTACTGGGTCGGCGTTGTTGCTATCACGATTGTAGTAGCAATCCTGAACTTCTATGGCTCCAGATTGATCGAACGTTTTGAAACATTAGGCACCATCGCTCTGTATGTTGGTTATATCATCTTTGCGGTACTGGTTATCGGTACATTTGGTGATAATATCTCCACTGTATTTGCAAATCACGACACAAGCTATATGGAAGGCACTGTAACAGCAGGCGCAGCTCTTTGGAGTGGTATCCTGTACTGTGGTTATAACTTGGTTGTACTGCCTGCTTCCTTCTTTACAATTGAAAGACAGACCTGCAGAAAGGAATCTGTTGTTTCCGGTATCATCGGCGGTATTCTGGCAACAATCCCTTGGTTCCTGACATATTTCGCAGTAATGTGCTTCTACCCTAACCCCGATGTTCTGGGTGCATCCGTTCCTTGGCTGGCAATGATGCAGGGCACAGCAGGCCCCGTAGTTATCGCTATCTTCGGTGTTGTAATGGGCTGGACACTGATCGAAACTTCCACAGGTATCATTCATGCGGCAATCGAACGTGTAAACAATGGCCTGAAAGAAGCAAACAGACCTGAAATGACAAGCAAACAGCAGGCAATCCTGACAATCATCGTTCTGGTTGGTTCTATGGTTCTGTCTAAGGTTGGTATCATCGACCTGATTGCAACTGTTTACAACGCACTGTCTTATGTATTCTTGGCAATCTATGTACTGCCTCTGTTCACAGTTGGCGTTTACAAGATCTGCAAGCTGCGGAAAGCAGAATTGGCTGCAAAGAAATAAGACCTTTCAAAGCCTGCGAAAGCGGGCATGCCATAAAAACAAAATACACCTAAAAACATCCAGAAAAGAGCAAAGAGGTATCTGTGAAAACGGATACCTTTTTCTCTTTTTTGTACAAAGGAATGAGAAACGGCAAAATGAGAAATACTTTCTGTATCGTTATAGAAGGTATTTGCTATTTTGATGGAGAATGGAGTTTTTTTTGTCAAGTTTTGTTTGTAAATGGGATAAAAAACGAGTATAATCTTATGTTGTATAATTTTTAGAAGCTACATCGGGGAGAGTTACAGTATGTTACGTTTAGGATTTGATAATGAAAAATATCTGCAGATGCAGTCGAAGCGGATCAAAGAACGCATCAGCCAGTTTGGCGGCAAGCTGTATCTGGAATTTGGCGGGAAATTGTTCGATGATTACCATGCATCCCGCGTATTGCCTGGCTTTAAGCCTGACAGTAAAATCAATATGCTGGTACAGCTGAAGGAAGATGCGGAAATTGTCATCGTCATCAGCGCAGGCGATATTGAAAAAAATAAGGTCAGAGGTGATTTGGGCATCACTTATGATGCAGATGTGCTGCGTCTGATCGATGCTTTCCGTGGCTATGGCCTGTATGTCGGCAGCGTGGTGCTGACCCAGTTTAATGGGCAGGCCAGTGCAGTTGCTTATGAAAAGAAACTGGAAAGCCTTGGGATTCGGGTATATAAGCATTACCCCATTGAAGGCTATCCTGCCAATATCCCTCATATTGTCAGCGAAGAGGGCTTTGGCAAGAATGACTATATTGAAACCCAGCGTTCTTTGGTGGTTATTACGGCACCTGGCCCCGGCAGCGGCAAAATGGCTACCTGCCTTTCCCAGCTCTACCATGAAAACAAACGGGGGGTAAAGGCGGGTTATGCAAAATTTGAAACCTTCCCTATTTGGAATATCCCTCTGCGCCACCCGGTCAATCTGGCCTATGAAGCGGCTACTGCAGATCTGAACGATGTGAATATGATCGACCCCTTCCATCTGGAAGCCTATGGGGAGACCACCATCAACTATAATCGTGATGTGGAAGTCTTCCCTGTGCTGAATGCCATGTTTGAACAGATTTACGGCAAATCTCCCTATAAATCCCCTACGGATATGGGCGTCAATATGGTGGGCAACTGTATTTTCGATGATGAAGCCGTTTCCGCTGCAGCAAGAACAGAAATCGTGAGACGGTATTATAAAGCCCTTTGCGACCATAGAAAAGGCGGCCTGACAGATGATGTGATCTATAAACTGGAATTGTTGATGAAACAGGCAGGCATCAGTATCGAGGACAGAATCGTTGCTACAGCCGCAAATAAAAGAGCGGAGGAAACGGGTGACCCTGCGGCAGCCATTGAATTGCCCGATGGTACTATTGTGACCGGGAAAACAAGTGCCCTTTTGGGTGCATCTTCCGCAATGCTTTTGAATGCGTTGAAAACACTGGCAGGCATTGAAAAAAGCGTGAAGCTGATCGCGCCGGAAATTATCGAACCCATTCAGAAACTGAAGACCGGGCATTTGGGCAACCAGAATCCCCGCCTGCATACGGATGAAGTGCTGATTGCCCTGAGCATCTGCGCTGTGAATGATTCCCGGGCGGCATTGGCCCTGAAGCAGCTGGAAAAGCTGAAATGCTGTGAAGTACATTCTACGGTCATTCTGTCTTCCGTCGATGAAAATGTATTCAAAAAACTGGGTGTGAATCTGACCTGTGAACCCAAATACGAAACCAAAAAACTCTTCCACAGATAAAAAATATAAAAAGGAAAGCGTGCCAATCAGAGGAGTCCCGATCAGAAAACAAAATGTTTTCTGATTGCGAGACATCCTTGCAGTGGGGCTTAAGAAATCAATGCAATCCATAAAGGAGGTTTTCTTAAGCCGCCACTACATTTGGTACGCTTTTTTTGACAGAAAAGAAAACTTACGGTATGATTTTCTCAGAAAAAAGAAGGAGGAGATACCTATGAAATATACCTATCCCAAAATCGAACTGCACCTGCATTTAGATGGTTCCATCCGCCCGGAAACTGTTTGGGAACTATATCAGAAGGAGGGCTTGGTGGAGAATGGCATGGATTACGAAACCTTTACCAGAGAGGTCGCTGTGCTGGAGCCTTGTCAGGATGTAAACGACTGCCTGACGAAATTTGACCTGCCCCTGAAGATTATGCAGGATGCGGAATATATTACCCGCATTACAAAGGAATTGGTTTGTGATTTAGCGGAACAGGGCGTTGTTTATGGGGAAATCCGCTTTGCGCCCCAGCTTCATACCCAGAAGGGTCTGACCCAGAGAGAAGCCATTGAAGCAGTGCTGAAAGGCAAAGAAGAGGGGCTAAAGGAGCATCCTGAGATCGGCATTGGTATCATCCTCTGTTGTATGAGCATTGGCTTGGAAACGCTGAATAAAGAAGAAAATCTGGAAACAGTGCGTCTGGCAAAGGAATATCTGGGCAAAGGGGTCAATGCTATCGATTTGGCCGGGGCGGAGGGGATTGTGCCCCTGCGGAATTTCCACTATATTTTTGATCTGGCAAGGGAATTGGAGATTCCTTTTACCTGCCATGGGGGCGACAGCCAGGATTGCGAAACCGTAAGGGATGCCATGGATTTCGGTGCGGTGCGGATCGGCCATGGTCACGCTGTCTATGAATCCCCGGAATTGTGCCAGCGTGCCCTTCAAAAGGGGATTACCTTCGAGATTTGCCCTACCAGCAATATCCGCTGCCGCAGCAGAGAAAGCTACGCAGCCCATCCTGTCAAAAAGCTGCTGGATATGGGCATTCGTGTGACCATCAATACAGATAATATGACCATCTTCAATGTGACACTGGATGAAGAATATGATCATTGCTTGAACGATATGGGCTTCACAGAGGCGGATATCCTGAAAATGCTGGGCTATGCAGCGGAAGCGGCATTCCTGCCGGAGGAGGAAAAGGCAAAGCTGGTGGAAAAAATAAAAACATATCAGAAATAAGCACAGACCAAAAGGACACTCAGGCTTGAGTGTCCTTTTTATCTTCTGAAAAACTGCAGGAGGGCAAGGAAGATGAGAATGCTGCCGGAAAGAAGCGACCACAGGCTTTCCTTCGGCGCCGGGTGCAGCCGCAGTCTTTGCCCGCCCATTGCTCCCAAGGCGAGAAAGACCGTTTGGAACAGAGCGGCAAAAACCGGCAGCAGAACCACATCCATTCCGCCGGCGGCAGCACTTACCCCGATAGCAAAGGAATCCATGGAAAGGAGAAAGCCCAGCAGGAGTGCCTCTTTCGGTTCAATGGAGGAAGAAGCGTCTTTATCGCAAAGGGAAGGAGACTGCAGGGGCGAATCCTCCTTCTTCTTTTTTTGCCCCGTTCCTTGCAGACAAAGCCAGATGCCGAAGAAAAGCAGAAAACCTGTGGAAATTCCCTCTGCCAATGCTGCCGGGAAGCAGGCGGCAAACAGCTGTCCAATCCTTAAGAAAATCTCCATCATGAAAAAGGTTTCCCCTGTCAGGAGCAATAGGGAGGACGGAGAAAAGGTGATGCGCCTGAGCCCATAGGAAAGGCCGATGCCCAGGGCATCTACGCTGAGGGAAAGTGCCAAAAGCAGAGAAAAAACCATGGAGAAACACCTCCTGCTATCCATCCTATGCAGGTGGTCTTTTTTTGCGCTTGTCCGCATAGATTGAAAAAAAGACAAGCAGAAAAACAAAAGATGGAGCGTGAGGATATGGATTGGTGGAGCATGCAGCTTTCGGCAGTGATAAAGACCCTGCGGACGGAGGAAGCGAAGGGGCTTTCGGCAGGGGAGGCAGCCAAGCGGCTGGCAGCAGACGGGAAAAATAAACTGGAGCAGGGGGAAGGCCGGAAAGGCTTTTTACGGCAATTTTTGGCGCAGTTCAATGATTTTATGATATTGCTGCTCATCGGGGCAGCGGTAGTTTCCTTTGTCGTGTCTTATTGGAATGGGGAAGGGGATTTTGTGGATTCCGCCATCATCATTGCTATTGTGGTTTTGAATGCTTTTCTGGGGGTTCTGCAGGAAAGCAAGGCGGAAAAAGCTCTGGAAGCTTTGAAGGAACTTTCTGCTCCCAAGGCAAAGGTTCTGCGGGATGGAGAGGAAAAGGAGATTCCTGCGGAGGAAGTGGTACAGGGGGATATCCTGCTGCTTTCTGCCGGGGATTATATCTGTGCCGATGGCCGGATTCTGGAAAATCACGGCTTGAAAACGGAAGAAAGTGCCATCACCGGGGAATCCCTTGCCATTGAAAAGGAGGCAGGTGTTTTGCCGGAAAAGACCCAGTTGGGGGACAGAAAAAATATGGTGCTTTCCGGCAGCTATGTTTTGGCAGGGGCGGGAACGGCAGTGGTCACAGCCACGGGCATGAATACGGAAATCGGCCATATCGCCTCCCTTTTGGCGGAACAGGAGGAAAGCGAGACCCCATTGCAGAAAAAATTAGGGGAAACAGGAAAGCTGCTGGGCATCGGTGCCTTGGCCATCTGCGGCATCATTTTCGTCATGGGGCTGTTGCGGAAACAGGAACCCTTTCACATGTTTATGACTTCTGTCAGCCTTGCTGTGGCGGCCATTCCGGAAGGATTGCCTGCCATCGTGACCATTGTGCTTGCCATTGGGATGCAGCGGATGTCTAAAAAGAATACTATCATCCGCCGATTGCCTGCGGTGGAGACCTTGGGCGGGGCAGAAGTCATCTGTTCCGATAAAACAGGTACCCTGACCCAGAACCGGATGAAGGTGACCCAGCTTGCCGCTATCGGCAGGGATTTGGAAAAAAATGAGGAAAAACGACGGTTTATCCTGACTTTGTTTACCCTTTGCAACGACGCCAAGCGCAAGGGAACAAAAATTATTGGCGAGCCCACGGAAAAAGCCCTTGCGGAAGCGGCGGAGGAAGGAGGCGTATCTTTGAAAGCCCTTTGGCAGGAAATGCCAAGAATCGGCGGAATTCCCTTTTCTTCGGAACGAAAGCTAATGACAACGGTACACCCCAGCGGTGATAAGTGGATTTCTGTTACAAAAGGGGCACCGGATATCCTGTTTGAAAAATGCACCCGCTGTTTGGATGGGGCAGGACAGGCACCCTTTGATGGCAGAAGAAAGAGCGAAGCCCGCCTGAAAAATGGCGAGATGGCGGCAAATGCCCTGCGGGTGGTGGCGGTGGCCTTCCGGGAATGGGAAGAAGAGCCTCTGTTTTTTACACCGGAGAGCTTGGAACGGGATTTGGTTTTCGCAGGGATGGCAGGAATGATTGACCCGCCCCGGCCGGAAGCGGCAGAAGCCGTCCGCATTTGCAAAGGGGCCGGCATCCGCCCTGTGATGATTACGGGGGATCATGCTTTGACAGCCCAGGCCATTGCAGGGAAATTAGGCATTTATGAAAATGGAGACCGAGTCATTACTGGGCAGGAATTGATGCAGATGGATGATGTCCAGCTGGAACAGGCGGCGGAGCATTGTACCGTTTTTGCCCGGGTTTCCCCGGAACATAAAGTTCGTATCGTGAAGGCTTTCCAGAAGGATGGACGGGTAGTCGCCATGACGGGGGATGGTGTCAATGATGCCCCGGCCCTGAAAGCGGCAGATATCGGCTGTGCCATGGGGAAAAACGGCACAGAAGTGGCAAAAGGCGCGGCGGATATGGTATTGATGGATGATAATTTTGCTACCATTGTAGAAGCGGTGCGGGAAGGCCGCAGCATTTATGATAATATCCGCAAGGCAGTACATTTTCTGCTTTCCAGCAATATCGGCGAAATCATCACCATTTTTGTTGCTATGTGTTTCGGCTGGGCAACGCCCCTTCTGCCCATTCAGCTTCTTTGGGTGAATCTGGTGACGGATTCCTTGCCTGCCATCGCTTTGGGGGTAGACCCTGCCGATGAGGATATTATGGAGCGGCCGCCCCGGCGGGAAGCCTCTTTATTCAGCGACGGCATGGGCAGTCGGATTGCCCTGGAGGGCATGATGATCGGGATGCTGGCCCTTTTGGCCTTTGGCATCGGGCATATTTATTTCGATGGGGAAAAAACTTACATCACCGGGCGGACCATGGCCTTTGCGGTGCTTTCTCTTTCCCAGCTGGTGCATGCGTTTAATATGCGGACGGAGCATTCCCTGTTTCATATTTCCATTGGCAGCAATCCCATGCTTCTGGGAGCCTTTTTCATCGGCTGTATTTTGCAGGCAGGCGTTATCATGGTGG
This sequence comes from Anaerotignum sp., assembly GCF_051877975.1. Lineage (GTDB taxonomy): Bacteria > Bacillota > Clostridia > Lachnospirales > Anaerotignaceae > Anaerotignum_A. Next base: position 14,994 of record NZ_JBJEJK010000025.1, read on the forward strand.
AACCCTTGGCGGCGGTGTTTAAGGTTTGCCCGTTGGATAAGTTGGAATGGCTGATTGTGGCGGCGCTGTCCCTGGTACCTTTGCCTGTGGTGGAGTTGGAAAAATGGAAAGACCGCCGACAGAAAAGAGAGATGGAGAAAAAATAAAAGAATTTTGAAAAAAATTCAGCTATCATTTTTTCTTATCGTTCTTGCGGACTCTCTTTGTTTTCTGTATAATAGAAGAAAACAAAAGAAAAGGATGGCACTTACATGAAAGTTGATGTTTCTTTGGATCTTTATCGTATTTTTTGTGCCGTTGTCCGCACGGGCAATATGTCCGCGGCGGCAAGGGAATTATATATTTCACAGCCTGCGGTCAGCATGTCTATCCGCCAGCTGGAAGACCGTATGGGCAGCCCCCTTTTGGTGCGCACCGCCAAGGGTGTCTATCCCACCGCTGAGGGAAAGCTTCTGTATACTTATCTGGAGCAGGCTTTGGGGCTGATTCAGGCGGCAGAAGAAAAATATTATCAGATGGTCCATATGGAAATGGGCGAGCTGAAGATTGGCGCCAGTGATACGGTCATTGCCAATTTCCTGTTGCATTATCTGGAGCAATATCATAAGCTCTATCCTGATATCAATATCAAGGTCACCAATAAGACTACGTATGAATCTTTGCGTCTTTTGCGCAATGGCAGCGTAGACGTCTGTTTCATCAATCTGCCCATTGCGGAGGATGAAGACCTGGAAGTAACACCTTGTATCGAAATTCATGATGTGCTGGTAGGCGGGGAGAGATATCGTATGTTGGCAGAAATGGGGATGCAGGTGAAGGAACTGCCCCAATACCCCCTGTTGCTGCTGGAAGATCTCAGCAATTCCCGCCGCTATATCGATCGTTATGCGGAAGAAAACGGTGTTGTGCTGAATCCTATTCTGGAATTGGGCAGCAGTGATCTTCTGGTCAGCTTTGCGGAAATCAACCTGGGGCTGACTTATGTTATCAAAGAATTTACCCAGAAGGATCTGGAAAGCAAACGCCTGTATGAAATTCCCGTGGATCCCCCTGTACCCAAGCGTAGTATCGGCATGGTGCGGCTGAAAAATGTAGCTATGCCCCATGCCCTGAAAGGGTTCATCGAATTGATAAATTTTCCCGATAAGGAAGATTGACAGGAACCATACAACATGTTAATATATGAGCAGATATTCAAATGAGAAAGGAAGTACAGCATGCAGAAAGACCTGATGCAGGAAGAATTTGATATGGAAAAAGAGCTGCAAAAGGAGTTTATTCAGGAGCTGGCAGAATTTTTCAAGATATTTGGCGACGGCACCCGTATCTGCATCCTGCAGATTTTGCTGGAAGGCGAGCGGAATGTGGGCGAATTGGCAGAAGCCTTGGAAATGAGCCAATCTGCCGTTTCTCATCAGCTGCGTGTCCTGCGGCAGAACGACCTTGTGAAATATCGCAAGGAAGGCAAGACGGTGTTCTATTCTCTGGATGATGAACATGTCCGCATGGTTCTGGAGCAGGGGATGACGCATATCCGTCACAAACGTGGATATCATGAATAAGAACCTATTAGGCTGTATCTAAAAATTACAGCCTAAATTTTGAGTCAATACATGAATGATTATTCATGTGAACAAATAAAAAGAGGTGAACCAAATGTCTGAAATGAAGGTGTACTTGAAGGGGCTGACTTGTGCCCATTGTGCGGGAAAGATAGAGGATGTTCTTTCCAAACTGGAGGAAACAGAGGAAGTTTCTATTAACCTCGTGCGGCAGGAAATGATGTTGGAACTGAAAAAGGGCGTTTCTCCGGGGAAAATGCGGGAGACCATCGAAAAAACAGTCCATACTTTTGAGCCGGATGTGGAAGTTGCATTTCCAGAAGAAGGGATAAATGCCGCATCTAAGGCAAAAGAAGCATGCGCAGAGGGCTGCAGCTGCGGACAGGAACACCAGCAAGAGGGAGAAGAAGGCTTTGGCAAGAAATTCTTCCTGCGGTTTGGCTTAGGTTTGGTGTTGTTTTTTGGAGCTGTTTTCTGGAAAGAGAGCAGTGCTGGTGTGCCGTTGTTTTTGGCGGCTTATCTGGTGTTTGGCTATGATGTGCTGCTGCGGGCAGGAAAGAACATCATCCGTGGGCAGGTTTTTGATGAAAACTTCCTGATGTCCCTTTCTACCATTGGTGCCCTTGCCATTGGCGAAATGGCGGAAGCCGTTTTCGTTATGTTGTTCTATCAGGTGGGGGAAGCCTTTCAGGATTACGCTGTGGCTCGTTCCAGAAAATCCATTACGGCATTGCTGGATATCCGTCCTGATTTCGCCCGTTTGACAACAGAGGGGGAAACGAAGGAAGTCCCTCCTGAGACGGTACAGATTGGAGATTCTATCCTGGTAAAGGCTGGGGAACGGATCCCTTTGGATGGTATTATCGAAGAAGGCCACGCCATGCTGGATACGGCGGCTTTGACAGGGGAATCCCTCCCCAGAAATGCGGCAGTAGGCGATCGTGTCCTCAGCGGCTGTATCAATATGGATGGTACGCTGCGGATTCGTGTGGAAAAGCCCTTCGGGGAATCCACAGTGATGAAGATTTTGGAAATGGTGCAAAATGCCGCCGGAAAGAAATCTAGAACGGAACGCTTTATCACCCGTTTTGCCAGAATCTATACGCCTGTGGTGGTTTTGCTGGCGGTTTTGGTAGCGGTATTGCCCCCTGTGTTGGGCATGGGTGCGTTTTCCCTCTGGTTTGGGCGGGCATTGGTATTTTTAGTTGTATCCTGCCCCTGTGCATTGGTATTGTCTGTTCCTTTGAGCTATTTTGCCGGCATTGGTGCCGCATCCAAGCGGGGGATCCTGATCAAAGGAGGCGGAGATTTGGATACCCTTTGCCATTTGGAAACGGTAGTTTTCGATAAGACCGGCACCCTGACGAAGGGAAAATTTTCTGTCACAGAAGTGCAGGGGGATGTGCTGCGTTTGGCAGCCATTGGCGAAGCTATGAGCAATCACCCCATCGCACAGGCAATTGCAAATGCCTATGAAGGGGAGCTGCCGGAGGCGGAAAATTACCAGGAACTGGGCGGTTATGGCATTTCCTATGAACTGGAAGGGGAAACTGTCCTTTTGGGCAACAGCCGCCTGATGGAACGGGAACAGATCCCTTATGAAAAAGCCAATGGCGTTGGCACTGTGGTTTATGTGGCCAAAGGCGGAAAGTTTTTCGGGCATATCCTTGTGGCGGATACCCTGAAGGAGAACATTGCGGAATCTTTGGGGGCTTTGCGGAAGCAGGGCGTAAAGAAGATGGTCATGCTGACGGGCGATCGAAAAGAGACTGCGGAAGCCGTGGCAAAAGAACTGCAGCTGGATGGGGTCTACAGCGAATTGCTGCCGGAAAATAAAGTGGAATGGATGGAAAAACTGAAAGGCAGTGACGAAAGCAAGACAGCTTTTGTAGGCGATGGCATCAACGATGCGCCTGTTTTAGCGGGAGCAGATCTGGGCGTTGCCATGGGCGGCATCGGTTCCGATGCGGCTATCGAAGCAGCGGATGTGGTGCTGATGGATGATGATATCGGCAAGCTGGCGGTGGGTATCAAAATTGCCAGAAATACCCGAAAGATTGTCAACCAGAATATTGTCTTTGCGCTGGGCTTCAAAATTATGGTGCTGGTTCTGTCTATTCCTGGCATTGCCACCATGTGGATGGCGGTATTTGCCGATGTAGGCGTATGTGTATTGGCGATTCTGAATTCCATGCGAAAGAAGGATTGATTCTTGGCACGCAGTTCTGATTTCCCTCAACCCTCAATCGCTACGAACTGCATTTGAGGCAGAAAAAATGATAGATTGGCAAAGAAAAACGGCACCTGTATTGGTGCCGTTTTTGTATAAAAGTTTTTGATCTAATTTTTTTCAAAAAGTTGGCAGGATTCAGGGCAGTGCCCTGAGAATTTATTCATCCTTCGGGATGATTTTTTTTACGTTTTTTTCGAATTTCACTCTGGGCAGCATGACCATGTGCCCGCAGCCGCAGCATTTGATACGAAAATCGATGCCTGTTCTTAAAATTTCCCACTGGGAGGAGCCGCAGGGGTGACTTTTTTTCATTTGTACGATATCTCCAACAGAAAAATCCATAGGTTTATGCCTCCTTTACAATATGCACTACCCGCTGAGGGAAAGGAATGTCAATGCCTTCTGCATCCAGCCTGTTCTTGATGCGGCGGCGCAGTTCCGCTTCCACAGCAAGGTTTGTTTTCACTTTACACTTTGCAACGATTTTGATGGTTACTGCGGAATCATCCAGACCGATGACGCCTGCCACTGTGGGGGGTTCCAGCAGATCAGGCATATCTGTGGTTTTTGCCATCTCATCCTTCAGCACTTCCATAGCGTGGTCGATACTTTCTCCGTAGGCGATGCCCACCGTTACAACGGCATTGATGAATTCCCGACACATATTTGTTACTGTGCCTACGGAACCATTGGGGATGATATGCACACAGCCCATAGGATCCCGCAGTTTGGTGGAGCGCAGGGTCACGCTTTCCACGGTGCCGGTGATGCCCTGGATGGTGACAATATCGCCCACGGCATAATGGTCTTCAAAGAGTATAAAGAAGCCCTCCATCATATCTGTGACAACGCTCTGGGCGCCTAAGCCGATGGCAACAGAGCCGGCAGAAGCAACAACCACCAGAGAACTGTCCGGAACGCCCAGTTGTTTCAGGACGGAAAAGATACCGATAAAATAGATCACATATTTCAATACGCTGCTGGTGATGGAATTCAGGGTCTTTGCTTTTCGTTCAGACATGGCAAGGCGTTGCTTGTTTGTCTGGTTCTGAAAGAATTTTTTTGCAATGGCACTGGAAACTTTAATGAGGATCCAGCAAAGCAGAAGTGTGCCGATGATCTGCAAAAGCTTGATGCCTGCGGTTATGAGGCCGTTCCAGGCAACGGGGCTGAACAGCTGGCTGATTCCTTCGCTGATCGCGTTATTGTTGGTGATAGTATCCATGTTCAATTACCTCCTGTTTTGTCTATAGGTGGCTGCGGCTTTTAGAAAAGCAGTGAACAGCAGCCCCATTTCTTCTGTTTTCATGGCTTCGGGATGCCACTGTACGCCAACAGCAAACAGGCAGTTCTTTTCTTCAATAGCTTCGATGAGACCATCGGCACTGCGGGCCGAAACGATGAAGCCTTCCCCCAAAGTGGAACAGGATTGATGATGCAGGGAATTGACCACAGTGCGTTTGTTTTCCCAAAGGTCTGTCAAAAGGGTATCATTTTCCACAAAGATGCTGTGGGTACCGTAGGAACGGGGCGCCTGCTGGATATGCTTCAAAGTGGTGCCGGCCTGCACGCCGATATCCTGATAGATGCCGCCGCCTTTGACGATATTCATCACCTGCATGCCCCGGCAGATGCCCAGCATGGGCAGGTCTTTTTCCAGTGCTTCGTGGCAGATCCGCATTTCATAAACATCCCGCAGGGGGTTGATTTCGCCGCTCTGGTGCAGGGGTTCTTCCCCGAAGAGCAGCGGGTCGATATCGCCGCCGCCGGTCAGCAAAAGCCCATCCAGAAAATCGGGCAGTTCCTGATGGGGCAGCAGCACAATGGGGCAGCCCCCTGCCTTTTCGATGGCCAGCACATAATCCTCGTGGAGGGAGTATTCTTTTTTTTCATAAGAATAGTTCGGCGCAATGCCGATAACAGGTTTTATATTCATGGGTAACACCTCTAAATTTATTTTCTTTATCAGTATACAAAAGTTACTGTTTTTTTGCAACGAAACCGTAAAAACTTAAGGATCCGTTTGAAAAAAGGGGTGACTTGCAGGACATAGAGGGATTGTGTTATAATCAATGTGTATGAGCCGGAAACAAATGGCTGATGGAGGCGGATATTGCAAAATGCTGCCTGAAAAAAGAACAGGAGATGATATCGGGTATGAAGACGATCGGCATCATTGGCGCCATGGCGGAAGAAATTGCGTATTTGAAAGAGAAGATAGAGATCGTAACGACAAAAAGCGTGATTGGCTTACAGTTTTTCGTGGGGAAATATTACGGCAACAGCATTGTGCTGGTCATCAGCGGGATTGGTAAGGTCAATGCCGCAGTTTGCACACAGGTTCTGATCGACCATTTTGGTGTAGATTATATTATCAATACAGGTGTAGCTGGTGCGGTGAACAATGCACTGCATATTGGGGATATTCTGATTTCTACAGATGCGGTACAGCATGATATGGATGTTTCCGCTCTGGGTGACCCCGTTGGTACAATCCCCCGTCTGGCGGAAAGCTATTTTAAGGCTGATGAAATGATGGTACGGCTGGCACAGGAAGCAGCGGCAGAAACAGCCGATGACTATCAGATTATGCTGGGCAGGGTTGCCAGCGGCGATCAGTTCATCGGCACGAAGGAAGGTAAGGAACGTATTCAAAAATATGTGCAGGGTGACTGCGCGGAAATGGAAGGCGCGGCCATTGCCCATGCCTGCTGGCTGAACCGGATTCCCTTTGTGGTTATCCGTGCCATCAGTGACAGCGCCGATGAAGAAGCGAATATGTCCTATGAGCAGTTCGTCCAGCTGGCGGCAAAGCGCAGCAGCAATTTGGTGGAAAAGATGTTGGAAAAGATGTAAAAAATTGCCTAAAAATTCGTGATGAAATTCTCTGTTCCATGTGAGGGATTGCTCTTGTAAAGGCAATTTTCTTACTGTATAATGCAATCAGAATAAAGAATGATTTGCACGCAAAATATTTATTGGCATAAAAGTAGTGGGAAAAAGGAGGCTTTTCAAATGACAGCAAAGACTCATGGGTATATTACAAAGGAAATTGAACTGGAACAGATCTATCAGTTCATTCTGAAATATTTCGACCCGGAAGCAAAGGTAAACCGTTATGAAAACCGTTTTGGCGAAAGCAATGAAATGGCAGTTTACTTCACCTATAAGGGGGAAGAAAGACGTCTGTTCACGATGGTTTATAAGAGCCGTAAATTCTCCAAAAACGGGGAAAAGAACAGAATGGTTTTCCTGGATTTGGACTATTGGGGTCACAGCGTAGAGATCATGCGTTCTATCCTGTCTTATTTCAGCGGCTGGCTGGATGAAAATGACTGTGATAAGGAAGAAGCATATTTCATCGAAGAACAGCCCGAGGGTGTAACACCGAATATCATCAAGATCACAAGAAAAGAGCTGAACAGAAGACTGGGCGGCATGGTGGTTATCATCGACGACGAGGAGGAATAAGCGGCGGAGCCGCTAACTTGAAATCAGGATTTCAAGTTATGAAATAGAAGAGTAAACAGATATGTGCCTGCAAGCAGGCGACATCCTGTTTCCCTGGGCGGAAATGAATTCGATGCACCGCAAAGATGGATGCGGTCGGCGAAGCAGACTTTGCGAAGCAAAGTGCTGAACATCCTGCGGATTCCAGTCGGGAAACTCTTTGTTTCCCGAACCTTTCAGCATAAAAAAGCCATATCCTTTGGATATGGCTTTCTTTATGCCTTTTCTGCCAAATCAGTCAAAAGCTGATGCAGCGCCGGCTGTTCTTTTTGCAGGCGGATGATTTTTCCTTCCCCATTCAGAAAACAATGCTCGGAATAAGCTTCACAGGCCAGTGCGCCGTCTTGTTTTCGCATTTCATATTTCAGCTTCAGCTTTATGCCCTTAAATTCTGCTACAGAAATGGTGATGTCGATAAGATCCGCAAAGGTGGTGCTGGCTTTATATTTGCATTCCACCGCTGTGACAGGGGAGAAGATACCGGCTTCCTCCATTTTATCATAGGGCCAGCCATATTCCGCCAAAAAATCGGTGCGGGCTTCTTCCATCCAGCGGATGTAGTTGGAATGGTGGGTGATGCCCATTTTATCTGTTTCATAATACTGTACTTTATGCTGATAGGGTTTCATAAAAAGGGACTCCTTTCGGAAAAATATCTTGTACTGATGATAGCACAGGCGGAGATATTTTTCAAATTTCCTGAAAGGAAGGAGAAAAAGTATGGATTCTTGCCATAGGGATTCTTTTTATGTTATACTAAAAGATAATTCCAATGCAGAAGGGACGGTGGAGGATATGACAGAAGAAAAAGAGATTCGTACCATGATTGATGAAGATATTGCCCATGTGGAAACCGTCTGGGAAGCATCCTCCTATGACAGCGAAGCCATGGAGGGCCTGTTTCAACTGCTTTTGGAGCATTATGCGGAAAAGATCGACGGCTTCACCAAGGGGCTTCGGGTCATCCAGCCTTATGAGGATACGGCTGATATGGCCAAAATTTATCGGGAAAATGTGCAGATTTTGCTGGAGCGGATGAAGGGCTTTCGGGAAAACCATTACAGCAATGAAGGCTTAATGGAATATTATATTTCCAAAGAACATCAGGAATTGGATTTTGAAGCGGATTTTACCTCCGTTCGTTTGGATATCGGCATGATGGAATGCCTTTCCCGCAGCGAACGAGAGGATATCATGAATCATCTGAATGCCATGGAAAATATTTGTGCCCAGGTGATAACAAGAAAAGAAAAATGGGAAGCACTAAGAGAGCATTTGGTTTGGCTTTCCGGGAAAGATGTAACTGTGGCAATGAAACTGCTGCCATTATTTTTCCGCATTAACTAAGAATGCATAGGTGATAAAGATGATTAAGCTGATCGTGTCGGATATGGACGGCACACTGGTGAATGATGAAAAGAAGATTGATGAGGATATCTATAAAATCCTGCCGAAGCTGAAGGAAGCAGGTACCCGCTTTGTGGTTGCCAGCGGCAGGCAGTATCCCAGCCTGCGGGAGGATTTTAAGGAACATGTGAAGGATGTCGTCATTATTTCGGAAAACGGCGCTTTTATTATGGATAACGGAAAAGAACTGTACGCCCAGTGCATGACCCGGGGGCAGGTGGCAGCTTCTTTGGATGCGGCTTTTGCCATCGAAGGGCTGGAGCCTATCGTTTGCGCCAAGCATGTGAGTTATACCAGAAGCCCGGAGATGAAAGTTTTTCTGGAATCGCCTCTGTTCAATTACAAAATGGCTCTGGCGGAGGATTTATATCAGATCGACGATGATATTATCAAAATTTCCATTATCATCACCAATGATGGGGATACGGTGGAAAAATTTCGGGAAATGCGTGCCATTTTGGATGAAAGAATCAATCTGGTGACCTCCGGAGAGGGCTGTATGGATACCGGTATTTATGGCGTCAATAAAGGCACTGCCGTGGAAGCACTGCAGGAAATGTGGAACATCACCCCGGAAGAAACCATGGTATTCGGAGATCAGTATAACGATATCGAAATGTTTGAAAAAGCCTACTATAGCTTTGCCATGCAGGGCGCTGTGGAGGGCGTGAAGAAAAAAGCCCGTTTTCAGGCGGGCAGCAATAACGAGGGCGGCGTGGTGAAGGCAATTCGCCAAATCACGGGAATTTAAGCCCCGGAGGAGAGAAGAATGATGAAAAAAGCAGCAAGTTTTGCACTGGGCTGTAAAGTAAATCAATATGAAAGTGAAGCCATTGCGGAGTTGTTCGCGGAAAAAGGCTATGAGATTGTCGGCATCGATGAAGAAGCCGATGTATATGTCATCAATACCTGTACGGTAACCAATTTCGGGGATAAAAAATCCCGTCAGTTGATCCGCAAGGTAAAGCGGCAGAATGAAAATGCCATTGTGGCTGTGGTGGGCTGCTATGCCCAGACTGCCCCTCAGGAGCTGATGAAAGTGGAAGGGGTCAATCTGGTCATCGGCACCAAGGATAGAGCCCAGATCGTGGAGATGGTGGAGCAATATGATAAAAGTCATGGGGTAGAAAACCATGTTTCTGATATCATGAAGGAACGGGTGTTTGAACCCTTGTCTATCCAGAAGCTGGCCAACCGCACCAGAGCATACCTGAAGATTCAGGATGGATGCAGCCAATATTGTTCTTACTGCATTATCCCTTACGCCAGAGGACCCATCCGCAGCAGAGAGCCCCAGGAGGTTCTGGCGGAAGTAAAACGTCTGGCGGAGAATGGCTTCAAGGAAGTGGTGCTGACGGGTATTCATGTGGCTAGCTATGGCAAGGACAGGCGAGATACTTCCCTGCTGGAAATTTTGCGGCAGGTCCATGAGGTGGAAGGCATCGAACGTATCCGGTTCAGTTCCATCGAACCGAATGTGGTGACGGAGGAATTTGCCCGGGCCATGGCAGAGTTGCCGAAGGTCTGCGATCATTTCCATCTTTCCCTCCAGAGTGGCTGTGATAAGACTCTGAAGGAAATGAACCGGAAATATGATACGGAAAAATACCGTCAGGCGGCGGCAACCCTGCGGAAGTATCTGCCCCATGTGGCCTTGACGACAGATATCATCGTTGGCTTCCCCGGGGAAACGGAAGAAGATTTTCAGGCAAGCTATGATTTTGCCAAGGAAATCGGCTTTGCCAAAATCCATGTGTTTCCCTATTCCCCCAAAAGAGGCACCCCTGCGGCGGCAAGAAAAGACCAGCTGCCCAATGCGGTGAAATCAGAACGCAGCCATAAGCTCATTGCATTGAGCGATAAGATGGCGGCGGATTTCCTGCAGGAATATGTGGGGCAGGATGTGGAAGTGCTGTACGAAAGAATGGTGGAGGATGACGTATATGAAGGCCATACCACCAACTATATCAAGGTGCGCGGCAAAAGCGGAAAGAATCTGACAAACCAAATCCGCAGGACACATATCACAAAGGCGGAGGGTGAAGAGCTTTTTGGTGAAGCGGATGAATAAACCCATCAAATTGTAATAATTATGTAAGGAGAATATAGTTGCAATCGGTTGGGGTTTCAGGTATCATAAACATAAGTATTTTTTGGAAGAAGCAGGATCCTTACCCTGTTAAAGATATAAGTTGTTTTATTTGGGGTGCGGCAAAACCGCAGAACGGAGAGTGAGAAGCATGGGCAATATTCATGAGACACAATATTTCGGCAGACTGGAAAAAGAACCTGAAAACGAAGCAAAAAGAATCCTGGTGGCTGTCAGCAGTGCGCTGCGGGAAAAAGGCTATAATCCCGTCAACCAGATTGTCGGCTATATCCTTTCCGGTGATCCTACTTATATCACAAGTTATCAGAATGCACGTGTCCTCATCCGCAAGCTGGAGAGAGATGAGCTGCTGGAAGAACTGGTAAAAGATTATTTAGACCGTAACGAGTAAGAAAGAGGAAGCATATTGCGTATTTTAGGCTTAGACTTTGGAGATAAGACCATCGGTGTAGCAGTCAGCGATCCCTTCGGCTGGACAGCCCAAGGCGTAGAGATCATCCGCAGAGATAACCCTGCAGAATTCAAAAAAAGTATGCGCAGACTGGCGGAACTGGTGGAACAGTATCAGGCAGAAGTCATTGTTTTGGGCTACCCGAAGAATCTGGACGGTTCGGAAGGGGAAAGATGCGTCAAGACAAAGGATTTCTGTGAGCGGATCAAAAAACGCTTCCCGAAGGTGGAAGTCATCCTTTGGGATGAAAGATTCAGCACCATTGCAGCAGAACGTTCTCTGCGGGAAGTGGGGCTGAATCACGACAAGAGAAAGAGCGTTATCGATAAGATGGCAGCAGTCCATATCCTGCAGGGATATCTGGACAGCAAGACAAAGTAATTTGGATATAAAGGAGCTAGAATCATGGCTGATATTTATGATGAAGTAAACGAAATGGAATTTGAGACCGTTACTATGACAGATGAAAACGGTGAAGAAATCGAATTTTCCATTATTGATAATGTAGCCTGCGGCGGCGACCGCTATCTGTTGGTAGTGGAAACAGAATTGATGGATGATGATGAAACAGACGCTATCATCTTGAAGGAAGTTTCTATCAATACAGATGATGTAACCTATGAGTTGGTAGAAGATGATGCGGAATTTGACCGTGTGGCAGATCTGTTCGCACAGAAGGGCGAAGATTATACCGTAGAGATCGACTGATCTTTGGATTGTATTTGAATGGACTAGGGCGGCATATTTCTTGAGATTTTCGTTTTCAGAAGTATGCCTTATTCCCTTTTCATCATAAAATGAGCGGAAAAAAGAAAAAAGCATACAAAAGAAAAACAGCAGCACTCATATCGTTTCAGAAAAAACGGGGCGGAATGTTTTTTCGGCGGGTGAGAATCGACTGCTTTTTTTCAGTGCGCTCTTTTGAGAAAAGAGAAATTTTATGCGGTTTAAAGAAAACTTTTTTACGCCATACTATAAAGACGACAAAGTAAGAGAAACGAAGAAAAGGAGGTGTGTTTTTTGGCAGAGAAAAAGATCGTGAAGGAGACGAACGCAAAGAGCTCCAAAGCGAAAAATACGAAGGTAAAGCCTGCGATAAAGGCTGATACTGTGAAGGCAGCGGTGAAAACGGCGGCGAAAACAGCAGCCAAAACGGCGGCAAAAACAGCCGAAAAAACAGCGGCAAAACCTGCCGCAAAAACGGCTGCAAAGCTCCGTGCCAGAAGCAAAACCAAGGCAAAACCCAAGATGAACCTGAAGGTCATTGCTTTGGGCGGCCTGGAAGAGATCGGCAAGAATATGACAGTGCTGGAATATGGCGATGATATTATCATCATCGACTGCGGGCTGGCCTTCCCTGAGGATGATATGCTGGGGATCGACCTGGTCATCCCCGACGTAACCTATTTGACAAAAAACATCGACAAAATCAGAGGCATCGTGCTGACCCATGGTCACGAGGATCATATCGGCGCACTGCCTTATATTCTGAAACAGCTGAATGTGCCTGTATTCGGCACTCTGCTGACATTAGGACTGCTGGAAAATAAGCTGAGAGAGCATAAAATGCTGGATTCCACCATAAGACATACGGTGGTGCCCGGGGAAAAGGTGAAGCTGGGGCAGATGGTAGTGGAATTTATCCATACCAACCATTCCATTGCCGATGCAGTGGCATTGGCGATTCACACCCCCGTTGGTGTAGTGGTACACACCGGCGACTTTAAGGTGGATTATACGCCCATTGATGGAGATATCATCGATCTGCAGCGTTTTGCGGAACTGGGGAAGGAAGGCGTCCTGCTGCTGATGAGCGACAGTACCAATGCGGAAAGAAAAGGCTTCACCATGTCTGAAAAAAATGTGGGTAAGGTATTTGAGAAAATCTTTGAGGAGACGCCTAAGAACCGTATCATGGTGGCTACCTTCTCTTCTAATATCCATCGGATCCAGCAGGTCATCAACGCAGCCTATATGTATGGCAGAAAGGTTGCCATCATCGGCCGCAGTATGGTCAATGCCGTGAAAACGGCTTCGGAACTGGATTACCTTTGGGTACCCCCCAGAACTTTGATCGATATTACAGAAACAAAGAATTACAGAGATGATCAGTTGGTCATCATCACCACTGGCAGCCAGGGGGAAACCATGTCTGCCCTATCCAGAATCGCTTCCGGTGAGCATAAGCAGATCAGCGTGAAGCCGGATGATAAAATCATCATCAGCGCATCTGCCATTCCCGGCAATGAAAAGAATGTGTTCCGTGTGGTAAATGAATTGCTGAAAAAAGGCGCCAAGGTAGTTTACGGCGATATCGAGGATATTCATGTTTCCGGTCATGCCCGCCAGGAAGAACTGAAGCTGATGTTGGCATTGACAAAGCCCAAATTCTTCATGCCTGTCCATGGCGAATTTATGCATCTTTCCTGCCACAGGGATCTGGCGATTTCCATGGGCATGGATAAGAATGATATCTTCGTAATGAAGCTGGGCGAAGTGTTAGAAGTCAATAAAAACGAGGCTAAGGTCACAGGTACTGTGCCGGTAGGTCAGATCATGGTAGATGGTCTGGGCGTTGGCGATGTGGGCAATATCGTTCTGCGGGACAGAAAGCATTTGTCTCAGGATGGCCTGATGGTGGTAGTGGTTTCCATGGACAGAGAAATGGGAACCATCGTTTCCGGCCCCGATATCATTTCCAGAGGCTTTGTATATGTACGTGAGGCGGAAAACCTGATGGATGAAGCCCGGGCTGTGGTGTTGGAAGCCCTCTTGAAATGCGAAGAAAAGAACATCACAAGCTGGAATTATATCAAGGGTGTCATCAAGGATACACTGAAAAATTATATCTGGCAGAAAACAAAGAGAAGTCCTATGATTCTTCCCATTATCATGGAAGTCTGAGAGTTTCAGATGCAAATAGGAGAACCCCCTGAGAAATCAGGGGGTTCTTTTTGCATTTTTCTGTTGCCAAAAGGAATAAAAACAATCAGGAATTTATTCTTCTACATACAGTTCTGCGATGGAATACAGCACTGCAGAGCCGGCCAGAGTCACCCGATCACCATTCATCCGGCAATGGAGTGTACCGCCCCGTTTGGAAGCCTGCCGAGCGATAATTTCCGGTTTTTCCAATTTTTTTGCCCAGAAGGGTACGATGTGGCAGTGACCGCTGCCGCAGACAGGGTCTTCTGTAATAGCCAGCTTGGAGCAGAAGGAACGGGAAACGGAATCATATTTTGTTCCTTTCGCTGTCACATGCTGCAGCAGCCCATCCAATTCTGTGATCCTGCTATGGTCGGGAGCCATATTGATTACGTCTGCTTCCTTTTCAAACACACAAAGCAGATCGCGGCCCAGCCATGCTTCTATGGGTCTCACTCCCAGAATTTCTTCCATGGCATTGGTAACAGGTACTTCTTTTAGTTCATAAGCAGGGAAATCCATTTCCAGCAGATCGCCTTTGCGCACAACGGTCAGAGGGCCGCTCATGGTGTTAAAAGTGATAGATTCTGCTTCTTTTTCGAAGAATGTGAACAGTACGTATGCTGTACCTAAAGTGGCATGACCGCACAGGTCGATCTCGCCGCCGGGGGTGAACCAACGCAGATGATAATTTTCCCCTTCTTTGACTGTAAAAGCGGTTTCGGACAGGTTGTTTTCGATGGCGATTTTTTGCATCAGTTCATCGGAAGGATATTTGTCCAGCACACAAACGGCTGCGGGGTTGCCTTCAAAGGGTTTTTCTGCGAATGCGTCAACGTGGTAACATTTCATTGTAAAGGACCTCCTTTTTCTTTGTTTTTCTCTTGATATAAGGATAGCACAAAGAGAAGCTGTGTACAATTAAAAAAGCATGTGTAAAAACCATTTTATTTGGAAGGCTTGTATCGCAGGGGGAACGGAAGACAGCCTGCGGCTTTCGTTGCAAGAACAGAAAAAATATAGTATGATACGAGGGAAGAATATTAGAAAAGAGGGAGAATATGCAGTCGATCAATGAGATCAAAGAAATTTTGAGCAGCTGCCCTATGGAAGCACTGCCAGAACAGCTCAAACAATTTGAAGCAGACAGTCGAAAGGGTGTCCAGAATCTGCTGACCTCTTTTCGGAGAAAATATGATAAGCATTTGCAGGAGCTGGAACGCCTGGACGAAATATTGACCTATGAAAGAGGATGCTGGGAGGCGGGCTATGAGCTGGTTGCCGGCATCGATGAAGTGGGCAGAGGGCCGCTGGCGGGGCCTGTGGTAGCGGCGGCGGTGATTTTGCCCAAGGAATGTAAGATTGAAGGGGTCAATGATTCCAAAAAGCTTTCCGCAAAAAAGAGAGAAGCACTTTATGATATTATTTTGGAAAAAGCGGTTTCCTATGGCATCGGCATTGTTTCCAATGAGCGCATCGATGAAATCAATATTTTACAGGCAACGTACGAAGCCATGCGGGAGGCACTTTCTCAGCTGAGCCCAAAGGCGGACTATATCCTTGCCGATGCGGTAACTATCCCCAGAATCTCCACACCCCAGCGGGGCATTATCAAGGGGGATGCCAAAAGTATGTCCATAGGGGCGGCGAGCATCGTTGCCAAGGTCTATCGTGACCGCCTGATGGAGGCCTTTGAGGAGGTCTACCCTGGGTATGGATTTGCTTCAAACAAGGGCTACGGCTCGGCGGAGCATATCGAAGGCATCAAAAAGATGGGGATCACCCCCATCCACCGCAAGACCTTTGTAAAAAATTTTCTCCCCCAAGATGGCGATACTGCTGTCGATAAGGGGAACCGGGGAGAGGTTTTGGCGGCGAAACAGATGGAAAAGATGGGGTATGAAATTCTGGAACGAAATTTCCATGCTTTGCAGGGGGAAATCGATATTATTGCCAAAAAGGATACCTATATCATTTTTACAGAAGTAAAATACAGAAAAAACGAAGCCATGGGCAGCCCTGCGGAGGCGGTGAATCATTGGAAACAGCAGAATATCATTCGGGCGGCCAAGGCTTATATAGCAGAAAATTGCTTGGAGCAGATGGGCTATGACTTCCGTTTCGATGTGGCGGAGGTTTTGACCAGCGAGGGAAAAACGTATTTCCGCTATACAGAAGATGCCTTTCAGCGAAAACAAGGAGAAAACGATGAAGATTGAGAAAAAAGGAAATTTGGAATATATAACATTTGATAATCTGACGGAAACGGGCATGGTGCGGCATTGTTTTACCACCCGCCATGGCGGCGTCAGCACGGAGTATTGGGCAACCATGAATATGGGCTTATCCCGGGGGGAAGCCAAAGAGGCTGTATGGGAAAATTATCGTATCCTTGGGGAGGCTGTGGGTTTTTCCGTGGATAACTTTGTGACATCCCAGCAGACCCATACCACCAATGTGCGCCGGGTAACGGCGGAGGACAAGGGCAAGGGCGTTTGGACAGACCGAGGTTATACTGACGTGGATGGTTTGATTACCAACGAGAAGAATATCCCTCTGGTGATTTTTGGGGCGGATTGTGTGCCGGTGTTTTTGCTGGATAAAAAGAACAAAGCCATCGGCATGGCTCACTGCGGCTGGATGGGTACAGGCAAACGCATGGCGGAAAAGACATTGCAGGCGATGATGGAAGCCTTTGGCACAGAACCAGCCGATGTGACTGCCGCCATTGGCCCTTCCATTGGAAAATGCTGTTTTCAGGTGGATGCCCCTGTGGTGAATCTGTTTAAGGAAAATATCCCTTGGGCGGAGGATATTATTTTTGACGACCCTGCCGAAGAGGGGAAATTTAAAATGGACTTATGGGAAACCAACCGCCGCCTGCTGGCAGAAATGGGCGTGAAGGATATTGAAATTTCCGGGCTTTGCACCAAATGTGATCAGGTACGTTTCTATTCTCACCGTGGCATGGGGGAAAAGCGGGGCGTTATGGCTGGGATTATGGAACTGATTTGAGAAGGTGGAGAAATGATAGACAGAGCACTGAAGGTTGTGAAAAAAGTGATGGGTACCGTAAAACATGTCAGCATTTCGGAAGTGACAAAAGTGGCTGATGGTGTTAAGGCGGTGGGCGGTATGGTGGACATGCTCCATCCTTCCAAGGAAAAAAGCCTTGCGGAAGTGACAGAGGATCTGAAACGGCTGAAAGAACTGAAGGATCTGGGTATCCTGACAGAAGAGGAATTTGAAGAAAAGAAACAAAAATACATGGAAATGCTATAAGGGAAATGGCGGTAGAAGAGGGGGTGCAAAAATTCTTGGCACTTCCTTTCTTTTTGTGGTATACTAAACAGAATGGAAAATTGGGTTTTTATG
The DNA here is from genome assembly GCF_051877975.1 of Anaerotignum sp. Taxonomy (GTDB): domain Bacteria; phylum Bacillota; class Clostridia; order Lachnospirales; family Anaerotignaceae; genus Anaerotignum_A. The sequence goes on from NZ_JBJEJK010000025.1 coordinate 32,567, forward strand.
CCCATCTGAGAAAAGAGAGAAAAAATAACTGCAAAGCAGGTTGGAGGTATAAAACTATGAGCAAACCTATCGTAGCTGTGGTAGGCCGCCCAAATGTAGGGAAATCCACACTGTTCAACAGACTGGCAGGAGAAAGAATTTCTATCGTGCAGGATACGCCCGGGGTAACCCGCGACCGTATCTATGCTGACGTGGAATGGCTGGACCGCAAATTTACATTGATCGATACCGGCGGTATGGAAATCGGTTCCGAAGAAGTGATCCAGAAGCAGATCGTGCAGCAGGCACAGATCGCCATTGAAACAGCGGATGTGATCCTGTTCGTCACAGACGTAAAAACAGGGGTAACTGATGATGATGTGAAGGTGGCTAATATGCTGCGCCGCACAAAGAAGCCTGTGGTGCTGTGCGTGAATAAAGTGGACAGCGTAAAACGGGATACGCTGGCAATCTATGAATTTTATGAACTGGGCATTGGCGATCCCCTGCCCGTTTCCGCAGGACAGGCCCTGGGGCTGGGGGATATGCTGGATCAGGTCATTTCCTATTTCCCGGATAAGGATGCCGCGGAGGAAGAGGATGATGCCATCAAGGTTGCCATCATCGGCAAGCCCAATGTAGGGAAATCCTCTCTCATCAATAAGATTTTGGGAGAAGATAGACTGATTGTCAGCAACATTGCCGGCACCACAAGAGATGCTGTGGATACCCCTATTGAAATCGATGGGCAGAAATATGTATTCATTGATACGGCAGGCATGCGCCGCAAAAGCAAGATCAAAGAAGAAATTGAACGCTTCAGTATTATCCGGGCCGTTGCGGCGGTGGAACGCTGTGATGTTGCCATTCTGGTGATTGATGCCAATGAAGGGATCACCGATCAGGATACAAAGATTGCCGGGATTGCCCATGAAAGGGGCAAAGCGGCTATCATTGCTGTCAATAAATGGGATGCCATCGAAAAGAATGATAAGACCATGAATCAGTATCTGAAGGATATTGGCATGGAATTGAAATATATGGATTACGCGCCCCGTGTGTTCATATCCGCTATGACAGGGCAGCGGATCAACCGTATGCTGGAAATGATCCAGACGGTACACCAGAATCATGCTCTGCGCATCAGCACCGGCGTTCTGAATGAAGTGCTGATCGAAGCAACAGCTATGCAGCAGCCCCCTGCGGATAAAGGGCGTCAGCTGCGGCTGTATTATATGACACAGGTGTCTGTAAAACCCCCTACTTTTGTGATCTTTGTCAATGAAAGAGAATTGTTCCATTTCTCTTACCGCAGGTATATCGAAAATCAGCTGCGGGAAGCCTTTGGCTTCGTTGGTACACCAATCCATTTCATTGTAAGAGAAAAAGGGGAAAAAGATTGATATGTTTCGATTGATTTGTTTATGTATCGGCTATTTTGTGGGCTGTATCGAAACAGCCTATGTAGTCGGGAGAATCTGGAAGGTAGATTTGCGCCAGCATGGCAGCGGCAACCTGGGTACTACCAATGCGCTGCGGGTTTTGGGAAAAAAGGCGGGCGCAGTGGTATTCTTTGGTGATATTATGAAATCTGTCGTTGCGTTTTTGATTTGCCGCACCATATTCAAGGATGAGGGAAATCTGGCGGGCGTTTACGGCAGTGTAGGCGCTGTTCTGGGTCATAATTATCCTTTTTATTTGAAATTCAAAGGCGGCAAAGGGATTGCAGTTATGATCGGTATGACGGCGGCTATGGCATTCAGCATAGATTTCCGTCTGGCTATTCCCAATGCCATTGTTGGTTTTGGGCTAGCCTTTGCTACAGGCTATGTTTCTGTGGGCTCTCTGTTGTTTGCGCTGACTTTGCCCATCAGCTGCTATTTGCTGGGCTATGATCATGAGATCGTCCTGCTGACAGCCTGCGTTGGCGTAATGGCGTTTTGGCGGCACAGAGGGAATATCAAGAAATTGATGAATGGGACGGAAAATAAATTTGGTTCCAAGAAGAAGTGAGACTGGAGGTCATAGATATGAAGAAAGTAACGGTCATTGGCTCCGGCAGCTGGGGGACAGCCCTTGCGGTGATGCTGGCGGAAAATGGACACGAAGTCATGATCTGGTCCAGAAGACAGGATGCGGTGGAAGAGCTGCTCCAGGAAAGAAAAAATAAAAAATATCTGCCCGGCGTAGATATCCCTGAAAGTATTCAGGCAACAACGGATCGTAAAGAAGCGGTGAAGGGGGCGGAAATCATCATTCTGGCTGTGCCGTCCCGGGCTGTGAGCGATACCGTGAGGGAATTTGCGCCCTATCTGAAGACATGGCAGATTTTAGTAAATGTGGCGAAAGGCTTGGAACCGGGTACATTGCTGCGCCTTTCGGAGGTCATTCAGAGGGAAGCACCCCAGTGTCAGGTTTGCGTGCTTTCCGGCCCCAGCCATGCGGAAGAAGTGGCACGAGAAGTGCCTACGGCCTGCCTGATTGCCTGTGAAAATGAGGCAGTGGCCAAGCTGGTGCAGCAGGAATTTGCCAACCCTCGGTTCCGTCTGTATACCAATACAGATATGATCGGCGTAGAAATCGGGGCGGCGCTGAAAAACGTTATGGCGCTGGCTGCGGGGATGTCTGATGGCCTGGGCTTTGGGGATAATACCAAAGCGGCTCTTATGACAAGAGGCATGGCGGAAATGAAGCGCCTGGGGATGGCTATGGGGGGCAAGGCAGATACCTTTGCCGGTCTTTCCGGCATCGGTGACCTGATCGTTACCTGTACCAGTATGCATTCCAGAAACCGCAAAGCCGGTATCCTGTTAGGGCAGGGGAAGAGCCTGCAGGAGACCCTGGACGAGGTAAAAATGGTCGTGGAAGGTGTGAATACCGTGCAGGCAGCATGCCAGCTGGCAGAAAAATATGACGTTTCCATGCCAATCACAGAAATCATGAGCGAAGTACTCTTTGGAGATAAAAATGTGGAGGATGCAGTGTTGGAGCTGATGACCAGAGATTACAAGGCGGAATGATTCAAATTTGATGGGAATCAAATAAAAGGAATGAGATGATTTTTGGGCGTCTTTATGGCAGCGTAAGTTATACCGGCGCAAGCCCCACAAAGGCAGGACTTTACTTTGGCGCAACTAAGAATGTTCTGTGGGCAGTTGCCAGTGATACGATCAGCCATAACAAGAATCCATTCGATATCTGATATGACTTGAATCAGGAAGCAAAGCTGAAGCTGACTTCCGATACAGCCTATTACTATCAGTTCTATGTAGTTCTGAATGGTGTGATGTAGTTCAGTAATATTGCTTCTTTTAATACAAAATAAAATTTTTATGAAACAGGGGATAGAATATTCTATGCCTTGTTTTTTCGGAAAATTCACAAAAAATGCTATTTACAAACCGCTTGCATCCCTCTATAATGTGGGCATAAAACTGTCTGATACAAAAATCTGTATGAGGCTTTAGGAGGGCATATATGGAAAACTTTGTGCTGAGCTGCTGTTCTACAGCAGATCTATCCAAGGAACACTTCATCCACAGAAAGGTGGAATATATCTGTTTCCATTATGAGCTGGATGGGAAGCCGTATCGGGATGATCTGGGGGAGACCATGTCTTTCGATGCATTTTATCAGGCCATGGCAAAGGGGGCGGATACGAAAACGTCTCAAATCAACGCCGTAGAATTTGAGGAATATTTTGAAGGCTTTTTGCAGCAGGGGAAAGATATTCTGCATGTGAGCCTTTCTTCCGGCATTTCCGGTGTACTCAATTCCGCAAATCTGGCAAAGGATATCCTGCAGGAAAAATATCCCGACAGAAAAATTTATATTGTGGATTCCCTGTCTGCTTCTTCCGGCTATGGTTTATTGATGGATGCACTGGCAGACCTGCGGGATGCGGGCAAGACCATTGATGAGGTATATGAATGGGCAGAAGCAAATAAGCTGAAGCTCCAGAGCTGGTTTTTTTCTACGGATCTGACCTTTTTCATCAAAGGCGGCAGGGTTACAAAAACAGCAGGCTTTGTGGGCACGGTGCTGAATATCTGTCCTTTGCTATGCGTAGACAGGGAAGGCAAGCTGGTTCCCCGCCAAAAGGTCAGAACGAAAAAGATGGTCATGGAGGCCATTGTGAAAAAGATGGAGGAACTGGCGGAGGATGGCACGGCATATCAGGGCAAATGCTATATTTCCCATTCTGCCTGCAAAGAGGACGCGGAAGCGGTGGCGAAGCGGGTGGAAGCCCGATTCCCGAACCTGGATGGGAAAGTGCTCATCAATAACATTGGCACGACCATTGGCAGCCACACAGGCCCCGGCACTGTGGCGCTGTTCTTCTGGGGAAAAGAAAGATAAGAAGAGCAAAGTCCCGAACGCAATGTTCGGGACTTTCATGTATTCGTTTTCCTTTGATTTTTTTGAAGGCTTTTTCAAACTGCCAGATTTTCACATGGGAAAGGACGGTGTATATTTCAATTCTTCCTGTAAATACTACTTTTACAATAAATCTAAAAATTTGGCAGGAGGAATATACAATGAAGGCAACAGGCATTGTCAGAAGAATAGATGACCTCGGACGTGTGGTCATTCCGAAAGAAATCCGAAGAACGCTCCGCATCCGGGAAGGGGACCCTCTGGAAATCTTTACCGACAGGGAAGGGGAAATCATCTTAAAAAAATATTCCCCCATTGGGGAATTGGGTGCATTTGCCAAGGAATATGCGGAATCCCTGGCGCAGACAGCGGGGCATATCACCTGCATTGTGGATAAAGATCAGATCATTGCCGTATCCGGCGGGGGCAAAAAGGAATTTTTTGAAAAGCATATCAGCCCTGAAATGGAAAACTGTATCAACAAGCGTACAGCGCTGATCGCAGAACGGAACGATTCCAATTTCGTTCCTGTGTTGGAGGATGACTCTGCGGAAACCTATAATCATCAGCTGATCGTTCCGATCATTGCGGAAGGAGACGCTATGGGGGCAATCATTTTCCTTTCCAAGGATCAGAAAATGGGCGAGGTGGAAGGAAAGCTGGCGCAGACAGCGGCAGGGTTTTTAGGCAAACAGATGGAACAATAAAGAAGGTGTCGACTTTGTCGACACCTTTTTATCCTGTTATGGGGTCAGATAGGGCAAAAGGCCGAATATGACATATATGGCAAGAATGATAATCAGAGAAGGAGAGAGGAACCGTTCCCGATAAGGTTTTTCATTTTCATCGAAAAGAGGCAGTTCCTCTTTGGGCGGGTTGATCCGCAGGAACAGATACAGCAGCAGAGCCAGCCAGGGAATGGAAAGGAGAGCCATCAACAGCAAGGCCAACAAGATGGCAGTCTCGCTCATTTCTGCCGCCGCTGCAGTTTCCGTAGCTGTTTCAGAGAAAATGCTGAAGATGGTAGTAGCATTGACAACCATGTGGGGCAGGATGGATGCAAAAAGAGAATCTGTTCGTTCCACCAGAAAACAGAAGAGGAATCCTACCACAAAGGCATAAGGAAACTGTTGGGGATTCAGATGCAGCAGACCAAAGAGTAAAGCACTGGCAAAGGCTGCCTTCCATTTTCCTAAGAAGGCATAGCCGGAAAGCAGGATGCCCCGGGAAAAAATTTCTTCCAGAAGGGCGGGAAAGACCGCAACAGAAAGCAGAGAAAGCAGAAAGCCGGAGCTTTGTATGCCGCTGACGGATTGCTCTACAGGATTGGGAAAAAAAAGCGCTGCTGCGTAAGAAAGCAGGCTCATCAAGGGCTGGATGGAAATCCCGAAAGAGAGGATGATGAGTGCATTCTTCCAGCCCAGGGGATTCAGACGCAGAACCTGTTTCGGATTTTTTTTCGTAAAGAGAAAATACAGCGTCAGCGGGGGCAGGAAACAGAGCAGCTGCGCCAGCAGCATATAGGAACTGTCGGAAAGGTTTGCCGTTGCCGGGAGGAAGGCCAAGGCAAAGGATACCCCGATGAAGTAAATGAAAAACAGCATGGCAAAAAAATTGGTTCTTCTTGTTTCAGTCATGAAGAGGCCTCCGTTCGTAATAAAAAGTAGAAAATCTCAAGTCTGCAAACGACTTGAGATTTTTTTGTCAGGAAATCTCATCTTTTTTTTCCGTATCTATATTTTCTGTATCAGAAATTTCGGAAAGATGCATTGGATCATTGACAGGGTATTTTTTTTCATATCTGCGGTTGATATATTCCCCCCCGAAGGTTTTGATCGTTGCGAAGATGGGCACGCCGATGAACATCCCCAAAGGCCCCATCACTGCGCCGCCCACCAAAACAGCAAGGATGATCCAAAGGGGGCTCAGATCAAGAGAATTGCTCAGAATCTTGGGGCCAAGGAAGTTGCCGTCAAACTGCTGCAGGATCAGGATGAAGATACCGACCCAAATGGCCAGAACAGGATCGATCAGCAGAGTGATGCAGAGGGCAGGGATAGCACCGATAAAAGGACCGAAATAAGGGATCATATTGGTCACACCGATAATCAGGCTCAGGATCAGCGGGAAGGGAGCCTGCATAAAGGTCAGCCCGATAAAGGCCAGAATCCCGATGATCAAGGAATCAATGGCCTTCCCAACGATGAAATCCTGAAAAATATGGTGCACACAGTTGGCATTGCTGAAAAAACGTTCTGCTTTTTCTTTGGTGGAAAAAGCATACAGACCTTTTCGGAATTTTTTTCCAAAGCGTTCTTTATCATAAAGCATATAAAACGAGATAAAGATAGCCATGATGAACTGGAATGTTACCCGGCCGAATTCATAAATATTGCCCGCAATGGTCTCAATGACTTCCGGTGCATGTTCTGATGCATTCTGCAGGGGTTTCAGGATGCGGTTGATGACATTGTTGACATCTTCACTGTCGATAAAAGTGATCTGGTCGAAGAGATTCTGAATACGCATATTCATCGTCTGGGAATATGTGGTGATATTCGTTGCAAAGGAAATAATGGAATCCTTTATTTCGGGAACCAGATAGATGATGATCCAGATCGTTCCGCCGATGATGATGGTATAATTGATAAGAATGGCAAGAGTACGGGTCTGTTTTTGATGCTGTTCAAAATATTTCCCGTTTTTTTTCAAGACTCTTTCAAAAAAGTTCATGAAAGGATTCATGACATAGGCAATGGCAAAGCCCATCAGAAAAGGCGCAGCCAAGGCTTTCAAATAGCTGGACATGGTAGCGATGCTGCTGCCGATGCCAGTCAGATTGCCGATGATCTTTTCAAATAAAATGAGCGCGGCAGCGACCAGAAAGAGATAGACGCTGATTTTTGCCAGCAGCTTATCCTGATCGTTTCTATTGCTGCGTCTAAAAATATCAAACTTTCTCATTTTGACACCTCGAATCAAATGTAGGATGCCTATAAAATGGACATCATATTTATGATACTATGAAATTGCAGGGAATGCTATAGGATTCCTGTTAAAATTTTTAATTTCCAGAAAGAAACATGTTAAAAAATGTCATATTTTGCAGTTTTTGAAGGAAGGCGGGAGAAGGCAATTTATTGTTGAGTCGTCTCTTTTTTTATGTTATACTGTGTAATTAGCAAAGAAGGTTCAAAAATATAAAATGAAAGAAACAGGAGCTTTGCTTTGATGGAGGTCTTTTTATGGACGATAGGAGCGATAATCGCAACGATAATAACGATAAGAAGAAAAAAGGGGAAAGTAATATGGTAGGCGCAGCGGCGGTGGTGCTGTGTATCTGTATTTGCTTTATCATCGATACCAGATTGGGCATCGGTGCCATTGCAGGAGCCGTGGCGGGCTTTTTTGCCTGGTCTCTTTTGGGAGACGGCGGCGCCGGGGCAGATGAAGAAGAGGAAGACAGAGTTACTTTTCTGGATACAGCTGTGCTGCAGCGGAATTTCCCCATTCCCCAGCATATGCCGATTCCCTATGCGGTGCTGGATATCCGCGGGCATATCCTGATGGTCAACGAGACCTTTGCAAAGGAGTTCCCCGATATGAAAAAGGTTGTACCTGTGGTGGAACAGATGAAAAAAACAGGTACAGGAAAACACAGCAGGGTGGAAGTAGAAGGAAAGTTCTATGATGCCATGCTGAACCAATGTGAAGTTGTGGAGGAAAACGGTGCCGTAGGCGCAGTGCTGAACCTGACCATGGTGGATATTTCCAGGCAATATGAGCTGGAACAGCAGCTGGACAGCAGTGAAACAGTGATTGGCCTGCTTTTCTTGGATAACTATGAAGATGTTGTGGATTCTTTGGCGGAGGACAGACAGCCCCTGCTTTCCGCAGTGGTGGACAGAAAGCTGACCCAGTTTGCCATAGATGCCAATGGCGTCATGAAAAAGCTGGAAAAGGACAGATATATTTTTCTGCTTTCCAAGGGCGATTTGGAAGCTTTGAAGGAAAAGAAATTTGATATCATGAATACCATTCGCGAGATCAGCGTAGGGGAGCATATTCCCGTGACCATGAGCATGGGGATTGGCGTTGGCGGCGGCTCTCTGGAAGATGCCATGCAGAGCGCAAAGGCGGCACTGGATTTGGCATTGGGCCGCGGCGGCGATCAGATTTTGATCAAGGAAGGGGAAAAATATCTGTTCTATGGCGCCAAGGCCGGCGAAATGGGCAGAAATTCCCGTATCCGTGCCCGTGTAAAGGCGGATGCTCTTTGGGAATTGATGGGCGAAGCATCCAGTATCTTTGTCATGGGGCATCGGAACGCTGACTTGGATAGCTTGGGTTCCTGTATGGGGATCTGTGCGATTGCAAGAGCCATGGGGAAAAAATGCTCTATCATGATGAATGATATTAGTGTCGGTATCAAGCATCTGTATGCGAATATGGCGGAAAATGGGCATTATGAAACAGCCCTTATCAAAGACGCGGAAGCGTTGAAGATGATGGATGAGAAGAGCCTTGTCATCGTGGTGGATACCCATCGCAGCAGTATCGTGGAAAGTCCCCAGGTTTTGGCGGCGGCAAAGAAGATCGTGATATTCGATCATCATAGAAAGAGTACAGACTTTATCGACCAGGCGGTGCTTATTTACCATGAACCTTACGCATCTTCTACCGCTGAGCTGATTACGGAAATGATTCAGCACATTGGCAAGAAGATCAAATTAAAATCCATTGAAGCAGATGCCCTTTTGGCAGGTATTACTGTGGATACGAAGAATTTCGCAGTGAAAACAGGGGCCATTACTTTTGAAACGGCAGGCTTCCTGCGCCGCAATGGTGCAGACAGCATCCGTGTCAGAATGCTGTTTCAGAATGATATGGATTCTTATAAAGCAAAGGCGACGGCAATTCGTGACGCGGAATTGTTCCATGACTGCATGGCCATTTCCGTCTGTCCCTCCGATGTGGAAAATTCCATGCTGACAGCAGCGCAGGCGGCTGATGATCTGATGAATGTGATTGGCATCAAGGCTTCCTTTGTTTGCAGCAAGGTGGGGGATACGATCTATGTCAGCGCCCGCAGCTTTGGGGATATCAATGTACAGAGAATTATGGAAAAATTGGGCGGCGGCGGTCATTTCACCGTTTCCGGGGCGCAGCTGAAGGGCTGCACCACAGAGGAGGCAAAGGAACAGATCCGCAATGCCATTGAGGAATATTTGAAGGAGGAAACCGTATGAAACTGATTTTATTACAGGATGTGAAGAGTGTCGGCAAAAAAGGGGATTTGATCAATGCCAGCGAAGGGTATGCAAAGAACTTCCTGCTGCCCAAAAAGCTGGCAGTGGAAGCAACAAAATCCAACTTGAACGACTATGAACTGAAACAGAAAGCAGACGCAAAGCGCAAACAGGAAGAACTGGAAAAAGCCCAGGAAACTGCAAAAGCCCTGGAAGATAAAGTTGTTATCGTTAAAGTAAAAACAGGCGGCAATGGAAAATTGTTCGGTTCTGTAACAAATAAAGAAGTTGCGGAAGCCATTGTAGAACAGACTAAGCTGGATATCGATAAAAAGAAAGTATCCATTGGCGATCCCATCAAAATGGTAGGCGAACGGACAGCTGTGGTGAAACTGCACCCCAAGGTGACCGCAGAAGTGAAAATCAAAATCGTAGAAGCGTAAAATTGCTTTTTTGACCCCGGGAGGAAAATATGGAACAACAGGAAAAACAAAATGAATATACCCGTGGTGTGCCGCCCCATGATGAAACGGCGGAACAGGCGGTCCTCAGTTCCATGTTTTTGGACAGAGAGGCAGCCTCTATAGCGCTGGAAGTGCTGACGGGGGAAGATTTTTATCGCCCCGACCACCGTATGGTCTTTGAAGCGGCGGAGGAGCTCTATCGTTCTGGTGCGCCTATCGATATCATTACTGTAAAGAATAAACTGGAAGAAAAAGGGCAGTTCGAGCAGATTGGCGGCCTGCCTTTTCTTGCCAATATTTCCGCGGCAGTGGGCAGCTCAGTCAATGTGCGCCATTATGCCGCTATTGTAGAAGAAAAATCTGTCCTGCGCCGTCTGATCCGTACGGCGGGGAACATTTCCCAGATGAGCTATGAAGGGAAAGAGTACGTCAATGTCATTATGGATACGGCAGAAAAGGGCATTTTTGATATCATGCAGAAACGCCATTCCGAGCAGTTCCATCATATCAGGGATATTGCTGTAAGCTCCATCGAAAAGATTGAGGATATCTATCGTTCCAAAGGGAAGCTGACCGGTGTGCCTACAGGGTTTGTGGATTTCGATGCCAAAACGGCAGGTCTGCAGAAATCCGACTTGATTTTGCTGGCGGCCCGTCCCTCCATGGGGAAAACGGCTTTTGCGCTGAATATCGTGCAAAATGCTGCCATCCGTGCCAATGTGCCAACAGCGGTATTTTCTCTGGAAATGAGCCGGGAACAGCTGGTCAACCGTATGCTTTGTTCAGAAGCCATGCTGGATGCCCAAAAGCTGCGTACTGGTGAATTGGAGGATAACGACTGGACGGAGTTGATCCGTGCCATGGGGCCTTTGTCTCAGGCGCCTATCTATATCGATGATACCCCCGGCGTGACGCCTATGGAGGTGCGTTCCAAATGCCGCCGGCTGAAGGTGGAAAAAGGGCTGGGGCTGATCGTCATCGACTATTTGCAGCTGATGAGCGGCAATGGCAGAACCGATTCCCGTCAGCAGGAAATTTCCGAAATTTCCCGTTCCCTGAAAGCCATTGCCAGAGAAATGGAAGCACCTGTGATCGCCCTGAGCCAGCTGAGCCGTGCCTGCGAACAGCGTGCAGACCATCGCCCCATGCTTTCCGACCTGCGTGAATCCGGTGCCATCGAGCAGGATGCCGATGTGGTGGCTTTCCTGTATCGGGATGAATATTATTTCCCTGATACGGAAAAAAAGAATCAGGCGGAACTGATTATTGCAAAACAGAGAAATGGCCCGACGGGTACCGTCGATTTGACTTGGATGGGTCAGTATACAAAGTTTGGAAACTTCCTGAAGAAATTTTAAGAAAACATAGCCTCAAGCCTTTTGGTTTGGGGCTTTTTGTTTGGGTTGACCATAATTGTTTACGAAATTCTTACGATTTTCTGCCGGAAATTGCGGCGGAAAATATACCATGATATGATGAAAAAAGGGAAAGGGGGCATAGAGATGAGAGAAAAGCGGATCAGAAAATGGAAAACTGCTGCATCGGGAAGGCTGGGGACTGTATATCTCCTCCGGGAAATGGCAGAGCAGGGAATGATTTTGGAAGATATGAACCACCTGATGTATATCTTTCGGGAGGGAGAATCCCAGTATCTGCACTATCGAATAGAGACAAGGGAAGAGGTATTGACGGAGGAAAAAAGGATGGTTTATGCGGCAGAAGGCTGGCAGGAGGTCTGCCATTATGAGCTGGAATATGTTTTTGTGAAGGAAAGAGACCCTTTTGCGGAGGAGCCAGAGGTGGACCGGCAGGAACTGATAGAAGAAATCGACGTTCAGATCGAACAGGAGAAGAAAAATGACCGGCTGAGCCGAAGAATGGTTTTGGGGGTAGTTTTCTTCGGTTGGCTGATTGCTTTGTTGATACTTGGCACCCCTGTATTGGCTGGGGAAATGGCATTGCGTTTTCTTTTGCAATTGGCACCGTCTTTGTTGCTGGCATTTTTGGGAGGCTTTTGGAGTATTCGCCGCCTGCAGCAGAAAAAGGAACGCATACAGGAGGGAGATATTCCGGAAGAATATACTGATTGGAGAGCGGCACGAAAGCAGGGGTTTTTCTCTCTGTTGTGGGGGCTAGTTATTTTAGGACTGTATTTTTACTGCAATGTGAAATTAAGATGAAAAAAAGAGAGAATAAGTCTCTCTTTTTTTACGTTCTAAATCGGATATTCTTTCGCAGAAAGGAATGCTTTCGGAAATGGGGACAAGGAGAAGGATTCCCCTTGTTGGAGGTTGGCAAGCCCCGGAAGGGTTAGCCTTCCAACTGAGAAGTACAGTGGGGACATCTGGTTGCATCAATGGCAATTTCAGATTTGCAGAAAGGGCAAACCTTTGTGGTAGGTGCTTCTTCGGGTTCCGGGGCCGCAGGTCTTTTCAATTTCATCAGCATTTTCAGCGCACAGAAAATTACGATTGCTACGATCAGAAAATCCAGCACCTGTGTGATAAAGGAGCCGTAAGCAATGGTCGCTGTGGCTGCCTGCGCTTCTTCCAGAGTTGCGTATGTATTGCCATCCAGAGGCAGGAACATCTGGGTGAAATCCGTACCGCCGGTAATCTTGCCGATGACGGGCATGATCAGGTCGTTTACAAAGGATGTGACGATTTTGCCGAAAGCACCGCCGATGATAACGCCGACTGCCATATCAACTACATTGCCTTTGATGGCAAATTCTTTAAATTCTTTGATAGTATCTTTCAATGCCATGGGAATCCCTCCTCAATGATTATAACCAATTCGCAGCATAAGATAGCTTGTTTGCCCCTCATTATAGCAAAAAAAGACAGCCCTTCCAATAGAAAGTGAAAATTTTCTTTCAAATTGGTAAAGGCTGTCGAATAAGTGGGATAGATTTATTCCAGTTCAAAGGCGCCGGTATAAAGCTGATAATACGTGCCTTTTTCGGCAATCAGTCTGTCGTGGTCGCCTCGTTCGATGATACGGCCATGCTCCAATACCATGATAACGTCAGAATTTTGTACGGTAGAAAGACGATGGGCAATGACAAATACAGTACGCCCTTTCATTAGCCGATCCATACCGCTCTGTACCAAAGCTTCTGTGCGGGTATCGATGGAGGAGGTGGCTTCGTCCAAAATCATAACGGGAGGATCGGAAACGGCGGCGCGGGCGATGGAGATCAGCTGCCGCTGCCCCTGGGAAAGGCCGCTGCCATCTCCCTGCAGTACTGTATCATAGCCATGGGGCAGCATGCGGATAAAGCCATCGGCATTTGCCAGCTTTGCTGCAGCGATACAGGCTTCATCGGTGGCGTTGGGGTTGCCGTAGCGCAGGTTTTCCATTACGGTTCCGGTAAAGAGGTTGACATCCTGCAAAACGATACCCAGGGAACGGCGCAGGTCAATTTTGCAGATGCTGCGGATAGGGATGCCATCGTAATAAATTTTCCCATCGGTAATATCGTAGAAGCGGTTGATGAGGTTGGTGATGGTGGTTTTGCCTGCCCCTGTGGCGCCAACGAAGGCCACTTTCTGCCCTGGTTCTGCATAAAGGTTGATATCGTGGAGAACAGGCTTTTCGGGCGTATAGCCGAAATCAACATGTTCAAACACTACATGCCCCTGCAGCTTAGTGTATGTGAAGGAACCGTCTGCATTGGGCTGTTTCCAGGCCCAGATACCAGTGCGTTCTGCGGTTTCTGTCAATGTGCCGTTTTCTTCTCTTGCGTTGACCAGCGTAACGTTGCCTTCATCGATTTCCGGTTCTTCATCCATGAAAGCAAAGATGCGGGAAGCCCCTGCCAATGCGGTAACGATGGAGTTGAACTGGTTGGAGATCTGGGAAATGGGGTTGCTGAAGTTTTTGGATAAGGTCAGGAAGGATGTGATAATCCCCAAAGTCATGGAGTTTACGCCCTGCAGGCTGAAGTTGGTCATCCCTCTGACCGCCATATAAGCGCCGATCAGAGCAATGATGACATATTGTACATTGCCCAGGGCGTTCATCAGCGGCATCATGGAGTTGGCATGGCCATTGGCACTGGATGCGCTCTTTTTCCAAGCTTCGTTTTTCTCCTGCAGTTCTGTTTTACATTTTTCTTCATGGCAAAATACTTTGACAACTTTCTGCCCGTTTACCATTTCTTCCACATAGCTGTTCAAATCTGCCAGGGTACGCTGCTGCTCCAGGAAGAAAAAGCCGATTTTGCTCATAGTGAAGCCGGCAATTTTCAGGCAGAGATACATCGTTACCACAGCGGCGACGGTCAGGGGAATGCTCAGGTAGAGCATGCAGATAAACACGGCAGCGATGGTAAACACGGAAGAGATCAGCTGAGGGGTGGACTGAGCGATCATCTGGCGCAGGGTATCGGTATCGTTGGTATACAGGCTCATGGTATCGCCATGGGTATGGGTATCGAAATAACGAATAGGCAAAAACTGCATTTTTGCAAACATTTCATCCCGGATCTGCTTCAGGGTGCCTTGGGCGATGGTCACCATCAGGCGATTATACAGCAGGGCAGAGACAACACCGATAAGATAGACAGCCGCCAGTGTGATAAGAGCATGGAGCAGCCCGGTGAAAACAGGATGATCTGTTGCCAGCAGAGGCACGATATAATCATCGATCAGGATCTGCAGGAACAGAGAGGATGCTGCACTGGCAATGGCACTGAGCAGGATACAGAACACGACTACAAACAGAGAGGCTTTATATTTCCCTGTGTAGGAAAAGATGCGTTTCAGTGCTTGTATAGGGGGCATGCCTTTGGGCATATCCTGGGGAGGGGTTGGGGGCATTTTATTTGGTTTCTTTGGCATCTTCGTTTCCTCCTTTCTGCTGAGATTCATATACTTCACGATAGATGGCGTTGGTTTTTAATAAATCATCATGTTTGCCGATGGCGGAAACCTTCCCGTCATCCAGAACGACGATCTGGTCGGCATGCTGGATAGAGCTGATACGCTGTGCAATGATGATTTTAGTGGTTTCTGGGATATATTCGGCAAAAGCCTTCTGGATTTCTGCGTCCGTTCTGGTATCTACGGCACTGGTAGAGTCATCCAGAATGAGGACTTTGGGCTTTTTCAGCAATGCACGGGCAATGCAAAGGCGCTGCTTCTGACCGCCGGAAACATTACTGCCCCCTTGTTCGATATGGGTATCATATCCATCGGGGAAGGAACGAATGAATTCATCGGCGCAGGCCAGTTTGCAGGCATGTTCCATTTCTTCGTCGGAAGCGGCTTCGTTGCCCCAACGCAGGTTCTCCTTGATGGAGCCGGAAAACAGTTCATTTTTCTGTAGCACCATGGCAACGGCATCCCGCAGAGTATCCAGATCATATTTTCGGACATCGACGCCGCCTACCAGCAGGGCTCCTCCTGTTACATCATATAAACGGGGGATCAGCTGTACTAGGCTGGATTTGGAAGAACCGGTGGCACCCAGGATGCCGATGGTCTCGCCGGATTTGAAATGCAGATTGATATGATCCAGAACTTGCTTATCTGCTTTGGAAGCATAAGCAAAGCTGACATCCTGAAAATCGATATCCCCGTTTTTGACTGCCATAACAGGCTCTTTCGGATTGAAGATATCTGTTTTTTCCTGCAGGAGTTCCGCAACACGGCCGGCGGAGGAGACAGCGATGGTGATCATGGCGAATACCATGGAAAGCATCATCAGGCTCATCAGAATCTGCATGGCATAGGTGATAAGGGCGGTCAGCTCGCCAGTGGTCAGCCCCAGCGCTGGGTCATTGCCGCTGGCAACGATGGCCTTGGCGCCGATCCAGGAAATCAGGAGCATCGTGGCATACAGAAAGAATTGCAGGATAGGGGTATTCCATGCCAGCAGGCGTTCCCCTTTGGCAAAATCCTGAAAAATGCGCTGGGAAATCCCGTTGAATTTTTTGATTTCATAATTTTCCTGATGAAAGGATTTTACCACGCGGATGCCGCGGACATTTTCCTGTACCACGTTGTTCAAGGTATCATAGGTTTTGAACACCCTTTTGAAAATAGGATGCACTTTTGCAACAATGATCCCCAAAAGCAAGGCCATGATGGGGATGATTATGAGGAAAATAAAAGAAATCTCTTTGTTGATACGGAAGGATACGATGACACAGAACAGCAGCATCACAGGGCCGCGGATTGCCATGCGGATCAGCATCTGATAGGCATTCTGGATATTGGTGATATCTGTGGTCAGGCGGGTCACGATAGAAGCCGTGGAAAATTTATCGATATTGGAAAAAGAGAAGGTTTGCACGTTATCGTACATATCCTGTCTCAGGTTGGCACAAAAACCAACGGCTGCCTTTGCGCCGCAATGGGCGGAAAGGACGCCTGTCATCAGCTGCATTGCTGCAAACAGCAACAGAAAGATGCCATATTTCCAGATGGCAGGCAGATTCCCTTTTTCTATGCCGTAATCGATCAGATTTGTCATGCATAGGGGAATGATGATTTCAAAGACCACTTCCAAAATGGAAAGGATAATGGTGAGGCAAGAGCCTTTTTTATGTTCCCGCAGGCTCTTTGCAAGGGTTTGGATCATAACTTTTCTCTCCTTTATGATGAAATTATGTAGCTGGCTACATTTTTGGCGAAAGAATAAGCTGGAAAGACCAGCTTATATTTCATTTCAGGTTTTTATAAATGACAGACAGGGCATGCAACAGAGCATTGATTTCTTCTGCGGAAAGGGAGGCCAGCATTTCCTGTTCCTGTTGTTCGATGAGGGAAATCATTTCATTCCCCAGGGAAACAGCTTGCTCCGTCAGTCGGACGATTTTGTTTCGTTTATCCCGTGGATCCATCCAGCAGGTTACATGCCCATTTTGTTCCATACGGGAAACGATGCCCACTACAGTGGGGTGGGAGACTTCCAAAAAGGTTTCGATTTCCTTTTGGGTGGCTTCGCCGCCTGCTTCTGTCAGATAGATCAGGACACGGCTTTGGGCCAGCGTCAGATGATGACGTTTCAAATCAGCATCTGCGTGTACTTTGATTTTTTCATGGATCGTTTTGATATAATAACCGACCCCTTTTGTGGTACCCATAAAAATGCCCCTCCTTAATCTGTAGCATACTACATATTTTATTCAGGAATACATCTTTTGTCAAGAGGAAATCTTTCTGCATGAGTTCTCCATGATTTTACGGGAAAAATACTCTTTTTTTACAAAAAGGGTGTTGACGCAAAAATTTTGTAGGAATATACTGAAAGCGTTAGGTGAAAAATCATTCAGGAAAAGCGGAGGTGAAATGGAATGGACGGTAGTCATACGAAAGAGGGTATCCCTTTAGAATCTGAGGGTTATCGACGATCTGAAAAAAATATTACCGTGCATTTCAGTCAGCTTCTTTTTCTGCAAGAGGAGGCCTGACTCTGGTTTTTATGCCCTTTTTTGCATAAATGCACGGTATGTAGGAAGAATTTCCGAAAAGCATACGGTGCTTTTTTATTTGGAATTGGGGTGAAAAACATGGATGAAGAAATGACAATTTTATTCGACAATTACACCGCTCTGATGGAGAGCGGACAATATCTTCAGTTAAAACAGGAATTGAACGAAGAACAGCCTGCCAATATTGCGGAATATTTTGAGGAGCTGACGGCGGAAAAACAGTTGTTTATTTTCCGTCTGCTTTCTAAGGATGTGGCGGCAGAGGTATTCTCTTATATGGATAATGATACCCAGGAGCATATCGTGCAGTCTATTACAGACCGAGAAGTGCGGAATATCGTAGATGAAATGTTTCTGGATGATACAGTGGACTTTCTGGAGGAAGCTCCTGCAAACCTGGTGAAAAAGGTGCTGCGCAACACGGACGCAGAGACCAGACAGCTCATCAATCGCTTTTTGAATTATCCGGAAAACTCCGCCGGCAGCCTGATGACCATTGAATTTGTGCGCCTGCGTGCCAATATGACGGTATCCTTTGCCCTTTCTGAAATCAAAAAGGTAGGGATGGATAAGGAAACCATTTACACCTGCTATGTCATTGATGCCCAGCGGAAGCTGATCGGGGTTGTGCCCTTGCGGACGCTCATCTGCGCCGATGACGAAAGCACCATTGGCGACCTGATGCAGGATGATGTCGTTTCCGTACACACTTTGGATGACCAGGAAGAGGTTGCCAATATCTTCAAGAAATATAACTGGATGGCACTGCCGGTAACGGATAAGGAAGGGCGCCTGGTCGGCATCATCACCGTCGATGATATCGTGGACGTTATCGAACAGGAAACCACGGAAGATATGGAACTGATGAATGCTGTCCTGCCTTCCGATGATGAATATTTGAAAATGGGCGTGCTGGCACTGGCGAAGAATAGAATTCCGTGGCTTTGCGTGCTGATGATTTCCGGCACCTTGAGTGCCTTTGTCATTGGCATGTATCAGGATCTGCTGGATTCTGTGGTGATGCTTTCCAGCTTTATGACGATTATTACCGGCACAGGCGGCAATGCCGGTTCACAGGCTTCGGCGATGATCATTCGCGGTTTGGCTTTGGGGGATATCCAGATGCGGGATACCTTTAAGGTCGTATTCAAGGAACTGCGGGTAGGGATCATCTGTGGGGCGGTTCTGGCAACCGTTAACATGGTGCGGATGACCTTTTTTGATAAAGCGACTCCCTTTAATGTCGACTTGACAGTTTCCCTTAGCATGGGGGTTGCGGTTATCCTGGCAAAGACCTTGGGCTGTATTTTGCCTATTCTGGCTAAGGCAGTCAGACTGGACCCGGCTATGATGGCAGGTCCGCTGATTTCGACTGTTGTAGATGCCATTGCCTTGGTAGTATATTTCAGCATTGCAACAGCGCTGGTTTTGTGATACAGGAAAGAGAATAGAAGAAAAAGAAGGCTGACTGGAGTCTGTTTACAGAACCCGGTCAGCCTTTTTCTATGATTTGCTTATGCCTTCTTTAGATATTGCTGCAGCTTTCTGCCCAGCCAGCAGGCGAAGAGCATTTTTACCGTATCCAGGGGCAGGAATACCAGGGCACCGGCGGGAAGGGTTGCCAGAAAAGGCGCATTGGTCACCTTTGCTAGCCAGAAGGTGCCGATGCAATAGGTGATACAGGTGGCTAGGAACATGCCGCCAATTTGGGGCAGAGCCTTAGAAAAGCGATGGACAAAGGTGGAGCCGATGCCTGCCAGAAAAAGATAGCCTACCAGATAGCCGCCGCCGGGGGCCGCAAAGCGGCTGATGCCTGCCATATAACCGGAAAAGACGGGCAGCCCAATGGCACCTAATAAAAGATACAGCCCTACGGCGGCCAGTGCCTGCCTGGGTTCCAGCACATAAGCGATCAGATAGATGGCAAAGGTGGCCAGGGTCAGGGCGATGGAGCTGACGGGAATGGGAATGCTGATAGGGGCCAGAATGCAGAGGATAGCCGCCATCAGAGCGATATAAACAATATTTTTGGTATTTGTTCGCATGGGAGTTCCTCCTTTCTTTTTTCATTGGTGATAGGAGCATTGTAAACGGAGAAAGTCTGATTGTCAACCGTAAAATTTTAAAAGTTTACGATAGAAAAAGAAAGACAAAAGCCAAGGAATATGATATGCTATTTTTCAGAGAGGAAAAAATGGAAAGGAGAAGTATTATGGTGAGAACCTGCAAAAAATGCGGCGGCCCAGTGGGCAGGTCAGATTTATACTGTATCCACTGCGGGATGCCTTTGGAGAAAGAACCTCCGCAGGAGGAAAGATATGAAGAAAAGGAACAGAATTTGGCAGAGCCCCTGAGCATGGGAGCTTATCTGCTCATTGGGCTGATTTTATGTATCCCGATTGTGAATCTGATCGTGCCGATTTTCTGGATCTTCAACAGAGAGGAAAATCCCAATCGCCGGAATCTGGCAAA
Organism: Anaerotignum sp.; assembly: GCF_051877975.1. GTDB lineage: Bacteria > Bacillota > Clostridia > Lachnospirales > Anaerotignaceae > Anaerotignum_A. The sequence continues at coordinate 52,549 of NZ_JBJEJK010000025.1, forward strand.
AGCATGGCTGATTTTTGCGGCGGCGGGAATCGTATTGGCGGGGGTTTTCTTCTTCGGACTGTTCCAGTTGATCCGGATGGATTCCCCTGTGCCCTATGAGTATCATCATTTTGAATATACTATCCCGGGGGAGCATATCCCGGAAGGACAGATTTTGGAGGAAATCCCCATCATTCTGGATGAGATTTGAGAAAAAGAAAGCAAATAAAAAAAGAGAGGCTGAAATTTTTACCCTGTTCAGTCTCTCTTTTTCTTTTTGCAAGGATAATTCACCCATTTCCAGAGATACTATTCCCAAGAATGGAAAAAGGAGATGGGAGTTTGGAATGGAATCTATTGGCATGGGCCCAGCTGTTGTTTTTTGCCCTGGGTGCATGGTATTTTTTTAAAAGCAGTCGAAAAAAAGGCGCCGGAGAGGGATTGAAATGTGAGGATAACATCATCGAGATGGATAAATTGATGGAAATGTGGGAGACTGGGCTGACAGAGCCCTTATCGGAGCAGACACGCCCCAAAAAACTGGAGGAGATCATTGGGCAGGAGAAGGCCATTAAAGCCCTGAGAGCGGCTCTCTGCGGCCCAAATCCCCAGCATATTCTTATTTATGGCCCGCCGGGGGTAGGAAAAACGGCGGCGGCCCGGTTGATTTTGGAGGAAGCAAAACAGAAAAAAGAATCTCCCTTCGGGGAAAAGGCGAAATTTGTGGAAATCGATGCGACAACGCTGCAATTTGATGAACGGAATATCGCTGACCCCCTGATGGGTTCTGTCCATGACCCCATCTATCAGGGGGCAGGTTCTTTTGGGCAGGCAGGCATCCCCAGACCTCGCCCCGGGGCAGTCTGCGAAGCCCATGGGGGCGTTCTTTTCATCGATGAGATTGGGGAACTGCACCCTATACAGATGAATAAACTACTGAAGGTATTGGAGGACAGAGTGGCTCGTTTTCAGAGCAGCTATTATAGCCGCAGCAATAGAAATATTCCCCCCTATATCCACCAGATCTTTCAGAAGGGGATTCCGGCGGATTTCCGCCTCATTGGGGCAACCACCCGCAGCCCCAGTGAAATTCCCGATGCCCTCCGTTCCCGTTGTACGGAAATCTTCTTTGAACGACTGGACAGAACTTCTGTGGAGAAAATTGCGGAAAACAGCCTCCAGCGGGCAGGGTTGGACTATGAGGATGGGCTTTGCGGAAAGATCGCGGTCTATGCCAGAGGGGGTAGGGATACAGTGAATCTGGTGCAGTCCCTCACTTCTTTGGCATGGATGGAAGGCAATCGTACCATCACGGCGGCGGATTTGGAATGGGTGGTGGAAGCAGGAAAATATCAGCCTGTTTATCAGCGGAAAATTCCCGAAAAGCCCATGGTGGGCGTAGTCAACGGCTTAGGCGTAGAATCGAGGGGCGGTGGGATGCTCCTTTCCGTTGAAGCCATCGTACAGAAGGGAAAGGGCGGCCTGACGGTGACAGGTATCATGGAAGAGGAAGAATTTAAAAATCGGCAGGGCTCTGCCAAGCGGAAAAGCAATGCCCGTTCTGCGGCGGAGAATGTGCTGACGCTGATGGAACAGTTTGGGTTTTCCAAAGAGGAATACAGTGTTCATTTGAATTTTCCCGGCGGCATCCCTGTGGATGGGCCTTCGGCAGGGACAGCTATGTTTCTGGCGGTCTATTCTGCCTTTACAGAAGCCCCTGTGCCCAATGATATTGCCCTGACAGGGGAGGTCAGCCTCCATGGGCAGGTGCTGCCCGTGGGCGGTGTGGAGGAAAAGCTGGAGGCGGCAAAGGAAGCAGGGGCGACCCGTGCCTTCATTCCCCGGGAAAATTGGAAGGATGCCTATGGAAAGCTGGAGATCGAAGTCATCCCCGTGGGGGATGTGCGGGAATTGCTGAATGAGATTTTCCTTTCGGAGGGGACAGCTCTTTCCGAGGGAATGGAGTTTTTGAAGGAAAAAGAAATTGGATGAAAAAAGCTCCGCCCTTTGGGCGGAGCATAGTTTTTCATCAGGTGGATAAATTAGAAATTTACTCTTGTGTAACACGATGCCACACATCGTTATCGTCTTTTTTCAAAATTTCTTCATAACAGTTTGTGTTTCGATAAATGGCAATTATTGTAGTGTCTTTGTCTAACGGTAAGGTGAAAACACTTTTTGCACCTATGCTTCCGTTAAGACCACCAAAAGCAGAGTAGCAATCAATATAAAGTTTTCCGCCTTCTTGCTGGTAAATAGAAACCTCTCTGATATATCCCATAGAGGATGACACACCAATATTCATTGTGATTTCGCTTCCATCTTCTGAAACTGAGAAATCATTGATATATGCAGAAGTATTTTTCATAAAACCTGTGCCAATAAAATATGTCAGGAGCAAAACCAGTATAATCAATAACACTATAAAGGCTCTCTTTTTCATCCCTTGCACCTCCAAAAATTCCAGTTTATTATGCAGTTTCTTTTACTGCGTCCGTTCTGCCATCCATTCTCCGTAGGCTGTTTCGGTGGCGATATAGTTGCCGTCGTCCGTTCCCCAGACGATTTCTGTCATGTCTTTGTTTAGAACATTTATGCCGTAGTTGCCATTTGTGTCGAGAAATTGCAGACCCGTATGGTCAGGGTTTTTATCGAGATAGCGAATACTTGGAAATATGCCATATCTATCTTCAGACCAATGGATATGAGCGATGGCATACTCGGTCATCGTTTCCGGCAGACAGGATACAGCAAATCTGCCTTCGTAGGTATCCCGTTGGAAGAAATAGTTCCGGAAGGTACCTTCCACTTCAATCGTTACGTCCTCCAGTTTTTCTTCCCCTTCGTAAAGCCCTGCTTGGATGGTATGATTCATCTCTACATCATAGCCTAGGTTGACGACATAGATTCCCCAGAGAAGATAGAGTACAAATGCGAAGAAAAGAATCTTTATGATGCTCTCTAAAACCCGCTTTGCATTGATATTTTCCACAAGAATTTCACCCCTTTTGCTTAGTGTATCAAAGAATTTTCCATTCGACAATATTTGACCCTGCTCCAAATTTATTGTATACTATTTAGTCAAGGTGAAGAAGTATGCCTATTTGGCTTTTTTGCTGAAGAAAAAAGAAATTTTGTTGATAAAACTTGATATATTGAGGTGAAACTATGGAGAAGAAACAACCGATCATCGTGCCGATGATCGCTTTGCGCGGCCTGACGGTATTCCCCGGCATGGCCATCAGCTTCCCCGCCGGCAGACAGAAATCTCTGGATGCCCTGCAGGCGGCGGAGGAAAACGGGAAGGAAATCTTTTTGGTGACCCAAAAAGACCCTGCTACACCAGACCCTGGCAGAAACGATTTATATGATATTGGCGTTCTGGCGGAGGTGAAGCAGGTGCTGAAGCTGCCCGGCAACCTGACCCATGTCATCGTGGAAGGGAAATGCCGCGGCAGACTGAGCAATATTCATGTCAGAAATTGCGATTATGGGGAAATTACTACGATTGCCCAGGATTTTGAGGAGGAACCCAGCGGATATGTGCAGGCAGTGATGCGGATTGCTGTGGAGCAGTATGATGAATATATCAAACTGGCACCCAATACCGCAGCTATGGATCTGATGGGAAATGTGGTTGCTGCAACGAAGCCCGGCCAGCTGGCGGATATCATGGCGGCAGGCATGGAACTGGCTTTCAATAAAAAACAGGAATTGCTGGAAATCCTGAATCCTTTTGAACGCTTGCAGGCGGTGATTTCCATGATGCAGCAGGAGCGTCAGGTGCTGGATATCAAAAAGGAAATCGAGAATAAAACAAAACAAAATATCGACCAGAATCAGAGAGAATATTACCTGCGGGAAGAAATGAAGGTCATTCAGGAGGAATTGGGCGATAAGGATGGCGTTGGGGCCGATGCGGCAAAATACCGCCAGCAGCTGGAGGAAAAGAATCCCCCTGATTATGTACGGGAGACCATCGAAAAAGAAATCGACCGCATGCTGAAAATTCCTGTAACTTCCCCGGAATCCAACGTTTCCAGAACCTACATCGAAACGCTGCTTTCCCTGCCTTGGACAGAAACCACAGAGGAAACCTTTGATCTGCCCGAAGCGGAGAAGATTCTGGAAGAAGATCATTATGGGCTGAAAAAGGTGAAGGAACGTATTTTGGAATATTTGGCTGTCCGGAAAAATGCCCCGGAAGAAAGCGCTACGATTCTTTGCCTGGTGGGGCCTCCCGGTGTGGGGAAAACCTCCATTGCCCGTTCTGTGGCAAAGGCGCTGAACCGCAAATATGTGCGGATGTCCTTAGGCGGTGTGAAGGATGAAGCGGAGATTCGTGGACATAGAAAAACCTATATTGGCGCTATGCCCGGTCGTATCATCAATGCGATGAAGCAGGTGGGTACCATCAATCCCTTGATGCTGCTGGATGAAGTGGACAAGCTGGGGGTTTCTCATAATGGTGACCCTGCGGCGGCTTTGCTGGAGGTGCTGGATGGCGAGCAGAATCATACCTTCCGGGACCATTTTATCGAGCTTCCCTATGACCTTTCTAAAGTGCTGTTCATGTGTACGGCAAATAGCCTGGATACCATCCCCGGCCCCCTGAGAGACCGTATGGAGATCATTGAACTGAGCAGCTATACCGCCCAGGAAAAGCTTCATATCGCAGAGGAACATCTGGTGAGCAAACAGAGAAAACGCCACGGCCTGACAGCAAAACAGCTGAAGATCAAGACCGATGCCATTGAGGATATCATTGACGGATATACCAGAGAGGCCGGTGTGCGCCAGTTGGAACGCACCATTGGCGAGATTTGCCGTAAGACGGTAAAATCCATTTTGGCGGGAGAAAGAAAATCCCTGACGGTGACAAGGAATAATCTGGAAGAAATTCTGGGAACAAAGAAATTTATGCCCGAAACGATTTATAAAGAACCGCAGATAGGGATTGTCCGCGGTTTGGCATGGACCAGTGTGGGCGGCACGACCCTTTCCATAGAGGTTAATGTGATGCCTGGCGACGGTAAATTTAAGCTGACAGGGAATCTGGGAAAGGTAATGCAGGAATCTGCAGAAGCTGCTATCAGCTTTATCCGTTCCAAGAGTGCTGATTTCAAACTGGATCCTGAGTTCTATAAAAAGAATGATATACATATCCACATCCCCGAAGGGGCAACGCCAAAGGATGGCCCTTCTGCTGGCGTGACTATGGCTACAGCTATGCTCTCTGCTTTGACAGGTATACGAGTACGCAATGATGTTGCCATGACAGGGGAAATCACCATTCGCGGCAGAGTGCTGCCCATCGGCGGGTTGCAGGAAAAGGTGCTGGCGGCGAAAAAAGTGGGGATTCAAACCGTTATCCTGCCGAAGGAAAATGAAAAAGATTTGAAGGATATTCCGGATGAAGTGAAGGAAGGCCTGGAATTCGTTTTGGCAGAAACTATGGAAGATGTGCTGCAAGCGGCACTGGCGAAGGGAGAAAGTGTATGCAGGTAAAAACAAGTTCGCTGAAATATATCGGGACAAATTTTTCCCATTATCCGATGGATGGCAAGCCTGAGATTGCCTTTGCCGGCAAATCCAACGTAGGCAAATCCACCCTCATCAATGCCATTTTGGGCAGACGGGCCCTGGCTCGTACCAGTTCCCAGCCCGGCAAAACAAGAACCATTAATTTTTATGATGTGAACGATATGATGTATGTGGTGGATTTACCCGGTTATGGCTATGCGAAAGCCCCGAAATCCGAAATCGCCAAATGGGGCGAAATGATTGAGGATTATCTGGAAAGAAGAGAGGAACTGAGAGCCATCATCCTGCTCATCGATATCCGCCATGAACCTGGCAAAAATGATATCATGATGTATGATTGGCTGAAGCATTATGGCTATGATATCATCATTGCCGCCACCAAATCCGATAAGATCAACCGCAGCCAGATCCAGAAGCAGCTTTCCGTCATCAAAAAGACATTGAAGCTGCAGCCTGGCGATGTGCTGATTCCTTTTTCCGGGGAAAAGAAAACCGGTGTGGAAGAACTGTGGGCGGAGATCGAAAAATTCCTGCCCGGCGGCGAAAAAGCAGAGCCAGCGGAAGAAATAACAGAAGAATGATATGAGAAAGAGCCTGAAAAGGCTCTTTTTTATGGCCTGCTATAGGAGAAAAGCCCTTTGGAAATCTTTAGAAAAACTTAAACTTTGCTGAAAGAAAGCCTAAAACTCTTTTGTTATGATGAATGCAGGAAATCATTTCATACTTCATACAAGGAGGAATTTTTATGACAAACAAAAAGAATGCTTTTTTTACGCTGTTTTTTTCCTGCTGCCCCGGCGCCGGGGAGATGTATATGGGGCTATATAAGCAGGGCATTGGGCTGATGGGGTTATTTTTCGGCACGGCGGCATTGGCTGCGTGGCTCAGATGGGAGGAATTGCTGCTTTTCCTTTGTCCTATCGTTTGGTGTTACAGCTTCTTTCATACCCATAATCTGCGCCGTATGACCGAAGAAGAATTTGCGGCAGTCGAGGATAAATTCTTCTTTGAGGATTATGTGGATTGGGAAAGAGACTGGCAGTTTACGGCAAAGCACCGCCGTATCTTTGGTATCGTATTGCTGCTGATGGGCATTTCCGTTCTTTGGAGGGCAGCCCTGAATCTGGTCGGTTATTATTTCAATCTGCCCGGAATTTTCTGGGAACTCAGCCGTTGCCTGCCTCAGGTCATCATGGCTGTTGTGGTGCTGTGTGCGGCTCTGCACCTGATGAGAGAACCAAAGGGTGATGAAGAAGAGAGCATGGAAGAAGATGCTGAGGAGGCGGAAGCGGTCTGAGGAAGACCGCTTTTTTTGTATACGGAATCTTAACTGGCAGGACGGACATATTTCCCTCTGAAACAGAATAAATTCCAAGTAAAACTACGGCGAAGCACATGCTTCAATGCGGCAGTCATTACATTTATTTATTTTTTACCAGAAGGAGGGAAAAGGATGGAAGCTTTTAGTGATTTTGTAAGTACGATCAATGGCTTCGTATGGGGGCCTGTGATGCTGTGTCTTTTGGTTGGGACCCATGTGTTTCTGACAATTCGTACTGGGTTTATCCAAAGGAAAGTATTCCAGGCGATCAAGATTTCCATTACGCCGGATAAAGAAGCTGCCGGCGATGTTTCGGGGTTTGGTGCCTTGGCAACAGCCATGGCGGCTACCATCGGCACAGGGAATATTGTTGGTGTTGCGACGGCAGTAGGGATCGGCGGCCCTGGGGCAGTATTTTGGGTTTGGCTGACGGGGCTGTTTGGCATGGCGACGAAATATGGCGAAGCGGTTCTTTCCATCAAATACAGAGTGCGGGCCAAGGATGGTTCCTTTATCGGCGGCCCTATGTATGCATTGGAAAGAGGCTTGGGACAGAAATGGCTGGGGATTCTGTTTGCAGTGTTTACTGCCATTGCCTGCTTTGGCATCGGCAATATGACCCAGGGGAACTCCATTGCGGAATCTGTACAGAATACCTTTGGGGTACCCAAGATGGTCACCGGTATCATCCTGACTGTCGCTACAGGATTATGTATTCTGGGCGGGGTAAAATCTATCGCGAAGGTCTGCGAAAAACTGGTTCCTTTTATGGCAGGCTTCTACATTATTGGCTGTTTCATCATTTTGATCATCAATGCCAAGTATATTCCGGATACCTTTTCTGTAATCCTGAGAAGTGCTTTTAATCCTGCGGCGGCAGGGGGCGGCTTTGTGGGCGTTTCCATTATGACCTGTATCCGGTATGGTGTGGCCCGTGGTTTGTTTACGAATGAATCCGGTCTGGGTTCTGCCCCTATTGTTGATGCGGCGGCAGCCACCAGGAACCCTTCCCGGCAGGGCCTGATTTCCATGTCCGGCGTATTCTGGGATACCATCGTGGTATGCTTGATGACTGGTTTGGTTTTGGTTTCCACAATGCTGAGAGATCCTGTCGGCATGGATGGGTTGGTAGGCGCAGAGTTGACTTCTGCGGCCTTTGGCACCATTCCGACCATTGGGCCTATCGTTCTGACCATCGGTCTGATCACATTTGCATGGTCTACGATTCTGGGCTGGTCTTATTACGGGGAGCGTGCATGGGTATACCTGTGTGGTACCAAGTCGATTAAGCCGTTCCGCATTGCCTGGACGCTGGTGGTATTCGTTGGCTGCGCGGCAACGCTGGAAGTGGTTTGGAATGTGGCGGATACCCTGAATGCCTGCATGGCCTTCCCCAACCTGATTGCTTTGCTTGGGCTGAGCGGCGTGATTGCTTCTGAAACGAAAAAATATGTTTGGACGGAAGGCGGTTTGGATCAGTGGATGGAAGATGAAGCCCCTGTGGTGGATAAATAAGGAAATGAAGGGAAGGAGAGACCTTTTACAGGTCTCTTTTCTTTTTGGGTAGGGTGTAAAGATAGTGTAAATTTTTTGTGCAAAATCACAATTCTTGGGGGAGTATAAAAAGGGAATATATGATATGAATTGTTTGAAAATGCTGATTTTTCAATAATTTAAGTGTTTTTTTGCTTATTCAGTGAATTTTTGTAATTCACACATTCTTAACACGGTTGGATTTTCTTAACATGATAAATTGCATAAAAAATATTGATTTTATCGGATTTTGTTGATAATTTAGCATAAATAAACTGTTAAGAAAATGGAATAAATGGAATAAATTTCCAAAAACATCTTGCAATATGTGCAAATTTAATGTATCATAGGGGCGTATTCCAAGTTGGAATGTGGCATTGCGTATTTTAGAAAAGCAGAAACCGCGGTCTGATAAAATACCGATACACGGAATTATCATTTCATTTTCATTTTTTCCAAGGGAGGGAAATGTATGGAAGCTTTTAATAACTTTGTAAGTACGATCAATGGCTTTGTATGGGGTCCCGTGATGTTGTGCTTGCTGGTTGGCACCCATGTGTTTTTGACGCTGAGAACCGGTATCATCCAGAGAAAAACATTTACAGGGATCAAACTTTCTATCACACCGGATAAAGAAGCATCTGGTGACGTATCCGGTTTTGGCGCCCTGGCAACAGCCTTGGCAGCCACCATCGGCACAGGTAATATCGTAGGTGTCGCAACAGCAGTTGGTCTGGGCGGCCCCGGCGCAGTATTTTGGGTTTGGATGACCGGCTTGTTCGGTATGGCAACCAAATACGGCGAGGCAGTTCTGGCCGTAAAATATCGTGTAAAAGCAAAAGACGGTTCCTTTATCGGCGGCCCCATGTATGCCCTGGAAAGAGGTTTAGGGCAGAAATGGCTGGGTATCCTGTTCGCAGTATTTACAGCGATTGCATGTTTTGGTATTGGCAACATGACCCAGGGGAACTCCATTGCCGAATCTGTTTTGAACACCTTTGGGATTCCAAAGTTTGTAACAGGTGCGATTCTGTGTATCCTGACAGGTCTGGTTATTCTGGGCGGCGTAAATTCCATCTCCAAGGTTTGTGAAAAACTGGTTCCTTTTATGGCTGGTTTCTACATCCTGGGCTGCCTGATTATCCTGGTCATCAATGCGCAGTATATTCCTGCAACCTTTGCAGTCATCATCAAATCCGCATTTAACCCTGCTGCAGCAGGCGGCGGCTTTGTGGGTATCACAGTCATGACATGTATCCGTTACGGTGTAGCCCGCGGGTTGTTTACAAATGAATCTGGTCTGGGTTCCGCTCCCATCGTTGACGCGGCAGCAGCTACCAGAAACCCTTCCCGCCAGGCGCTGATCTCCATGTCCGGTGTATTCTGGGATACCATCGTTGTTTGCCTGATGACAGGTCTGGTTCTGGTATCCTGCATCATCAAAGACCCCGTTGGTATGGATGGTCTGGTAGGTGCAAACCTGACATCTGGTGCTTTTGCAACAATTCCTGTTGTAGGTCCTATCGTTTTAACAATCGGGCTGATCACATTTGCATGGTCCACAATCCTGGGCTGGTCTTACTACGGTGAACGTGCATGGGTTTACCTGGTAGGGGTAAAGGCAATCAAACCTTTCCGTATTGCCTGGACGATCGTTGTATTCATTGGCTGTGTAGCCGCACTGGAAGTAGTTTGGAATGTAGCCGATACATTGAATGCATGTATGGCCTTCCCCAACCTGGTTGCGCTGCTTGGCCTGAGTGGTGTGATTGCATCTGAAACCAAAAAATATGTTTGGACAGAAGGCGGTCTGGATCTTTGGATGGAAGATGAAGCACCTGTTGTAGATAAGTAAAAAATTCCCATATAAAATTCCATAAAATCTTTAGAGAGTAAAAGGAGGAGCTTTGCAGGGCTCCTTCTTTTATTTATGCAAATGGATGTATTTTTGCACAGCAAATGTATAAAAGTTTATTAAAAAAGGAACAGTTTGCTCCGTGGACAAAAAAATTTTTTTGTCCACGGAGCAACAGGCGTAATGTACAAAAATTGTTGTATTTACGGGGTTTTCGTTTCGCAACTCGTATAAAAAAACGCAAGATATTTGGAATTTTTTTGAAAAAATTAAAAAAAATTCTTGATTTGTTTCCAGTTTTTGGATATTATAGGTATGAGTTCCAGTGGAATGTTGTATGAGTATTTTTGCAAAACAGGAACCGCGGCCTGATGAAATACTGATACAGGGAATTATTTCATCTTTTCTCTAAAGGGAGGGAATTTTATGGAAGCTTTTAATAACTTTGTAACTGCAATCAATGGCGTAGTATGGGGTCCTATCATGCTGGTTCTGCTGATTGGTACACACGTACTGCTGACAATCAGAACAAAATGTATCCAGAGAAAGACATTTACAGGGATTAAGCTGTCTATCACACCCGATAAAGAAGCATCCGGTGATATCGGCGGTTTCGCAGCGCTGGCAACAGCTCTGGCTGCTACAATCGGTACTGGTAACATCGTAGGTGTTGCTACAGCCATCGGTACAGGCGGCCCCGGTGCTGTATTCTGGATGTGGATGACAGGTCTGCTGGGCATGGCAACAAAATATTCCGAAGCTCTGCTGGCTGTTAAATTCCGTGTAAAAGCAAAAGACGGTTCCTACATTGGTGGCCCTATGTATGCTCTGGAAAGAGGTCTGGGTCAGAAATGGCTGGGCGTTCTGTTCGCAATCTTCACAGGTTTCGCAGGCTTTGGTATTGGTAACATGGTACAGGGGAACTCCATCGCTGAATCCGTACAGGGTACCTTTGGCATTCCCAAGATCGCAACTGGTATCGTTCTGATGATTATCACAGGTCTGGTTATTCTGGGCGGCGTTAAATCCATCTCCAAAGTATGTGAAAAACTGATCCCCATCATGGCTGGTCTGTACATCCTGGGTTGTGTAGTTATCTGTGTTATCAATGCAGCTTACATCCCCGCAGCATTTGGTGCGATTATTAAAGGTGCTTTCAATCCTTCCGCAGTAGGCGGCGGTTTTGTAGGTGCTACAATCGCAACATGTATCCGTGCCGGCGTATCCCGTGGTCTGTTCACAAATGAATCTGGTCTGGGTTCTGCTCCTATCGTAGACGCATGTGCGGCTACAAGAAACCCTTCCAGACAGGCTCTGATCTCCATGTCTGGTGTATTCTGGGATACTATCGTTGTATGTTTGCTGACAGGTCTGGTTCTGGTATCCTCTATCCTGAAAGACCCTGCTGGTATGGAAGGCCTGACAGGTGCTAACCTGACTGCTGGTGCTTTCAATGCAATCCCTGTTGTAGGTCCTGCTGTTCTGACATTTGGTCTGCTGACATTCGCATGGTCTACAATCCTTGGTTGGTCTTACTACGGCGAACGTGCGTGGGTTTACCTGGTAGGCGTTAAAGCAATCAAACCTTATCGTATTGCTTGGACAATCGTTGTATTGGTTGGCTGTGTAGCTGCTCTGGACGTTGTTTGGAACGTAGCCGATACACTGAACGCATGTATGGCATTCCCCAACATGGTTGCTCTGATTGGTCTGTCCGGCGTTATCGCATCCGAAACAAAGAAATATGTTTGGGATAAAGACGCTGAAATGGGCGGTCTGATGAAATGGATGGAAGACGAAGCTCCTCAGGTGGATAGATAATTCACTTGGTTTTGCCTGAAATCATATTATCTTATAAGATGAATGGAAGCGGTATGCTCTTTGAGTATACCGCTTTTTTCATAATAAGAAGAGAAATATAAGAAGAGAAATCGGAAAAGCAGACTTTTCTCTGTTTATAAGGGAAGAAGTCTGCTTTTTATGATTTGCAATATGGGCGTCTGCGTTTCTAAAATGGCATTTTGCCATCCTAAAAGAGAAAAAGACGAAGTCTTTTGAGGTTTCCTTGATTTATGCTATAATAAATAAAATTTTAAAAATGGAGGAGAACGGTATGACCGAAAAGTTATATTATCAGGATGCTTATGCAACAAAATTTACAGCAAAGGTATTGGAATGCACAGAGGGAAAGCAGGGCTATCAAGTGGTTCTGGACAGAACCTTATTTTACCCCGAAGGCGGCGGCCAGCCTGCGGATCTGGGGGTGCTGGGCGGCGTAAACGTATTGGATGTCCATGAAAAAAATGACATCATCACCCATACGACAGACAGACCCCTGCAGGTAGGGGCAGAGGTAGCGGGTGAAATCGATTGGGAACGCCGCTTTGACCTGATGCAGAACCATTCTGGGGAGCATATCCTCAGCGGCGTGATCTGCGGAAAATATGGCTGTGATAATGTTGGTTTCCATATGGGGAAAGAAAGCATTACCATTGATTTGAATACAAAAATTCCCGAGGATGAGCTGCCTTGGCTGGAAGAAAAAGCCAATGAAGCTATTTGGACCAATGCGCCCGTGGGGATTCGCTATCCTTCCAAGGAAGAACTGGATAAGCTGGAATATCGCAGCAAAAAGGAACTGGAGGGACAGGTGCGTATCGTCAATGTGGGTGATTATGATTGCTGTGCCTGCTGCGGTACCCATGTAAAGCTGGCGGGGGAAATTGGACAGATCAAGATCATCGGTGCCCAGAATTATAAGGGCGGCACCAGGCTGGAGCTGCTTTGCGGCAAGCGCGCCCTGCAGGATTATCGGAAGAAAAACGATGTGGCAAACGAAGCCGGCAGATTGCTTTCTGTACCCGGAGTGAAAGCAGATGGAGCGGTCAAAAATCTGCTGGCGGAAAGAGACGCGCTGACACAGGCATTGAACCAGTTAAAATGGAAATACTTCACCCAGAAAGCAGAGCAGGTGGCGGAGGGGACAGAAAATATCCTCTTTTTCGGCGATGATCTGAACAGCAAGGATATGACCCATTTTGCAGACCTGCTGCTGAAAAAAGGGGCAAAACGCACAGCAGTATTTTCTAAAAACGGCGAAGGTTTTGCTTTTGTGCTGCTGAGTGCGGAAAAAGATGCCCGCACATTTGCAGAGAAAATGAAAGAGCCCTTTGGTTGCAAAGGCGGCGGCAAGCCGGATGCGGTACAGGGCAGAGTAACAGCGGAAAAGAAAGAATTACAGGCATTTTTTGCAGGCAAGGGTTTCCTGATCGAAGAATAAAAAAATAAGAAATTTGTAAGAAAGTATTTAGAAAAAAGAAAAGCATCATTTTTTAAAATATGATATCTTTGTGGCGAAAGGCAGTGGAAAAATGAAAGAAGCATTTAAAAAAAACAGAGAAAAGCTGCTGAACCGAATCGAAATGTTTTCGGCGGCGGTGTTATTTGCGGGCAAGGCGCCTTTCAAAAGAGGGGATGAGAAGTACCCTTTTTCACCTGACCGCAATTTTTACTATGCAGCAGGAATTGACAGAGAGGAGTGCATCCTCTTTCTGGCGAAAACCAGAACCGGCGTGGAGGAGATTCTTTATATCCCCAGGGATAACGGCGTGATGGCGAAATGGGTCGGTGCAAATATGACGGCGGAAGAAGCAAGGGCGGCCAGCGGCGTGGAACACATCGGCTGGATCGACGAATTTGAAAGTGATTTTGCATCCTATATTTTCAAAAACGGTATCAAAAAACTATGGCTGGATATGGAAAACCGGGAATGGGACGATGCTCCTTCCCCTGCGCTGGAATTTGCGGCAAAAGTCCGCAATAATGCCCCCCAGATGGTATTTGGCGATCTGTATCAGGCATTCAGCGAAATGCGCCTCATTAAAGAGGAATGGGAACTGGAACGGATGCGGAAAGCTATGGATATCACCCGCTTGGGCATCGAAGCCATGATGAAAACGGCCAAAGCCGGTATGAAGGAATATGAGGTAGAAGCCGCTTATGATTATACGCTGATGAAAAACGGCGTGCGGGAAAAAGCATTCCAGACCATTGCCGCCGGCGGCAAACGGGGAACGATTTTGCATTATGTGGCGAATGATCAGCCTGTAGCAGAGGGGGAATTGATCCTCATTGACGCAGGGGCCCAATGGAGATGGTATAACGGAGATATTTCCCGCACCTTCCCCATCAATGGTAAATTTACAGAACGGCAAAAGCTGGTTTACAACATCGTTTTAGAAGGACAGCAGAAGGTCATTGATGCCATTAAACCCGGCGTGCCCTTTGCCGATTTGAATGAATTGCTGAAAGACCATTATTTTGAAGCATTAAAGAAAATCGGCCTGGTTGAAACAAAAGAAGATGTGGCGAAATATTATTATCATAGTGTAAGCCACTACCTTGGGGCGGAAACCCACGATGTGGGCAGATACGGCGACCGTATTTTGGAATCGGGCATGGTGCTGACGGTGGAGCCGGGGCTCTATATCGAGGAATGGGAAATTGGTATCCGTATCGAGGATGATGTATTGGTGACAGAAGAAGGCAATGAAGTGATGACTGCTGCTATGATAAAAACGGTGGAGGAAATTGAAGCCTTCATGGCTCGGGAATGATTTCATGGCAGGTGAAGAATATGGGGGATTTTAAAGAAACAGATTTATATGAGCCTATCCGTGCTTTTCTGGAGGAAGAAGGTTATCAGGTGCAGGCAGAGGTGAAACATTGCGATATTGCCGCGGTGAAAGACGGGCAGTTGTTGGTGGTGGAGCTGAAAAAAGCCTTCAGCCTGAAGCTGGTCTATCAGGCATTGGAACGGCAAAGCCTGACGGAACAGGTTTTTGTTGCCATCCCCCGCCCGAAAAAAGGACAGCGGGAAAAGGCCTGGAAGGATATGCTGCGGCTGCTGAAACGGCTGGAACTGGGCTTGCTGACGGTGGCACTGGACAGCCCCTTGCAGACGGTGGATGTGGTTCTGGAGCCTTCCGACAGCCTGGCATGGAAAAACCGCAGGAAGCGGGAACAGCTGCAGGCGGAGATGGAAAACCGCCAGATGGATGTGAACGTGGGCGGTATGACGAGGAGAAAAATCATCACAGCCTTTCGGGAAAAAAGCATCCGTTTGGCCTGCCTTTTGGAGAGGGAAGGGCAGATTTCCACGGCGGCTCTCCGGGAAAGAGGTATGGAGGACTGCGTCGGCGTCCTCAGCAGAAATTTTGATCAATGGTTTCAGCGAGTGGAAAAGGGCGTCTATACCCTTTCCGAAAAAGGGCGAGAAGCCTTGGAAAATGAGGATTATGCAAAGGTTGTTGCCTTTTATCGAAAGGAAAAGTAAGGAGGGATGGTTATGTCCATACTTCAGGTTTTAGGAAATATATTGTGGGTGATTTTTGGCGGCCTGTTTTCTGCCCTTGGCTGGCTTTTGGCAGGATGCCTTTGCTGTATTACCGTTATTGGTATCCCCATTGGGAGACAATGCTTTAAATTCGCAAGGATCGCCCTTTGCCCCTTTGGAAAGAAAATTTATTATGGCAATATGGGCTCTGGTTCTATTCTTTTGAATGTGATCTGGGTACTGCTTTGCGGGGTGGAGCTGGCGTTGGCTTCTGCGGCGATGGGTATCACCTGCTGCCTGACGATTGTGGGGATTCCCTTCGGGCTGCAGCATTTCAAATTCGCTATGCTGGCATTGACCCCCTTTGGTGCAGAGATTCGAGAGATGTAAGGGTGATGGGAAAAGGATGAAAGTTTGGATGAAACGGGTTATTTTATGTCTGTTTTTTCTTGGTGTGGCTGGAATGTTGGCTGTTTTTGGCTTGAGTTCCTATATGAAAAGCCATACGGCGGACCATATCCTTTCTGCGGAAGAAGCGGAAGAACTGGAGGCGGACTGCATTCTGATTTTGGGGTGCGGCGTGCGGGAGGACGGCACACCGAGCCTGATGCTCAGGGACAGACTGGAAACGGGGATTGCTCTATATGAAGCAGAAGCGGCGGAGAAGCTTTTGATGAGCGGAGACCATAGCCGAAAGGAATATGACGAGGTGAATACCATGAAGAAGTTTGCCATGGAGCGGGGGATTCCCTCCGAGGATATCTTCATGGACCATGCAGGATTTTCTACTTATGACAGTATGTATCGGGCAAGGGATATCTTCTGTGCGGAAAAGGTTATTATCGTGACCCAGGAATATCATTTGCCCAGGGCATTATATGTGGCGGAAAAATTGGGACTGGAGGCCTATGGTGTGGCTGCCCTGGATGTGAATTATCGGGGGCAGGCGTACCGGGAATTTCGGGAGATGCTGGCGAGGGCTAAGGATTTCTGCACTGCATGGATACAGCCGGAACCCAAATATTTAGGAGAAGAAATCCCTGTCAGCGGGAATGGAAATCTGACCAACGATTAAGGAGGAATTGACATGATCGTAACAACAACAAACAGCATTGAAGGCAAGAAAATTGTAGAATACAAGGGAATCGTATTTGGGGAAGTGATTTCCGGCGTCAACATGATAAAGGATATGATGGCAGGGCTGACAAATATCTTCGGCGGCCGTTCCAATACATACGAAACAGAATTGATTGCTGCTAGAGAAAATGCGATCCGTGAAATGCAGGAAAGAGCGGCGCAGATGGGGGCAAATGCCGTTGTAGGCGTGGATATCGATTATGAAGTGCTGGGGGCAGATAATGGGATGCTGATGGTAACGGCTTCCGGTACAGCGGTAAGATATGAATAAGAAAGAAAAACGGACTTGCCTTGGCTGGCAGGCTGCGTAAAAATGATATACAGAATGGATTGTATAAAAAAATCCCGACTCTAATTGGAGCCGGGATTTCTTTTTATTCTTCGCCAAGATAATCTCTGGGGTTTTGATAAATGCCGTTCAGCTGAA
>NZ_JBJEJK010000026.1:0-38197 GCF_051877975.1 Anaerotignum sp.
GAAATTGGTTAAATCTGTTGGGCTCTAAATGGCTATTTCAACTGGGCTCTAACAGTAGTAAGAGATTGTCTGTATTATAATAAAAAAGGATACTTTTTAAGGGGTGAAAATTATGCCTGGGAAAACTAAGAGAAAATATGAAAGCGAAAACATTAAATTTGCTAAGCGATTGAAAAGACCGTTAGAATTAGTGGTAAATACCTTGAAACCAGAATATACAGGTGAGGACATTCTTCAAGCATTCAAAGAGTATTATCCAAATGAATGGAAGGAAATCTGTGAAAGATATGTAGTTTATGCTGGGAAAGATCAGTTCCTGAAATATAAAAAGGGAAAGACAAGATACAATCCGTTGAAGCCAGAAGAATATTTTTTCTCTCTTGGAAAGGTTAAATATCTTTTGAGCAAAGATGGGCGAGAAAGGCATAAGAAAAATTATAATGATCAGTTTAGAGTAGAAAATATAGAAGCGTTAAAGCAAAATAGAAAAAAAAGAATCGAAAAAAAACGACGAAAAATAGAAGAATATATGAAGGATATACAGCAAGTTGATCCTGGGTTTATAGATGCATTAATTTATGCATATCATGATCGTCGTAATACTGTAAATGACAAAATGGAGGTCTTTAAAGAAATTCAAAAATATGAATGTGAAAAATCCAGACAATTTTTTTGGAAAATAAACGATAGTGAACGAAATGATCAAATACGAAATCTTGCATTTAAGCATTTGCAAAATGCGGGGCACTATGTCAAATTACGAAAGCGATTTAGAGGAAAGAAAAAGATTTATCAAGTAGAGAAAAGTTCGTTTGATGGAACTCCGAAGTCTCTTGCACAAAAACTACAAAATGATAAGTCTGTTCAGAATCTGAAGGTTTATAATTTGTTTATTTCTCATAGCAGTAAAGATAAAAAGGTTATTCAAAAAATAGTAGAAGTAGCTAATGCGAATGGAATGAATTGCTATGTTGATTGGACTGCTGATAATGATTTTTTGAAACGATCGATGGTTTCAGAATATACAAAAGAAGTGTTGAAAGCACGAATGAAACAATCTAAATGCCTTTTGTATATAAGTTCTAATGAGTCAAGAAAATCGGAGTGGGTATCATTTGAGTTAGACTATTATGAAAATATTTTGCGAGGAAAAATATTTATGATGGTTATTAATGGAGAAGATATACATGATTTTAAATGTATTGAGATGCAAGAAATCGGTCAATTATTGGCGTAGCACTAGCTTATGCTAAGGAGGAGAAGAAATGGCAATTTCAAAGAATGGATTTATCAGAAAATATACTAATGCAATAAGGGAAGGTAATGCAGCTATATTTGCAGGAGCAGGTTTATCTAGAACATCAGGTTATGTAGATTGGAAAGGGCTCCTTCGACCTCTAGCAGAGGAAGTGGAACTTAATATTGATAAAGAAAATGATCTTCTTTCAATTGCTCAATATTGTAGAAATGAAGCTGGAAACAGAGCAAGTATAAATCAGGAGATTTTAAATGCATTTAATTCAGAAGTTGAAGAAAATGAAAATATAGAAATAATAGCTAGATTACCAATATCAACATATTGGACTACAAACTATGATAAATTGATTGAACGTGAACTTGAAAAAAATGGGAAAAAAGCAGAAGTGAAGATGGAATCTAAACAATTGGCTAATGCTTTAAAAAATAGGGACGCTGTTGTATATAAAATGCATGGTGATGTGGATCATCCGGCAGATGCTGTTTTAACAAAAGATGATTATATTTTATATAATAAAAATAGACCGTTATTTAGAACAATTTTAAAGGGAGATTTAATATCAAAGAAGTTTCTTTTTATAGGTTTTAGTTTTGAAGATCCAAATCTTGATTATATTTTAGGACAGATCCATTCACTGTTAGACGAAAATGTTACAGAGCATTATTGTTTTTTTCGTAAAGTACAAGAGTCTGATTATGAAGATCCTGAAGAATATGGATACGAAAGTGCGAAACAGGAATTGCGAGTTAAAGATTTAAAACGTTATGGGATACAAACTGTATTTGTGGATGACTATTCGGAAATTACAGTAGTGCTTCGGGATGTGGAATCTGCGATTAAGCGCAATAATATTTTTATATCGGGTAGTGCGGATGATTATGGAGATTGGGGAAAGGAGAAAATAGAAGAATTAGCAAGAGAACTATCAAAATCGTTGGTAAAAAATGATTTTAGAATTACATCGGGATTTGGGTTAGGAATTGGCTCATCTGTGATAAATGGAGCCTTGGATGAAATTTACTTAAGTAAATATAAGCACATTGATGAATATTTGTGTCTTCGTCCGTTTCCGCAGGGAATTAAGGACGCTCAGATGCGCCAGAAAATATTTGAAAAATATCGGAAAGATATGATTTCGGATACTGGTATAGCGATATTTTTGTGCGGGAATAAAAAAGATCCAAATGATTCTTCAAAGATTATTGATGCACCAGGGTGTTGGGATGAATTCAGAATTGCAAGAGATAATAATAATGTGATTATTCCTATTGGTAGTACTGGATTTATGGCTAAAAAAATTTTTGATGAAGTTCGGACTAATATAGAAAAGTATCAGTATTTAGAAAAATATATTGGTATTCTTGAAACTTCAACTGATGTTGAGACATTAGTAAAAACAGTGGTAACTATAGCGAAAGAGCAGCGTAATACATTAAAAATGTGAGTGAAGTATGGAGGCTAATATGGCACATAAAACCTTTATATCTTATAAATATAGTGAGTCAAGAGAATTAAGAGATAAAATAATAAAAGCACTTGGAAAAGATGCAACCTATTACAAAGGGGAAAATGTCAATTCTAAAGATATGACAGATTTGAAGAGAAGAACAATAGAGAGAAATCTTGCGGATATGATGTATGATACATCGGTAACAATAGTAATTCTTTCTCCTGAAATGAAAAAAAGTGATTGGATAGGATGGGAAATTTCTTATTGTCTTAAGAAGAGTACAAGAAAAGGAAGAACCTCTCAAAGAAATGGTGTGGTTGCTGTAATTAAGAAAGTAAATGGAGGCTATTCGTGGTTTAAGTATTCAACAGGTAGTGGGACGAACTATCATATGGACAAAATACAGACTATTATTGCAGAGAATCACTTTAATTCAAATCCTCCAATTAAAACAAATGAGGGTATGTATGATTGGTTAAATGGGTCGTACATAACATTTGTTGAAGAAGAAGAGTTTTTGAAATATCCAAAAATGTATATTGATAATGCATATGAAAAAAGTGAAAATGATGGAAAAGGATATGATTTGAGAGTAATGGAATAAGTTGCAAATGAAAAGAAACAAAAAGACGAGAATTCAAATTCTCGTCTTTTTGTTTGGAGGGAATGAAATGCAAAAAAGAACACAGCAAATCACAGTCCGATTGACAACGCAAGAAAAGAACCACCTTGATCAACAAGCGAGATTGGCTGGAATAAAGATGGAGCCGTTTGTTAGAAGTTTGATTGCAGGAAGTAATGTAAAAGAGCGGCCTGCTGAGTATTGGGGTGAAATGATTCGTCAGTTATCGGCAATAGGAAATAACATCAATCAAATCGCACACATAGCGAATGCTACAGAGGGTATAGACATAGGAGAATTACAGGAAATGCAAAGGCTTATGAAGGAGGTTTGGAAAATCGTGAAAGAGGTATAACATGGCTTATTTAAAAATATTGACTAGAAGATATAATTTGGCTGGATGTACGGATTATGCTGTGAATGAAGATAAAACAGTTGAGAATGCAGCAAGATATGCCTTGAATCCAGAAAAAACAGAAGAACGATTTTATGCTTCGTGTTTGAATTGTGGAAGTGTTGAAACTGCCAATGAAGAAATGCAGAAAACAAAAAAACGTTTTGGTAAAGAAGATAAAGTTTTATGTTATCATGTGATTCAATCATTTCCTCCGGGAGAGGGAACGCCGGAGCAGATTCACAAAATTGGAATTACCTTTGCGAAGGAATGTTTTGGAGATTTTGAAGTGATCATTGGTACCCACCTGGACCGAGGGCATTTGCATAATCATATTGTGATAAATTCCGTTTCTTTTGTAGATGGCAGAAAATATCGATCTGTGCCCAAAACGCTTTGGCAGTTGCGTGAAGTATCAGACAGGATTTGCAGAGAAAATGGCCTATCGGTAATTATACCAAAGGGGAAAGGAAAGCATTATGCTGAATGGCAGGCGGAGCAAAGCGGAAAAACAACGATCAGAAGTATGATCCGAAAAGATGTAGATACAGCCATTGAGCAGTCTTTCAACTATCGTAGTTTTCTGGATGCCATGAGAGTCAGCGGCTATATCGTGAAGTATGGGGAGAATGTAAAGCATACAGCAGTCAAGCCGAAGGGCGGGCAGCGGTACATCCGGCTTTCTTCCCTTGGACAAGGATATACAGAAGCGGATATTCAGGAACGACTGCAGAAAAAACGCCTGTATGATGATTTTCATTTTGGTGGTAAAGAACGTAAAAACTATAACAAAATCCGACTAAAAGGTAGTTTTCAGAAAAGCAGAAGGATCACGGGAATCAGAGCTTTGTACTGGAAGTATCTATACCTTTTGGGCAAGGCAAAGAAAAAGACTGGCAGAAGAAAAGTCAGTCCTTATTTGTATGATGATGTGATCCGATTTGAAAAATATGTAAAACAGAATAAATTTCTTTCCGAAAACAGGATAGATACCATAGAGGACATCGAGAGCTTGATGTCCTTTTTTCATGGGGAAATTTCTCGACTTGTGGAAGAAAGAAAACGTATTGGAAAGGAGGTGAGGCTTAGAGGAGAAAACATAAAAGTTGATGCTGTCTATCAGCAGTGCAGCGAACAAATCAAAGCATATCGTGCCAAATTGCGAATGTGCGAGAACATTTTGGAAACAGAGGGGAGGATACGAATCAATCTACAGACTATGAAAGAATTGGAACGAAAGGAGGGAAAGGAATATGAGCCAGGGAAGCGAAGCGGCAGAACAAATGACAAAGGAAACCCTGCGAATCAGCGAAACCATAGCGAAACTGTCGGGAACAGGGGCTAAAAATCTTGCAGTATTTCTGGCGGCAGTGATGAAGGACAATGTAAAAATCAAAGGGAAAACAAAACTGAATACCCTTCTGAAGGAAGGTAAGGAACTGAAGGTATTTCCGATCCAGGAGGAGTATTTGCAGCAGTTTTCCAAGGAAGCCAAGAAATACGGTATCCTTTATACCGTCATCAAAGATACCAAGGCAGACCCACCAACATTCGACATCCTTGCCAGAGCAGAGGATGTATCAAAGATCAATCGGGTATTTGAGCTGATTGAATATCCGATACCCGGCAGAGAAAAAGATGAAAAAAAGACGAGAAGCCCTTATCAACAAGAGAACAGATCAAGCGTGCGAGGGATTGGCTGGAATACAGGCAGAGCGAGTACGAATGAACATAAATCTGTGGTAGGGGATTTGAACAAAATCAAAAAAGCGAGGAAAGTTTCAGAGAAAGAACGGTGATAAAATGAAAAGATTTTTATTTTGCATGGTATGTATGCTTTCTGTATCTGTAACAGCTTTCGGTGCTACTGCATATCCATCGAAGATCGAAATGGTGGAAAATGGCGGTAAGACAGAGATCCATAAGGTTTATGAACTGAGTGCAGAAGATACGCCTGCATCCATTCCGCAGGACAGCTTTGAACAGGACGGAAAGACCTATGTGCTGAAGGATATTTTGAAAAATGAGATCCCTTCCCATGAAACCAGAGAGATCATCGAGCCTGTTACAGTAGAGAGTGAAACAAATAAGATGGAGGACATTCTTCCATTGATTCCTGCGACAAAAGAAGTTCTGACAGATGATGGTTTCTCCGGCACTTTGCAGCTGGATGTATCCACGATCCAGATCGAAAGCAAAGGTATAGGCACAAGCAGCTACACCATGAAGGCGACCAGAACATACCCCAACCTTGCAGGAGCAGACCTACAGTACATTCCAAAGACAACGGAAGAAAATGGACATACTTTACAGTTTGCATCCGTTGACTGGCAGAGTGATAACACAGCCAATGTGGATGCCCATGCTATTACAGACAGATATACAGCTGTTGTGACCTATGAAGGCACAGGCACAAGAAGTTTCAGCAAAGGGTATACAGTGACAGCAGAATACAGCGGCATCGTATCCAAAACTGCTACAGATACCGTGCAGTACACAGCGATTTTTGCCCAGGAAAATGGTTTTCCTGTTGATCTGTATTTGATCCTGTTACCCCTTTGTGGTGCAGGTATTATGTTAGTAAGTGTAGCGGTATTCCATTTCATAAAGAAAAAGAAAGGAGAAAGTGCAGATGATGAAAACGAAACTGTTGATGTCAACGAAAGCAATTCTGTTGATGGCCGCGATCCTGTTAATGACGACAACGACAATTACCCCGGTGTATGCTCTTGATTCGGATCTGACATATTCTTTCAGCAATTCTGAAACAGGCAATTTTGGTAAGGCAACATCTATCGAACCTGTGACAGTAGTGGAAGCAGCGAATACATACAATATCAATGTTAGCAAGGATAGTGCCTTTATCCCGCCTGCCTTTGGTTCTTATTCAGCGGATACAAAAGGAACGGGAGAACTGCTGACACCGAATATTTCCGGTGTATCTCAGATGAGCATTGGCTCCGGCAGCATCAGTGCGGCAGTGCAGACTGCAGTAAGCAGCGGAACAGTTACCTATCCTCCTACCAGTACAGTCAGCATAGTAACTTACAGCTGTACAGAGAATAAATTCACTTTGCCCGATGATCTGTATTATTCTGATGGCAGCATTGGCAGACTGAAAATTGATGAAATTGATCTGTCCGTAAAAGTTTATGAAACAGAAAGTCTGGAAAGTCTTGCGAAAGGGGCGGGACATTTCAAGTCTACTTCCTGTTGGGATGGCAACATCGGTCTGTGTGGCCATAACCGAGGTGTTACAAACCATTTCGGCAAGATCCATACACTGGAGAAAGGTGACAAAATCAAATACACAACAAAACTGGGTACACGAACTTACAAGGTCGTTTCTGTAACAAAAATTGATGAAACGGATTTTTCCTATCTGCAGAGAACCAGCGATAACAGGATCACACTCATTACCTGTGTCAATAACCAGCCTGCAAAGCGTTGGTGCGTACAGGCAGTGGAAGTGTGATTTTTTGCGTGATTTAGAAATCTCTAGGATAATAAAGAAAAAGGACGAAGAAAGGAAGTGGAATATATGAAAAAACTGACAACGATGCTGATGACTGGTGTTCTGGCTGTTGGCGGCACAGCAACAGCCTTTGCGGATACGGAATATAAAACAGCAATGTTGCATGATGCGAAGGTACGGTTCAATGATGGTGAAATCCAGAATATCTGGTGTTATAACATTGACGGTTATAACTTTGTGAGAGCAAGGGATATTACAAATGAACTGGATGTGGCAGTATCTGCTATCCAGAATGGAACAGCAGGCGTCATGGTAGACCCTCACAATAAACCTACATCCACGACAGAAGCGGAAAAGCTTACACAGAAGACTGCCAAGGTCAAAGTGGAAAAAGGTGAACTGATCTATGATGGTTCTGTCAGTGAAGCGGAGTGTTTCCTGCTGAACGGCAGATATTATTTTAAACTGGCAGATTTTGCAGATGCCAGCAAATATGCAAAAGAAGGCACCCTTGAACTGGTAAATATCGAAGCAAAAGCAGGAATCGTGACAGAGCCTTTTATGCAGACTTTTTACGGTATTGAAATTGACTGGGATGATACAGAAAAAGTCATTGATGTTACATATACGAAGATCAATCTGCAGGAAATGTTTGATGATATCCGTAGCGGCAAAGTATTGACACTGGCGGAAGAAAAGGAGAGTAAAACAGATATGGGCGCTGAAGAAGATACAGATGTTGTTTCTAAAAAATTTCAGGTGCAGGCTCCTTTAACATCTGCGCCAGAAGAAGGTGAAATCTTGGCAAATATCTTGGTCGATGACAGCGAAGCGGCTTATTTGGATAATGCAATGACACAGCCTAACATTGCAAACTATACGGTTCCCTATTCTGACATGGAGGCGGGCATGATTGGGCAGTGTACCTGGTATGCTAGAGGGCGTATGCTGGAAACAGTCGGCGGACATATCAAGGAGAATCCTTTTTATGGCAGTGGCGTAAACAACTGGGTAAAAAAGGCACAAAGTGAGGATTGTCCTGCTGTGGATGGTGTAACAGATCCCTATGCAATCCAGCCTCGAAGTATTGTTACTTGGGAAGGCCATGCTGCATTTGTAGAATGGGTGGACTATGATAGTGAAGGTAATCCTGTAAAAGTATATTTCACAGAAGCCAATGCAAACCATAGAAGCACTAATAGAGTAATTGGTGCATATTACCCTGATTTTGATGCAACTGTGAAAGTATGGGATTTCGATAAATTCATCAATAGAGGGGGATTTATTGGCTATGTTGTAGCCAAATAATGAAACGTTAAGGCGTGTGATTTTGTCGTTTTGTGTCGACAAGATTGTTTGAATAAGATGTAGAAATGTGATAGTTTATTTATAAATCTTATTTTTAAAGGAGGATATTTATGGAAGATGTAAAGATTCTTGTAAAATAATTTCGTGACGCAATAGACAAAGCTAAAAAAGCCGGTGAATTTGAAAAGGATTCTATATTTTCTAGATTTCCTCGTGGCTGTTGTGGGGATGCCAGTGATTTATTAGCAGAATTTCTGCTGAGAAAAGGTATTCGAACAGATTATGTTTGTGGAACATATTATTATTACGATGAGGAGCATAATTCTCAGTCTCATGCGTGGTTGTTTTCAAAAGATAATGTGATAATAGATATAACAGGGGATCAGTTTAAAGATGATTCTACGTTTTTAAATTATGACATTCCGGTATATATTGGAGAAGAAGATGATTTTCACAAATTGTTTGATGAAGAAGATAGGGATATTCATATTCACTATGGAATAGGTGCATTGGGAGGTATGTGCCAGTACAGGTTATGGGATTTGTATGAAAGAATTATAAAATATATTTAAAATGTAAAAAAGAAGAAAGACAATATACATGATAGAAAGCGGGAATCAATTCCGCTTTTTTTAATTGCCTAAAAAATAGAAAGGAGAAATGAGTATGAAAAACACTTTGACAAAAAGAATGTTTGGATTAGGTCTTTCTGCGGTGATGCTATTATCATCTGTTTCGGTGGCATCAGCAGATAATTATGGCATTTCAACCTACGGCACAGTATATCATGCCAATCAGAAGTTTGATATTGCCAATTCCAGCTGCCGTGAAGCGATTCTGAAATGCAACGGCAGTGCAGACTATGATAATTTTGCACCTGCACAGGTGAGCTGGACGAATCCGGCCAATGAAGCATTATATCAGGCATATTGTATTAATCCTGCATACCCTGGTTATGGCGATGTGGCGGATTATGGTATTGATATTGAACGATTCGATAATAGTTGCATTGTGGATGCAGGTGGCTCCGGTGGCTCTGGGAAAACGGCAGGTTCCAAATCTTCTGCCGGCAATACGATTGCGGCATTTCTGGAAGGTGCGGTGAATTATGGCTATCCTTCTGTTTCCGCAGAAACATTGCTAGGTGGTACTGCTGCAGATTATGGTGTGAGCCAGAACCAGTTGGAGTACGCGGCTTATCTGGCGACCAAGATGGCAATCTGGTCTGGTATTCATAATAATTATGGCATCAATACATGGAGCGAGAATACCGGAGCAACGCAGTATCCCCATGCATTGAGGGTGAGGGTGTTGGCTGCTACAAAATCTATTTATAATGCAGCAGGAAAATATACGCCCCATGACGGTCAGAGTACAGTATCGCTGACTGCAGGAACCCCAACGCTTTCCGGTAGCAATTATGAAACCACATTCACGATTTCCAATACAGACAACAATGTTGACGGCTCTGATATGTATGTTGAGATGGCAGCAGGCGGCACATTTATGGATGGTCTGATGATCTGTGACGAGGATGGAAAGGAATATCCTACAACAAAGACATCCAGTGGTGCAGAACGCTATATTTTGCCTGATGGCACAACAGAGTTCAAAGTAATCCTGCCTGACCCCGGTGATGCAGGAGCGAGAGTAGAACTGAGACTGTATGCTCAGCAGAAATCTAAAATCTTGCTGTATGGCCGAAGCACTTCTGCAAGAACGCAGAACTATGTACTGGCGGGTAATTTCTATGATAATCCCACAGCATCTTTTGTAATCGGTGATACAGGTGTGGTAGAAGACCCTGATGCACCCAGCACACCCTCTGGTTCTGGTGATCTGACAGTCATCAAACTGGACGCAAGGGACAATGCAACACCTCTGGCAGGCGTGACATTCGATTGCTATAACGCCAAAGGACAGCTGATCGACACAGGTACAACAGACAGCAATGGCAAATGGATTCCCAAAATCTCCGGCTCTGGCACTTATACGATCATCGAAAGAGATTCCGGCAACTCTTATCAGTTGACTGAACCTACTTCTATGGTTATTACAGTACAGGATGATAAAAAAGCAACAGCCACTTTCCGTGACTATCCTAGCCAGACAGTGACTATGGAAAAAGAAGATGCAACCACAGGTAAACCTATCCCCGGTGTGGAATACGAAATCGTTCAGATCGACGGCGATGGAGCCTGGAGAGCAACAGGTAAAACTGACAGCAGCGGTAAAATCGCTTGGGAAGATGTGCCTGATGGTACATATCTGGTGAGAGAAGTATCTACAGTAGAAGGGTACATTATGGATAGCACACCTCAGTATGTAACGGTAAAAAATGGGCAGGCCCCTAGCCTGAAATTCCTGAATAGTAAATTCCCCGGCCTGACGATCTTGAAGGTTGATAAGCAGACAGGTGAAGTGATTGAGGGAACAGCAACATTCTTAGTAGAACAGATCAATGGTAGCTACAGCACATCTGTGAAAACAAAGAATGGCATTGCAGAACTGAAAAACCTTCCTGTAGGTTCCTATAAAATCACAGAAAAATCTGCCCCTGAAGGTTATGTTCTGGATACTGCACCGGGAACGATCTATCTGGGCGAAAATGAAAGCAAACAGTATATTGCCTATAACCTGAAAGCACCTGTATTGACCATCGAAAAGGATGATGCCAAAACAGGTGATCCTATTCCTGGAACAAAGTATGAAGTGAAGAAATCCGATGGTACAAAGATCGGTGTCGTAGAAACAGGTGCAGACGGCAAGGTGACATTAGGTATGAAAGACGGTGAACTGGGTTATCTGGAATCTGACACTTATACGGTAAAGGAAGTTTCTGTTCCTGAGCCTTATATGCTGGCAGAAAAACATCAGGATATTCAGTTGAAGGCCGGTGATCAGAAATCCCTGCTGTTTGAAAATATCAAATATCCAACATTGATCGTTCAGAAAACGGACGCAACAACAAATAAGGGTATCCCCAATACCACATATAAAATCGAGTATGAACAGGCGGACGGCGGTATTAAAACCGTTGGTACATATAAGACGGATGCAGATGGCCGTATCACACTGCCCTATGTGGAACCCGGCTGGTACATCATGACAGAAACAATCCCTGCACAGGGCTACCAGAAACCCACAAATCCTGTCACAAGGGTTTATCTGGCTACTGGCGATAATTCCTATACGATTGCTGATAACAAAGTGGACAATGCAACAACGGATACGGGAAATGCAGATGAATCTGCTGACAGCGAAGTGAAAATTACAAGTGGTGCGGATTATACAGTAGTTGGTGACATCGTAAACTATCCTCTGAACAGCATCGTGATCAAAAAGGCAGATGCAAACACGGGTGAAATGCTGGACGGTGCAACATTTGAAGTCATCCGTGTGACAGGAGAAACAAGCGGTCAGAATGGTACAGTAATCTGCACCGTTACCACAGACCATTCCGGCGTAATTGTAATCACTGGTTTGGAGGCAGGTGCTTATGCAGTCCGTGAAATTAAGGCCCCTGCGAATTATCTGATCACAGAAACCGACCTGCAGACAGTAAATCTGAAAGCCGATGGTACCAGCGTGGTAGAAGTGATTTTCAGAAATCTGCCTTACGGTTCCCTGCTGATTTCCAAGGTGGATGCAGAAAACAATAAACCACTGGCAGGTGCAGTTTTCAAAGTGACAGCCAGCGATGGCACTGTTGTAGGTAATGATAATGGCGAATTTACAACAGATAACAATGGTGAAATCCTCGTTCCTAATCTGGAACCCGGTAGTTATGTGGTGACAGAACTGAGAGCACCTGCAGGGTATTCCAGAGATACTACTCCTAAAACAGTGAAGATCGGCACAGACGGCGGTACTTACCGTCTGGAATTCACCAACAAAGCATTGTCCGGCATTAAAATCATTAAAACTGATTCTGAAACAAATGCACCTCTGGAAGGTGTGGCATTTGCAATTAGCAAACTGAACGGTGAAAAAATTGGTACATACACAACAGATAACGCAGGCATGATCTATGTCGGTAATCTGGAAGATGGCTGGTACACAGTAACGGAAACAAAAGGTCTGCAAGGATACCACTGGGATGAAGAACCCAGAACAGTAGAAGTGAAATCCGGCACACAGACCATTGTGGAAGTAGAAAATGAACCTTATTCCTGTCTGGTGATTGAAAAGACCAACAGCAGAAATGACAGACCTATTGAAGGCGTCGAGTTCCTTGTGACAAAACTGAACGGCGAACAGATTGGATATTACGAAACAGATGAAAGTGGTATGATTGTCATCGAAGGTCTGGAAGAAGACACTTATCTGGTAAAAGAAACAGAAGCAGCCAAAGGCTATCTGCTGGACAGCGAAGCTAAGAAAGTACAGGTGAAAGATGGGAAACGCACCACACTGAAAGTAGAAAACGATCCTCTGGCATCTATCCTGATCCATAAGGTTGATTCTGTGACTGGCGAGGGTATTTATGGCGTAACATTCATCCTGTATGATTCTGACAATAACCCCATTGGTCAGTTTGTATCCGATGACGAAGGATATGTGCATATCGAGAAAGAACTGGAAGCAGGTAAATATAAACTGAGAGAAATCGAACCAGCAGATGGTTATCTGGCAGATAATAAAGTGAGAACTATTACAGTACAGAAGGGAAGAACAACAGAAATCGAATGGGAAAACACACCTCAGATGGGACAGATTCAGATTACAAAGAAATCCTCTGATGATAACCCCTACAATGGTTTCCCAGCAGGAACAGTGCTGAAAGGTGCAGAATTTGAAATCTACGATAGATCTAACAATCTGGTAGATACAGTGGTAACAAATAAGAATGGCATTGCGATTTCTAAGACTCTGCCTTTGGGACGTTATATCATCCGTGAAACAAAAGCACCTGATTTTTATGGAGCAAACACACAGGACATCCAGACTGAAATTGAGTATGTAGGCCAGATTGTCAGACTGGAAGTGTATAATTCTAGCCTGTATACCAATGTGGCAGTCAATAAAAAAGGCTACACTCAGGTAGCACCCAATCAGAGCATCCGCTATGAATTCATGGGTATTAAAAACAATTCTACGGTATCTCTGAATAGTTTCTATTGGAGAGATACCCTGCCTGTAGAAGCGGTCAGACTGGACAAGATCATCACAGGTACATGGAACCAGCGACTTTCTTACAAGATCGTATATAAAACAAACCTGCATGATTATCGTACACTGGCGGATAATCTGGATACATCCAAGAATAACGTGATTCTGGCATCTCCTGCAGCGCTGGGACTGCCCTCTAATGAATATATCACAGAGATCATGTTTGTATTTGGTACGGTCAAAAGTGGATTCGCCCAGGTGGAAACACCTTATATCTATTGCAATGTGCTGCCCACAGTGACCCATGAACAGAGATTTACCAACAGCACAGATGTTGGTGGGCTGTATCAGGGACAGTGGATTATGTCCAATGACAGATGGGTAACAGTGGTATACGGTAAGCAGGAAGTGCAGAAACTTCCTCGCACCGGATATTAAGGTGAAAAATCAAAAAACAGATGAGTAGAAGGGAGGCCGCCATTTTATTGGCGGTTTTCTCTTTGCCAGTGATCTGGCTGGGAATCCTTTTTGGTCGATGCTGTGGTGAGGGTGTAAATCTGCCGCAGTTTATCAATAACCTGTCCGAAGTGATGGAGACACCTTATCATATCACATTTACTATTTATACAGGGAAATGTATTCTGATCTGCCTTTGCTGTTATGGCTTGGGTATTTCCTATTACTTTGTATCAAAGGGCAATAAAAGGACAGGTGAAGAATATGGCTCTGCCAGATGGGGCAGCGTTTCGGAGATTAACCGAAAATATAAAAACAGGAAAGAACCGACCCAGAATGCGATCCTAACACAAAACATTCAGATTGGTCTGGATGGCAGAAAGCATCGAAGAAACTTAAATATCCTTGTGGTTGGTGGCTCCGGTGCAGGTAAAACGAGATACTTTGTAAAGCCGAACATTATGCAGTGTAACTGTTCCTACATCATCGCTGATCCAAAGGGGGAATTGCTCCGAGCAACAGGTGGTATGTTGGAAAAACAGGGTTATGAAGTGAAGGTGCTGAATCTGGTGGATATGGCCCGATCTGACTGCTATAACCCTTTGGCTTATGTCAAAACGGATACCGACGCTTTGCGTCTGGTGACGAATTTGGTGAAGAATACAACGCCAAAAACAGCAGGCAACACAGACCCCTTCTGGGATAAATCTGAAACGGCTTTGCTGCAGGCGTTTATCCTGTATCTGGTACATGAAGCTCCGATTGAGGAGCAGAATTTTGAGATGGTCATGTATATGATCGAGAATGCCGCAGTCAGTGAAAATGATGAGGAATATAAAAGCCCCATGGATGTCATGTTTGAAACCTTGGAGGAAAAAGACCCGAACCATATTGCTTTGAAGCAGTACAGAGTTTTCAAACAGGCAGCTGGGAAAACAGCGAAGTCTATCTTAGTCAGTGTGGCGGTGCGTCTGGCATCTTTCAATCTGTCGGAACTGGCATCCTTTACACAGAAGGACGAAATGGAACTGCATCTGCTGGGAAAACGAAAACAGGCGATTTTTGCTGTGATCCCTGATAATGACAGTAGTTTCAATTATTTAGTAGGGATGCTTTATACACAGGCGTTTCAGGAACTTTACTATGATGCCGACCATAGATCAGGTGGTAGGCTAAAAATCCCTGTAAGGGTTCTGATGGATGAATGGGCGAATGTGGCATTGCCCGATGATTTTGAAAAGATTCTGGCAACTTGTCGAAGCAGGGATATTTCCATCAATATCATCGTGCAAAATATTTCTCAGATCAAAGCCATGTATAAAGATAGCTGGGAAAGCATCATCGGCAACTGCGATCATTTTTTGTATCTGGGTGGGAATGAACAGAGTACCCATAAATATATTTCGGAACTGCTTGGGAAAGCAACCATTGATACAAAAACCAGAGGTATCACCAAAGGACGGAGTGGTTCTTCCAGTGCAAATTATCAGAACACAGGCAGAGAACTTCTGATGCCAGACGAGGTGCGTATGCTGGATAATGACTACGCATTGTTGTTTATCAGAGGGGAAAGAGCTGTATCTGATAAAAAATATGATCTGATGAAACATCCTAATATTAAACTTACGGAAGACGGCGGAGCAGAAAGTTATTATAGACCATTGAAGAATTTGGATAAACAGCCTATTTATGATTTCTCTGCGGAAGATCTGCAGATTGAGTTTGATATGACTGGTATTGAGATTCTGGAATGACAATGGTATAATCAACTTCAGAGGAGGGATAGCCATGACTGAAAAAGAGAAAAACATGAACGAAGAGACATTGGATACTCAGACGGAGTTGAACATTGCAGTGGCAGAATTAAATATCCTGAACCAGACAGATACAGAAGAATTGGAAGAAGCCCTTGAGGAACTAAAAAAGAAATATGGAGTTTGAATGAAACAGCTTATTGAAAAATAGGCTGTTTTTATTTTTTGAAATAGGAGGTAAGTATGAAACGGAAATACTTGTTTTGGAGTAGTTGCATTGTATATTCACTGATGTTCCCAATGGTAGTATTTGCAGAAACAACAGACCCACTGGCAACGATAAATAATCTTTCAACCTTTGTATTTGCAGCAATTAAAGCCATTGGCGTGATTATCCTTGGCTGGGGTGTCGTGCAGATCGGTCTGAGTTTACAGAGTCATGATGCCAGCCAGAGAAGTAATGGTTTTTTGACATTTTTCGGTGGCTTGGTGATTGCTTTTGCAAAAGAGATCCTTGATTTAATTTTATAATTAAAGTCGAAAAAATGTATAGTGAATGAAAGTTTTGCGGTTATAAACCGCAAAACTTATTGATTATTCTGTGCGATTGCGGTAATATACATATAGAGGTGATGCGAAATGATTTATAGACCTTTATATGTAGATAAGATTATGGCATATACAGATACACCTTTTGTAAAAATTCTTACAGGTGTTCGTCGTTGCGGCAAATCTACCATTCTAAAAATGATTATGGAAAAACTGCAGAAGGAAAGGAATATTCCTGAAGATCAGATCGTGAGTTATCGTTTTGATTCCATGGAATATGAAGATATGACTGCGAAAGAAATGTATGCAGAATTGAAAGGACGTTTATATCAGGGTAAAAAAACATACTTTTTTCTGGATGAAATGCAGGAAATTAAAGGTTGGGAAAAGGTAGTAAACTCCTTAGCATCAGATTTTGATGTGGACCTGTATGTAACAGGTTCCAACTCTCGCATGATGTCTTCAGAAATATCGACTTACTTAACGGGAAGATATGTGGCATTCCATATTTATACATTATCTTTTTCAGAGTATCTGACATTCAAAAGTCAGTATACTTCTCTGGAGGATCACAAGTCGGAACTGGCAAATTATATTCGCTTAGGTGGTTTTCCGGCAACACATTTGCAGGCATATAGCCAGGATGAAGTATATACGATTGTAAGGGATATTTACAATTCTACGATTTTTTCTGATATTGTGAAACGCAATCAGATTCGTAAGATTGACCAGTTGGAACGAGTAGTGAAATATACTTTTAATAATGTCGGGAATACATTTTCTGCAAAATCTATTTCTGATTATTTGAAAGCAGAACGCCGTGCGTTAGATAATGAAACGGTGTATAACTATCTGGAAAAACTGGAAAAGGCTTATTTATTGCACCGTTGTTCCCGTTATGATCTGCAGGGTAAAGAAATATTAAAAACACAGGAAAAATTCTATTTGGCAGATACTTCTTTGAGATATAGCGTATTAGGTTATAACCCTGATACTGTCGCAGCCGCATTAGAAAATGTTGTATATCTGGAACTGTGCCGTAGGGGATATAAGGTCCACATTGGTAAGATTGGAGATGCAGAGATAGACTTTGTTGCAGAACGATTGAATGATAAGATTTATGTACAGGTAACACAGCGGATTGCATCCGAAAAAACGGAAAAACGTGAATATGATCGCTTGTTGGAAATTCGGGATAATTATCCAAAGTATGTTTTAAGAACAGACGAATTTGCAAGTGGTAATTATGAAGGGATTAAAACGATGCATGTTGCGGATTTTCTATTAAGTGAAGATTTCTAAAAGATGTAGTGAAAAGGCATTTCTTATGAAATGTCTTTTTTATTATGGGGAGGTGGCGGTTTGAATGAAAACTGGATTGTAGAAAGTTTGAAATGGACATTTGAATTATGGAATGAAAAACAGGCAGAAATATGGGAACTGATCAGCCTTACTCCACAGGAGTTCAAGGGTGGCGATATATGGTCATTGGCATTGACAATCAATGATGCATTACAGGCCATTGGATATGGACTGCTAGTTTTGTTTTTTGCCATCAGTATTTGCAAAAGTACTATCAATTTCAGGGATTTTCGCAGACCAGAACAAGGTCTGCGTTTTTTTATACGATTTGTACTGGCAAAAACAGCAGTAACTTATGGTATTGAGTTGATGAATACTGTTTTCAATATTTGTGGTGGTATTGTTTCTTCTATTGCATCGAAGATGGGAGATATGACCAGTGCGGTATCTTTACCGGAGGAACTGGAAACGGCAATCAATGAAGTTGGTTTTCTGGCGAGTATTCCTTTGTGGCTCATTACAATCATTGGGTGTTTGGTTATTATCGTTCTGTCCTTTGTGATGATTCTGACGGTATATTCGAGATTTTTCAAACTCTATATGTATACCTCATTTGCACCTATTCCTTTATCTTCCTTTGCAGGAGAAACCACTTCTTTCATGGGGAAAGCTTTTATCAAAAGTTATGCAGGGGTATGTCTGGAAGGCGCTGTGATCGTCCTTGCCTGTATGATTTTTTCTGCATTCGTTTCAGACGGTAATGTCAGTTTGGCAAACCCGGACAGTACGGCAGTAGTACAGGTATTGTCCTACCTGGCGGAAACTATTTTCAATATGCTGGTACTGGTAGGACTAGTCAAAGGTGCAGACCGTATCGTAAAAGAAATGCTGGCACTGTAGGAGGTGGCGTATGGAAATAAAAATCAATAAGGAAATCTGCGAATACCATGAAACCCTGTTTTTTGGTCTTTCTGCAAGGCAGTTCGTTTGTTCTGTTCTTGCAATAGCGATTGCGGTAGGGATTTATTTTCTCACAAAAAATCTGATCGGAAAAGAAACGGCAAGCTGGCTTTGCATGGTAGCGGCAGCTCCTGTTGCAGCAATGGGATTTTTTAAATACAACGGATTGACTGCGGAAAAACTGGCATGGGCGTTTTTGAAAACGGAAGTATTCTATTCAGGAAAAAGAGTGTTCAAGGCTGATAATTATTATCTGGACATCATGACAATGGAACCGAAAAAGGAGGTGCTGCTTGGTGTTAAAAACTTTACGAAACAGCGTGGCAAACGAAAGAGAAGCCTTCGTCATTCCAAAAAGCGTACAGGCATCCATTCCCATAGAAAAAATCTTTAGGGATGGTATCTGGAAAGTCGGCAATAACTACAGCATGACATGGAAGATCACGGACATCAATTTTGCCGTTGCGTCAGAGGAGGATAAACGCACGATGCTTTTACAGTATTGTGCGTTTTTGAATTCTTTACCGACAGATGCAACGATAAAAATTACGATTTATAATCGAAAACTGAATCTGAAGGAATTTCGGCAGTCACTGATGCTGCCGGGGAAAAAAGATGCTTTGGATCAGTACCGTGGGGAATATAACCGTATGCTGCAGGATAAGGCGGAAGCGACGCAAAATATGGTACAGGAAAAATATATTACTGTTTCCGTCAGTAAAAAGACCATAGAAGAAGCAAGGGCAGCTTTTGGGAGAATTGGGATTGATCTGGCAACGAATTTATCGAAACTATCTTCTATCGCATTGGTACAGGATAATCAGGAACGGTTGAAACTACTGTACGATTTTTTCAGACCGGAGGATGAGCCTGATCTGAATATCAACCTGAAGGAATTGATGCGGCGAGGACATAATTTCAAGGACAGCATTTGCCCGGATAGTATGCAGTTCAAGGCAGATCATTTTGAAATGGATGACAAGGTTGGGCGAGTGTTATTTCTGAAGGATTATGCTTCGTTTATCCGTGATGATATGGTGGCAAAACTGACGGATGTTTCCAGAAACATAATGCTTTCCATTGATATTCTCCCAATTCCTACGGATGAGGCTGTGAAAGAGATACAGAACAAAATTTTGGCGGTGGAAACGGATATTACCCGTTGGCAGAGAAAACAGAACGAAAATTACAATTTCAGTGCAACGATCCCCTATGAAATGGAACTGATGCGGACAGAAACGAAAGAATTTCTGGATGACCTGACGGCAAGGGATGAGCGAATGATGTTTGCCCTTTTGACAGTAGTTCATCTGGCAGACGATCTGGAACAGCTGGATGCAGATACGGAAGCCCTGCAGAGCGCAGCAAAGACCAGTTTTTGTAATCTGTCTATTTTGCGGTGGCAGCAGGAAGATGGACTGAATACGGTTCTGCCCTATGGTTTGCGAAGGATACATACTTTGCGAACGCTGAACACTGGCAGTGTGTCTGCGTTGAATCCTTTTTCCGTGCAGGAAATCAGGGACAAAGGCGGCATCTATTATGGTATCAATGCCATCAGCAGAAACCTTATTATTTGCAATAGAAAGAGCCTTTTGAACGGTAACGCCTTTATTCTTGGGGTATCCGGTTCTGGTAAATCTTTTATCGCAAAAGAGGAGATTGCCTTTATTGCTATGGCGACAAATGATGACATTATTATTGTCGATCCGGAAAGAGAATATGAAGAACTGGTACGTTCTTTGGGCGGCGAAGTGATCCGCTTTTCTCCTGATACCAAGAATTATATCAATCCTTTGGATATGAGCAGGGACTATGGAGAAGGGGATAACCCCTTATCACTGAAATCCAGTTTTGTCATGTCCCTTTATGAAAATCTGAATAATGGCAGAGTCGATAGTGGTGCAAACTCTCTGGTGGATCGCTGTATGAAAAATATCTATCAGGAATATCTGAAGGACTATGATGGAGAGCCTCCAACACTGAAAAAATTGCGGCAGGAATTGCTCAGACAGGAGGAACCTTTAGCGAAACAGATTGCATTAACCTTGGAACTTTTTACAGAAGGTAGCTCCAATGTTTTTTCTCATCAGACCAATGTGAACCAGAATAGCCGTATTGTTTGTTATGACATTTTGGATTTGGGAAAATCTTTGAAAACCATCGGGATGCTGATTATGCTGGATTCCATCCTGAACCGTGTTATGAAGAACCGTAAAAATGGCAGACGAACATGGGTGTATATCGACGAGATCTATTTGTTTTTTGCCAATGAATATAGTTCCACTTTCCTTTCGGAAAGCTGGAAAAGATTTCGAAAATATGGGGCATTAGCAACAGGTATTACGCAGAATGTTTCTGATTGTCTGCGGTCTGATATGGCAAAGACCATGTTTTCTAACAGTGAGTTTTTGATTTTACTGAATCAGTCAGCCAATGACAGAAAGGAACTGGCAAGGCTGTTCCATATTTCTGATACACAGATGAACTACATCACAGACACACAGGCAGGACGAGGACTTTTGAAGGTCAAAAGTTCTCTGGTACCGTTTATCAATGAATTTCCAAAGGATACGGAATTGTATCGTTTGATGACAACAAAACCGGAAGA
This sequence comes from Anaerotignum sp., assembly GCF_051877975.1. Classification (GTDB taxonomy): domain Bacteria; phylum Bacillota; class Clostridia; order Lachnospirales; family Anaerotignaceae; genus Anaerotignum_A. The sequence continues at coordinate 21,252 of NZ_JBJEJK010000026.1, forward strand.
TCGGTAAGAGCAGGCGGGCAGAGTTTTTTCTGTCCGTCTTTTTTTTGATTGGAGGAATTTTATGCAGGAGAAAGACCTGAAGGTAAAACAGAAACAAAGTACTATAAAAACCAAAGATGGAAAAAACAATGGGAAGAAACAGAAAGCATCGCCGTTGAAAGAAAAAATGAAGGCAGACTATATCAGAACAAAAACAAGACAGCCAACAGAAAAGGAAACCAGTGAAGCATCCAAGCAGGCAGAAGAAACAATTGAAGATGCAGCGATGGAAACAGGTATTTATGTGGTGGGACGGATTGTTTCAGGAAAGAAAAGCAAAAAAGAAAAGCAGTATATATTTGATGAAGATTTACAGAGTAAAGCGGAAGCGGGCGAATTTGTCTGGAATCCAGAGGGAAATAAAAAGGCGGTTAAAAAGAAATATGCGGTTGAAAAGGGCAGGAGAATCAAAGAAAAACAACCTGCAAGAAAAGAAGCAGAATTCCCTAAGACTGTTATTTTTCAAGAACAGCAAATTTATAATAGGCGGTCTGATGAAAGAAAGAAATATCAGAATTTAAAGATGACCAAAGAAAAAATACCACAGAAGTTGCAGAAAACATTACAAAAACGAAGCCAGTATCAAAGAGAAGGAAAATGGCATGCTGTGAAATCTTTGAGAGAAACGCTATTTTTTCAGAAAACACCCAAAACAGCAAAGCAGATTAACGATGGTAATCGATTTACAAAAGCGATTGCAAATACTGTAACAGCTTTTGTAAAAGGCATCCTTGCGGCATTGGGCGGTTTGAGTGGGTTGATTATTGTTTTTGTGATTATCGGTGCAGTTCTGGCTTTGGTGTCAACGGCCTTTGGTGTATTCTTTTCGGCTTATGATGATACGGCAGGGACAAGGAGGATCGCAGAAATTGTAGCAGAAACAAATAGCGAGTTTTATGCAAAGGTCAGTGAAATTGAAAATGAAGTGCCCCATGATACAGTGGAATATCATGTAGTGCCAGATGGCGGGGATCAGCTTTTTATCACAAACTGGACAGAAGTTGTGGCAGTGTTTGCTGCTAAAACGGCTGGAGCGGGTGAAGATGCTACGGATGTTGTTACGATGGATGATGCGAGAGTGGAACTGCTGAAAGAAGTATTTTGGGATATGAATGAGCTGTCCTATAAAACGGAGAAAGTAAAGCATGGCAGCGGAGAAGATACTGAAATGAAAACGATTTTACATATCACTTTGACAAGCAGAGGGTATGAAGAAATGGTAGACTATTATGATTTTACGCTGTATCAGAAGCAGGCACTCTATGAATTGATGCAGCCAGAATATGCCCAGATGCTTTCTGAACTGGTTGGAACTTTAGGTGTTGCAGGTGAGAGTATAGAATTGACTTCGGAACAGGTACAGAAGATGTTGGAGAATCTTCCAGAAGGTTTGTCTCCAGAGAGAAGGGCTGTTGTGGAATTAGCGTATTCTCTTGTGGGTAAAGTGAACTATTTCTGGGGTGGTAAATCAGAAGTGATTGGCTGGGATAGTCGATGGGGAACACCGACAAAGGTAACAGCGGCAGGCAGCAGTACAACGGGAATGACATTGCCGTTTGGATTGGATTGTTCTGGATTTGTGACATGGGTGTTCATCAATGCGATGGGTGATCCATCCTATGCCAACGTGATTGGGCATGGAGCAAGCAACCAGTATGGGAAATGTAAAAAAATAAGCTGGAGTGAAGCACTGCCAGGGGATTTGGTGTTCTATCCTGATTTGGGTCATGTGGGGGTTATTGTCGGAATAGATGAAAACGGAAATCTGCTGGTGGCTCATTGTGCATCCTCTCAGAATAATGTGGTTGTGACGGGGGTACAAGGTTTTACAAAAATTGGCAGGCGGATATTATAGAGGGTATTAAAGTAAGGGTAACAACCTATTAAAAAAGAGTTTCTCTAATTTTCTCATGTAACTTATAATGATAGTTGATGTTTTTGCTTTACTCTATAAAGGAGTAGCCTATATGGAGAAAAGCAAAAGGCTAAAGATAGAAGGTGGTCAAGTGGTATTTAGTGATCTATTGAACGAAAAGGCTATTGATCTTGACTGTATGAAAGGGAATTTGGAATGTGATTTTCTTGACAAAACGGTAATTTGTGGCAATTTGGTGAGATAAAAAATTTATGCTCAAGTATATGTGCACCTTCTGGAAAAATCCGATCATAAATAGGGAAATTTCTGGAAATCGCGGATCATTATCTGAAGTGTGTTATCACTATGAATGATTTAGGTGTGAGAATTGAGAACAAGATTAAAATCATCCCATCTGGCAGATTTTCTCCTGGCGCATCAATGGTAAGGCTTACCATATTGTATCTGAATAAAAGAGTAGGATTTTCCTACTTGCAAAGAGACAGATAATGCAAGCTATAGTTTATGAACCGATATTACTTACATTTGTTGATTGAGAAAATTGACAGTAAGAACATACAGATAATACAATAATAAGATTCTTTTACTAATATAAAGTAAAGGAATCTTATTTATTTTGCATGAATTTCAGAAATTCGATGTAAGAAACTAATAAGGCCATATTTTCAGAATTTAGTGATGTAATATCATCCAATAAATTTTGCAAAGAGTGGCCATTGTATGTGAAGTCTGAAAGCGCAGAGAGGTCATTTTCGCTCATGGATATACCAAGAAGAAAATCGGTAGAAACATTGTATAATTTCGACAATGGTTCAAGATATGAAATTGGCAGTTCACGTTTGCCATTTTCATACCGAGAATAGCTTTGTTGGGACATATTCAGGTATTCAGCTACAGTATTCTGTTTCAGATTATGGTTTTCTCTTAAGTTTTTTAGTCTGTTGCATAGGGAGTACACTTTCATGCTAACACCTCTTTGGTAATATCCTAGCAGATTTGCTGATGAATTTTGTTATTATTGCCAAATTAGAGTAAAATATATACTTTACTCATAATCGGCGTTTTGGATTGACAAAATATTACAAGATGTAATAATATGTATATTACAAGGCGTAATAGTATAGGAGGTGATGATCTATGGGAAATAATATGAATATCTCAAATGCGGAGATGAAAGTAATGAACCATATTTGGGAAGCAGGGGAAATGGTTACAGTCCCTGATATGGTGACGATTTTAAATGAAGAAGGGGAGGAATGGGCATATCAAACGGTAGCTACATTTTTAAGACGCCTTGAAGCAAAGGGGTTTTTAGCAACTACGAAACAAGGTAAGAAGCTTTGCTACTTTCCCTTAATCAGTAAGGAGCAGTATGAAAAAAATGAAGCGGAAGGTTTTATTGAAAGCAAGTTCGGAGGATCGCTGAAGAACTTTCTTGTAGCCTTCCGCGGCAGTGAGAAAATCGGTAAAAATGATATTGAGGATTTGAAGGCGTGGTTAGATGAATTTGATGATTGAACGTGCGTTTATTATGGCGCTGCTATTGTCTATCAGCGGATTTATCTTTTGTGCTATTTATCTGCCATTTGAAAAATTAGCGTATAAATTGACTTCTGCAAAGACTATGGTCTTTGTAAATACATTGGCACTGTTTTCTTTTATTACGCCACTATATTTTGCAGTATCAATCAGAGATGGAAGCGAGAGCGCTTTTACTCGGTCTGATATGTTGATATATCAGGATGTAGGGGGATATGAGGGCTTTGTCTGCAATGTAAGAAGTCATATACATTTGGAGGAATATCTTGGGGTTATATGGCTGATAGGAGCAGTATTTTTCCTGATTTATTATGTGTGGAGATATGTACGGCTGATATATTTTGCGAGAAAAAGTATGTTTCGTATCAATGACGATTTATGGTATGAAAAATTCTCTGCAATGAAGGACGACAAGAAGGCGGCAAATGTGAGACTTGTTGGGAGCTGTAATATATCTACGCTGTGTACAATTGGCGTAAAAAACAGGTTCATTGTAATCCCTTCTTACATAATAAATTCCTTCGATGAGGAAGAAGTCGGGTTTATTTTGGAGCATGAATTTTATCATGTTATGCACCAAGACTTGTTGAGAAGACTGCTTATGCTGATTTTGAACTGCTTGAATTGGTTTAATCCGTTGTATTATTTTTTGCGGAATAATCTCTCTGAATGGATAGAAGCAGCTTGCGATGAGGAAGTAACGAAGAATTTTACAAAGACGCAAAGACGGAAATACTGCCAGTTAATGATAAAGGCTTTAGAACTGGAAGAGAGTAGAACTAAGTGTGAAATTCTCAGCGTCAGCTTTGCTGGATTAGATTTAAAGAATTATAAAAGGAGGATGACGAAGATTATGAAGAAGAACGGGACAGGCGGTATGTTAGGAAAGGTGACGGTAGCTACTGTGGCAATGATGTCTATGTTTTGTGGTAATGCAGTTGCAAAAGAAGCTGATGTACCTGTAAATATGATGTTTTCTAAAAATGTAGAGATTGTAGAAACTGGCGAATTTGAAGAAGTCGATGATTCTGAAATCATGGATAACCTTGATTTTCAGACCGACAGTTTTGCAAATATGAGCGAGTTTGTTCCGTGCGATACGAATGATACAACGTATGAGATCATTTACAATGGCAAGGTAACATTTGTATCTGATCTGGGACAAGGGCAGATCGAACCGAAGCACGTTCACAATATTGTTGATATTACACTGAAGGAGCATAAGAAAAATAGTGATGGTTCCTGCAAGACCACATACTATGAAGGGAAAAAATGTACATCCTGTGGGACAATATGGAAAGGCGATGTGATTAAGACGGTTACGGAAGATCCTTGTATGCACTGATCGATAAATAAGATAAGGAGGGGGTATGAAGAAAAAAGGAAATCGAGGAACGGAGGTGATAAAAATATCCTGAGTGAAAATGCAGAACCGTGCGACCAACACAAAATTTATTTCAAACAGGATATAAATTATACTACAAATGTAGTTAAAAGGGGATGTAAATTTTAAGGAAAGGATTGATAATATGTTTAAATATAAAAAGATAGTTTCTGTGTTTATGGCAAGCGTTATTTGCTTAGGACTGCAAACAAGCGTCTTTGCAAATGAAAACGTATCTTCTGAATCATTGGACAGCAGTTTTTCAAGTTCCTTAGAAACACAGGCGGCTGAAACAGCATTTTTAGATATTAAAGATCAAATTATTAAGGACTATGGTGAATTATATGAATTGGATGATTTTAGTTACGATTACAAAGTAAGAGATAATCAAGGGAAAAAATATCTTGATATCAACGTATATGTAGATATGACGCTAACAAGACATCCGTCCCAGAGTCCGTATGTTTTAGGTATGCAAAAGGCTTTGAATGAAGTAGAGGATACATCGATAAAGAATGAGTTGCAGGCTGAAATCGATTCGTATGTTAAGGAAATTGAAACAATGTATTTCAACATTCCAGATAGCGCTACGTTTACCTATGCCATAGAATTGGATAATAATAAGAATTTGAGAACAAAAAGTTCAGATGCAAATTATAAATTGTTTTATAGAACAGATACTGATGAAGAAATTTTGCTGATTGATACAGATAGCTTAGCCGAGGTAGAAGATTTTGATGAGGTTTATCAATCTGGATATAAGGCATTGGAAAAATTAGAATCTGTTGCAAAAACACCGTTGTTAAATTCTGATTCAACGGCAAGTACAAAGGCATCCGTTTCCTACGATAGGATTGCAGCAAGAGATTGGGCTTTTGATAACTGGGATGCGACTCCGGAGTATCCTTCATCTACTGTTGCGGGAACAGATTGTGCGAACTTTGTATCTAAGGCATTAAATGCCGGTGGGATTCCAGAGGATAAATCCGGTAAATGGTATCGTGCGGCAACGTGGGGCGGCTGGCCTGGAGATCATTGGTTTAGAACAGGTTACAATGGCCAAACGGGTGTTGTAATTTATATGAAAAATAAAGGCTATTTTTACAAAGAATCTGATGAAAGCGTGATTGCGGCAGGATGCATTATGTACTGGAATAATACAAGCCATGTAGCGCTTGTAACTGCCGGAGACGGTGTTACTATTAAATATACACAACATGGCGCTTCTCAGACAAAAAATACTGTTTATAAGAAATCGGAAGTAAGTGCTTCTTTCTATAAAGCGTCTAAGTCGATTACTTGAGGGGGAAAAGCGAATGAAGAAATGTACGAGTTTGATGCTTGGAGTGTTATTACTAATTTGTACAGCGGGTTGCCAAAATACTGAACAGCAACAGACTATGTCAGGTGCGTACGATATATATGAAGGCTATCTAACAGTTAATGATAATCAACTAATTGTTGATGATTTTAAATTTATTGATTTGTCAGATAGGTATTGGATAGACTCTTTGGAACTAACAGAAAAAGATATGCCGGATGGGTACTATATCTATAATCCTTCGGATACAAAATTAACATTCGCTTTAAATGAAGAAACTCGGTATGATTTTTATGATACAGATGCTTTATTTATTTCAGATGATAACGAAAGTCGTATGTATACAACAAAAGAATTATCTGAATTTCTGAAGAAATTTGATTTAGGTAATGGAGAACTTGGCAAAACACCATTTGAAATACAGGTACTTGAAGATGGCAGAGTAATTTCTATTAGAGAAATTTTTGTCAATTAAAGTGATTTAGCTTGAAAGATATAAAGCAAATCTAAATAAAGTGTAGGGAAAATGTTGTTGATATAGGTACAAACAAAAATATGGATTATTGCTACATCAACCCTGCATATAACAAAGAGCTGCAGTAAATAGCAGAAAAAAAGGGCAACCCAATAAAAGATGGCAAGCGAGGGGATACAATGGCCTGCCACTTGTATAATCAGGGGAGGAAGAAATGAAAAAATGTTGGTATTAGTGCTTGTGGTGGTATTTATCATCGCAATATTAGGCGGCAGGCATTATTATAAATCCAAAATCGAGGACACGGATCAAGTGTTATATGAAAATCACGACTTAGGGATCGGCTTTCTTATGCCGAAAGGCTACAAAGAAAATCCTTTTGAAATAGAAGAAAGTTCTACGGAAAACGGGGTAGTAATCAGCTTTTTGGAACCTGAGAGCAAGGTATTGTTTTTTTCTCTGTACTACATGGATAGAAATTATTGGGACGAAGAAGTAAAGGAGAACTTTTTGGCGCCATATTCGGAAGTGTATAGGGGCGATGACAATGTTTTGTTATGTATCAATGTTTCCGATGTTCAGTATGACGTAAATAATACCGATCAGTGGGAGAAATACCTTGAATTATGGGATTTAAAAGAGGAAATATGTCAGAGCCTGTATTTTATAGAGAGCTAAATATTTCGATGGTACAGAAAACGGCAGCAATATGGAAATGCCACTTATTTTTATAAGTGATATTTTAAAATTTCTATGGAGGAGGGTGATTTTATGAAGAAAAAAGAGCGAAAAGAAACGGAGGTGAAAAAAATATCCTGAGTGAAAATACAGAACCGTGCGACCAACACAAAATCTGTTTCAAACAGGATGTATACATTATATCAGAAAAATCCCTTTTATGGAATAGGAAAAATACATTTTGTAATGACATTTGATTGAGACAGCAAGGAGGAAACAAAATGAAAAGATTTTTAGCAATGGCATTAGCCGCTGTATTATCTATGGGAACAGCTGCAACTGCATTTGCAGGCGCAGATGACGCATATTTCTTTGGGGATGAAGAATTCCTTACGGAAATGGAAGATGTTGAGTATCACATGGACAGAATGGGGTACTATACAAAGATTTATACAAACCCTACTTCTTCGCGGTTTACGGCTTCTCGCCTGAACAGCAGTGTGCTTTATGTAGCAGGGCATGGTTCTAAATATAGCATTGAAACTGGGGATAGCGGTATTTGTATCGATGGCAGCGCAGGTCTTAAAGATGTAAGTGATTCCAGTTTCTCCAGAACAGAAATGGCGATCATGGCGGCCTGCAAAACAGGGAAATATACCAATCGACCTACAGAGTGCTTAGCAGGTACGATTGAGGATAATGGCGCAAACTTTGTTCTTGCATGGACAGGTAGCCCTAACACAGGAATTCTGGGAGACTACACAGAAAGATTTGCACGTTATGTACGCAGAGGGGACAAATACTTGGATGCGGCTATCAATACACGGGCTTACCTGATTTCCAAAGGAGCATTTGAAACAAGTGCCGTATTTGATAACATCCTGTTTGGCAGAGTAAATGACACACTTCCCGAAGTAGCAACAAGAGCAGCGAAACAGGCGGCTAAAACAGCTGTAAATCCTGTAGCAGCATATCTTGATGATGAACTGAATCAGAAGGTTGTTGAAGAAGCTGTAGCATACAATGCTGGTTCCTCCGATTTTGATGAGATCGAGCAGTATATTCAGGAAAATGTAGACGCTGACTTTGTACTGGATGATTACAGCATCAAAGAATTTGGCGAGGAAGAAAATGGCGTAAACCAGATTTCCTTCCGTCTGAAAATCGGTGGCGTTTCCTCTAACTACGGCTTCATCGTTCTGTGCATTGATGATGAAATGAAACTCATTACTTTCACAGACAATTACGAAGATATGACAGCAGATGAAATCAAAGATATGCCGATGGCTCGAGCTATGGTAAACAGAAATGATGGGGATCTGCTGGAAATGGCAATCAGAGCAGACGGCTATGACTATGAAGTAGATGAGCAGTACATTGAGAAATACTATGATGTAACTGCAGGCAAGATTGTCAACGCTGTCAATACAGTATACGTTGACGAAAATGGCGGATACTTCTGCACAGAAAATAAATTCTAATTTTGCCAATTACATATGTAATTTTGTGGAACAGGAACATCCTGTTCCACAAAATTTATTTTTATTTACAAAAGGAGGTTTTTTTATGAGTAAGAAGAAATTTGTTACAATGGGGGCTGTTGTGGGATCGCTTATGCTTACTCAAGGCGTGTTTGCCGCAGGGATTGCGGTGACGCCATCGCAAAATGTGCTTTCTGTTCAGTCAGGGGAGACAGTTAATAAGGTTGACGCTGTGCCAGCGTACATGTATCAGGACAGCAATTATTTTATGCTGCGGGACATTGGCAGGATCGTAGGCTATCAGGTCGATTGGGACCGAAATGCGAAGAAAATTACTATGACAAAAGATAAGTCTGCACAGAATTTTGACGGCCTGAGCGCTGCGAAACAGGCGGAAAATGTCAAGAAGGATCAGCAGACTATTGTTATAGATGGAAATGAATATCAGGATATGGAGTGCCTGAATATTGATGGGTATAATTATTTCAAGCTGCGTGATTTGGCTGAGGCAATGGATTTTATCTGCGGCTGGGATAATAACACAAATACTATCATGCTTACAATGGGTAAGGAAACTACAACTGATACACCTGACGTACCCAAGACAGCCGAAACGAACATATCCGTTGACAGATTTTTAGACCCTGAGCTGAACCAAAAAGTCATCAAGGAAGATGTGTCCTATGTTTCCGGCTCGAAGGACTATAGCGAAATCGAAAAATATATAAAAGAGAACATTGACAAGGATTTTAGCGTAGATGATTACACCATTACAGAAGATGATGTAAACGGCTTATTATCCGGGTATAATTCTCTTGTAATGAGACTGGATGTAAATGGTGTAAGAGCCAATTTTGGATATCTCGTTACCTGCTTGAACGGAAAGGCTGCCTTGATCACATTCATTGGTGAGAAAAATGAGGATTTTGATATAGCGAAAATAGGCACACTGCAGCTGTCCGATGAAGAAGCGAAACAGAAAGCCATAGAAGCCGATGGTTATGATTATCAGGTCGATGAGCAGAGAATCTACCGTTTCTTTGATATGAATGATCTGAAAAATAAATGCGAGGTAGAGACTGTGTATATAAATGATACCGGACACTATTTTGCTACATCGCACATCTTTGAATAATAGATTTCTCTAAATCAATTTTAAGGAGTGGAGGTTCTCGCCGCAGGGATTGCGATGACGCTATCGCAAAATGCGCTTTCTGTTCAGTCAGGGGAGACAGTTAATAAGGTTGACGCTGTGCCGGCGTATATGTACCAGGACAGCAATTATTTTATGCTACGGGACATTGGCAGGAACGTCGGCTATCAGGTTGATTGGGACGAAGAAGTAAAGGAGAACTTTTCGGCACCATATTCGGAAGTGTATAGGAGTGATGACAATGTTTTGTCATGTATCAATGTTTCCGATGTTCAGTATGACGTAAATAATATCGATCAGTGGGAGAAATACCTTGAATTATGGGATTTAAGAGAGGAAATATGCCAAAGCCTATATTTTATAGAGAGCTAAATATTTCGATGGTACAGAAAACGGCAGCAATATGGAAATGCCACTTATTTCTATAAGTGATGTTTTAAAATCTCTAAAAAGGAGGGTGGTTTCATGAAGAAAAAAGGAAACAAAGAAATGGGGGTGATAAAAATATCCTGAATGAAAATGCAGAACCGTGCGACCAACACAAAATCTGTTTCAAACAGGATATATAAAATTATATCATGGCAGCTAATAAAATTCTATGCATATTTAAGAGTTTTAAGGTTATTTTGGTAAAGACATTCCTGATGAAAAAAGAAATTTTGTCACAACTCAATATTATAGAAAAATCTAAATGAAAAAAGCATTAAATGCCAAGCGTTTAATAGATGTGTCTATAATATTTTTTAAAAGCTGTTTGTAGTAAGGAGGAATTATAATGTTTAAAAAGATAATCGCTTTAGCAATGACATTTGTTATGAGTGTTGGCGGTGTAGTTAATGCTTATGCTGCAGTAGGGGGAGAAAACCAATTTGTTTCTACAAACGAACAGGGAAAAAGTACATTAGTAATTGGTGAGAACAAGCTGGTTGCGTGGGATAATGGAAATGAAGTTATTGTAGAACAATATGACCTAAATGATAATTTGCTTTATACTGCAGTTAGTAGTAGAGACACTGGAGATATTGTAACCACTGGCGTAGATAAAACTGTTAAGAAAATGAATGCGAAAGACTTCGGGAATACAATTGTAAAAGAAGTAAATCCAGGTATGTCTATAATGGGATTTAATAGCTTTAGTAAAGTTGCTACTGTGGGGGTATCTAATATTTTTACTCAAGAGAGAGCAACTATGCATGTATATGAAAAAATGACGAATAGAAAGGATACTACTTATACAGTTAATAAGACTAGTACAGAACTTGCGTCTATTGCAGCAGCAGTTGCAGTTGGTTTAGTTGTCCCTAGTGGCTATGCAATAGCAATTGTTGAGGCATTGGTTAATGCAGGGATTGGCTATGTTTCTGGTAAAATAGTAACTATCTTAACTTCGACTACTCTTTCTGTATATAGATACGATTTGAGTTATTATGGAAAAGATAAAATTACAGCTGATACATCTCCTACATTTAACAAATGTGGTTATAAATATGTTGCAAAAGATGATTTGAAAGAATGGCTGAGGGGCGAAGAATACTTTGATGGTCAGTACTATGATCCCGAAGATTTTACGGCATCTTTAAGTTTGCTTGATGTTATGACAGAATATTTATATGGGGTAGATTTTTCTCCATATGAACTTTAATTTTGAACCCTACCTCTTGATTTTATCAAGAGGTAGGAATATTTTTTAGAGGTTATTTTAGGAGGAACAAAATTGATGACATTTTTCGCTATACTCTGTATTATTGTTTTTGTTGAATATTTAGTACATATATCGAAAAAAATATTGACAAATTTTAATCAGGGCGAAAATTTAGTTCAAAAGGAATCAAATGAATTTGTAAGAAAAACTATATTTATTGGATCAGTTTTTTTGATGCCATATAAAATTCAGGCGATAATGCTTTTAGTTTATTTTGCATATATTTTTGTGTTTTTGTATTATTTGGAGAAAAAAAGTAAAAAAAATTATAAACAATTTAGATATGAAAATGAAATTAAAAAAATAAGAGAAAACAACTTAATTGGATTAGTTGTCTTGTTTATGCTATATATAATTTTGTTGTTTTGAATGTGATGGTAACATTTGTTATACAAATTATTGAATATATGCTATTATATTCTTAATGACCCTACCCATAATGAGAAAAATTTGGATATATTTTTTCTAGAACATAAAAAATAACAAGAAAGAGGGCGAGTTGATATTTGCCTCAGATTGCCGAAAAAGTCTATCAAAAGCTTTAGCTACAAGAAAAAAACTTCTGTATGTAAATGCTGTTTAATAAAACGGTATTATACAATAGCATATATTTTACTGGTAAAAGAAAAAATATTCACAAAAGGAGGGGCTATTGTGGACGCAAATAAACGGCTGCGAGAATTGCTTGATAAAAGTAGCTGGACAGAATATAGATTATCAAAAAACTGCGGCTTATCACAGTCTACCCTTGCAAATATTTTTAAGAGAAATAATATTCCGTCTATCAAAACTCTTGAAAGCATTTGTGATGGCTTTGGCATTACATTGGCGCAGTTTTTTGCGGATGGAGATATGGTTGAGTTGACACCAGAGCTGAAAGAGATATTTGATAGGTGGATGATTCTTACTCCTGATCAGAAAGATGCCTTGCTCTCCATGCTACGAGCTTTTCAAGATCGCAAATAGAATATAAATGAAATGCAGTTCAGGACGGCAGATTCTACATTTATAATAATGCCGCCGAAAATGCGACCCGCCCATACACAGTTGGTCGCAAGAACTGGCTCTTTGCAGATACACCTAAAGGAGCTTCCTGCATCTGCAGCTGTATATAGCGTTGCCGAAACGGCAAAAGCAAATGGAATCAATGTTTATACATATCCGCAGTATCTGCTGCTGTGCATGCACGATACCAACGGATACAATCATGTGGAAGAACTGGGTCATCTGATGCCATAGGCTGAGGTGGTTCAGACAGAATACAGGTGAAAAATATAAGGATGGCATTATACGCCATCCTTTTTCATGTTTCAAGATGCTATCTTGTTAATCGCTTACCTTAGACAGAGGATTGCCTGTTGCTAACAAAATAATATTTATCCAGAAATCCCGTGTGCTTATGCACATGGGATTTTCAAATTTGTAGTTAAGCAGGTGTCATATTTGATTGTTAAAGGCGTTTCGATTAGAAGGAATTGGCAAATAAAGCAAAATATTCTTTTTATCTCTAAGTCAAAAGAAAGATTTTAACCCCTTATTTTTAGAAAATGAGCAAAACAGTGGTTCGCTGTTGGGATAGAAAGTGAAAGGGAAATAAACCGACCTTTCGGTGTATGAGAGGGGGTGGAAACTTTTGAAACTATCGCCGTCTCAGATGAAAACCGTTAGACACCAATTTGATACTATATGTCGGAAGGTGCTACGGGAAGAAAGCCGCAACATCGACAAAATCCGTGGACGTAGATTGAAAAGAGAAATTTGTTTTTCTGGCCTGCCGCAATATGAGGTAGACAAGCTGTTCACAGAGGATGGGTATTTTTTTGATAATACATATTTTGAAGTGATGGATCAGACGGTTGCTATCAAAAATGATAAATTGGCCGAGGCTATAGAATCTTTAGCAAAGGAAAAACAGCAAATTATTTTGCTTTCTTACTTTTTTGATATGACAGATCGAGAGATAGCTGAAGTACTTGATTCATTTCGGTCAACAATCCAGAGAAAAAAGGTGAATTCAATTAAGGAACTGAAAATCAAATTGGAGGTTGAAGTAAATGAGAAGAAAAAAGAATAGCGAATGGAATTTGATAGAGTTCCCTGTTATTGAAGCAGCAGTAGGCGGAAATACGGAAGCACTCAATGGAATTTTGAAGCATTATGAAGCGTATATTTCATTTTTATCAATTCGGTGGTTTTATGATGAAAATGGTATTCCTAGAAGTTATGTGGATGAGGAAAAACGTCGAATGCTTGAAATCAAACTGGTGACTATGATTCTTAATTTTGAAATTATTAAGGTAGCATAACAGTTAATTTTTTGAAAACGGTGGTATGCCACTTTCCCCTTTCCATACCACCGTATCTATTTTTGATCTATATCAGTTATCAAATATGGCTTGATGACTGATATAGGTTAAAAACCTATTGATCTTTGAAAAAGAAAACGTTTTCTGCGTAGTATATAGCAAACAGGTACGTTTGTATTAGGGGGAGCCGGCAGCAGATACGCCAAGACCTTTTTAAAAAGTGAGCGGGGAGAGTCATGCTGCAAGTGGATTGGCAGTCTGCGGGCCATGATCCTTAATGCAGTATAATGATACTCCCGTATTGAACGCCTTCACAGCATTGTACGGTATCCTCATAGGTATGAGATAAGGTGAGATTCCTGTGGAGCTGTGCCAACAGCCGCCTGGTTGCGGATTAAAAGTATAGGACAAAGTTGGTGTTACATATACTCCAGTGAGAGAGGTGGATTATATGACTTTAAAAGAACTTGATGATTTAAGTAGGGTGGAAGTTGGAGTATCGGAATTCGATGATTTAAAAAATATTGATGAAATTGCTATTGATAATTCATTGGATGCTAATCAAAGGGTGTTGGATTTTATAGAAAAGATGGGGAATCCGTACTGTTTTTATTGTGGAGAGATATTGGTACGAATCAATTTTGATTCTACAGGAATTGATTTGAGGACAAGGTTATTAAATTATTTTGTTGGATTGAAGTAAAAAAATAGGGGGATAAAATCAACACAGATTATATTAAGGAAGAAACAGGCAAGGTTATCCAACGGCAGATGGATGTGTTTGCCTGTTTTTTGCTTATATGTAAGTGGATGTGCTATGATTTGAATGTGATTATAGAAGAATGGAGGCAAAATGGGACGTAGAAGACGAAATGATATTGAACAGAGCAATTCTTCGCAATTCAAAACATGGAAAGTTGGCAAATATATTCGATTATCTCGTGATGACGGGAATAGCGAAAGTGAGAGTATTACAAACCAAAGAAAAATCTTGAATGAACACATTCCTGATTTTTTTGAAGATGACTATGACATTATCGATGAATATATTGATGATGGACGAACTGGTACATCTGATGATACCCGTCCTGATTTTCTCAGGTTGATCGAAGATGTGAAAAGAGGAAGGATAAATTGTATCATAACAAAAAATCTTTCTCGTGCATTCAGAAATAGTGCGAATCAGGGAAAGTTTCTGGAGGAGTTTATTCCTTTATATAACACAAGATTTATTTCTTTATATGAGCCTAGGATTGATACATTTTTGAATCCTGAGATTGTACATAGCCTAGAGGTTAGTATCACTGGCTTTATCAATGAACAATATGCGTATAAAACAAGCATGGATATTCGACGTACTTTTGATATGAAACGCAAGAAAGGAGAGTTTATTGGCGCTTTTGCTCCGTATGGGTATAAAAAGAATCCGGAGAATAAAAATGCTTTAATCATTGATGAGGAAGCTGCTGAAGTTGTAAGAGATATTTTTCATTGGTTTGTAAATGAAGGAATGAGTAAATATGGAATTACCAGAAGGCTGAATGAATTAGGTGTGCTAAATCCAGCAGCATATAAACGAAAAAAGGGCCTGAATTATGCAAATCCCCAGAAAATGTTGAATGATGGTTTGTGGAGCGAAAAAACAGTAGCAACAATTCTTGCCAATGAGGTGTATATCGGGACGATGGTGCAAGGACGGCAGAAAATTGTCAGTTATAAGGTGCATCAGGCTATACGAATGGATGAAAAAGATTGGTATGTTGTTCCGAATACGCATGAAGCAATTATTGATAAAGAGACTTTTCAAAAAGCACAGTCTCTTCATCAAAGAGACACCAGAACAGCACCGGGGAAGAAAACAGTGTATCTGTTTTCAGGATTTTTGAAGTGTGCAGATTGTAAAAAGCATATGACAAGAAAATCATCGAAAGGATATACCTATTATAGTTGTTCCACTTACAAAAAGAAGTCGAAAGAACATTGTACAAAACATTCCATTCGGGAAGATGTTTTGGAAAAAGCAGTTCTTCTGACGATTCAAAAACAGATCCAGCTTGTGGAAGATCTGAATGGACTGGTAGAGGAAATCGGGAGTGCGCCGCTGGTTCATACAGCATCGAAGCGCATTGATGGGACGTTGGTAGCCAAGAAAAGGGAACTTCAGAAATTGGAATCCATTTCAGATACGTTATATATGGACTGGCGTACTGGAGAAATAACAAAAGAAGAGTACAGACGTATCAAGGAAAAATATAAAAGCCAGGTGGAACAGCTTCAGGCGGTGATTACAAATCTTGAAGAAGAAAAAGCAGCTCTTGAAAAGGGAATAAAATCTAATGAGCCATATTTCGAGATGTTTATGAAACATAAGAATATAACCCATCTAGAGCGAGGTTTGCTGGTAGAATTGGTTGATACTATTTATGTTCATGAAAATGGGGCATTGACAATCATGTTCCGGTTTGCAGATCAGTATAAGAAAATCATGGAATATATCGAAAATAATAGGAAGGAAAATGCATTTTTGCATGATGAAAAAACGGGTTGATTATGCTGCGGAATATTAGACGGAAAGTTGTGCAAATACGAGTGGCTCAGTCGCGCCAGTAGCCCCCGTAGCGCCAGTTGCACCGTCTTTGCCGGTAGCCCCTGTAGCGCCCGTTGCGCCGGTAGCTCCGGTTGCACCGGTGGCACCGGTTGCCCCAGTTGCCCCAGTCGCGCCAGTAGCCCCTGTTTCGCCATCGTTGCCATCTGCGCCGGTGGCACCTCTGGGGATGACGAAATCCAGTACGTGGTTGGGGCTGCCTGTTACATCTGTAACGGATGCAGGAGTGCCTGGTTCACCGGTGGTTGTAGTGCGAATGGTGATGGTTTCACTGATACCGGTTGCGCCAGTAGCACCGGTTTGACCGTCTCTGCCGGTAGCGCCGGTTGCTCCCGTTGTGCCGGTGGCACCGGTTGCCCCTGTGGCACCGGTCCTGCCGGTTGCGCC
>NZ_JBJEJK010000026.1:38297-69633 GCF_051877975.1 Anaerotignum sp.
ACCGGTCCTGCCGGTTGCGCCAGTAGCGCCGGTTTGACCGGTTCTGCCTGTCGCCCCTGTAGCACCTGTTGCGCCTGTTGCGCCGGTAGGCCCTGTCAATACGCAGCAGCGGGACCAGCAGCAATTCGGATTGAATCGGCAGCGATCTCTGTCCCGATCATCGCAAGAACATTGACTCATAAACATTCCTCCTAAAAATTTTTGGAAACAGGCCTGTTTCTCTTTCATATTATGGGGAAAAGCAGTTTTTGTGCCTATTGCGATTTTTTTCGATAGAAAAGAATATCTTGACAGAAGAAATGAATTTTCCTATACTTGCGAAAAGAGCAAAGGAAAGGAGGACCTGTATGTTTGCGAATATGCCCAGAGTGGGGATGCGTATGGTGAAAACATCTCTGGCAGTTGCCATTTGTTTTTTGCTGTATTTTGCCCGAGGGGAAGAAGGTGTACCTGTTTTTTCCACCATTGCGGCCATCATCTGTATGCAGCCTTATGTGGAAAACAGCCGGCAAGCGGCTTTCAATCGTATTATCGGCACATTGTTGGGGGCGGTATTTGCCCTGCTGGTGCTGTATCTGATTCGCTTTATCCCATGGGAATATCGTATCCTGCGGTATATGGTCATTTCTTTTGCCATCATCCCGGTCATGTATGTGACGGTGCTGTTGAAACGGACGGGAGCATCGGCTTTGGCGGCTATCGTGCTTTTGAGCATTTGCCTTTCCAATGGGGGAAGACCGCCTATGATCGATGCAGTCAATCGTTCTGTGGAGACGATCATCGGCATCCTTGTTTCCTTGGGGGTCAACCGTCTGCATTTGCCCAGAAAAAAGGCGAAGAACTGCCTGTTTGTGACGGGCTTTGATGGGGCATTATATGATGAGAAAACAGGGATTTCTCCTTATGCTTTCTTTGAATTGAAACAGCTTCTTCAGAATGGGCTGGCCTTCACCATTGCCACAGAGCGAACCCCTGCATCCCTGCTGGCGGATGTAAAGGGGCTGGATTTGAACCTGCCTGTCATTGCCATGGACGGGGCAGTGCTCTATGATTTAAAGGAAAAAAGGTATCTTGCCACCAATGGCCTGCGGAAAGAGATGGCAGATGCTATCTGTGCTCTGCTGCGGGAGAGGGATTATCATTATTTCCTGAATGTAGTCTGGCAGGATGTCCTGCTGATTTATTATAAGGAATTTAAAAACGAGGTTGAGCAGCAGCTGTATGAAACGGCCCGCCGCTCTCCGTATCGTAATTATGTTTACGGCGATATGCCGGAAGAGGGTATCGTAGTCTATATCCTGCTGGTGCTGCGGGATGAAGAGGCTGATGCATTGGAGGAAGAGGTTCGGGCTATGGATACTGCCGGGGAATTACATTTCCTGCGGGATAAAAGCGAAACCCCGGAGGGATACTGTCATTGGAAGATCTATCATAAAAATGCCACAAAGGAATATATGCTGGAACGGCTGCTGCAGGATATTCCCCAAAAGAAATGTGTGGCCTTTGGCAGCAACAGGAACGACCTTTCCATGCTGGCGGCGGCGGACTTATCCTTTGCTACGGCGGAGGCCATTCCGGAGGCGGTACAGGCGGCCCATCGGCAGCTGAAAGGACCGGGAGGGGACAGCATCGTGCGGCAGATTTTCCATTTATATGAGCGCCTGCCATGGGAAAAGCTGCCAAAAGAATTGAGAGAGACTAAGGATTGAGAGGGATAAGATATGGACGAACTGCATGTATTTTCCAGGGCAGAGCTGCTCTTGGGAAAGGAGGGAATGGAACGGCTGCGGAATGCCCGAGTGGCGGTATTCGGCATCGGCGGCGTGGGTTCCTTTGCGGCGGAAGCCTTGGCAAGGGGCGGCGTAGGGCATATGGCCCTCATTGATGGGGATACGGTCAGCTTGACCAATATCAACCGTCAGCTCATTGCTACCCAGAAAACCATTGGCAGAGAAAAAACTGCCGTCATGGCGGAACGTATCCATGATATCTGCCCAGAGACGGAAGTGGTGGAGTATCCCTGCGTTTATGGGGTAGATAATAAGGATTTGATTGATTTTGCATCTTATGATTACATTGTGGATGCCATCGATACGGTGACCTCCAAGCTGTTGCTGATCGAAGAAGCAAAGAAGGCTGGTACAGAAGTCATCAGCTGTATGGGCACAGGGAATAAGCTGGACCCGACCCGCTTTGAGGTGGCGGATATTTCCAAAACCTCCGTCTGCCCTTTGGCAAAGGTGATGCGGAAGGAATTGAAAAATCGGGGCATCAGCGGCGTGAAAGTGGTCTATTCCAAGGAATTGCCATTGAAGCCTGCGGATTCCCAGGAAACAGGAAAACGGCAGATTCCCGGCAGCTTGTCCTTTGTGCCCCCTGTGGCGGGGATGATTTTGGCAGGAGAAGTCATCCGTCATATTGTTGGAGCAGAACTCGAATAAAGAATGTATAAGACCTTTGTGGAGAGCAAAGGCCTTTTTTTATGGATGATTTTGGAAAAGAGTGGTGGATTTTTCCCGAATTCTTACAGAATTCTTAGTTTTTTCTGAAAAAAGACCAACCTACTTGAAAAGAACAGGTATTTTCGCTAAAATGAAACTGCAAAGACTGTGTTCTGCATTTTTCGCGGATTTTTCCGCGGAGGAGAAACAGTAAGGAGGAATCCCTATGAAAAAACAAAAGAAATGGCTGATGCTAGGAATGGCCTTGGTTGGAATATTGGCGATGGCAGGCTGCGGCGGAAGTGCCGGGGATACAGCAGAAACGGCGAGTTCGCCGGAGGAATATGTGCAGGCGGCAAAGGAGGCTCTGGCGGCAGCGGACAGCTTTGCGGCGGATTTTGAAGCGGCGGTTTCTATGGAGGGTACCGGCGAAACGAATACCAAGGGCAAGATCACTTTGGTGAAGGAGCCTTTGTATGTGAAAGTAGATACCAAGATGGATTTTGCCAGCACAAAGGAAGATTATGCTATTTATTTGGAGAAAAGTGGCGATGCCGTGAACCAATATATGAATTATGACGGGCAGTGGACAGAAATGACCATGACGGAGGAAAATGCCCTCAGCGGCATTCAAGTCTATAATACCCTTTATAATATGGAAACCATCCTTTCGGCAGCGGAAAACTGGGAGATTGCCGAAGAAGGAGAGGAATCGACCCTTACAGCCATTATTCCGGAAGATAAGGTATACACGGTGGAGGAAAACGGAAGATTGTTTCAACTGGCAGGCATGAGCGGTCTTTCTGAAGTATATTTTGCGGGGGTGGGCGATGTCTCTGTGAAATTTGTAATGGATAAAAAAACAGGCGCACCGGTTTCTTATGAGATCGATTTGGCAAAGGCATTGGAAACGGTGACGAATAACGTGCTGAGAGAATTGGGCGGCGGTACCTTGGAAAACGGCGTAACCGTCGAAGCCTATACCATCACTTCTGAATTGACCCAGCTGGGCGGCGTGGCAGCGGAAGAGATTCCGGCGGCAGCCAAAAGTGATGCCATCAACTATGAAAAAGAAATTTCCATGCTGGAAAGCGGAGAATAAAAATAAGACCCGTTTCGGATGATCGAAGCGGGTTTTTCGTTGGAAATTAGGCATTAGGGCTTTTATTTTATGTATACATTATGTTATAATTTAATTTAATGTGTAAAAAATCTGTGAGAGTATCGCAGGGAAGATAAAAGACAAAAAAGAGAAAAGAAAAAAGGAGAGAAAAACATGATCGCTGCACAGGGTGTCAGCCTCCAGTATGGTGGCAGAGTACTTTTCAACGACGTGAATATCAATTTCACAAAGGGCAATTGTTATGGCCTGATTGGTGCCAATGGTGCCGGCAAATCTACATTTTTGAGAATTTTGGCGGGAGAACTGGAACCCAATAAAGGCTCTGTATTCATTACCCCCGGCGAAAGAATGGCCGTTTTGAAACAGGATCACTTCCTGTTTGATGATTTTGAAGTGGTGGACTGTGTTTTGTATGGCCATAAAAGACTGTATGATATCAGAAAAGAAAAAGATGCCCTCTATATGAAAGAGGACTTTACAGATGAGGATGGTATTAAAGCCGCAGAATTGGAAGGCGAATTTGCGGAGCTGGATGGCTGGGCAGCAGAATCCAATGCGGAAATGCTGCTGAATGGCCTGGGGATTACCAATGAATTCCATTATGTAAAAATGAAGGAACTGACAGGCAGCCAGAAGGTGAAAGTTCTGCTGGCGCAGGCTCTGTTTGGCAACCCTGATATCCTGCTGCTGGATGAACCTACCAACCACTTGGATATCCATGCCATCAAATGGCTGGAAGAATTCCTGATGAATTTTGAAAATACCGTTATCGTGGTTTCCCATGACCGTCACTTCCTGAATAAGGTCTGCACCAATATTGCTGATATTGACTATGGTAAGATCACCATGTTCGTCGGGAACTATGATTTCTGGTACAGCTATACCCAGATGACACAACGTCAGCTGAAAGACCAGAATAAGCGGGTGGAACAGAAGATCAAAGAACTGCAGGACTTTATCCAGAGATTCAGCGCCAACGCTTCCAAGGCAAAACAGGCTACCAGCAGAAAGAAGCTGCTGGATAACCTGCAGATGGATACCATCAAGCCCTCCAGCCGCCGCTACCCCTTCTGCAGCTTCAAGCAGGACAGAGAAGTGGGGAATGATGTCTTGCTGGTAGACGGCATTTCCAAGACGATTGACGGCAAAAAAGTGCTGAATAATGTAAGCTTCATGATTCGCCCCCACGAAAAAGTTGCTTTCGTTGGTAAGGATGAAATTGCCAGAACCACACTGTTTCAGATCCTCATGGGGGAAATGGAGCCCGACGAGGGTACCTTCAAATGGGGCATTACCACAAAAACAGCCTATTTCCCCAAGGATAACTCCGAATATTTCGATGGCTGCAAGGACAGCCTGATTGAATGGCTGCGTCCCTTTGCTAAGGAAGGGGAACAGTATGATTCCGATATCCGCGGCTGGCTGGGCAGAATGCTGTTCAGCGGTGAAGAGGCCCTGAAAGAAGCAAGTGTGCTTTCCGGTGGGGAAAGAGTACGCTGCATGCTGTGCAAGATGATGATGAGCGGCGCCAATGTGATGATTTTGGACGAGCCTACCAACCATCTGGATCTGGAATCCATCACAGCCCTGAATGAAGGCCTGACGGAGTATAAAGGCACACTGCTGTTCGATTCCCATGACCATCAGTTTGTGCAGACCATTGCAGACAGAATCATCGAAATCCTGCCCGGCGGCATCATCGACAGACAGATGACCTATGATGAATATATTGAAGATGAAAGCATCGATGCCATGAGAGAAAAACTTTCTTGATTGGAAGAACAATAGATACGACAAAAGAAAGACTGCCTCTGTCCCCTCGGGATAGGGGCAGATTTTGGAGGAATGAAATATGTGGGATATCTTTCTCGTAGTGGGAATTGGATTTTTCATAGGATACAAAGGCCTTTTGCGTGAAAAAGGCATTAAAATCAACAGTAAATTGCAGACGGTGTGGCTGATGCTCCTGATTTTCTGCATGGGCGTCAGCATCGGCAGAAACGGGGATATTGTGAAAAACCTGCCCCTGCTGGGGGGCAAGGCCATCTTATTTGCCATTCTGACAGCTTTGTGCAGCACCATTGTGGTTTATTTTCTTTCTGTATTGTTTCTGGAAAAGGAGGGAAAGAAATGAGCCTTGCAATTTTAGCAGTGCTGGTGCTGGGCATCGGCGCGGGATATTTTATGCCTGAAAATATCAGTGGTCTGATTGACAGTGCCTCTTCCTATATGCTGCTGATTCTGCTGTTTTCTGTGGGGATCGATATGGGGTTGAATAAAGAGGTTTTCACCCGTATCAAGGAATTGGGCGGTAAAATCCTGCTGATTCCCTTTGGGGTGGTAGCAGGCTCCCTTTGCGGCGGCGTTTTCGCTGCTCTGCTGGTGCATCTTTCTGTGAAGGATGGTCTGGCCATCTCTGCAGGGCTGGGGTGGTACAGTCTTTCCGGCATCCTCATCACAGAGGCGGGAAACCCTGTAGGGGGCACCATAGCCTTTTTGGCCAATGTATTCCGGGAAATGCTGACTTTTATCGTGGTGCCTTTTCTTGCCAGCCACTTGAATTATTATTGTGCCATTGCCCCGGCGGGGGCCACAGCCATGGATACGACTTTGGGCATCATCAGTAAAAATACCAATGCCACCATTGCGGTATTGTCTTTTGTCAGCGGCGTCATCTGTACCCTTTTGGTGCCGGTTTTGGTGCCTATTTTTCTGTAAAGGGAAAAAGTTTTAAAAAATTTGTAGAAAAGTGTTGACAAATTTTATCCGGTGCGTTATTATAATCTAGCGCACTGAGGTGTGCGGATGTGGCGGAACTGGCAGACGCGCTAGATTCAGGTTCTAGTGGGCATTGCGCCCGTGCAGGTTCAAGTCCTGTCATCCGCAGTATTGCGGAAAAGACCATCGACAAATCGGTGGTCTTTTGTTTTATAAAAAATAGTTTCTGTAAAATATAATTATTGCTGCATTTCCTTGCAGAATTTTGGATTGTATTTTTTCTTGAACAAATTTTGAAAAAAGGTGTTGACAAATGCCATCCGATGGGTTATTATAATCTAGCGCACTGAGATGTGCGGATGTGGCGGAACTGGCAGACGCGCTAGATTCAGGTTCTAGTGGGCATTGCGCCCGTGCAGGTTCAAGTCCTGTCATCCGCAGTATTGCGGAGGAGACCATCAATTTTGTTGATGGTCTTTTTTTATGCAAAAAAAGATGAATTTTCTTAGATAGAAGAAAGATTTTTAATTTTTTATATTTTTTTAAGATTTATGCTTGACATTTTCCATCAAATGCGTTATTATGATCTAGCGCACTGAGATGTGCGGATGTGGCGGAACTGGCAGACGCGCTAGATTCAGGTTCTAGTGGGCATTGCGCCCGTGCAGGTTCAAGTCCTGTCATCCGCAGTTTGCGGATTAGACCATCGATTTTATCGATGGTCTTTTTCTATGCCAAAAAAGATGATAAGATAAAATAAAAAAGATACTTGGAAAAGTCTTGCAATTTCATAGAAAAGTGCTATGATATCTTGAAATACTGCTTGAAAAGGAGGGTGCTTATGCATCTGGAATATTTGACCAAAGAAATTCCCTGGGGGAATGAGCCTTATCCCCCTGATCTGCAGGCGGAGATCCTACAGGGGAAAAGAGGCAGGCTGTTGGTGACGATTTACCGTACAGGGGGAGAAGGAACTCATCCTACGATTCTGCTGAACCATGGGTTCCCTGGCATCGAGAAAAATTTTGATTTGGCGCAGGCCCTGCGCCGAGTAGGATTTCATGTATTGACTTACCATTACAGTGGCAGCTGGGGCAGTGATGGGAAGTATTCCTATGCAAATAATCTGGAGGACGGCGAAACCCTCCTGGAATTCATAGAAAACGACGAGACATTTGGCTTTGATAAAGAAAAGCTTTTTGTGGTGGGCCATAGCGTAGGGGGCTTTGTGGCGGCCCACTTGCTGGCAAGGCATAAAGAATTAAAAGGCGGCGTGCTGCTGACCCCTTGCGATCTGGGCGGTGTGGTTTCTTTTCCGGAAGGGACAGAAGCCAAAAAGCTGCTGATGGAGATTTTTGAAAGCGGCCCTCTTTGGCTGAATGGTACCTCTCCGGAAGCGTTATTCGGGGAGGTTTCCGGCCATCAGGCGGAATATCGTATCTCTTCTCTGGTGAAGAAACTGGCAGACAGACCTGTTTTCTGCCTTGGGGCTGTCTATGATGAATCCTGCCCGCCAGAGGCCCATTGCCTGCCTTGGGTGGAAAAACTGCAGGAAATAGGCGGAAACGTGGTCTATGAGACCTTGGAAACAGACCATTCCTTCAGTGATGTGAGATTGACAATGATAGAAAAAGTGGCAAGATTTTTAGCGGAACAAGCGGAGAAATAAAAAGAAACCCATCAGATTTTTCTGATGGGTTTTGCTTTGTTAATCAACTTGAAATACGGATTTCAAATTAGGTGTAGGGCATTTTTTAATGGGTGAGAACTTCCGCACCATCCTCTGTGACTACGATAGTATATTCCCACTGGGCGGAAAGAGAGCCATCCTCTGTATAGATGGTCCAGCCGTTTTCTTCATCCTGGAAGAAATCTTCTCTCCCTTCGTTTACCATAGGTTCGATGGTGAATACCATGCCGGGCACCAACAGCATACCGGTACCTTTTTTGCCTACATGGCAGACATAGGGGTCTTCATGGATATCCAGACCAACGCCATGGCCGCCGATATCATGGAGAACCGTATAGCCATTGGCATAAACATGCTTGCTGACAGCTTCGCCGATATCCCCCAAAAAGCCCCAGGGCTTGACAGCTTGCAGGCCCAGATCCAGAGCTTCCTTTGTGACCTGTACCAGTTTTTTTGCTTCATCGCAGACTTCACCAATCAGGAACATACGGGAAGCATCGGCATAGTAGCCGTTCAGGATGGTGGTGATATCCACGTTGATGATATCTCCGCTTTTCAAAATTTCATCTTTGCTGGGGATGCCATGGCAAATGACATCGTTGACAGAGGTACAAAGGCTCTTAGGATAGCCATAATAACCCAATGTGGCAGGAGTGCCGCCATGGGAAACGATGTATTCATGAACGAGGGTATTGATCTCTTCTGTGGACATGCCTTCTTTGATGGTTTCCTGCACCAGATCCAAAACAGCTGTATTCAGCTTTCCGGCTTCCCGGATGCCTTCAATCTGTTCCGGTGTTTTGATCATTTTATGGGTGGGAACCAGAATGCCCTGGCTTTTCAGCTTCGCCAGTTTTTCATCAAATGCTGCATGACATGCTTTGTATTTTTTTCCGCTGCCGCACCAGCAGGGGCCATTTCTACCAATTTTCATAGTCTTTCTCCTTTTCCGTTGTAATGGATACAATACTGCAATAATGGTAGCACAAAAAAGGAGAAGGTACAAGATTTTTTGGCTGCCTGGCTGTACAGATTGAGAATTTATGTTAAACTAATGAATATAAAATTTGGAAACGGAGGCTGAACGCATGGCTAAAATTTATAAAAGTGTAGAAGAACTCATCGGCAAGACACCTTTGCTGGAATTGACAAAGCTGGAGCAGGAATTGGGGCTGAAAGCGACTCTGCTGGCGAAGGTGGAAGCTCTGAACCCCGGCGGCAGTGCCAAGGACAGAGTGGCAAAGCGTATGGTGGAGGATGCGGAACAGGCGGGCATCCTGAAGGCGGGAGCCACCATCATTGAGCCTACCAGCGGCAATACGGGCATTGGCTTGGCAGTTATGGCGGCGGCCAGGGGCTATCGTACTATCATTGTTATGCCTGATACCATGAGCATGGAACGCAGGCTGCTGATGACTGCCTTCGGTGCGGAGCTGGTGCTGACAGAAGGGGCAAAGGGTATGGCAGGTGCCATCGAAAAGGCAGAAGAGCTAGCGAAGGAAATCCCCAATTCCTTTATTCCCGGTCAGTTCGACAATCCCTCCAACCCTGCTGCCCATTACGATACCACAGGCCCCGAAATCTGGGAGGATACCGATGGGAAGGTGGATATTTTCGTGGCTGGCATCGGCACCGGCGGTACCTTGACTGGCGTTGGCAGATATCTGAAGGAAAAGAATCCCGATGTGAAAATCATCGGCGTAGAGCCGGCTTCTTCTCCTCTCCTGACAAAGGGCACAGCGGGCCCCCATGGATTACAGGGCATCGGCGCAAATTTTGTGCCTTCTATTTTGGATACGGAACTGTATGATGAAGTGCTGACAGTAACAGAAGAAGAGGCTTATGAAGCAGGCAGAGCCCTTGCAAGGAAAGAAGGGCTGTTGGCAGGCATTTCCGCTGGCGCGGCTGTCCATGCGGCGGCAGAAGTGGCCAAACGCCCGGAAAACGCAGGAAAGACGATTGTGGTGCTTCTGCCCGATACAGGGGACAGATATCTTTCTACGCCCCTATTTCAGGCATGATGACCAGAGAACAGCGGCAGTTTATCCAGATTACGGCAGCATTGACTATGCTCATCGACCATATCGGGATGCTGTTTTTTCCCACAAGCATCGGCTTTCGGGCCATTGGGCGGCTTTCCTTCCCCCTTTTTGCCTTCGGCATTGCAGAGGGGGTCGCCTATACCCATGATTTTTGGCGGTATTTTGGGCGTATCCTGCTGACGGCAATCCTTTCACAGCCTGTTTATATGCTGACCTTTGGGTTATCCCAGGGAAATCCCCTGTTTATGCTGGCTTGGGGTGCAGCAGCTTTGTATTTCTGGCGGCAGGGGAAAAAAGCCGTGGCGGCAGTGCTGCTGCTTGGCTCTGTTTGGGCAGATATGAGCTATGGCTGGTATGGGGTTTGGACGATCTTCTTTTTTGGATGTTATCAGGAAAAGGAATCTCTCTGTTTCTATGGGCAGCTGCTGCTGAATATCTTGTACGGCCTGCGGACAAAGGCGTGGATACAGATGCTTTCCCTATTTTCCTTTTCTTTCTTGGATGGAAAATGGCGCATCAAAGCCCTGAGCCGCAGATTGCCCAGATATTTTTTCTATGCCTTCTATCCCTTGCATCTGTTGGTGCTTTGGGGAATAAAAACAGCCATATAAAAAACACTCTGCATTTTTGCAGAGTGTTTTTATGTTGCCTGATTTTTACGGATGCGGAAGAATGCCCGCAGCACTACGGCAATGATTGGCCCTAAGATCAAGCCGAATACGCCGATGCACTTAAAGCCGAAATACATGGAAAACAGAGTCAGCAGAGGGTGCAGACCGATCTGTGTCCCGAGGATTTTGGGCTGCAAAATCTGCCGCATGACCTGAATGATGCCGTATAGTGCCAGATAGCCGATGGCCAGGAAGGTGTTCCCTGTCATCAGGTGGATTACTGCCCCGGGCCAGAGGATGAAGCCGCTGCCGAAGAAGGGCAGGGAATCGATCACGGCGATGAGAACGCTCAGCAGCAGGGGATAGGGCGATTTCATGACCAGCATACCAATAATAGTGATGGTGAAGGTAAAGCCCATCAGGATGAATTGGGTCTTGATATAGCCCCAGACAGAGGCTTTCAGTTCCTGTTTGGTGGTGTTGATGGAAAGCCCCAGCAAAGGGGCCACATGGGCCTGATATGCCCTGTGGATCAATTCTTTATCTTTGGTAAAGAAATAAGCGGAGATCAGCGCTACAAAGAAGCCGAGAAAGAAGCTGGAAACACCGCCCAATTTGCCGGCAGCACTGCCCTTTGGTATGAGGGAAAGCAGCACGCCGGAGGTATCATTCTGGAATTCCAGAAAGGCTGTCTGCAGGGCTGCCGGCAGCTTTTCCCGAAAGGCATCGAATTGAGCCCAGAAATCCTGCAGCTTCCCTTCGATAAGATTGATATAGTGGGGCAGATTTTCGGAAAGTTCCCGGATCCTGCCGACGATACTTGTCCCTGACCAGAAGACCAGAAGCCCCAACAGGGCGAACAGAAGCAGAATGCCCAGTAGGGCACCAATGCCCCGGGGAATGCCAAAACGCTGCAGCCGATCCGCCAGAGGGTTGAATAAAAGGCTCAGAAGCCACCCGATCAGGAAGGGCAGGAAGATACCAAATATATAGCGGAAAAACAGGAAGCAGAGAAGCACTGCCGCAAAAAGCAGCACAAAATCATGGATGGCCTGTTTATTTTTTTCATAGAAAGCCCACATAAGGTTCGCCTCCTTTTCTTCCATTATAATACCAATTTTGAAAGAAGGAATAGCTTTTTTCAAAATTAAGGGAAAGGAAAGAAACAAAAAGGAGAAAGAAAGGAAACAAATCCAATCTTTCTCCCAAAATGCGGGTTAGCCCAGTTTTTTGATAAGATCAACCATTTCGATAGCGGAAACAGCAACATCGTAGCCCTTATTGCCAGCCTTTGTGCCTGCCCGTTCTACAGCCTGTTCGATATTTTCTGTTGTTACAACGCCAAACATCACAGGGACGCCTGTTTCCAGAGAAATCTGAGCAATGCCCTTGGATACTTCGTTGCAGACATAATCATAGTGGCTGGTAGCACCCCGGATGACTGCGCCCAGGCAGATGATAGCATCATATTTGCCGGAAAGGGCCATCTGCTTTGCGGCAGTGGGGATTTCAAAGGCGCCGGGCACCCAAGCCAGTGTGATATCGTCCCCATCTGCACCATGGCGCAGCAGAGCATCCTCTGCACCGCCGATGAGCTTGCTTACGATAAATTCATTGAATCTTGCGGCAACAACGCCAAATTTCATTCCATTTGCAATGAGATTTCCTTCAATTTTATGCATAGTGATTTCCTCCTTTAGATCTGTTGTTTCTGAAACGCTGTTTATTCAAAAATATGGGAGAAGATATGTCCCATTTTCTGCTGTTTGGTACGCAGATAGAATTCATCATATTTCTGAGGGGTGATTTCGATCGGCACCCGTTCTACGATTTCTACGCCAAAGCCATCCAGACCATAAACCTTTTCGGGGTTGTTTGTCAAAAGGCGCAGCTCCTTGGCACCCAAGTCCTGCAAAATCTGTGCACCAATCCAATATTCCCGCAGGTCGGGGGCAAAGCCCAGCTCCAGATTGGCTTCTACAGTATCTCTGCCTTTTTCCTGCAATTCATAAGCTTTCAGCTTATTGATGAGGCCGATGCCTCTGCCTTCCTGACGCATATACAGCAGGATGCCTCTGCCTTCCTTTTCAATCTGCTGCATGGCAGCGGCAAGCTGAGGGCCGCAGTCGCAGCGGCAGGAGCCAAATACATCCCCTGTCAGGCATTCGGAATGGACACGGCAGAGCAGGTTTTTTCCATCGCCGATATCGCCCTTTACCAAAGCTACATGGTGTTCCCCTGTGATATCGTTGACATAACCGCAGATTTTGAATTCTCCATAGGCTGTGGGCAGTTTTGCTTCTGCTTCCTTGCGGACATGCTTATCATGGCGGCGGCAATAATCCTGCAGGTCTTTGATAGTAACTACCTTTATGTTCCATTCTGTCGCTTTTTCCAGCAGTTCGGAAGTACGCATCATGGTACCGTCCTCTCGCATGATTTCGCAGCAAAGACCGCATTCCTCCAGGCCTGCCAGGCGGCACAGGTCAACAGTGGCTTCCGTGTGGCCATTGCGTACCAGCACACCGCCTTTTCTTGCCACCAGAGGGAATACATGACCGGGGCGGCGCAGATCTTCAGGCTTTGTAGAGGGGTCTACGCACATACGGCAGGTATAGCCTCTTTCTTCGGCAGAAATGCCTGTGGTGGTATTCACATGGTCGATGGAAACGGTGAAAGCGGTGCTGTGGTTATCTGTATTTACTTTTACCATCTGTTCCAGACCCAATCTGTCAGCTACAGCGGCAGACATGGGGGTGCAGATAAGCCCCTTGGCTTCCCTTGCCATAAAGTTTACGTTTTCTGTAGTAGCGAACTGAGCGGCACAAATGAGGTCGCCTTCGTTTTCCCGGTCGGGGTCATCAATGACCATGATAAGGTGACCGGCTCTCAATTCTTCCAATGCTTCTGCAATGGTGCTGTATGTATATTCCATGTTTGATCCTCCTTTTCAAACTTAAAATCCGTTTTCCTGTAAAAACGACAGGGTCAGACCGCTTTTTTTCTCCTCCTCCTGAGGAGTGGTGAAGCGGCGGATATATTTGGCGATGACATCCGTTTCCAGATTGACGGGGTCACCGGTTTTTTTATCCAATAAAATTGTTTGCGCCCCGGTATGGGGGATGATGGAAACAGTGAAGTTTTCCTGATTGACAGAAACTACCGTCAGGCTCACACCATCGATGGTGATGGAACCTTTTTCCACGATTTCATATAAAATATCGGGGGCTGCGGCAATGGTCAGCACCATGGCGTTGCCTTCCTGTTTCTTTTGTGCCAGCGTGCCGGTGCCGTCCACATGGCCGGCTACGATATGTCCGCCGAAGCGTCCGTCTGCCGCCATGGCCCGTTCCAGATTGACAGGGTCTCCTTGGCGCAAGGCGCCCAAATCGCTGCGGCGAAGGGTTTCCGCCATGACATCGGCGGTAAAGCCATCCTTTTGCAAAGAGGTTACCGTCAGGCAGACGCCGTTGACAGCGATACTGTCGCCGATTTTCGTCCCTGGCAGGATATCCTTGCAGCCGATGGCGATGCTGCCCCATTCCGAACCGGATACCACCCGGCGGACAGAGCCGATTTCTTCAATCAATCCTGTAAACATGGCTTTCCTCCTTCCAAAATGTCATATTCCAGCAATAAGTCTTCTCCGAAGGTCTGCAGACCTGTCTGTTTCAGCAGGAAAGCATCGGCAGGCAGAGCAACGCCTGCGCCGCCCACGGGGGTTTTTGCGGAAGCGCCGCCGAAAATCTTCGGGGCAAGGTAAGCATAGACCTTCTGTGCCAGCCCTTCTTCCAAAAGGCTGAAATGAATCTGACCGCCGCCTTCTGCCAGAACGCTGTCGATTTCTGCTTCTGCCAGCTTTTTCATGAGGGGGCGAAGGGCAACGTGTCCGTTTCGTTCGGGCATTTGCCAAAGGGTGATGCCGAGATTTTTCAGAGCGTCAATTTTTTGAGAATCCCCATCTATATAGGCCACGATGGTTTCGATTTCTTTGGCGGTTTTGCAGATCTGGCTGTCCAAGGGCAGGCGCAGATGGCTGTCGCAAATAATACGGACGGGGTCTCGGCCATTTTCCATACGGCAGTTCAAGAGGGGATCATCGGCAAGAACGGTGCCGATGCCAGCCAAAATGCCCCGATACCGATGGCGCAGCTGATGGACATGGGCTCTGGATGCTTCTCCGGTGATCCATTGAGAAGCCCCCGTGACGGTAGCGATTTTTCCGTCTGCGGTCATAGCGTATTTGATTGCCACATAGGGCATTTTTTTCGTGATATAGTGAAAAAAGATGGGATTCAATGTGTCGCATTCCTCCCGCAGGTAATCCTCAATCACCTCTACGCCATGCTGGCGCAGAAGGGCGGCACCTTTGCCGCTGACCTTGGGATTGGGGTCTCGGGAGCCGATGATGACCCGGCGGATGCCCTTTTCCAAAATGATCTCCGTACAGGGCGGAGTACGCCCCTGATGGCAGCAGGGCTCCAGGGTGACATAAAGATCTGCCCCGGAAGGGTCTTCTGTGCAGTGGGCAAAGGCATTCCGCTCTGCGTGCAGATCACCGCAGCGGGCATGATAGCCTTCGCCGATGATCTGGCCGTCTTTTACGATGACAGCCCCTACCAAAGGGTTGGGATTGGTATAGCCAGTGCCGTTTTTTGCCAAAGCAATGGCACGGCGCATATAGGATTCGTTCAGCATGGAAAAAAACACTTCCTTTCCCTCAGGGCGGAAAGGCGGAAGAAAGAGGGCTTCCTGTAAAAAGAAAACCGGAAAGACACAGCAGAAACTGCTGTGATATAAAAAAGCCTGTATGTGCCAAAGGCTCATACAGGGCATAGAAAACAGTCAAAACAAACCGGGAAAGCCCTAAGCGGCATACAAAAAACGCCTGTCATTGCCTGCCAATCTGCTTCCACAGTTTCTTTTTTCTCTTCTTCCATCCAGACTATACTGTCGGTTTTGGAATTTCACCAAATCCTGCGTTTTACGCTCGCGGACTTTACCGCCGATCGGGAATTTCACCCTGCCCTGAAGAGTTCGTTATATTTTTTACAAGCCCAGTATACCAGTATTTTGAAAAAAAGCAAGAGGAAATTTTTCCCGAAGAAAATGCCATTATATGTAGGAACAGGATGGCAAAGGATAGAAAAACCCTCTGTTTTCATTGATTTTACAGGGATTTTTTCTGTCGGGACAAGATTTTATTTTTTTCGTCAAAAATTGTGTTTTTTGTGGAAGTTGGCGGTTGCTTCTTTGTTTTGAATGGTGTACAATATACATAATAAATGTATACAGTATAGAAAAAACGGGGGTTACACCGTGAGAGAAATACGACTGAAGGCAAGAGCAAAGATCAATTTAACACTGGATGTGACAGGCAAACGGGAAGATGGCTATCATCTTTTGGAAACCATTATGCAGACCGTTGCCCTGTATGACGGCATCTATATGAAGAAGCTGGAAAAGCCCCAGATCAAATTGAAAACGAACCTGCCCTGGCTGCCGACCGATGAACGCAATCTGGCGTGGAAGGCGGCAAACCTGATGCGGGAGACTTTTGATATCCGGGAGGGCGTTTTTATCGAAATCGATAAGCGGATTCCTGTTGCGGCAGGGCTGGCCGGCGGCAGTACAGACTGTGCCGCTGTTCTGGTGGGCATGAACCGTCTGTTTGATCTGCACCTTTCCCAGGAAGAATTGGAAGCCTTGGCAGGAAAATTGGGTTCCGATATCCCTTATTGTGTGCGCCGCGGTACGGTGCTGTGTCAGGGTGTTGGTGAAATTATGACCAATGCGGAATATCCCTGCCCTGATTGTTATGTGGTGTTGGCAAAACTGCCGGTGAGCGTTTCCACTGTCTCTGTTTATAAAGGGCTGCGCTGGCAGGAAGTGCAGGAACACCCGGATACCAAAGCAATGCTCAAAGCCATGGAAGAGAAAGATGTAGCGAAGATGGGCAAGCTGCTCTGCAATGTGCTGGAAACAGTGACCATTGAAATGCATCCAAAGATTGCGAAAATAAAAGAACGTTTGATGGAATTAGGAGCGGAAGGCGCCCTGATGAGCGGCAGCGGCCCTACGGTATTCGCCCTTTTTACAGAGAGGGAAAAGGCGAGAAAGGCAGCAGCGCTGGTGAAGAGAGAATTTGCGTTGAAAGATTCCGTAGCGACCAGAATTTATCGGGTGCAGAGAGAGTTGAGAGGAGATCATAAAAATGACTGAAACGAAATTCAATATCAATACAAATGAATACCTGCCTTTGAGAGATGTCGTTTTTAATACCCTGCGGGATGCCATCCTGACAGGCAAACTGGTTCCCGGCGAAAGACTGATGGAAAACCAGCTGGCGGAAAAATTGGGCGTAAGCCGTACGCCTGTCCGGGAAGCCCTGCGTATGCTGGAACTGGAAAATCTGGTTGAACTGGTTCCCAGAAAAGGCGCGCAGGTGCTGGATATGGGGGAAAAGGATATTGTGAATATTCTGGAGATCAGAAGCGCTTTGGAAGGTTTGGCAACCTCCTTGGCCTGCAAGAAGATGTCCAAAGAAGCCCTGCAGCAGCTGAAAAACATGGAAGTGGATTTTGAACGCGCTGTAGCGGAAAACGATGTAGAACGTTTCGTGGATATCGATGAAGATTTCCATGATCTGATCTTCGATGCAACGGAAAATGATAAACTGATCCAGATGTTCAGAAACCTGCGGATCCAGTTGTATCGTTACAGAATGGCGCAGGCAAAGAATGATACTTCTATGTCTACCATCGTTGCCCATCATAGAAGCATCATCCGTGCGATCGAAAATCATAATAGCGAGGAAGGTGCATCTGTTGCCCAGGGCCATATCAAATATCAGGCAGATTCTATTCTACGTTTTGTAAGAAATAAATAAGAATTCCAAACGAAGCCTCCCATTTTGTGGGAGGCTTTTTGTAGCTGGAAAAACTTACAGTTTTGTTACAGGGGAAGTTTCTTCTGCCTTTTGCTTGCAATCTTTTTGTCGATAGCATAAAATAAGATGGAATCACTATTGTCATTTTTTGAAGAATAAGGGGGGAAACCCATTGGCGGACAGCAATACATTGTTTCCAAAAAGAGATGACCGTGTACCCTATGGCGGCGGCAAGCCGGTCAGAAGCGGCAGGGGGAGCAAAAGAAACAGAAGCAGTCAGAAAGAACCACAGAAAAAACGTACCAGAAAAAGCGGCGGCAAAAAGCTGAATCGCAATCTGCTTTATTTGATCGGTATTGTGGTGATTTTGTTTATCATATTTTTGTTTGTACGAAAAAATGGTTCCGCTGTTTTCATTGGAGAAGAACAGGTAGGTATCTTGGAAAGCAGAAAGATAACAGCGGAAGAACTGACCACCACATTGGAAAGCCAGCTGGAAAGCACGGTTGGCTCCAAGGTGCAGATCAATGAGGAGATCAAGGTGGAAGGCGTGCATATTGGCTCCAAGAATAAAAAGGACGTTTGCACGATGGAACATCTGCTGCCCAAGATGCGGAATATGGTAACTTATAAAGTGGAAGCGGCAATTATCACGGTGGACGGCGGCAAAGTGGCCATCCTTGCCAATAAAGAAGCGGCAGAAGCTGTGCTGCAGCAGGTGCAGACAGACCTGATGCCTGAAGGCGGCGTTGCGGAGGATGCAGAAATCGGCTGGCAGGAAAAGGTGGAAATCGTCAGTGAATTTGTAGAATCTACAGAAATTCTGGAACAGGAAGATGCCGTTGCGATTTTGGAATCTACCACAGAGGCTACCCAGAGCTATACCATCCAGTCTGGGGATGCTCTGTATCTGATTGCCAGTGAATTCAGTACCACAGTGGAAAAATTGATCGAACTGAATCCCGGTGCGGATCTTTCCCAAGGCATTCGGGTGGGGCAGGTCATCAATGTGCCGGTACAGAAGCCCAAGGTTTCCGTAAAGACCGTAGAAACGCAGGTATTGACTGCTGTAGAGCCTAAAACCTACGAAACCCAGTATGATGATACGAAGCCTTCCAGCTATCAGAAGGTCATCCAGCAGGGGAAAGCCGGTCAAAAGAAGAGTACCATTCAGGTCACCCGTGTCAACGGTGTAGTCATTGAGGAAAAAGAGGTTTCCAAGGAAATCATTGAGGAGGCTGTGCCTGAAATCATCGTAAAAGGTACCCAATGAGAAAAGCATAGCGAAAAAAATAGAACCGTTCTGAAATTAACCGTTTCGGAACGGTTTTTTTTGTGCTATTATGAATACAAGAGGAGAGAACGGTTTCAGAAGATGGTTCTGACTGTTTGCGGGGCAAACCCAATGAAAAAACGCAGATTTTGGGATGTTTCTGCTATGGGTAATATATAAATAAAAAAGCAGTTTCATAATATATCTTTGTGAATGACTGCCTGCGGTCGGGGGCAAAGATATGTTATGAAGCAGTTTGCGGAGCAAACACATCCCAAAAGAGCAGCTTTTGAGATGCTGTTGCTGCGCGCCATGTATAAAGAGGAGGTTTTTCCAATGGGTATTTCTTTTTCCCTTCAGGGCGATTTTATCAAAATGGATGAGGTCTTTGCATTACAGGATCAGGTAGAGCGGTGCCATAAGGCACTCCATGAAAAAACAGGCAAGGGCAATGACTTCGTCGGCTGGGTAGATCTGCCTGAAAATTATGACAAGGAAGAATTTGACCGCATCAAAAAAGCAGCGGAAAAAATCAAAGCCAACAGTGAAGTGCTGATCGTCATTGGCATCGGCGGTTCCTATCTGGGGGCAAGAACGGCTCTGGATTTCATCAAGACCCCTTATTATAATGAATTAAAAAAGGATACGCCCGATATCTATTTTGTGGGCAACAACATCAGCTCTGCTTATCTGAATGATATTCTGGCAATTTTGGGGGACAGAGATTTCTCCGTCAACGTGATTTCCAAATCCGGCACTACCACAGAGCCTGCCATCGCCTTCCGTATCTTCAAGCAGCTGCTGGAGAAAAAATACGGCAAGGAAGAAGCGGCAAAACGTATCTTTGCCACCACGGATAAAGCCAGAGGTGCACTGAAGGAAATGTGCAACAAGGAAGGATATGAAACCTTTGTGATCCCTGATGATGTTGGCGGCCGTTTTTCTGTGTTGACCCCCGTTGGCTTGCTGCCCATGGCCGCAGCCGGCGTAGATCTGGATGCAGTGATGAAAGGTGCTCAGGATGCAAGAAAAGCCTACAGCAATCCCAATTTGAAAGAAAACATCTGCTATCAGTATGCCGCTTTGCGTCATCTGTTCTATCAGCAGGGGAAAACAGTGGAGATTCTGGCAAATTATGAACCCCATCTGACTTCCTTCGGGGAATGGTTCAAGCAGCTCTATGCAGAAAGCGAAGGGAAGGAGCATAAAGGCATCTTCCCTGTGACAGCAAATTTCTCTACTGACCTGCATTCCATTGGTCAGTATATTCAGGATGGGCTGAGATGCTTCTTTGAAACGGTGCTGTGGGTAAAGGAACCCAAATCTGCAGCTTTGGTTCCCTTTGATGCACAGGATGGGGATGGCCTGAATTTCTTAGCTGAAAAAGAGATTCATTTCGTCAACAGCAAGGCCTTTGCAGGCACGATGCTGGCCCATATGGATGGCGGCGTTCCCAATATGGTCATTGAACTGGACAAGATGGATGCATATCATTTTGGCGCACTGGTTTATTTCTTTGAAAAGGCGGTGGGTATCAGCGGCTATCTGCTGGATGTGAACCCCTTCGACCAGCCCGGCGTAGAAGCCTATAAGAAAAATATGTTTGCCCTCTTGGGCAAGCCCGGTTATGAAGACCGCAAGGCCGAACTGGAAGCAAGACTGAAATAAGCAATGAAAAAAACTCCTCGAAAGAGGAGTTCCAGAAAGTAGACAAAGTGATTTTCGAATAGCGGAAGGGCTTGGAAAACGAACCCGTTTCCCAAATGGAATCCGCAGGAGGAATTTACTTTCAACGAGGAAAACAGCGGGTTTCAAGGCGTTTTTGCCGAGGAAACCCGCTGTTTATTCATCTGTTTCAACTCATCGAAATCCTGATTTCAACGAAAGGGGCGACAAAGTCGATACCCTCAAAATAGCTGTTCCAGCAATGCTTTGCACAGCTTATCATCCAGTTCCAACAGGCTCCTTTTCCCATCGATAAAAGTGATGGAAATTTTATGATTGCCTTTGACTTCACTTTCCACTTTATGGGCGGCAACCATTTTTTTATTCAGGATCACCATATTGCCCAGGCTGATGGACAGAACCACTTTTCCGCCGGAAATCATGATTTTCCCATCCGGATAATCCCCGGCAATGACTTTGTTTTTTGCACCTAAGATACCCATGGATATTCCTCCTTTTGGTGGGGATATGTTTTCTTCTCCATATAAAAATAGCATTTTTGGACAGTTTTGGCAAGATAGACAGAAATGTTTACTTTTCGGGCTTTTTCTTGTATAATAATTCTGTTATGAACATGAAAGGTAAAACTTTCCGAAGGGAGAGGGAAAGAATGGAGAAAAAGATTCTGATTGTTGATGATGAAAAAAATATTGTCGATATCATTGCATTCAATCTGAAAAAAGAAGGCTATCAGGTCATCAAGGCGGCCGATGGGGAAGAAGGCGTAAAAAAGGCCATGGAAGAAAATCCTGACCTGATTTTGCTTGATATCATGATGCCGAAAATGGATGGCTATGAAGCCTGCAAAAAAATCAGAGAAAAGAAAAATACACCGATCATTATGCTGACAGCCAGAGCGGAAGAACTGGATAAGGTTCTGGGGCTGGAACTGGGGGCGGATGATTATGTGACAAAGCCTTTTGGCGTAAGGGAACTGATGGCGAGGGTCAAGGCAAATCTGCGGAAATCCGCGTTTCGGGAAGAGCCTGCGGCGGAAGAAAAGCCCGTGGCCGAAGGGAATTTTGGCAGATTAGATCTGAATCCGGATCGTTACGAAGTCCGCAAGGATGGCAAGATCATCGACCTGACCCTGCGGGAATTTGAGCTTTTGAAATTCCTTTCTGCCCAGAAAGGGCAGGTCTTTTCCAGAGAGACCCTTCTGGAAAAGGTTTGGGGGTATGAATATTTTGGCGATGTGCGTACGGTAGATGTGACCATCCGCCGTTTGCGGGAAAAAATAGAGGATGACCCCGGCAAACCGGCGTATATCCTGACAAAAAGAGGCGTAGGATATTATTTTGATTGCTAAGAAAAGCGAGGGAAGAGCTTTTGCGTAGTATAAAATGGAAGCTCATTGTGATGTATCTGGGGTTGGTCTTGATCGTTATGATCGTCAGCGGAACCTATATCCTGCTGTCCCTGCGAAATATCGAGATTGACAAATCCAGGCAGCAATTAGAGACTTATGCAGAAAAAATCAACGAACAGGTGATCGAGGGCGGCGATCCTGATGAATTCCAAGCGAATCTGCTGCGAACGGTCTCCAATGCCGTGGGCATCCAGGGGAATATTCTGGATGCGGACGGGGAAACGCTGGCGTCGACGACTGTCACAGAAGCACCCTATCCCGTTTATACGGATCAGTCTATTATCGCAGCCATGAATGGCATGACTTCTTTTTCTACCCAGAAGAAGAGTACCGATTCCTTTGGCCTTCTGCGGGAATGGATGAGCTATGCGGTGCCTGTCAAAGCAGGGGCGGCCGATGCCGAGACCACTTATATTATCTATACCAGGCTGGATGCCAGCGATATGCAGACCAGCCTGAATGAAACCACCAACACCATCGTGGCGGCAGTTGCCATTGCGCTGTTCCTGGCAGCGGTCATGGGGTATGTCTTTGCCCAGACCCTGACAGGGCCGATTCTTGCCCTGACAAAGGGGGCCAAGAGCATGGCGGAAGGCAACATGAACCAGAGCCTGAAGGTCCGAAGCAGCGACGAGATCGGTCAGCTGACCAGCAGTTTCAATTATATGGCTTCGGAGCTGGCAAAAAATATGGCAGAAATTTCCCGAGAAAAAAACCGACTGGAAATTTTGGTGCATAATATGAGCGACGGCGTCATTTCCTTCAGCAAGGATGGCGAACTGATGCTGGCCAATGCAGCTGCAGCAGTGATGCTGGGGGTGGAAAAAATGGATATGAATTTTACGGAATTTCTCCGTGCGTATGATATCAGTTCTTCCATTTATCTGGATATGGGGAACGAACCTTCCAGAAAGGTTATTTTCCCGGTTGGGAAGCAGTTTATCAATGCGAATTTCTCCCCTTATTACGATAAGGATGGGGAAGTGGAAGGCATGGTTGTGGTTTTGCAGGATATCACAGAGCAGAAAAAGCTGGATGATATGCGAAAAGAATTTGTAGCCAATGTTTCCCATGAGCTGCGTACACCCCTGACCACAGTAAAAAGCTATACAGAGACTTTGATAGAAGGTGCCATCGATGACAGAGAGATCGCTATGGATTTCCTTGGTATCATCGACAGCGAAGCAGACCGCATGGCTTTTCTGGTGCGGGATTTGCTGCAGCTGACACGCTTTGATAATAAACA
This sequence comes from Anaerotignum sp., assembly GCF_051877975.1. Lineage (GTDB taxonomy): Bacteria > Bacillota > Clostridia > Lachnospirales > Anaerotignaceae > Anaerotignum_A. The sequence continues at coordinate 61,425 of NZ_JBJEJK010000026.1, forward strand.
GGTGCGGCTGGATATCACAGAAATCGAAATGAATGATTTCCTGAATATGACCGTTCGCCAGAATAAAATCCATGCGGAGGCAAAGCGGCAGGAACTGTCCTTCGAGCCTTATGAACATATGGTAGTGATTTATGGGGACAGAGACCGTGTGGGGCAAGTGGTCAATAATATCGTGACCAATGCCATCAAATACAGCTTGGAACAGGCCACGATTCGTATCTATATTACAGAAGATGAACAGTATTACAAGATACACGTCAAGGATACGGGCATGGGGATCTCTCGGGAGGATCTGCCCCGCATCTTTGAACGATTCTATCGGGTGGATAAAGCCCGCAGCCGCGCCATGGGCGGCACCGGCCTTGGCCTTGCCATTGCCAAGGAGATCATGGAAAGCCACGGCGGCAAGCTGACGGCGGAAAGTGAATATGGCAAGGGGACAACAATGACGATGTGGTTCCCGAAAGAACGTCCTATCCTCGATTATGAACGGGAAGAAAGCAATACCTGAACGGGCGAAAAACATTGATTTTACGGGAATCTTACCGCTGGTTCCCCGTTGGAAAACATTGTTAGAGAACTGTAAGGGTGTTGTAACATAATTGTAATATTGCTGAGGTATAATCATTATGCAGAGAAGAATATCCCTGCATAATGGTTATTTTCGATGAGGATGAGGAGGTGACAGGCATGAAAGCATACAGAAAGAAACTGGTCGGCGCAGTTTTGGCGACAGTATTCTGTTTTTCTCCTGTCAGCGCATTTGCGGCAGAGGCTCCTGTAACCATTACCAGTGGGCTGCACGTGCAAAGTGAAGAAATCGAATGTACCTTTGATGAAAGCCGGATCCTGTATGGCGAAGCAGCGCCTGGTTCGAAGATTACCTTCACCATATCTAAGCTGGATCGCTTTGGCGCAATGGTGGAAATCTATAGAGAAACCATTACGGTAGGTTCTATGGGGCTGTTCAGTACGACCCTTCCTTTGGAAAGAGGGAATAACTATATCGCAATTACTGTGGCAGGAAAAGACGGCAAAACCGAAGCAGTTGTAAAGCGTGTTCCGCAGACTGTAAAAAATCAGCTGCAGCGGATGATTGCGCTGCCTGGGCTGAATGTAACTTTGAAGTAAAAAAACAAAAATAAATTGAATAGAAAAAGCGGTGGGATCAAATGAAAATATACAAAATCACGAATTTTGTCATTGTTGCTTTGGTCATAACTGCGATTTATCAGACAGGAGAGTTATGGCTGGAGGGAACAAACGGTCATAACTTTTTTTATGCCCTGTCGGAATATTTTGCTTCTGATAAACAGGAAGCAGATGGGGATGTGCTCCTCGCAACGCGCTATGCCGTTGGGGAGGGGGAAGGCACATTTTCTGTCTATTATCCCGATGATGTAGGGAATAGCACGATGTTGGATATAGCGAACCGGGCTTTAGGGGAGATTTTATCCCAGAGGGATACAGCACCTCAAAAAAGCACGGCGGATTGGAAAGAAATCCTTGCGGATCGCTGCATTGTTATGCAGTATGATTTTATGATCGCTTCAGAAGAATACCTGACCAATTATAAAGAACTGAAAAACAACCAAAAGCTGGAACAATTCGACTATATCACCATTGTGCCGGCAAGAAGAAACGGTGAGGAAAGCCAAGCATATTTCGTCAATTCCGAAACCAATGAATGTGTGCTGTTCCGAGGAGAGGGCGGCAGCGCATCCACAAATCTGTATGAAGCCCTGACAACGGAGGAGAGCGATATGCGCTATATTTCCACAGGGCAGAGAACCAGTGCTTCTGTTTTATGGCGGAATATGTTTCTGCCGCAATGGGCACGGCTGCCTTACCAGTATGCGGCTTTGGAAAGGGAATATGTTTTTGAAAAAGACGGCGAACCCAGCCGTGCGGCTTTGGAAAATACAGTAAAAAATTTCTTCCGTAATTTTTCTGTAGATTGGAGCGAACGAAATGAGGATGGTATCTATACCTTCAGCGACAGCGAAACGGTAGTCAAATATTACCCGGAAGAGAAAGTTTTGGAATATTACAGTTATGAAAATTATGCCGGGAGCGAACGAACCGGGCTTTTGGAAGGATATCAGATCTGCTGTAATTTCCTGAAGAACGATAATTCCCTGCAGACAGATATTTATCTGGCGGATATCGAGCGTACCATCAATAACGAGGTCATTTACTATTTCGATTATGCTGTGGATGATCTGCCGGTGAATCTTTCACAGTCTCTCAGAGACCGAATTGGGTCTTCCCATGCAATCGAGGTGACCCTGCGAAATCAGGCAGTAAAGGAATACCGCCGGTATGCGGTGAATTTTACCCAGATGGAAGAAGAAAAGGAACAGATCAATGTTCAGTTTATTGATGCTCTGGATGATGCAAACAAGACTTATAAGGCCATTGTGGAGGATAAGGATATTACGGATGTAAAAAATATCTCCCTGGGCTATCATGTAGACCTGACAGGCAGCATGCGCCTGAAATGGTTTGTAACGCTGTATGAGTATACCTTTGTGGTGGACACAGATCAGGAAAAAGAACTGACCGGTGTGGCTGCGGGGGAATGATGTAAGAAAGGAGGAGGCTCATGGAATGGGGGAAGGCCAAGCGGTTTGTGGTGATCCTGCTGGTGCTGCTCAATATTGTTTTGGCGGGGCTCAATCATCAGCAAAAACAGGAAAATACTATGACGGCATCTCAGGAACGGGCAATTTTTGAGGTCCTCTCTCAAAATGGCATCACCATGTATACGGACCTGCTGACAGAACATGCGCCTATGTCCCGATTGAAAGTGGAAATTCCTTCTTACAACAAAGAGACTTTGGAGCGATTGTTTTTCGGCAGTGAAAAAACAACAGTGACGCGGAAAGGCACCCAGACGATTTACCGGGGGCAGGATGCGGTGCTGACCCTGGAGGGGGCCTATGGGCATTGGGAAAAGGAAACCATTGCCATGGGCAAAGAAGACCTGACCCGCGGGGAAGCACAGCGAACTGCGGAAAAATTTATGGATGGGACAGAGCATTTTTTTGGCACCTATGGGGAACCCATGGTGATAGAGGAAGCGGAGGGCCTCCGGGTCAATTTTTATGGCATGTATAAACGGGAAAATGTATTTTCCAATTATTTCTCCCTGTTGGTGACAGAAGGCGGTATCCGGGAAATTACGTTCAATTATTGCCCTGTCAAAGGCTATAGCGGTGAAAAACAGGATATCAGCTATTCTGATGAAGCGCTGCTGACTTTTATGCGGGAATGGAAAAAGAAAGAAACAAAGGAAGAAGCGACAATTTATCGGATCGAATTGGGCTATGACCAGATGGAAAACAGCACTGCTGCGGCAGGGATGGCAGCCATTTCTCTGGAGCCTTGCTATCGCATCTACCTGATGGATGAAGCGGAGCCTTATATCATCAATGCCTATACCTGCCAGATTGTGAATAAATGAAAAATAAGTGAAAAATAAACGAAAAGAGTCCGAAAGGACTCTTTTTTGCCGTATGAATACGTATGAAAAAATGAAAAAAGCCCCTTGCAACCAAGGGGCAAAAGCGGATGACGGGAGTCGAACCCGCCTCTAAAGCTTGGGAAGCTTTCATTCTACCGATGAACTACATCCGCAAAGCAAAAAACAAAAAATGTATTTCTCAATGTTGTTATTATACTCCAAATTTTTGTTTCTGTAAAGTCCGATTTTACATTAAAAATTTCCCTTGTTTTGACAATTTTTCGTTCACTTTCTTCTTTTCTGCGAGACTTACTTTTCTTTCTGCGGGTATACTACCATCAGTAAATTTTTTAGGATGCGAGGGATGCGGGATGGAAAAATTTATTGTTGAGGGAACAGGCGAAGGGTTACGGGGCAGTGTGAAGATCAGCGGGTCAAAAAATGCTGTTTTGCCTATTTTGGCAGCGTGTTTATTGACCCCGGAGGTTTGCGAGATCCACAATGTACCGCCTCTTTCTGATGTGCAGCATATGGCGGAGCTGCTGCGGGAATTGGGGGCACAGGTATTTTTTGATGAGGAAAAGGAAATTATGCGGGTGCAGGCGGCGGAGATCGCCAGCGTGGAGGGGCTGTATGAAATGGCACGGAAAATGCGGGCTTCTTTTTTGGTGGCGGGTGCATTGCTGGGGCGCTGCGGCTGCGCCCGGCTGCCTCTGCCCGGCGGCTGTCAGATTGGAAGCAGACCCATCGATCTCCATTTGAAGGGCTTTCAGGTCATGGGGGCGAAAAATAAACAGGAGCATGGCGTGGTGGAACTGCAGGTGAAAAATCTTAAAGGGGGTGTCATTTATCTGGATTTTCCCAGCGTGGGGGCTACGGAAAATATCCTGCTGGCGGCGGCATTGGCAAAAGGAAAAACGGTGATTGAAAATGCGGCGGCAGAACCGGAAATCTGCGATCTGGCGGATTTCCTGCGGGAAATGGGGGCAGATGTGGCAGGGGATGGCACAGATACCATTACCATCAATGGCGTAAAGGAACTCCACGGCGCAACCCATACCGTTATTCCTGACCGCATCGAAGCAGGTACTTTTATGACAGCAGCTGCCATCACCGGCGGGGATATTCTTCTGGAAAATGTACAGGAGGAACATCTGAAACCTGTTATTGCGAAATTGGCAGAGTGCAACGTGAAAACAGAAATGACGCCGGAGGGCTTGCGGGTGTATCGCAAGGGAAAGCTGCATCCGGTACAGGTAAAGACGATGCCGTTTCCTGGTTTCCCCACGGATATGCAGGCGCCATTTATGAGCCTGATGACCGTGGCTAAGGGCACCAGCGTCATCACAGAAACGGTTTTTGAAAATCGTTTTATCCATGCGGGGGAGCTGCAGCGGATGGGAGCGGATATCAAAATTGACAGCCGCAGTGCCATCATCGAAGGGGTGGATACGCTGACGGGAACAAAGGTAAAAGCTACAGACCTGCGGGCGGGGGCTGCGCTGATCCTTTCCGCCCTGGCGGCCAAAGGGGAAACGGAAATCAGTGATATTTATCATATTGAACGGGGCTATCATAAGATTGAGGAAAAACTGCGGGCCATTGGCGCCCATATTCGGAAAGAAGAGGAATAATTCTCCAAAGTTCATCAAACGTTTACAATTCGTTTCAAATTTGCATATATTTTTACGCTATGCTATAATATATCAATTACGGTTGAAGGGAAATTCCCTTCGGCTACATAATAAAATGGAAGTGTACGGAAAAAAGAAAGAGAGTTGGAACAATATGGATATGAAAAACCAAAGGAGACCATTGATGTATTATTGGCTCATCGCTTTGCTGGTGATGGGTTTTATCAATATGTTCTTCCTGCCAAGTATTGCGAAAAACGCCATTGAACAGGTCAATTATGACGTGTTTCTGACGCAGATGAACAACAAAAACATCTCTCAGGCAGAAGTAAATGAAGATGTGATTTATTTTTACCTGAAGGATGAACCTGCAGAGGAAGAACACACGCAGATTTTTGCCCAGCAGGCACCAAAGGTCTATTCTACTGTTCGTATGGATGACCCTCAGCTGGTAGAACGTCTGTATGAGGCAGGTGCATCCTTTGGAGAAGTGAAGCCAAAGGAAGTATCGCCTTGGATCAGCAGTCTGATCATGTTTGTGGTATTTTTCCTGCTGTGGCAGTTTGTCATGAAAAAAGCCATGAGCAAGATGGGAGGCATGGGCGGCAATGCCATGTCCTTTGGGAAGGCGAATGCCAAGATATACGTCAAGGCTCAGACAGGAAAAACCTTTAAAGACGTAGCAGGGCAGGATGAAGCCAAGGAAGCCCTGAATGAAATCGTGGATTTCCTGCATAATCCCCAGAAATATACGGAGGTAGGGGCGAAGATGCCCAAGGGTGCTCTGCTGGTAGGCCCTCCCGGTACAGGGAAAACCCTGCTGGCCCAGGCGGTTGCCGGCGAAGCCAATGTACCCTTTTTCTCCATTTCCGGTTCTGAATTTGTAGAAATGTTTGTTGGTATGGGGGCGGCAAAGGTACGTGACCTGTTCAAGCAGGCCAATGAAAAGGCACCCTGTATCGTATTTATCGATGAAATTGATACCATCGGGAAAAAACGTGACGGCAATGGTATGGGCGGCAATGATGAACGGGAACAGACTCTGAACCAGCTGCTGACGGAGATGGATGGTTTTGACGGACAAAAAGGCGTTGTCATTCTGGCGGCTACCAATAGACCGGAAACCTTGGATAAGGCGCTGCTGCGTCCCGGGCGTTTCGACAGAAGAATTCCCGTGGAACTGCCGGATCTGAAAGGCAGAGAAGCCATTCTGAAGGTTCATGCGGAAAAGATTAAAATGGAAGATAACATCGATTTTGATGCCATTGCCAGAGCAACCTCCGGGGCATCCGGGGCAGAACTGGCGAATATTGTGAACGAAGCGGCCCTGCGGGCAGTGCGTATGGGGCGCAGCAAGGTAACGCAGAATGACTTGATGGAAAGCGTTGAAGTCATTTTGGCAGGCTATCAGCGGAAAGGCGCAGTGATCTCCCCTGAAGAGAAGAAAATCATTGCATACCACGAGGTGGGTCACGCTTTGGTAGCTGCAAAACAGAAAAATTCTGCGCCTGTGCAGAAGATCACTATTATCCCCAGAACCAGCGGTGCTTTGGGCTATACCCTGCAGGTGGATGAAGGGGAAAAATTCCTGATGAACAAAGAAGAGATTTTCAATAAGATTGCCACATTCACTGGGGGACGTGTGGCAGAAGAACTGAAATTTGGCTCCATTACAACAGGGGCCTCTAACGATATTGAGCAGGCGACCCGCATGGCCAGAGGGATGATCACCCGTTATGGCATGAGTGATGAATTTGGCATGGTGGCCTTGGAAACAGTCACCAATCAGTATCTGGGCGGGGATACTTCCCTGGCCTGCTCCAATGAAACTGCATCCAAAATTGACGCTGCTGTTATCGAAGTGGTGAAACAGGCCCATGATAAAGCAGTGGAAATCATTCGTGAAAATATGGAGAAACTGGATGAAATTGCTGGATATCTGCTGGAAAAAGAAACCATTACTGGGGAAGAATTTATGGAAATTTTGAATCGGGAAGAAACAGAATAAAGGAAAGTCTGAAAAAGCAGAGCTTATCAATAAGCTTCCTGCATAAGAAAACAATCCAAATCTAATGAAAAATAGGATGAATCTCAAAATTACAGGGATTCATCCTATTTTGATGTTTCCCGCTGAGGATGTGCGATATATTATTCTGCTTTTTTGTCGAGAAACGGGACTGGACAATTTAATGCCGAAACTGTAAAATAAATAAAAATATTTTACAGCAAGAAAGAAGGGTTTCCATGTCCATTCATAATATTCAGTATGAAGGCATTGAAATTGAATATGAACTGACCCGCAAAAACGTGAAATACATCAATCTTCGGGTGAATAAATATGGAAAAGTAGTGGTTTCCGCAGGCAAAAACGTACCCTTTGCCGTGATCGATGAATTTGTTCAGTCCAAGGCTTTTTGGATCATTACCCATTTGGCGGAGATTGAAAAGATCAAAAATGGTTTACCTGATGGCAGCATGTATGATGGGAAAACGGTCTATTATCTGGGGAAACCGTATCGCCTGACCCTGGAACGGGGCGACAGCCGCATTTATCTGGAAGGAGACAACATCTTCCTTTTTTCTCCGAAAATGATCGACAATGTGCTGAAAGAAGAATATTTAGCTTGGCTGCAGGCAAGGGCAGGAGAAAAATTTGAAGAAATTATGGATAGAATTTATCCAATGGTGAAAGAATATCATATAGTAAGGCCAGAAATCAAAATCCGAAATATGAAAAGCATTTGGGGCAGCTGCACCACCACGGGCAAATCTATCCGCCTGAACCTGCAGCTGATGAAGGCGGAGGAAGCCTGTATCGAGCAGGTGATCCTCCATGAATTGCTGCATTTTCGCTATCCAAATCATGGGAAATCTTTTTATGATCTGATGGATCAGCTGATGCCGGATTGGAAAGAACGCAAGGAAAAATTGGAAACAAAATTTAAAGATGGCATTTGATATAAGCAGAATAAATAGGCAGAGAAAGGATTTGTGTTTGACAAATGCTTTTCTCTGCGCTATAATCATATATAGTGATAAGGAAAATTTATATTGACGCGGAGTAGAGCAGTCCGGTAGCTCGTCGGGCTCATAACCCGGAGGTCGTCGG
>NZ_JBJEJK010000027.1:0-16295 GCF_051877975.1 Anaerotignum sp.
AGCTGTCTTTGTAGCGCTGCAAGACAGCAGATTTGCAGCACATTGCCTCAAAGGGTTGGACAGTGGTATTTTTTTATTCGTACTTCCTAAAAAGCTGAAGGGATCCGGCAGCAGATTATTTCAAATAGACAGGTATTTCGGAAAGGATCCTCTGTTTCGTATTTCTATAGAATTTCACAAAATTGAAAGAAAATTTTTATTAAGAAATCATAAATATACTGGATTTTTTTTAATAATATGGTATAATTAGTTTTAGTTTAAAACGAAAATGGAGGTTGGAATATGAAAGCAGTTTTATATAAGGCGAAAGGGGCACTGGCTTTGGCTTTAGCCATGAGTATGTGCAGTACGCAGGTTTTTGCGGCAGAAGCCCTTTCCGCAGAACAGCAGGGCGTGCAGACTGCCCCTGTGGTAGAATTAACGGAGGAAGAATTGGCAGCATTGGCTTTGCCGCAGCTGACAATGGAAGAAGCCTTGGATAAGGCGAAAAAGCACAGCCCGGATCTGAATGAGATTGAAGATACCTTGGATTATTTGGATGAGGCGATCGAGGATATTGAAAACAGGGTTGGGCATGTAAAAATGCCTACACTGCAATATAAAAAATGGGTAGATGACAGCTGGCACACAGTTGTTTCCAGCATCTATCAGATGGATATGGGGCAGCAGCAGTCAAGAATTGGACGAGATCTGCAGAATTTGGCTCTGGAAGCAGCAGTAAAATCTTATTTCTCCTCTATTAAGAGCAATCAGGAAAGCTTGGAACTGGTGAAGAGAAATGCAGAAATTCAGCAGCGTTTATATGACCAGGGCTGTACCAAATATCGCCTGGGTCTGCTGAGCAAATATGACTTGGATCAGCTGCAGATAGCAGCACAGCAGGCAAAGGATAACATTGCCCTGTTGGAAGCTTCCCTGGAGCAGATCTATATCAATCTGAATAATCTGATGGGGGAAAATTCTGAAACACGCTATGAATATATATATGATGTTACATTCGAACCATTTGAAATGACACAGACACTGGATCAGTATATCAATAGTTCCCTGAAAGATGATTTGACCATTCAATTGCTGGAATTGGCTGTGGATTCTGCGAAGTTCTCCAAGAACTATGTAGGGTATTCTAATACTTCCATCAATTCCAAACAGCAGGAATTGGATTATGATAATGCAAGAAGAAACCTGAAAACAGCGAAAGAAGAAAAGGAAACATCTATCCGCAATACATATCTGCAGATACGGCAGTTGGAAACACAGTATGCTTCCGCCCAGTCCGATCTGTCCAAGGCTCAGTCCGATTACCGTGCGGCGCAGATCAATCTGCAGGCAGGCAATACAACAAAAACAGTAGTAGATCAGGCAGAATTGGGTGTAATTTCTGTACAGAACAATATAAATCAAATTATTTATAATTATGATATGCTGGTTTACACATTTGAAAATACCAGCCTGCTGGGCAGCAGCACATCCAGCGGCCAGTAAAGGTGAAAACGCAAAAGCTCTGAACATTTTGTTCAGAGCTTTTTTTGTATAGTTTTCCTTTTTTTCCGCAAACTAGGGAAAAACGTACAGGCGGTGAAGGCATGCAGATCAGTAAGGATTTGATGAAAAATACAGCGGCCATTCGGGAGGCCTTTCGAGATTGCGGAGATGTCATCATGCGGGAATTCCATATCCGCGGCGGTGAGGGGACGCTGTTTATGATTTATACAGATAATATTGTGGATGGGGATGTGATTCAGGATTTTATCATGACCAATGTTATGGCTCGGTGCGAGATGCAGGGGACAGAGGGACTGCTGCAAAGCTTAATGGAGGATGTCATTGCCATTGGGGAAATGGCAAAGATCACTACATTGGAGGAGGTATATGATGCCGTCCTTTTGGGGGATACAGCTATTTTGATGGAAGGGAACGATTTTGCTCTCCAGGCTTCCACCAAGGGTTTTCCCTCCCGGGGCGTCAATAAAGCGGAGACAGAAGTGGTGGTGCAGGGGCCCAAGGATGCCTTTACAGAATTGATGTCTGTTAATGTGGTGCTGACCCGCCGCCGCATCCGGGATACGAAGCTGAAAGTAAAGCGGAAAAAGGTAGGCCAGCGCAGCAAAACGGATATTGCTTTGCTCTATATGGAGGATCTGGTGCGGCCGGAAACCCTGAAAAAGGTAGAACAGCAGCTGGATCATATGGATGTAGCTTCTCTGCCCGACAGCGGCTATGCGGAGCAGCTTTTGGAAAAGCGGCAGTATTCCCCCTTTCCGCAGCTGCAAATGACAGAACGCCCGGATAAAACGGCAGCTTCACTGTTGGAGGGCCGGGTGGCGCTTTTGGTGGATAACACACCCTATGCCATTCTGCTTCCTGCCACTTTGAATACCTTCTTTCAGGCGGCAGAGGATTATTATGACCGTTGGGAAATTATGAGCTTTATCCGGCTGATTCGCTATGGAGCCGCTTTTCTGGCGGTGACTTTGCCGGGGTTGTATATTGCTTTTTCTGTATATCATCCTCAGCTGATGCCTACGGCTCTGGCGTTGAAGGTAGCGGCGACGAGGGCTGCCATCCCCTTTTCTGTCATTGGGGAAGTCCTCATCATGGAACTGGCCTTCGAACTTTTGCGGGAAGCGGGCATTCGCCTGCCGTCTCCTGTCAGCTCCACCATTGGTATCGTCGGGGGCATTATTATTGGCTCTGCCGCGGTGGAGGCAGGATTGGTAAGCCCTGCAGTGGTCATCGTTTCTGCCCTGACGGGGATCTGTTCCTTTGTCATCCCCAATGTTTCCATCGTTTCCGGTTTGCGGATCAGTAAATATCTGGTGATTCTTTTGGCTTCTCTGTTTGGCATTTTTGGAGTCTGGGCGGCGCTGCTGCTGCTGTTGGCTCATCTTGCCAGCCTCACTTCTTATGGGATTCCTTATCTCTATCCCTTCTGTTCTTCCTCCGTCAATGACGATATGGATTGGGAGGACAGCATTTTTCGCCTGCCCTTATCTAAAATGAAGCGCAGACCTATTTTTGCCCGCCCATCTGAACGGCAAAGAAAGGATGGTGACGCCTGATGTTTGCGGAAAACCGAAAAATCTCTCTCAGACAGCTGCAGGCATTGCTGCTGCTGGATTGCTTCGGTACGGCAGTTCTCTTTTTGCCTGCGGAATTCGCCCAGCGCAGCGGCAGGGTTTGCTGGCTGGTTGCTTTGGTCAGCGGGGGAGTGTTGGTGCTCCTCTCCCTGATTCTGACAGCGGTGGGGGAAAGGATGCCAGAAGGCACTGTAGTGGATTGGTGCCGTCAGTGTTTTGGGAATTTTTTTGGGAATCTGATTCTCATAGGCTTGGCGGGAAAGCTTCTGTTGGATGGGATGCTGGAGTTGCGTATCTTCAGCGAGATCATTTGCAGCGCCATGTTGCCCTCAACGCCGGTTTCCGTCATTTCTCTGGTGGTCTTGGCCGTGGCTGGCTCCTTGGCGGCTCAGGGAACGGAATGCCGCGGACGAACGGCAGAGATTTTGTTTTTTGTGGTGGCTGTCCCTTTGGCTGTCATCCTCATTGCCGTAGCAGTTTCCTCCAAATATCATCGTATTTTCCCCTTGGAAATGCCCTCTGTTTCGGAAATCGGGGGCGGGATCGCCGCTATGGGTGTTGTCTTTCAGGGTCTGACCTTTCTGTATTTCATTTATCCTGATTTAAAAAAACCTGTCTGCACTCGTTCCGCTGTTTTGAAAAGCAGTGCCCTGACGGCGTTGGTGGTGGCTATCATGGTGTTCCTTTCCTTGGCGGTCTATGGGGAGGGGGTTCTTTCGGAAAAACTGCTGCCCTCCCTGCAAATGATGGAACGGATCAGCTTCACAGGCGTATTTCTGACCCGGCAGGATGTACTGCTTCTTTGGTTTTGGATGGCATCGGCAGTGGTTTTCCTTTCAGGAACGGTGTTTTTTGGTTCTTTGCTGGGGGTACAGCTTTGCCGTCAGCAGGAAACCAAACGGAAAAAGTGGCTTTGGGTCTGGCTGGCGGCTGTGTTCGCCGCGTCTTTCCTGCCGGGAAATCTTTCTGGGGCGTATGCTTTGCGGATGCAAGTTGCCCCGTGGTTCCATCTGCTGTATCTGGTGATTTTGCCCCTAGTACTGCTGCTTTTGGCGGGGAAGGGAGGAAAGGCTGATGTGTGAGAAAAAATTGCTTCTGTTGGCACTTCTGCCGTCTTTCTTCCTGACTGGCTGCTGGGATAAAAAAGACCCGGAAGATCGGGCGTTTATCATCACCCTTGGGGCGGACAGCACGGCGGCAGGCTGCAGCTTCACCTTTGCTCCAGCCAATATCGAAACGGGGGAAGCGGAAACCTATGCCGCTGAAAGCGAAACTCTGGCGGGGGCAGTGGCTCAGGTGGATACCCATACTTCCCGTAAGACGGATTTGGGGCAGCTGAAAACGGTGATTCTGGGAAAAGAATTGCTGGAGGATGGAGCTAAATTGGATGCCCTTCTGCGGGAATTGGAACGAAGCCAGACGGTTTCTGAAAAAGTGATGCTCCTCGCTGCCGATGGTTCTGCGGCGGAGTGTGTAGAGGCAGCCATGGCGGAGGATAGTAAAACAGGGCTGTTTTTATGGGATTTTTACAAAAATACCGCTAGTGAGGTGGCGGTCACCAAGGGCATGGATTTAGATACTTTCCTGACAGAACGGCAGGAACAGGGCGGCTGTGGTGTCATTCCCCGTATCACGGCGAAGGATGGCAAGCTGCAATTGGGTGGCGGTATGGCAGTCACACCTACGAAAGTCTATCCTTTGGATCATACCGAGGAGCGGGGCTATCTGTTCCTTCTGGGGGAAGCGGAGGGGGCTTTGCTGGAGGGAAGCTATCGAGGGGAAGTCATCCCTGTGAGGATTGGAAAAAGCCATGTATTTTATGATTTTTCCCTTGTGGGGGATTCCATCCTCTGTACGGTGACGCTGCCGTTGGAAGGCACTTTGCAGGGTGGAAGAGGGAATTTCCTTTTGGATGAATCCGATAAAGAATTGGAAGAAATTTTTGAGGCCATCATAAAAGAAGAGGTAGAGCATACCTTAAAAATAGCCATGGCGGCAGAAGAGGATCTCTTCGGTATCCTACCCCGCCTGCAGCGGGCCATGCCCCAGTTGGCGGAAGAATATAGCAGAGAGGTTCTTTGGGATGCGGTAGTTTTTGAAATCTATCCTGATTTGGAATGGAAAGATATGGGGCGAAAACGCTGATGTTTAAACGGGGAGAAAAGTGGATATCCTGTAGCTATACCGTTGGAGGAGAAAGAGGGATTTCCCAAAGAGTTATTTTGTCCGCCAAAGGTACTGACCAGAAAAGGGGAGAGCAGGATGAAACAAGATTGGAAACAGACGATTCTGGAACTTTGGAAAAAAGAAAAATGGTATTGGTGTATTGCCGTTGCCATTGGGGTGGCGTTCAGCTTGATTTTTGCTGCCCATTGGACAAAGGGCTATTCGGATATGATACAAAAAGGGATTGGCGCCAAGGTGGTGCGGTTCCATGTGTTGGCCAATAGTGATACGGAAGAGGATCAGGCCTTGAAGCTGGCGGTGCGGGATAGGGTCCTGCAGGAATACAGTCAGCTGCTGATGGCATGCGAATCCAAAGAAGAGACACTGGCGGTATTGGAAAATGCCCAACAGGAGATTTGTGAAACGGCGGAAGCCGAAGTAATTGCCCAGGGGTATGATTATCCCGTCCGTGTATCGCTGGTACGGGAAGAATTTCCTTTTAAGAAATATGACGACTTGATTTTTCCGGCAGGGGTTTATGATGCTCTGCGGATCGAAATCGGTGCGGCAGAGGGGCAGAATTGGTGGTGTGTCCTCTATCCGCAGATGTGCTTTGTGGATGCCGCATGGGGCTATTCTACAGAGGAAAGCCATGCCCGCCTGCAAAATACCTTGACAGAAGAAGAATTTCTTGTTGTCTCAGCTTTAGAACAGGAAGAATTGACGCCAAAGGTGAAATTAAAGATTGTGGAATTATGGCAGGAATAAAGAAAATCCTCAAACTTTTCAGTTTGAGGATTTTTCGTTAATTCAAAACAAAAGCAAATTTACCAATCAGCAGATAAGCAACGATCAGATGCAGAATCGCAGTAATGGTATAGACTAAAATGAAATCCAGATGTCTGTTTTTATGGCGTTTGAATACCATAGCGATTAAACCGCCAATGCCGCCGCCCAAAACCGCCAGAAGATACAGGTTTTTTTCGGGAATACGCCAACCGTCTTTGACAGCTCTTTTTTTATCGATGAGCATCGTTACATACATAATGATATTGATGAGCAGATAATACCCCAAAATGACAGCCAATGCGGTACCGTTGAAATACATTTCCATAGAAATTAACGTCCTTTCTTCTTAGCGCATTACGTTTCTCCAGTCTAGGTCGCCTCTGTCCAGCGCCAGCAGCAGCACTTCGGCCGTTGCCAGGTTTGTTGCCAGGGGGATATTGTGCATATCACACAGATGCAGGATGGAATTTACTTCCGATTCATAGGTATGAGGGGAGACAGGATCTCTCAGGAAGATCATCAGATCAATATCGTTATTGATGATCTGTGCGCCCATCTGCTGTTCCCCGCCCAGGTGAGCGGAAAGGTATTTGTGTACCACCAGATTGGCTGCTTCCTCCACCAGGCGCCCTGTGGTGCCTGTGGCGTAGAGTTCATGTTTACACAAGATGTGTCTGTATGCGATGCAAAGGTTTTCCATCAATTTTTTCTTATTATCATGAGCAATCAAACCGATATTCATAACAAACCTCCCTCAAATAGTGATTTTGTCTCTTTTTTTCTTATGTTCAACATCAGCCCGATGGCAACCATGTTTGTCCACATGGAACTGCCGCCGTAGCTGACAAAAGGTAATGACATGCCTGTATTCGGCAGGATGCCTGTGGCTACGCCTGCGTTTACGAAAGTTTGAAACGCAAACATGCCGGCGATGCCTGCTGCCAATAATTGGCTAAAGGTATCCCTGGCCGATATTGCTATTAATATACACCGAAAAACGATAAAAAGCAAGACGGCAAGGACAAATATGCAGCCGAAAAATCCAAATTCCTCCCCAATGACGGAGAAAATAAAGTCGTTATGGGGTTCCGGCAAATAGCTCAGCTGGTTCAGCGTGCCGTGGAATAATCCTTTCCCCGTCAGCTGTCCGGAGCCAATGGCGGAAATAGATTTTTCCGTCTGGTAATACAAGCTGGCATCCCGGCTGGGGTCCACAAAGGAAAGAATACGGTTGAACTGATGGGTTTCAAATATTTTATCTGTAAAAAGAGGATTTTCCCTGCTGACGTCAAATAAAATCAACGCCACAATGGGCACGATGACCACCAGTACATTTCGGATAATCCGCCAATCCAGCCCTGCGATGAACAGCTCGATGCAGAAAATGGCCACCAAAACCAAGCTGGCAGACAGCGCAGGCTGCTTCTGGATCAGCACCAGAGGGATGGCGGTGAAACCGCAGAGATAAACCAGGGTAGAGAGGTCATCTATACTTTTTTGCTTCATGGTGATGACCTTTGCCAGGCAGAATATCATGATCACCTTGGCAAATTCTGAAGGCTGGATGGTCAGAGGGCCAATGGCGATCCAACGGGTCGCCCCTTTGCTGTCTGTACCGATCAGCAATACAGCCAAAAGCAGAAGGATATTCAAAATATAAATCGGGATATAAAATTGCGAAAAATATTCATAATCCACGTTGGCAGCAACGATCATCAATCCGATCCCGATCAGCAGGAAAACTCCCTGTTTGATGACGTTGGAAGGGCTTTCCCCCAGGTTGATGCGAGTCGCACTGGCGATGCAGATCAGTCCGAAAAGCGCCAGCAGGCAGACCGCCCCCACCAGCCAAACGTCCAGATTTTGAATGTATTTTTTTATTTCCATAAAAAGCACTCCTAATTGTGTTTTTTCGAGATTTTTGTATGAGGCCTACCTGAGTAAGCCTTATACAGAAATTTCGAAGAGGTTACAGCATAGGGCTCCGCCCCCTGTCAGAATAAAATGACAGCCTTTTTCAAGGGAATTTGCAAAAGCTGCTGTTTTCTTCTGTCGCTGTGTCTGTTGGAAGATAGAAGCCCGAAAAGACCTTCAAATTTTCGGAATTAATTTCGGCTTTGAAGGTCTTTTTCATGGGTAATTTGTAAAAGTAAGGAATCAGTCTTCGTGATTCATCTTACGCATGCTCTTGATAGGGATGTTCGCGTAGAGTACGGGAACAGTACCGTTGTTGTCTTCAGACTGGGTCTGGGTGATCTGGATATCCAGTTCATCGGTGTCGATTTCCATGTAGTTGGAAATGACTTTGATGATATCTGTTTTCAGCATTTCAAGAACCTGAGAAGAACAGTTTACTCTGTCGTGAACCAGAACCAGTTTCAGTCTGTCTTTTGCGACACTGCCGGAAGGCGGTGCCTGTTTTTTACGGAAAAAGCTAAAGAAATCCATCGTTACACTTCCTTTCCTGGGGCAGGGATCATTTACGGAACAGTTTTTTCAGCTTGTCCATAAAGGTTTCAGGTTCCTGTTCAAATGTCATGAGGGGCACATCTTCTCCCAACAGACGCTGAACAATATTTCTGTAAGCTTGTCCGGCTTTGGATTCCTGGCTGGTTACAGCAGGTTCGCCTTTGTTTGTGGCGATAACGATGCTTTCATCATCGGGAACAACGCCCAGAATATCGATGGCAAGAATTTCTTCTACGTCTTCAATATTCATCATTTCCCCCCGCTGTACCAAATCAATACGCAGACGGTTCAGAATCAAAGAGGGGTTTCTCAGTTCATTGGCTTCCAGCAGGCCAATGATACGGTCTGCATCACGCACTGCGGAAACTTCGGGCGTTGTGACCACAATGGCTTTATCTGCACCGGCAATGGCATTTTTGAACCCCTGTTCGATGCCGGCAGGGCAGTCCAAAATGATGTAGTCAAAGCCTTCTTCTTTCAGGTCGTCGCACAGCTTCTGCATCTGTTCGGGGGAAACAGCATCTTTATCCCTTGTCTGGGCAGCGGGCAGCAGGAACAGACCATCATACCGTTTGTCTTTGATGAGAGCCTGTTTCAAGCGGCAGTTGCCTTCTACGACATCTACCAGATCATATACGATGCGGTTTTCCAGACCCATGACAACGTCCAGATTTCTCAGGCCGATATCTGCGTCTACCAGTGCAACTTTTTTGCCTAATACTGCAAGACCACAGCCAAGGTTTGCGCTGGTGGTGGTTTTCCCAACACCGCCCTTGCCGCTGGTGATTACGATTACTTCACTCATTGATGTTCCTCCTAATCTCAGAAGTTTATTTTACGTGTTTTCACAGTTTTTCTATCTTCGAGAAAATATCTGATATCTATTACTATATTAACAAAAATATGCTTGTTTTGCACTCCTTTTTTTTAGCAAAAGAGGAGAACTTTTCCAAAAATACGACAGCATTTTTCCTCTATTCCCAAAATATCAGGAAAGAGCCATCACAAAAATCTGTCCATTTTGTACGAAAGCATATTCAGGGGGTTTCGGCCCTCTTTTGTTTTCTTCTGGAAAGCGGGTAATGATATCAGCGATGCGAAGCTGTACAGGCGCCATATAGATGGCGGTCACGAAGGCATCTGTCATGCCCTTGCAGCCTGCGTGGGCCATGCCTTTCAGCTGCCCCAAAACGATGATGTTGCCGGCTGCCTTGATTTCTGCACCGGGGTTTACATCGCCAACCACCACAACACTGCCGTCAAATTCGATCTTCTGCCCGTTTCTGAGGGAACCTTTGTGGAATTTTGTCAGGTTGTAAGGAGACATTTCCTTTTCCAGCAGATCGCTCAGGCGTTTTAATTCATTGTTTTCTGTTTTTACAAAGGTGATTTCCATGGTGGTATATTTTGCAATGATCTTCAGCAGGATCTCTTCCTCTTCTTCGGTGAAGACACGCCCTTTGAAGGCCAGAGATGTTTTCACATTATCAAAAAATCTGCCTGCTTCTTCTATTTTTCTTTCCAGCTGACTGCAGAGGATATCAAAAGACACTTCCGGGTCAAAGATAATCGTTACACCGTCCTTGGTGCCTTTAAAAATGACATAGTTTTCGTTGTACATGTTTTCCCCTCCTGTGGTTATTCTGCCAATACTGTCTGCATGGTTGTATTTGTGGGCGTATAATCCAGCCCCAGATATTCCCGGATGATCGCCTTGGCCACTTCCGGAGCGGGGGTGCCGCTGCCTTCGCCAAAGGGGATCATGACAGTGATGGCAATCTGCGGGTCATCATAAGGCGCGAAGCAGACGAACCAGGTATGGGAACTGCGGTTCTTATCTTCTTCGGCGGTACCGGTTTTTGCTGCCACTTTCACGGGCAGGTCATTGAAAGCAGTGCGGAGCGTGCCGCGGCTGCCGTTGGTAACCAGATACATGCCTTCATAAACGGCCTGCAGGTTTTCTTCTTTCAATGTGATGACATTTTCTATTTCTTCTTCTACTTCGGAATGGAGACTGCCATCGGGGTTTTGGATATGATCCACCATGTGCAGTTTATACAGCGTGCCGCCGTTTGCCAGGGTGGAGATATATTTTGTGATTTGTGCCGGTGTGTAGCTGTTGATGGACTGCCCGATAGCAGTACGGATCGTATCGCCGTCTGTCCAGCGGGTTTGGCTGGTGGTGGCATCAGGGTTGAAGGTTTTAACCGCCTTTTCCTTATTGGCGGGGGATGCCATGGTAGGGCCATATTCATCCAGCTCCAAGCCGGTATAGTCGTTCAGCCCGAAGGCTGCCATGTATTCGTTCAGGGTAGTGATGGCCTGATTGCTGTTGCCGTTGTCCACATTGCCCATGCGGTAAGCCAATTCATAGAAGAAGTAGTTGCAGGATACTTCCAACGCATGGGATACGTTGACAGAGCCATGGGTGCCGCCGGTGTTGGAATAGATCCAGCAGCGGGCATAGGGTACGCCTGCATCCTTGAAAAGCCCTTTGTCGGTAATCAGGGTAGAGGGCGTAATGGTGCCGGATTCCAGCCCGGCCAGGGCCGTAATCATTTTAAAGGTAGAGCCGGAGGCTTTTTTCTGCTTCAGGGGGCGGTTGACCAGAGGTGTGTTGCCATCCTGCAGCAGGTCATTGTAGTATGCGTTGTTAAAGGTATTGACCAGTTCATTGTTATCATAGGAAGGATAGCTTACACTGGCCAGCACTTCGCCGGTGCCTACCTGGGTCACGAAAACAGAGCCGGTGCAGGGGTCAAGACCCGTATCTGCGGGAGACATTTCGCCATTGCTCAGTTTTTTGATGATGAGGCTCAGGGGAGAAAGGGAACCGCTTTCGATGCCCGCTTTTTCCTCCTCAGAAACAGGCAGATGCTCTTGTTCGATCATCATTAGGGTCAGTTCTCTTACGCTGATAGTGCCCTTTTCCAATCCATCAATGAGGAAATCCTTCGCCACGGTTACGGCATCATCCTGATCGGGGCGGAAGGTGGGGATTGCCTGTTTCAGCTTTTGATATACGGCTTTTTGGGTACCATCTTCCGCCTGCAGCATTTTCTGGGCGGAAATATGGTTTACATTGATCATGGATACAAATAATTCTGTAGTAGAAACAGAATTTTTCCCGCCGCCGGTCAATTTGCTCAGCACAGCCTTCCGCAGTTCGCTTTCCAGTGTATCATAAGCTACCTTCTGCAGTTCGCTGTCCAAGGTCAGGAAAAGATCCTTGCCGGCCACAGGTTCTGTGGAATCGATGACGCTCATACGGCGGCCTTGATTATCAACTTCAATCTGAATTTTACCATCAATGCCGTTTAATTCTCTTTCATAGAGCTTTTCCATGCCATCCTGCCCAACGATGTCTGTCTGGCTGTAAAGGGGATTGCCTTCTGCATCCACGTCATCTTTGTACAGGGCATAGTCGTTTTCCGTCATTTGGCGGATGTAGCCAATGATATGTGCAAAATATTTCCCTTCCGGATATTCCCGCAGGGAAATGGTGTCGATGACCACATTGGGGAAGGTATCCTGATTTTCTTCAATATAAGCCAGGGTTTTATCGCTGACATCTGTAGCGATGGTGACAGACTGGAACTGCTGATAGCGTTTCAGGTAGAGAGAATAGCGGATGCCCAAAGCGTCTCGTACCAAATCATTGGGCAGGCCTTCCGGCAGGCCGAAGAAATCCCGCAGATAATCCAATGTCTGCAGAGAATCGTATGTTAGCTGCTCTTTTTCCATCAGCATGCTTTCTTTCCAGCTTTTTTCCCGGTTAGAGTTGCCGCTGAATTGGAAAGCATAGGGGGCTTCCGTATCTAGGGGCAGTTCATCGGTAATGGTTTCGCCAAATTCATCCAATTTCAGGGCGAGGGTCAGCGCCATCAGGTTGCGGTCATCGCTCATAGCCAGGGAAAGATAGGTCCGTTTTTGCTGTGGGCTGTAGTCCTCAGGCACATTGTATTTTTCATACAGATAAGCCAGACATTCTTCTGCTGTCATCTTATACTGTTTTTTCTCCAGACCAATGGAAGCCTTCCAACGGTTTTCCTGTTTTTCGATTTCCTCATCGGTGCCTTCATAGGTAAATTGATAGGGAGAGGAAAGGGTAATGGGCAGGGCATTGACCTGATGATATCCGTTTTCCAGCAGCCAGTTCATCAAAGCATCAGAAAGGCTCTGTCTTTCATTATCGGAAAGTTCTAGTGTTACGCTGCCGTCCACCTGTACGGAATAGGCTACTGTATTGATGGCAAGGGGTCTGCCATAGCGGTCGTAAATGCCGCCCCGGGAAGCGGGAACAGGCAGTTCCTTGGAAACGCTGGCAGTGATGGAAGCTTCGTATTCCTCCCCGTGGATGATCTGCAAAGAAAACAGACGGAGCACAATGATGCCGAAGAGGACGATGATCCCGCAAAGCATTACAAATATTCGGTTTTTACATAATTCAAAAAAATGATCGAAATATCGTCTCATCGGTTCCTCCTATGGGGAAACAGATTAGAACAATCTGTATTTATATTTTTCTTTCAGTTCCAGCCATTCGTTGATCCCAAATAAGATACGGTATAGGGGAACTGTGATGATCGCCACATAGACCAGTTCAGGTATCAGGATGTGGAAAAGGAAATAAAAGAGATTGCCTTCTCCGCGGAATACAAATCCTGTTACATATAATATCACCTGATACAGAACGGTAGAAATGGTGCAAAAAATGACCGGAAGAATATAATTTTCACGGTAAAAATTGCGTTGGCTGCGGCCGAACAGCAGTCCAAAAACCATATAAAGGGCAGTATAAAAGCCAATATATGTGTTGAAAAACACATCCATCAAAAAACCCGCACCAATGCCCACCAGTGCGCCCTCCTTGCTGCCCCGCAGCAGGGAATAGGAGGTAACGATGATCAGAGCTGTATTGGGAAATATCCCCTGGATGGCAAAATGGGGGAACAGGGTCGATTGCAATATAAAGTTGAAAAACACGATCAGTGCGGTAATGATGATTCTCATTCCACCACCTCCGTGCCAGAGGTATTTTCTTCGGGCTCCTCTGCTGCAGTTTCAGGGTCTGCCGTATTGGCGGCAGGTGCAGTGGTTTTTGCAGCAGATGCGCTGTTTTTATCGAGGACAAGAATGGTATCCAGATGTTTCAAATCCACATAAGGCTCGATGACAGCATATTTTGTCAGGCCGTTGGTATCCGTTTCGATTTCCAGCACTTTGCCGATGGAAAGCCCTTCGGGGTAAATATCAGACAGGTGGGAGGTAACGATTTCATCGCCTACCATGATTTCAGCATCCCCATCGATATATTCCATTTTGCAAAGACCGTTATGGGAAAGGGTATAATCGCCCTTTACCACGCCCAGATCGCCGGTACGCACGCTCATGGCGGGCACAGAGGAACGGCTGTCTAAAATGGACTGCGCCTTGGAGAAGGTTGCGCCGCTTTCCAATACTTTGCCTACCAGCCCTTCCGGGGCAATCAATACCATATTTGCACTGATATTGCTGGAAGTGCCTTTATTGATGGTGAAGCCATCATACCAAACACCGGGATCCTTTGCGATGATTTTTGCACCAACGCTTTCATAGTCGGGGTATCTCTGGGAAATTTTCAACAGGGAAGAAAGTTTTTCATTTTCTTCCTCATACATTGCCAGACGTCTGTTTTCTTCCGACAACTCAGCGATCTGTTTCTTTAATTCTTCATTTTCTTCCTTCAAATCTGTTTTATTGCGGGCGGATGTAACTGTTTCGTCTACCCAGCTGCTGATTCCCGTGGTCAGATCCTGAAACGGGGTAACAACGACACCGATGGCGCTTTCCAGCAGAGTAGCGTTCAGCTTTTTGCCGCTGGCAATGACTGTGACCAGAACCAGAAGCAAAATGCCCCCGCTGATAATATGCTTTTTATGTTTTAAGAAAAACTCCTGCAAAACAAAATGCTCCTTTCGGTGTACTCAGCATCAGAACAGTGCTTTTCTGGGAGAGATCAATACAGATTTCAGTTTATCGATCTGCTCCAGAACCATGCCTGTGCCCAATGCGACACAATTCAGTGGTTCGTTAGCGATATTTACGGGCATACCGGTTTCTGCTGTGATCAGGTGGTTCAGCCCCCGCAGATGGGCGCCGCCTCCGGTCAGCGTGATGCCATATTCCATGATATCAGCCGCCAGTTCAGGAGGAGTCGCTTCCAGAGTCTGTTTGATGCTGTTGATGATGGAGTCTACAGGTTCGCTGAGAGCCTGTCTGACGTGGATAGAGTTCACTTCAATGGTTTTCGGCAGACCGCTTACCAGATCCCGTCCGCGAATTTCCATTTTTTCCTCTCTTTCCAGAGGATATGCAGAACCGATGGTAATTTTAATCTCCTCTGCTGTACGATCGCCGATAGCCAGAGCAAATTCTTTTTTCACATAATTTACAATTGCGGTATCCAGAGCATCCCCAGCTACCCGCAAAGAGGTGCTGGTTACGATGCCGCCCAGGGAAATGATAGCTACTTCGCTGGTGCCGCCGCCGATATCAACAACCATGCTGCCGGTAGGGTCAGCCACAGGCAGGCCGGCGCCAATGGCAGCCGCCATAGGTTCTTCAATCAGGTAGGTGTCTTTTTCTCTGGAGCCTGCTGCGATGGCAGCTTCCAGAACCGCTCGTTTTTCTACTTCTGTTACGCCGGAAGGCACACAGATGACGATACGGGGCTTGGGACCAAACATGGAGCGGACATAAGCCTTGTTGATGAAATAACGCAGCATTGCCTGGGTCACATCAAAGTCGGCGATTACACCGTCTTTCATAGGGCGGATGGCAACGATATTGCCGGGTGTGCGGCCAATCATGTCCTTTGCTTCATTGCCTACAGCCAGAACTTCTTTGGTATCTGTATTGATAGCAACAACGGAAGGTTCATTTACGATAATGCCTTTTTCTTTCATATAGACCAGAGTATTGGCAGTACCCAGGTCGATACCCATATCTTTGGAAACAAACATTGATTCTTACCCCTTTCATTATTGGAAAACGCTGCCGCAAAGCCGCTGCAGCCGTTGATTCTTTTGAATTTTGCCTTACATTTAATCATACCGCTTTTTTGCTTTCTTTTCAAGAAAAGCATCATATTTTTCAGAAAAAAAGCATGGATTTTATTGGTGGATTTCTGCAGAAAAAAAGAAAAGGACGAAAAACAGGCTTGGCTTAAGAAAACGGTATTGCGGGGATGGATTTCTTAAAAAAGAAACCGGATAGGAAAAGAAAAAGATAAATCCTTAGAAGCAAGGATTTATCCTGTTTGCTGTTTTCTTTTAGGGATGCACTGTGAAACGCCCTTTTGGAAAAATCACAATTTTCTGTAAATCAAAAATGCCAAGGCGATGCCGATGATGCCTGCAATGGTAAAACGGATGGTCAGGCCAAACTGCAGTGTCAGTACCCCCAGATCCAGCACAAGGGGAGAGGAAAGGCCGAAGTCGCTGCCATAGGCCAGCCAGCTCAGGGCAGGAATGCCGCCCAGCATATTAGCGATAAAGCCGCCCAATACAACCCCCGCCAGCAGTAATAGAACCAATATCCATATATTTTGTGAGGAACGACCTCTCATATACAAAATCCTCCTTCGTTTCTTTTTAACTTCATTATTTTAGCATAAAAGAGGGAAGGGGTAAAGGGAACAGAAAATAAAAAGAATCCAAAGAATTCTTTTTATTCGCACATGGCATATGTGCAAGGAATCAAAACCACTAGTTAAACTAGTGGTTTGCACCAGCCCTAAAAGGGCATATT
>NZ_JBJEJK010000028.1:0-46207 GCF_051877975.1 Anaerotignum sp.
GCATTGAGCTGTTTTTATTTGACGGATAGACCTATATCATAATGCAGAAAGGGGGCGCCGATGGTGAACTGGGCGCCACCCTGCGCTATCTGAGCCAGAAATTCACTATGGTCACCCCCGAAGCGAAAGCAACCCTGAATGATATTGCCACGGAGGAACTGGCACATCTGGAAATGATGGGAACCATCGTGCATCAACTGACACAGGGGCTGACGAAAGATCAGATCATTGCTGCCGGCTTAGACCCCTATTATGTGAACCATGGATTAGGTGTATATCCCTCTTCCGCCGCCGGTGTCCCCTTCAATGCCACCTGCCTGCAGTCCAAAGGGGATCCTATCACTGATCTGTATGAGGATATGGCAGCAGAACAGAAGGCCCGCAGTACCTATGAATATCTCATCGACCTGACGGATGACCCGGAAGTGCTGGCACCCCTGCGTTTCCTGCGGGAGCGGGAAATCGTACACTTCCAGCGCTTCGGCGAAGCACTGGAAATTGCCCGTGACTATCTGGATCAGCAGCATTATTTCTTCATACAGAAAAATGGCTGCAATACAAAATAAACACAACAAAACCCGGAGAAGTTCTCTCCGGGTCTTTTTATATCAGATTCTTATGTAACTGCTCAATCCTCGTAAAGCAAACCTTCGCACAGAGAATAGCATGCTTCTGTGGGCGTTACCCCCAGTTCCTTTGCTCTGTTCAGGTTATTCCATGTATTTACGGGCAGGATTTCTTCTACTTTCTTCTTCAGGGATGCTTCATCGCCATCATACAGATATTCTTCCGCACCGCAGATTACGCCTGCCGTGTTATGCCACCATTCAGACTGGAACAGCACACCATGCTCTGCCACCAATTTTGCCAGTCTGTATTCTTCTTCCTGGCTGGATGCCCGCAGCTGATTGTTTGCGGAGCCCCAGATATATTTGCATTTCAGTTTCGGGATATTTTCATCATACAGAATACCGCCGATGGCGCAAGGGCAAACGATATCCACATCCAAATACAATACATCCTCTACAGAGACAATTTCAACGTCTCTGCCGGGGTGTTTATCCACAAATTCCTGGGCTCTTGCAGGGTTGATATCGGCTACATACAGTTTGACATCTTCACTCAGCAGATGTTCCCCCATATACCAGCCAACAGCCCCCAGCCCCATCAGGGCAACGCTCTTGCCATCCAGGCTTTCGGTACCTTCTTTAAATTTGACAGCCTGTTTCATGGAAAGGTATACGCCGTAAGCTGTAGGTTTGCCGGTTTCGCCGGTTTTTGCGCTGGGGCCGCCTGTGTACTGCATGGAATAGCCTTCACGAATCATCACATCAGACATTTCTGTAGGGAAATTCATATCCGGGCCTGTCATATCTCTTGTCGTATCCAGCGCATACGCCAAAAAGCCCATGATCTCCATATTTGTTATATCCAATTCATCCATCTGTACTGTTGCCTTGCAGCCGCCAAAGGGCAGTTTCCCGGCAATATTTTTAAAGCTCATGCCACGACCTAAGTTCAGGCCATCGATGATAACTTCTTTTTCTTCCTCTTCGGGGAAATGTCTGCGGATACCCCCTGCCATGATTGCATGGCTCTTATTCAGCACCCCCAGCTTTCTGCTGTGTTCATGCATCATAAAGCGAATATCATATTTTTCATAGTAATATGCGTCGATGCCGAAATGTTTTCCCTGGCGGATCAAATCCAGAATTTCATCGAAATAGTCTTCCAAGTCATATTTTCTGTACAGTTCTCTTACCTGTTTTGTATTCAGATATACCGCATCTTCCGTAAAAATACCATCCAGATAAAATTCCTTATTATATTTGGAAAAATCAAAATCAGGTTCCCATTCCTTTGCTGCATAGAAACGGAAGCTGCCGTCTTTAAAATTATGTCTGATCTTCAGTGTTGTCAGGCCTTCTGCTTTCAGTGGTGTAAATAAGCTTTTCATGCCAGTTCATCCTTTCTTTTCTATCTCTCGCATTCAAATTACGCATTATGCACAATCGATAATTTGATTTTACCATTTTACCTCCGTATGTCAATGGATTTTTCACAAGATTCCTTCATTTTGTATCCTTTCACAAACATTCCTCGTCTTTTCTGTGAAAAATGGGGCTATTGACTGCCTTTTCCCTTTTCATTATAATTTGAAATAAGCATCAAAACCTTTCCGTACCAAGGAACGGTATCTATGAAAAAGGGACTTAGAAAAGAGGCATTTATGGGTACATTAAAGAAAACCACCATAAAAGAACAGGTCTGCGACCTGATCCGACAGCGCATTTTAGACCAAACCTACACCTTTGGCGAAAAAATAAATATGCTGGAGCTTTCTCAGGAATTGGGGGTCAGCAATTCTCCCATCCGGGAGGCCCTTTCTATTCTGGAAAGTGAGCATCTCATCACATTTGTACCAAATGCAGGCCCTAAGGTTATCCAAATCGATGAAAAAATTTTTGAAGAAGTACAGCAGACTGCCCGTATTTTGCTCATCGGCAGCTATGAGCAATGCCTGCAGCAGGGGCTGATCCCTCAGCTCATTCTGGAGATGGAAAAACACCTTTCCCGGCAAAAAG
Source organism: Anaerotignum sp. (assembly GCF_051877975.1). Taxonomy (GTDB): domain Bacteria; phylum Bacillota; class Clostridia; order Lachnospirales; family Anaerotignaceae; genus Anaerotignum_A. The sequence continues at coordinate 2,586 of NZ_JBJEJK010000028.1, forward strand.
CCCTGATTGGAGATACTTCCCCGGAAAGCGGCCATGCCTTTGCAAAAATCGCCATTGAATTTGACGTTTCCCTCATCAAAATTTTGAAAAATGAAACGCTGGAAGGTCTGTATGCCGGTTTCTTCAATTTACTGTATCTGGTCGTTCTCTATGACCATCAGAATTCCGATACGGACAGAGCCATGAATGTAGCAGAACATGAACAGATTCTGGCTGCCCTGAAAAATGGCGAACCCACTGCAGTGAAAACACAGCTGCAGCTACATTTCAGCCGAACCATCGCAGCTCCATAAAAGATACCCAACCTCTTCCCAAACAATAAATGGGAGGAATCCCTGTTCCTCAAGGATTCCTCCCATTTTCTGTTTCTTTGCTTTCTTTGCGAAAGCCTGTGATTCCATAATTCTTTCCCGCTGTTTACAGCACACAGCGACGCAGATATTCTATTACAATACCCATGGGCTCAGAAATCCATTTATCCCGATGATGCAGCAGCTGGGTCCAAACTTCGATATCCAAATCCGGTACGTGCAGATACTGCACCGAGCCCTTTTCCACATAAGATTCGGTCACATAATCCGGCAGCAAGGAAATTCCGGCATTTTGCTCCACCAAATTGCAGATCAGCCCTGCATTGCCGCTGACAAAAACCGGCTGGATCTCCAAAGAACGGGCTGCCAGCTGTTCATCCAGCAAGCGGCGATAGCTCATTCCCCTTTCCGTCAGCAGGAAGGGCTGCTTGACCAGCTGTTCCAGAGGAATATTCTCCCGCCCTGCCAAGGGATGCTCGGCAGCGCAGACAAAATGCACGCTGATGCGGGATTCCTGCAAAATCACATAGTTTGTATCATAAATATGCTTATCCAACGTATAAACGATATCTGCTTCATTTTGATTCAGCAGGCGGAACATCTCCTGGGTTCCGGCGGAGATACACTCCAGCGTAATACCGGGATATTTGCGGCGCAATTCCGGAAAAATACGGCGAATGACTTCGTTGCTCAATGAATCGGCCATAGCCAGGCGCACCTGCCCGCAAACCTTTGTCTCCCCCTGCATTTCCTCCGCAAAATCCTGCAGCAGTTCATTAATCTTATAAGCAGAACGCAGCAAACGGCTGCCATGTTCTGTCAGGGTGACGGTGCGATTAATGCGCTCAAACAAAGGCACCCCCAATTCATTTTCCAACTGGCGAATCTGAAAAGAAACCGTAGATTGGGAATAGCCCAGCTTATCCCCCGCCTTGGTAAAGCTGTGCAATTCTGCCACATGTATAAAAGTAATCAGATTTTTGATATCCATAACGTACCCCTTTGCATCGAAAAAGCCAATGCTTCCCTGTAGTATCATCAAAATTTCAAATTCTATTTCTACTGTAATAGAAAAGGGAGGAAAATGCAAGGGAAAAGGGCATTTGTCACATATCCCGAAAAAAAGACCACTCTTTTCAGAATGGTCTCGCATTGCTTATTTTGTATATTTTTCTTTTAAATCGAAGGCATGGTTCATGGGGCCGCTGCCTGCACCCAAATCCAACATGGCCGCCAAGGCGCCGGAAATATATTCCTTAGCCCGTTCCACTGCCGTTGCCAGATCGTTGCCTTTTGCCAGATTGGCTGCGATAGCACTGGAAAGGGTGCAGCCTGTGCCGTGGGTATTGGGGTTATCGATGCGCTTACCTTTAAACCATTGATAGGTACCATCGTGATAGAGCAGATCGTTGGCATCATTCATGCTGTGGCCGCCCTTGCAGAGGACTGCACAATGATATTCTTTGCTGATTTTTTCCGCAGCCTTCACCATATCCTCCGGGCATGTAATCTGCATGCCGGAAAGGACTTCCGCTTCGGGGATATTGGGGGTTACTACCGCCGCCAAGGGCAGCAGTTTTTCCTTTAAAGCAGAAACAGCATCATCGCTGATGAGTTTTGCGCCGCTGGTGGCTACCATGACAGGGTCTACCACAATATTTTCCGCCTGATAAGCCGTCAGCTTTTCCGCAATGACAGAGATCAGTTCTGCAGAAGAAACCATGCCGATCTTCACCGCATCAGGGCGGATATCTGTGAATACACTATCAATCTGCATCCCCAGAAATTCCGGTGTCACTTCAAAAATCCCCTGCACCCCCACGGTATTCTGGGCTGTCAGCGCTGTCAAGGCGCTCATAGCAAATACGCCGTTCATGGTCATGGTTTTCAGGTCGGCCTGAATCCCTGCGCCGCCGCTGGTATCACTGCCGGCGATAGTCAATGCTGTTTTCATGCTTCATTCCTCCAAACTTTCAAATTCTTTTTTCTGCCGCAAAAAGGCTCATGCCTTTGTCATTTTCTCAGAAAGTGCTTTCAGTTCTTTGCATTCTGCTTCGATATCCTCTGCCCCGAAAATAGCAGAAACCAGAGCCACACCATCTACCCCTGTGCCGGAAAGCTCCAGCAGGTTTTTCTTATTGATGCCGCCGATGGCGACCACAGGAATGGATACGGCTGCGCAGATGGCTTTAGCTGTTTCCCGGGATACCTCAAAAGCATCCAGCTTTGTTGTGGTGCTGAACATGGCACCAACGCCCAGATAATCGGCACCGGCTTTTTCTGCCGCAATGGCCTGTTCTACGGTCTGTGCGGAAACACCGACGATCATCCCTTCGCCCACCAAGGCCCGCACATTGCCTGCTTCCATATCCTTCTGGCCCACATGGATGCCATCCGCCTTGCATTTGATGGCGATATCTACATTATCGTTAACGATGAAGGGCACGCCATATCTTTCACACAAACCCTTCATTTCCACAGCTTCCTGCAAAAAGCTTTCTTCGTCCAGTTCCTTTTCTCTGAGCTGTATGCAGGTTGCGCCCCCCTTCAAAGCTGCTTCCACCTGTTCCATCAGGGTCTGCTTGCCTGTCCATGCTCTGTCCGTTACAGCATAGAGCAGCATGGTCTCTTTATCACATTTCATGCTTTCATCTCCTTAAAAAATTTCGTATTTAGCACATTTCTCCAATTCCTCTCCATTCAGGTGGAAAATAGCATCGATGATATAATTTCTATAGCTGGAATTGCCGTCCTGTTCCGTCAATCTTGCATGAGCCTTTTCCCCGCAGATACCCATGGCGCAGACTGCCGCTGCTGCGGCTTCCAGAGGGCTTTCCGGGTTGGCTGTCACGTAAGCCGCTGTCATAGCGGAAAGCTGACAGCCTGTGCCGGTGATGCTGCTCATCATGGGATGACCGTTATAGATGCAGAAGGCCTTTTCCCCATCGGCAACGATATCAATGGCACCGGTGATAGCGATGACCGCCCCAGTTTTCTTGGCGAATTCCTTGGCAAAGGCTACTGCTTGGGGCAGATTTTCCTTTGTTACTTTATCTGCCACATCGGCATCCACGCCCTTTGCGCCACCTGTGCCCAAGGCCAGTGTTTTGATTTCAGAGATATTCCCCCGAATGACGGTAAATTTGATATTTTCTATCAATTCCTGCGCCGTTTTTGTTCTTAGGTTCGACGCCCCTGCCCCAACGGGGTCTAAAACAGAGGGATGTCCCAGCTCGTTGGCTTTTTTGCCCGCCAGATGCATCGCAGGGATAGTACGCTGGTTCAATGTACCGATATTGATATTCAGCCCGCCGCAGATGGAGGTGATCTCCTCCGCCTCATCCACATCATCGGCCATGATGGGCGAGCCGCCGCAGGCCAATAAAATATTCGCACAATCGTTCACCGTTACATAATTGGTAATATTATGGATCAAAGGGCATTTTTCTCTTACATTGTCAAGCATTTCCTTCAACATACTTTATTCCTCCTTTTCTCAAACCTTGGCCAAAACGCCTGTTTTCCGCAATGCTCCCAGCAAAATGCCGGAAAGGATGGCTCCCCCTGCCGTAGAGATCAGGAAAGGAACCACATAGGCATAAAAAGCGATCTCCCCCGCCTGCATCCCCATAAAGAAAATGGCAATCGGATAGGCGCACAGGCCGCCCAAAACCGCTGTTCCAAAGACTTCGGCAATCAAAGTCAGCGGGATATTTTTTGTTTTCCAATAGGCGATGCCGCAAAGCAATGCGCCGATCATACTGCCGGGAAAGGCCATCAGGCTGCCAATGCCCAGCAAATTGCGGATGACGCTGGCGCAAAAGGCCACGGCCACCCCATAAAAAGGCCCTAAAATAACAGCACATAAAATATTTACCATGTGTTGTACGGGTACACATTTGCTCCCAAAAACGGGAATATAGAATAAACTGCCGACTACCGCCACTGCGCAGAAGATACCGGCAAAGCATAACTTTCTGGTTTTTGTGTCTTTCATTCTCAAACGTCTCCTTTTTTATCGTTCAGGGAGAACGATGGATATAACAGCGCTCTCCCTGAAGCATACACTTCCCCCTTGGGGGATACATTCAGAATTATCGGTCGAAACTTCATGGCTTCCTCTCACGCCGGAACACGGCTTCCCATCGCTGTTATATCTCTGCAGGACACAAGGCGCTCCCCTTCTATCCTCCCGCCCCTGCGGGCCGTTCCTTCCAAAAAGGAATCGATCAGAAATACACTCACCTACTATTTACTTTTCTCTCAAATATGCTTTTATTTCAAAGCCTTTAAAAATTGCTCCACATCCTCGCATTTCATCAATCCGCTCATGATGCAGGCACCCTTTGCGCCCGCTTGGCGAACAGAATCGATATTTTCCCTGCTAATGCCGCCGATGGCATAAACAGGAATGGATACGCTTTGGCAGACTGCCTGCAAAAATGTCAATCCTCTGGGAGGAAGACCCTTCTTGCAATCGGTGGCAAATACATGCCCCGCTGTGATGTAGGTACATCCCAATCGTTCTGCTTCCTGCGCCTCTTCCACTGAATGGCAGGATGCGCCAATTTTCTTGAATTTTTCTTTTTTCTTCTCATCCAATTCCCTTAAAACAGGTAAGGGCAAATGGATATTCTCCGCTCCCAGTTCGATGGCCGCATCTGCAAAGCTGTGCAGCATACAGGGAACTTCGTATCTCTTGCAGAGCTTACATACCTGCTCTGCCAGTTTTTTGTACTCTTCTTCCGTGAAATCTTTTTCCCGCAGGATGATCCCCTTGGGTCTACATGCTGCGATCTTCTCCACTCTCTGCAAAAAATCCTCTTTGCAAAGGCTTCGGTTCGTTACACACAAAATATCATACATACAGATAATCATTCAGTACGGGCTGCAAGCCTTCCTCCGCCATATCCTCATACATTTTCTGGAAGCTGCGGTCATCGTTGATTTCAAACTGCTCGTCGCCTTCCGTACCGTCTGCCTCCTTCCCGGTGTATTTACTTTCATGGTCGCCAATACCCGTGGAAACCCCGGCAGATACCTTCGTTGCGGCAATTTTTACAATACCGTCCCGGAAAGATTTGCTTTCTCTGGAAGATACGGTGATCCCTACGAAAGGCAGGAAAATACGATATGCACAGAGGATCTGGCACAGCTGCTTTTCGCCCACATCCAAAGGACTGATCTTATCGTTATTGATGATGGGTCTCAGTCTGGGACAGGATAAGGACATTTCCGCATGGGGATATTTTCTCTGCAGATAATATACATGCAGTGCGCTTGCCAATGCGTCCTTCCTGAAATCAGAAAGCCCCAGCAGCGCAGAGAATGCTACCCCTCTCATGCCGCCTCGAAGTGCTCTTTCCTGGGCATCAAAGCGATAGGGCCAAACTCTTTTATGCCCCAGCAGATGCAGGGTTTCATATTTCACTGTGTCATAGGTTTCCTGGAAAACGGTCACATAATCCGCACCGCATTCGTGAAGATAACGGTATTCATCCGTATTCACAGGGTAAATTTCCAAGCCAACCATACGGAAATATTTTCTTGCCAGCTTACAAGCTTCACCGATATATTCCACATTGCTCATAGAACGGCTTTCCCCGGTCAAAATCAGGATTTCTTCCATACCGCTGTCGGCAATGACCTTCATTTCCTTTTCGATCTGCTCCATGGAAAGCTTCATGCGGTTGATGTGGTTATAGCAGTTGAAGCCGCAGTATACACAGTAATTCTCGCAATAGTTAGCGATATACAGGGGGGTGAACAGATAGACCGTGTTGCCGAAATGCTTGCTGGTTTCCATTCTGGCCTTCTGTGCCATTTCTTCCAGGAATGGTTCTGCCGCAGGGGAAAGCAATGCCTTAAAATCCTCTACAGAACAAATCTCATGGTCCAACGCCGCACGGACATCCTTTGCTGTATATTGAGAATAATCGTATGCCTTCATCTGGCTCATAACGGTTTCGCAAATCTCAGATTCGATGATCTCCATTCCCGGCAGATATTCCATGTGGTTCTTTCTGGATGCAGGGTTGGTTTCCAGTTCATGCTTCCGCTTCAATGCTTCGGGAGAAAGATACTCAGAATCTACAAAAAATTGATTTTCCATATTATCCCCTCCTTATTCATGCAGGAAGCCTGTCAGAGGATCCGATGCGGATGCGCCCCTTGTCAGCACTCTGCCCAAGCCGGAAAGGTATGCTTTTCTACCTGCTTCGATGGCCTGACGGAATGCCGCTGCCATCAGGGGCAGGTCGCCTGCTGTTGCCAGTGCTGTATTGGCCATGATTGCCGCTGCGCCCATTTCCATAGCTTCGCAAGCCTGAGAAGGTCTGCCGATGCCTGCGTCTACGATAATCGGCAGGTCGATCTCATCCACCAAAATCTGAATAAATTCTCTGGTTGCCAGCCCTTTATTGGAACCGATGGGAGAAGCCAGAGGCATGATCGTCGCTGCGCCTGCGTTTACCAAATCTCTTGCCACATTCAGGTCAGGGTACATATAAGGCATTACCACGAAGCCTTCCTTTGCCAGAATTTCTGTAGCTTTGATGGTTTCATAGTTATCGGGCAGCAGATATTTGCTGTCGCGCATGATTTCTACTTTTACAAAGTTGCCGCAGCCCAATTCCCTTGCCAGGCGGGCAATACGTACGGCTTCTTCCGCATTTCTTGCGCCGGAAGTATTGGGCAGTAATGTTACATTCTTGGGAATGTAGTCCAGAATGTTTTCCTGTTCCTTTGTATTGGCACGGCGTACAGCCAATGTGATGATTTCTGCGCCGGCATCTTTCACAGCCGCTTCAATCAGCTTCAGGGAATATTTCCCGGAACCCAGAATAAATCTGGAGTTAAATTCGTGCCCGCCGATGATGAGTTTGTCTTCTTTCTGCATGAAAATCCCTTCTTTCTTTTTTTCTTCGAATCATGGTTCAAAATTTCCAGAAAGGATACGCAAAACCATGTGCGCCTGATGCGCTGCACACAGCATCACACGGGACGATACCAATCCCATGGCATCTGCCACATCGCTGATTCCATCCCCGCATAGGTAAAAACGGTTTGTGATCCTTCTGGTTTGGATACTGTTTGCGGAGCCCAGCCCCGCCATTCCGGAAGCAGCGATCAGGTATTTTGTATGTAATTTTTCCAGCACACCACCCGCCAGCATGGCTTTTGCTTCCGCCCTGTCAAAGGCCTCGCAGATGATATCAGCTTCCGAAAGGAGCGCTTCTATATTTTCCTCCGTTACGCGGACTGTATGGGTCTCCACCTCTATATAAGGGGCGATCTCCCGCAGGTTTTCCGCCAGAGCTTCTGTTTTGAAGCGTCCGATCTGATCTGCTTTATATTGCTGCCGATGCAGGTTGGAAATATCCACCTGATCGAAATCCACCAAGATCAGCTTGCCGATGCCCGCCCTTGCCAAAGAAACGGCAATATTGGAGCCCAATCCGCCTAAGCCGCAGATGGCAACGGTGCTGTTGTTGAATTTCTGCTGCAGGTCTTTTCCGTGCCTTGCTTCCAGTGCTCGCTGCATGTCTTCCTTGCTTGGAATACAGCGCAACTCAACCACCTCCCACAAAATTGACTACTTCGATGACATCACCCTCCTGCAGAACTGTTTCGTCATATTTTGCTTTGGGTATGATTTGGCCGTTGCGCTCAACAGCGATGCGCGTGGAATCATACTTTGCGGACGCCAAATACTCTGCCAGTGTTTTGCCGGCGATATCAAAGGTTTCTCCATTGATCTTCACCATTCTTTTCACCTCCTTTTTTATGAAAAACGAATAGAAAGCCATTCGTAAGGCTTCGCCTTACTCATGATGTTGCTACGCAAATCATTTTCAAACGATGTAAGCATTGACTTTCGTAAACAAATTCAATGCTTACATCGTCTGAAAACGGCTTTCTCCGCTATAACACAAAAGGGAAGTTACACCGATTTGGCAACTTCCCTTGTACTGTCTTTTTCAGGCGTCCCTACGTTGGCATTATCCAAATCAGGTGTATGGGTCGAAGGTTTTTCCTTCCTCTCAGCCTGTTTCACAAGCTCCCCGCTGGCTATTCACTTGCAGTTTCATTATATACCCGCCTTTCCAAAAAGGCAAGGCTGTTTTTCCTCAATCTCCCAACAGTTTGTTGACGAAATAAGGGAATTGGATGAGCCACCAGGGCCAGTCGTGGTTCACATCTTCGCCCCAAAGGTCTATCCATGCGGGTACATTCAGGCGGTTAAACTGTTCCTGCATGATACGGGCATCAGCTTTGGCTTCATCCTCCCATGCACCTTGGCCGCAGCAGATGATGATCTTCCCCCGGCGGAACTGCTCCACCAAAGGATGATCATAGGGCATCTGGGGCAGATAATCCACAGGGGAATTATAATAAATATCCACATCATCATAATTGGGGAAGAAATACCCCGCATGGAACAGGCCGCTCAAAGAGAGGCAGCCCCCAAAAAGATCGGGTCTGCGCAGGTAGAAATTTACACAATGGTAGCCCCCCATGCTGGCACCGCTGAGAATGACCTTGCCATAATAGGGCGTAGGGTCTGTTTCTGCGTGGATCTGATGCAGGCGGGGCATAAATTCCTCGCAGAGATATTTGAACCATTGTTCATGCCACAGAATACGTCCATGATAATCGCCCCCGCCGGCACTCCAGGTTTCTTCATCCACACAGGAAACGCAAAACAGCTGTAACTGTCCATTTTCCAGATGACCCGCAACGGAGGCAACCATACCGCGATCTTCAAAATCATAAAATTTCCCATCCTGACAGGGGAAAACCACAATGGGCAGCCCTGCGTGGCCATATACCTTAAATTCCATATCCCGATGCAGATGATGAGAATATTCTTTATAATAACGAATATGCATGCTTCTTTTCCTTTCTTTTCCATTGGCTGCTAAAAGCAACCTTTCCAAATGACCTTTTCCTTATATATCATGCTACGATTGTATCAGAATTGATACAAAGATGCAAATTAATCCCCTTATTTGGTCAAAAAGCAGTGTCGAATCCCATTCTGACACTGCTTACCTCTTTCCTTTTTTAAGATAGATTTGATTCTTTCAAGCATTTTCAGCAACCGTACTACACGGTGATCAGATTCACAAAATATGCACCATACCCCACCAGCAGGACGGCGCCCCCCAGGCGATTCAACTCATGTTTTCTGATTACGCACAGCAGCAGAAGCACCACTGCCGCCACCGCAACGATACTGTCCACCAAGAAAGATGCACTGTATACCACAGGTGTGATGAGGGCTGTCGTGCCAACCACAAACAGGATATTAAACAAATTGCTGCCGACGATATTCCCCACAGCAATCTCCGATTTCCCTTTGACCGCTGCCGTCACGCTGGTCACCAATTCCGGCAGGGAGGTTCCCAGTGCTACGATCGTCAGGCCGATGATCCGTTCGCTCAGGTGGAAAATACGGGCAATCTCCGTTGCCGCATTGACCGCCACATCGCTGCCCCAAACAATCAGCGCCACACCGATGACAACCAAAAACAACAATCTGATCATGGATTTCGGGGCTTCCTCTTCTGCCGCCTCTTCCACGATCCCATTTCTGGCCATATGCAACAGATAAAGCAGATACAGGATCATAAAGCCCCATAAGATCACACCTTCCCAGCGGCTGATAACAGAATCCCCCAGCCCCAGCACTGCCAGAAGAATGGATACGAAGATTACAAAGGGAATCTCATAGCGGACGGTGGAACGCTGTACGCCAATCACACGGATCACCGCTGTCAGCCCCAAAATCAGCAGAACATTCAGAATATTACTGCCCAACACATTCCCGATGGTGATTTCCGCACTGCCCTTCAATGCCGCAGAAATGCTGACTGCTGCTTCCGGGGCACTGGTGCCCATGGCCACAATGGTCAGCCCGATCACCAGGGGCGGAATGCCAAATTTATCTGCAATATTGGAGGCCCCTTCCACAAACCAATCGGCGCCTTTCACCAACATCACAAAACCAATGACCAATGATACAATTTGAATCAATAATTCCATAAATAACCCCCTCGATTTTCCAAGTATTACAAGCGATATCATTCTGATTATACCCTGTTTCTTAGGAAAAATCCACAGAATCCCTCCTCTTCCCGAAAAAACAGGCATGAACAAAGCTCTTTTTCATGCTATATTTTCATGCTATAATGGATGTAATAGATACAAATACAAAGGAGGATGATATGATGCAGGAAGTATATGAATTTTTGAAAAAATGTAGTACCTATTACCTGGCAACTGTGGAAGAAAATGGTCAGCCCCGGGTTCGCCCCTTTGGCACCATCGATTTATTTGAAAATAAGCTGTATATCCAAACAGGGAAAAGCAAGGAAGTTTCCAAACAGATTGCCGCCAATCCCAAAGTAGAGCTTTGTGCCTTTGACGGCAAGAAATGGCTCCGCGTCGCCGGCACACTGGTGCGGGATGAAAGAGTGGAAGCAAAGGAACATATGCTGGATAACTATCCTTCTCTGAAAAAGATGTATTCCCCCACAGATGATAACACAGAAGTGCTGTATCTGAAGGATGCAACAGCAACCTTTTCTTCTTTTACAGAAGCGCCCAAGGAAATAAAATTCTAAATAAAAAAGAGCCCTTTTGAAAGGAACCATTTTGTACTGTCCGCACAAAATGGTTCCTTTCCCTTTTAGGGCTCTTTTTATTTTCCTAACAAATTGCTCATGCCTTTCAAACTAATCGCCAACGTAGAGGCATTATGGAGCATTGCCGATGTGGTAGGCATCAGGAAGCCCGCAACCCCCAGAACGATCAGGCTGGCATTAATGCCAACAATCAAACGATAGTTTTGCTGGATACGCTTCATCAAAAGGTCGCTCAACCGTTTCAGTTTCACAATCTCATGCAAATCATCTGCCGCAATGGTAATATCCGCAATCTCGCGGGCAATTTCCGCACCATCACTGATGGCAATACCAACATCTGCCGCAGAGAGCGCGGGGGAATCATTGATGCCATCGCCGATCATGATAACCTTATTCCCGTTTTCCGTTTCTTTGCGGATAAATTCCGCTTTATCCTCAGGCAGCACTTCGGAATAATATTCATCAATGCCTACCCGAGCCGCGATGGATGCCGCTGTATGCGCATTATCTCCTGTCATCATCACGACTTTTTCAAACCCAACTTCTTTCAGGCTGCGGATCACATCTGTTGCTTCTTCCCGCAAGGGATCCTCAATACAGATAACTGCTGCCAGCTTGCCATTCACTGCCAGATACAGGTGGGAATACTGTTTGGGCAGGCTGTCAAATTTTTCCTGATAGGCCGGGTCAATGATACAGCCTTCATCCTCAAATACAAAATGAAAACTGCCGATGACAACTTTTTGCTCCTCGATGGTCGTCGCAATGCCATGGGCAACAATATATTCCACCTTAGAATGAGTTTCTTCATGTTCCAGTCCTTTTTCCAAAGCCGCTGTCACCACAGCTTTCGCCATGGAATGGGGGAAATGTTCCTCCAGGCAGGCAGCGATACACAGCATTTCATCTTCGCTCTTCTCACAGAAGGAATATACCTCCCGCACAGTAGGGCGGGCCTTTGTCAGGGTACCTGTTTTATCGAAAACAATGGTCTTTGCTTCCGCCACTGCCTCCAGATATTTGCCCCCTTTCACGGTAATATTATGCAGGCTCGCTTCCCGAATGGCAGAAAGCACAGAAATGGGCATTGCCAGTTTCAGCGCACAGGAGAAATCCACCATCAGCACTGCCAGTGCTTTTGTTGTATTTCTTGTGATGCCATAAACCAGACCTGTTCCCAGCAGTGTATACGGCACCAGTCTATCCGCCAGATGTTCCGCCCGGCTTTCCACTGCGGATTTCAGTTTTTCAGAATCTTCGATCATCGTCACGATTTTTTCAAAACGGGTAGAGCCGCTGGTCTCTTTCACCTGCAGAATGATCTCGCCTTCCTCTACCACCGTTCCGGCGTAAACATAGCTGTCTTTTTCCTTCCGAACGGGCAGGGCTTCCCCTGTCATAGAAGCCTGATTGACCATGGCTTCCCCACTGCGGATGATGCCGTCAAAAGGAATCACATTGCCCATACGGACAACAACACTATCGCCAATTTCAATTTCTTTTGCAGAAACCAGGATTTCCTGCCCATCCTGCAGCAGCCAAACCTTGCTGACATTCAAAGACATACTTCTGGCCAAATCATCCACAGATTTCTTATGGGTCCATTCTTCCAAGGTTTCCCCGATGCCCAGCAAATACATAACGGAGCTTGCCGTATCCATTTCCCCCCGGAATACGGAAACGCCAATAGCAATGGCATCCAATACGCCAACTTCTATTTTCCGCTGCAGCAGGCAATGAACCCCTCTGTAGATATATTTCACAGATTTTACCGCCGTCAGAACCGCCCTTACGGAATAGGGGATCAACAGCTTTTTCCCAAAATGGACAGCCGTCTGCTGCATCAGCTTTGCCTGATACTTGGCATTCAGGGCTCTGCCAGAATGTTCTGCCAATGCTTCCGGCAATTCCACTTTTTCATAAGCGAACTGCTTCAAGCCGCGGATCACTTCTTCCCTGCCGCAGGTATAACAAAGGACTGCGTCACCGGTCTTTTCATAGACCTTTGCCAGTGTTACGCCGGGCAGGCTGTGCAGATAATATAACAGAGTATCTGCTTGGGCACAGGTCATCCGCTTTTGCAGCAGATGCACACGAAGCCTCCCCTTCATTTCATGCTTGATTTGAAAATCCATTCTTCCACCCCCATAGAAAAAACGGAGCCAAAGGCTCCGTCAGAAATCACATGCTTATTCTTCTTCTGTTTCTTCTGCAGTTTCTACGGAGTTTTTCTCCATTTCATAGCGTTCTTCGTTGATCTGTTTTGCTTCTGCCAGAATATCTTCCGCATTTTCCTGCACTGTTGTGGTGGTCTTCATCACACAGTCCTTTGCCCGCAGCACCGCAGCTGTGCCATGGGTATATACCTTTTTCGCATCCTTGCTGCTCAAAACCTTCAAACCAGCTGTGCCAAACAATACACCGCCAACAAAAACAGCAATTTTATCCACTTTCACATTTGCCAAGCAATTGATACATTTATTCAACATATATAAAACCTCCTTCAAGTACGTTTATAACCAGTCAGCATTGTCATAAAGAAACAGACCACGCAAAGCCATGCCCAAGTTTTATGGTTTTTCATGTTGTCCCTCCTATTCTGTTTTTCAAATTAATCCTTTTCATCATACAAAAAACGCTATTTTCATTTGATTCTATCATAACAACCCAAGCCAAAATTAGTCAAATCTAACAATTTTTAATGATATATTTTATCAATTATGCCTTTATATTTCAGCCATTCACCACAGAAACGATCTTTTCATCCTCCAGATAGCCACATGCCTGTAATCCCATTTGCAGCACTTCGTTCCATTCTTCCGAAGTCAGCTGCAGCTCCTCTCCATCCTCCAGCAACACCAGAACCATCTCTTCCCCGCTGCCTCCTGTCAGATCAGAAAGCTTGTACAGGTTTCTTCGATTGATGGCACCAATCTCTTCCAACATATTGATGGTGCGGTAGATGGTGGCTGCGCCAATCTTTTTGTTGATTTTTGCCGTTTTATAGAAGATTTCCTTGCAGCTGCCGCAGTCGTTTTCCAAAATAATATCAATCACAGCAATCCGCTGCTTTGTGATACGATATCCGCCTTCCTTCAGCTTCTGCAATATCATTTCCCGCTGCATCTGAATACGAAATTTCTCCAAATCCATAGAATCTTCTTTTTTTGCACTTGTGGTGTGTTTCACTTTCACAACCCCCATTTCACTGCTCTAATAGTTAGCAGCAACTAATTCCATTCGTTAGTATAAACGAATATAAGTTAGCTGTCAATAACTTAACAGGATTTCCCTTGCAAAAAATCCTATTTTTCCACAAAATAAAAATGTGACGGGAAAAACCCGTCACATTTTTATGTAGAAAGAGGTGTACTATATGCTTGCTTTCACCGAATGGCTCATTCGGAGGGATTGCGATCTTTTACTTCTGTTACTGTGTATCCTGCTCGATGGAGAATACGGCTAAATTCTTCCTCTGTATATGGCTTTTTCATCCGGACAAAAGCCGCATTCATTTTCAAATCCGCCTGCGCCCAAATGCCTTCCTGTTCATTCAATGCATTTTCCACATAGCGCACACAGTTTTCGCAGCTCATTCCTTTGATGCTCAAAACCGCATGATAGGGATAGTTGGCAGGGTCTTTATCTGCAACCTCCACCCTTCTGCCTGTTCCGCTGTTTCCGGAACCGCAGCAGCCATATTTCATATTGGATTTATATTTCTTTATAGATATCACCGCAAGAACCACGATGATGAAAATAATAATACCATCTATCATAATTATTCTCCATTGAGTTAGCTATGACTAACGGTTACGGATTTATTATAACAATCAACTCCTACCCTGTCAATAGTATTTCTTTCCATAGTTGATTTCTTTTTCTCAATAAATCCTCAATAAAAAATTGCTTTGCCTTTCTTTCTACATACGAAAAGACGGGCATTTCCCCGTCTTTTCGTATGTAGAAAGTGTTTTTGAAGTTTTCCGATTGGCTCATTCGGATTTTGTAGAATAATTCTCTAAGTTAGTATTAGCTAACTTATGGACTTATTATAACAATCCTTTTCCCATCTGTCAACTGTTTTTTTTTCAAATCGTTTTTTCTTCTATATTCTCAAACAAATCCTCGATAGAGACATCCAATACCTCCGCCAACCTATATAATTCAATATCTGTCACTGTCCGCAATTTATCTTCAATACGGCAGTAGAAATGGATCCTCAGTACCGTCAGGCAATCGTAGATGGTACTGCCGCAAATGAAGCAAGAATGGTTGAAGAATTTGTTGGGCAGGTCGTTACAAATTCCGAAGTTATTGTTTCTGATATCAATTCTGATGGGTCCGTTGTTTTGGGGCTTGGCGCAGTCAAAACCTATCTGGATCTTCCTTCTGAAGATGTTGTCAAATTTGAAGAAGGCGACTTGATCACTGTTGTTGGCAAAATTGAGAATATTTCCGTTTGGAGCAGCGATGATATTGATGTAGAACTCTATCCCGCCTATCTGGTAGATGTCCACGGTGCTTCCATGTTTAAGATCAACTAAAAACAGTAAAAACCCTGTCCATTCGGACAGGGTTTCTTTTCTGCGCAAAAAAATCCGCAGGAAAATTCCTGCGGATTTCAAGGATTCTTAGGATTTCAGAAGGGCTGAATTACTTCAGTGTTACTTTAGCGCCAACTTCTTCCAGTTTTGCTTTGATTGCTTCAGCATCTTCTTTGGAAGCCTGTTCTTTCAGAACCTTAGGTGCGCCGTCTACAGCTTCTTTTGCTTCTTTCAGGCCCAGACCTGTTACTTCACGAACAACTTTGATAACTTTGATCTTTTCGGAACCAACTTCTGTCAGTTCAACGTCGAATTCTGTTTTTTCTTCAGCTGCTGCGCCTGCTGCGGGGCCAGCTACTACTGCTACGCCTGCTGCTGCGGATACGCCGAATTCTTCTTCTGCTGCTTTTACCAGATCATTCAGTTCCAGTACTGTCAGTTCTTTTACTGCTGCGATAATTTCTTCGATTGTCAGTTTTGCCATTGTAAAGCACCTCCGATAATATTTGGTTTTCGTTTCAATCAGTTAATTTTCGTTCATAAAAATCGATTGTTCCGTGCTGCGCACTCTCACAATCGCCATCCGCATTCGCAAACCGCTCTGCTACGCATAGCTTCTTTGCTCATGTCGGCTTGCCCGTCCTATGTTCATGCACTCCTGCGAGCAAGCTCGCATCGCCCATGACCGCACGCCGGGGCTTTTATACAAATTATTCTGCTGCTGCTTCGCCGTCTTTCTTTGCGATCTGATCGATAACACGTGCGAAAGAGGACAAGGGGCTCTTGAAGCTGCCCAGCAGTTTGGACAACAGAACGTCTCTGGAAGGGATATCAGCGATCAGCTTCATGCCAGCTGCATCGTATACAACGCCTTCTACTACACCTGCTTTGAATTCCAGTTCTTTTACATCCTTTGCTACTTTGTTCAGGATGCTTGCGCCAGCTGTTGCATCTTCATAAGAGAATGCGAATGCGCTGGGGCCTGCCAGATATTCATCCAGGCCTTCAAACTGTGTGCCCTGGATTGCGAAGTGCACCATTGTATTTTTGTAAACTTTATAGTCAACACCTGCTTCTCTGAGCTGTTTTCTCAGTGCAGTGTCCTGTTCTACAGTCAAGCCTCTAGCATCAACCATTACTACGGATGTTGCTTTTTCCAGCTTTTCTTTGATTTCGTTTACGACTACCTGTTTCTGTTCGATTTTTGCCATTGTTTCCTTACACCTCCTTGGAATCCTACTTTTGTTTCATGTCATTGAAAAAGCCTCTTTGCACATAGACAAAGAGGCTCAAAAGCTCATAGCAATTTTCCTCGGCAGGATTTACGCGGCGAACCACACCTGCTGTCTACGGCAGTATTCGATTTTTTCATCTAACTCGTTTATTTTACTCCATAAACAAGCTCCTGTCAAGGATTTTCCAAAGATTATTCGGAAATTTTTGCAGGGTTTACTTTAATACCAGGGCCCATTGTTGTTGTCAGCACAACGCTCTTCAGGTACTGACCTTTTGCAGCCTGGGGTCTTGCTTTTATTACTGCACTCATCAGAGTCTGGAAGTTTTCTGCCAGTTTTTCGGAACCGAAAGATACCTTGCCTACAGGCACATGAATGATGTTTGTTTTATCCAGACGGTATTCGATCTTACCAGCTTTGATGTCGTTGATGGCTTTTGTAACATCCATTGTTACTGTGCCAGCTTTGGGGTTGGGCATCAGGCCTTTAGGACCCAGTACACGACCCAGACGACCAACAACGCCCATCATATCGGGTGTTGCTACTGCAACGTCGAAACCGAACCAGTTTTCATTCTGAATCTTAGGAATCAGATCTTCTGCGCCTACGAAATCCGCGCCAGCTGCAAGTGCTTCTTCAGCCTTATCGCCTTTTGCGAATACCAATACACGAACTGTTTTACCTGTACCGTGGGGAAGAACAACGGCACCACGAACCTGCTGATCAGCATGTCTGCTGTCAACACCCAAACGAATATGTGCTTCTACTGTAGCGTCAAATTTTGTAGTAGATGTTTTCTGTACCAGATCGATTGCATCTGCTGTATCATACAGCATTGCGCTATCTACGAGTTTAGCTGCCTCGCTATATTTTTTACCTCTTTTCACTTTCGTGACCTCCTTATGTGGTAGTATCGGGAGAATTCCCTCCCACTTTATGCGCCGTAATTATTTGAAATTCTTTTCTGAATGAAATTCCGGCTTATTCTTCAACAACGATACCCATGCTTCTTGCTGTGCCACAGATCATGCTGTAAGCTGCTTCAACGCTTGCTGCGTTCAGGTCGGGCATTTTCATTTCAGCAATTTTCATTACTTCAGCCTTGGGCAGTTTTGCAACCTTTGTTTTATTAGGTGTGCCGGAAGCGGATTCGATGCCGGCTGCTTTTTTCAGCAGAACTGCTGCGGGGGGTGTTTTTGTAACGAAAGAATAGCTTCTGTCCTGGTAAACTGTGATAACTACAGGGATGATCAGACCAGCCTGAGATGCTGTTTTTTCATTGAATTCTTTGCAGAAACCCATGATGTTCACACCATGCTGACCCAGTGCGGGACCAACAGGAGGAGCGGGTGTTGCCTTCGCTGCGGGGATCTGTAATTTAATATAACCTGTTACTTTCTTTGCCATGATGGCACCTCCTATAAATGTGGTAATTAGCGGGGATTTTCCCTCCCACTCGGCAGAATTTTCTGCCGTTTGACAAACAATTGACTAAATTTTGAAGCTTATGATCAAAGCTTATCGATCTGAGCGAAATCAAGCTCTACCGGTGTCTCTCTGCCAAAGATGGAAAGACTTACGACCAGCGTCTTCTTGTTGGCGTTGATCTCTTTGATCTGTCCAACGGAATCCGCAAAAGGACCTGTAGCAACGCGAACACTGTCGCCAACTTCTACATCCAGATTTTCCACCTCGCCGCCGATGCCCATGGAACGCACTTCTGCGTCTGTCAGGGGAACGGGTTTGGAGCCCGGACCAACGAAGCTTGTTACGCCTCTTGTGTTTCGAACGACATACCATGTCTCGTCATTCATGATCATATTCAGCAGTACATAACCGGGAAACACTTTGCGCTGCACTGTTTTCTTCTGGCCGTCCTTCATTTCCACAACGTCCTGCAGGGGAACGCTCACTTCAAAGATCTGATCCTGCATTCCTCTGTTTTCCACCGTTTTTTCGATGTTGGCCTTCACCTTGTTTTCATAGCCGCTGTAGGTATGCACAACGTACCATCTGGCTTCTGTAGGCACTGCTTTTGTTTCCTCAGCTTTATTGATTTCTTCAGACATTCTAAACCATCCTTTTTCTATTCGTTTCCGCTTATTAACCTAAAAGACCGATGATCGCGCTGTAACCGGCAGTAAACACCGTATCCATGCAGAAAATAATTGCGCCGATGATGAAGGATGTAACAATAACCGTCGCTGTGCGCTTCACGACTTCAGGGCGTGTAGGCCACACGATCTTTTTGAACTCTGCCTTATAATCGGCAAAAGTATCTTTGTCATTGTTTTTCTTTTTTGTTGCTGCCTGCGCTGGCTTCGTTTGCTTCACTTCGTTCGTTGGGTTTGTGATGTTTTTTTCTTCCAATACGTTCACTCCTTAACTACGGAATGTCTCGCACACATGATTATTTTGTTTCTTTATGCAGTGTGTGAGCTTTGCAGAACTTACAATACTTTTTGATTTCCATTCTGTCAGGCATAACTTTTTTGTCCTTAGTCGTGCTGTAGTTTCTCTGTTTGCACTCTGTGCAAGCCAAGGTAATTCTTGTTCTCAAGATGTTCACCTCCGTCTCTGATGATGTGTTTTTTCTTTAAAAATCCCGCTCCTCGGGAGCGTTTTTGTGTAGGAAAAACTTTTCGCACACAAAAAAAAGACCTGCGTCTTCTCATAAAGAATAACACAAGTCCCCCCTGCTGTCAACAAAAAATCTTTGGAAATCCGCAGTTTTCAGGCTTTTTCCCAGTTTTTCCGTTCAAAACAGGCCGTTTTTTCACTGATTCTTTAAAAATTCTTCCAAAGCAACAGCCAACTGATCGGGGCAGCTGGTGTTTCTTCTGCCGCAAGTAATGCCCTTCAGTCTTTTTGCCGCTTCTTCGGGGGCCATTCCCTCCGCCAGGGCGGCGATGCCCTTATGGTTGCCATCGCAGCCACCCAGGAAGCTGATGTTCTTCACTACGCCATCCTCTACATCAAATTCCACACGAACGGCACAAATGCCTTTTGTATTATATGTTACATGCATTTCCGTATCCTCCTCAAAATTTCTTCTGTTGTTCAGAATAGCACAACCTTCGGCAAAAGGCAACTTTATTTACGTCTTTTGCCGATGAAATAGGTCAGGAAGAACAGAACCGCCGCTGTCAATACCATGGTCGCCCCGGCAGAAGTACCAAAGGTATAGGAAATCCCCAGGCCCACCAAGGAAGACACCAGGCCGAATACCGTTGCCGTCCAGTGATAGCTCTTTGTGCTGCCGGTGATATTTCTTGCCGCCGCTGCAGGCAAAATCAACAGGGAATTGATCATCAGAATCCCCACCCAACGAATAGAAACCATGACAGCTACCGCCACCATCATCACAAAAATATTTTCCACCAGCATGACTTTGACCCCGCGGCTGGCCGCCAAGGAACGATTCACGCTCAAAAGCAGCAGCTGATTATACAGCAGCGCCCACAAAATATAGGCAAGGATAAGAACAACGGCGATTACCTTCAGATCGCCTTGCCCCACAGTTAGGATATCCCCAATCAGATAGGAAGAATATTTGGCAAAGCCGCCGCTGGCAGAAAGAATGACAATGCCCAAAGCCAGCGCTGCCGAAGAAAACACGCTGATGACTGTATCGGAAGAAACCATATTGGCGGATTTCACCTTTGTGATGACCAAGCCAAGGAAAATACCAAAGGCCAGCATCGCCAAAAGAGGGTCATCCATACCCAGCAGCACACCAAGCCCAATGCCCGTAAAGGCGCTATGCCCCAAAGCATCGGAAAAAAAGGCCATTTTGTTATTGACTGCCATGGTGCCCAGCAGGGCAAACAAAGGGGCAATCAGGATTGCTGCCAGAAAGGCATTCTTCATAAAATCATACTGAAACATGGAGAAGGGCAGCAGATCCAAAAAATGATAAATCATTTCCATGCTGTCACCTCCCCGCTGTTGAAGCCAAAGGCTTCCCGAAAGGCTTCCGTTGCAAAAACCTCGTCGGCCTCCCCTTCCGCCACTACGGTCTTATCCAACAGAACGACCTTATCCGCATACTGCCGAATCAGCCCCAAGTCATGGGAAACCAAAAGCACCGCCATGTGCTGTTGATCCCGCAATTCGGTCACTCTTTTATAAAACAGATCCAGCCCCGCCATATCCACGCCGGAAACAGGCTCATCCAGAACCAGCAGATCCGGAATAGGGTCTGTTGCCAAGGCAAGCAGCACCCGCTGCAGCTCGCCGCCGCTGAGAGCCCCCAGCCTGCGGTCTGCCAGATAGCCGCATTCCATTTCTTCCAGCATTTTTTGGATCTGTTCTTTCATTTTTTTATTCTTGCCAAACCAAACAGCCCTGCCCCCCTTTGCCGCTGCAATAAAATCTGATACGGAAACGGGCATACTCTTATCAAAATCCAGATGCTGGGGCACATAGCCGATGCGAGGCACGGGAAGCACTGTGCCGTGATGGTCTGTAAAGGAAATACTTCCTTTATAATTGCGTTCTCCCAAAAGGGTACGCAGTAATGTGGTCTTGCCTGCGCCGTTTTTACCAATGAGGGCGGTCAATTCCCCACAGTGGAAGGTTAGGTTGACATTTTCCAACAGGGTATCCTCGCCGCTGATGACAGTGATATCTTTCATTTCAATGCTGCAAAGCCCGCAGCTATTGTGGATGCCGTTGCTCATTTTGTGACCTCCTTCCAATGTTTTTCTACGGTTTCAATATTTTTTTGCATTCTTTCCATATAAGAAAGATTTTCTTTTTCCGCCGTCGTCAGCGGATCAAGAAGAACAATCTGCTCGTCCACTTCCCCTGCTACGGTTTCCGCATAAATCTTACCGGTATCATCGGCAGTCAGGAAAAAACGAATCCCGTGTTCTTTGGCTTCCTCCGCCGCTTCCGTCAATTCTTTAGCAGAGGGCATTTGATATTCATCGGCAAAAATGCCGCATACCGTTTCCAAATGGAACAACTCCGCAAAATAGGCAAAGCCCTCGTGGAACACCGCCGCATGCTCCCCTTCGGGAATGCCGATTTCCGCCGCCTGTTCCAGCAACGCTTCTGCTTCCGCACGGAAATCCGCCGCATTCTTTTCAAAAATCTCTTTTTCTGCCGCATCCAGTTCCCCTAAAGCCGCAGAAATATTCTCTACTTGTTCTGCCGCCCTGGCAGGGGAAAGCCAAATATGGGGATTGCCTTCATGGTCATGGTCGTGACCCGCATGGGCTTCTTCCGCCTCCTCCTCATGATGATGGTGTTCCTCTTCTTCCAGCAATTCGATTCCCTGGGAAGTATCCACCACCTGCAGATCAGGATAGCGCTCCATGGCCTGCTCCAAAAAGCTTTCCATGCCGCCGCCGTTGATGATAAGGACATCTGCCCCCTCCAAGAGCTTCATATCGGAAATGGTCAGTTCATAATCATGGAGGCAGCCAGTCTGGGGCTGGGCCATATTTTTCAGCTCCACCCCTTCCGTTCCTTTCACCGCCGCCTGCGTCAGCAGATAAACGGGGTAAAAGCTGGTAACGACCGTCAGCTTATCGCTATCTTCAGTTATATCCTTTTTTGCGCTGCAGGCCGTCAGCAGCAGGGACAGCAGCAACAAAGAGATCAGTTTCTTTTTCATAGTTCCTCCAAACGCAAATGCAAAGCATTTGCAAATAAGTTGCAAATAGAATTGTATATAAACTCTTCCCTCTTGTCAAGAATCATCTTTCCGGATATGATAGGCATAGAAGAAATTCCAGCAAAATTGCAGTATAAATGAGATTCTTTTTCAGAAAGGAGTATTCCCATGATCCGCAAATATAAAAACCTCATTCCAAAAGTGCCTGAAAGCTGCTTTATTTTTCCCACAGCAGAAATCATCGGCAGCGTGGAATTGGGTGAAGATGTCATCATCTATCCCGGCACAGTGGTGCGGGCGGGCTATGGCAAAATCACCATCGGCGATCGAACCAACCTGCAGGAAAACACTACCTTCCACGTAGAATGCGGGTTTGATATCCATGTTGGCTCCGGCGTGACCATCGGGCATAATGCTATCATCCATGGCTGCACCATCGAGGATAATGTTCTCATCGGCATGGGCGCCATCATACAGGAAGGGGCCGTCATCGAAGAAAACTGCTTCATTGGGGCAGGGGCGGTGGTCAAAAGAGGCATGCGGATTCCCAAGGGCCACATGGCCTACGGCATTCCCGCCCGCATCGTTCGCCCCATCACCCAGGCAGAATATGATGAAATCCGCGTTTCCACGGCAGAATATCAGGAATATAAGGAAGAATACCAAAGACAGGAACGGGAAAATGATAAATTAATGTGATTTGAGAAAAATACACCTTTTACATAAAAAAACAGGATTTTACTCTTTTTGATGTTTTTTTCTCATAAAAATAAGAATTACACCTTGCAAAATACATGGTTCTGATATAAAATAGGCATGTAGAAAGAAGAAGGAGGTGTTTCCAATGGCTCATAAAATCGGTCCCGAATGCATCGGTTGTGGCGCTTGCGCAGGCGGCTGCCCTACAGGTTGCATCGTTGAAGCAGGCGGCGTTTACGAAATCAAAGCTGCAGAATGCATCGACTGTGGCGCTTGTGAAGGTAACTGCCCTACAGGTGCTATCAAAGCTGAATAATTCTTACTTAAACGAAAAAGTGAGCCATTCCAATGGCCCACTTTTTTACGTTGTAGCAAAAAATATTTTCTCTATTTTAAAATCGCCTAAAAAACCAGAAGCCCCATCCACATTTGCGGAGCAGGCTTCTTTTTTTCATGGATTCATTTTCTGCTTCCCTGCCGGTTCATCAGCACCACGGAAGAAAGTACCAGTACGATACCGGCAATTTTCAGAAAAGATGCGCTTTCATGGAACACAACGATACCCAAAACCGCCGCCACCACCGGCTCAATGGTGGCTGTAACGGATGCCTGACTGGCAGGCAGCCCTCTGAGCCCTTTTGTATAGCAAAGATAAGGCACTACCGTCGTCAGCAGGGCAAAGGAAATGGCCAAAGGCCACTGCCCCATGGCTGTAATCTGCCGCACAACTGTCACAGGCTCTACGCAGAAAAGCATAAATACCGTTGCCAGCAGGAAGGTATAAAAAGAGATGCACAAAGAACCATAGCCCTCCTTGATGGCATAGGTACCAAAAACACTGTACAGAGCATAGCCGATGCCGGAGCCCAGCCCAATGAGGATGCCCTGCCAGGTAAAGGCAGCGCTGCCCTCCAATAGCCCCGTCACCAGCACGCAGCCAAGGAAGGTCATCCCCAGCACAACACCTTTGATCTTCGTCATTTTTTCATGGAACAGCAAAATCGAAAACAGCATCACGAAGGTGGGCGCCGTATACAGCAGCACCGCCGCAACCCCCAGGCTGGTCAGATTGATGGCTTTCATATAAGCCCAACTGAAAAAGGTGAAACTGCAAATGCCTGTGCCGACGAAATAGCGGATATGCTTCCAATTTTTCAACTTCAGCTGGTTTCTGTCTTTCAAAAATGTAATGAGAAACAGCAATGCTGTGGCCAATGCGCCTTTCACGAACAGCATCTGCATTTCTGTAAAACCCAAGGTATTGATCGCCTTTGTAAAGACACCGATGAGCCCCCAGCTGATTCCCGCGATCAAGACCAAAATATATGACATCTTTTCCACCTCTTACTTCAACAAAATCGCCCTGCCCATGGCAAAGGAATAAAGATATGTCTCCTTCACCGGCAGCCCCAAAGCCCGCTCCAGTGCAGTGCGATACAATTCCAACTGGATATGGTATCGTCCCTTCAACTCCTCTTCATCATAGACTCTGTCGCTCTTATAGTCAAGCAGAACAATTTCGTTATTTTCGATGAAATAGCAGTCAATGATCCCATTGACCAAAATCTGATCTGTCACATTCTGATATTCCTCCCCAAAGAACAGTTCTTTAGGCTGCATCAAAAGGGAGAAGGTTCGTTCTGTTTCTATCTGATCTGCTTTTCGCAGCCGCTGCGCCAACGGGGAATGGAAGAACCGCAGCAGTTCCTTTTTCCGCAATGCTCCTGCCTCTTCCGCCGTCAGCCTGCCCTTCTGCACCAGTTCCGCCGCCAATGCCTCAATTTTTTCCCAATCGTATTCCTGCCTTAAGTCGGCTTCTTCCAAAAAGGTATGCATAGCCGTACCCAACTGAGCGCCGCGGACTGCCGTCTTTTCCTCCCAATTGGGCAATCTGATTTCCTTGGGCGTGGATGCCGCCACTTCCCCCGTCATTTCCTCCTGATATTTTCGCTTGATTTCCGAAATAGAAAGCTTTGCCGGCAGTTTTGTCTCCTTTCCATAGGGGTACTGCCAGCTGAGGATGCGGAAAACAGTTTTCTGCTGCTCTGTCATTTCCCTGGGGCTTTCCCAGCCGGCAAAGAAATTTTTCTGTTCCTCTGCCCGCTTTTGCTCCTGAGAAACGCCTTGCAAGGTTTCTTCCCGATTCCGCAGCTGCACCTTCCAAAGAGAAACTTCCTCTGTGAAAAGGAGAGGGTCTGTTTCCCCAAATGTATCTTCTGCCAGAAGTTCCTCTGCTGTCTCCGCCCCGGCAGGGTGCCGCAGGATTGCGGGCATCACCCAATCCAAATAGCTGCGAGCCCTGCGCAGGCGGGAAACAGGAAGGGGTTCCGTCCGGCAATCGGCAATATCATACCATTTCAAGAAGGCCTTTACAAAATCCTTCACTGTTCCCGTCAGAATGAGCTTTTCCTTGGCACGGGTCAGGGCAACATACAGCACACGGATTTCCTCCGCCAGGTTTTCCTCTTTGATAGCCTCCGCCAACGCCCGTTTCGCCAGGGTGCGGTAGACCACCCGTTTTTCAACATCTGTATAATCCATGCCGCAGCCCCATTTCTGGTGGAAGATGACAACACTGCGGGAATCCATTTCATTGAAATTCTTGCCCATATCGGAAACAAAGACTACAGGGAATTCCAGCCCCTTGCTCTTATGAATGGTCATCACATGAATGCGTTCTTCAGCCTCCGCGGGCAGCTTTGCGGCGGTCGTTTCCGCCTCTACCGTTTTCATATCCTCCACATAGCGGATGAAATAGAATAACCCCTTATGGCTGCCCTTTTCATACTGCTCCGCTTTTTCCAAAAGCAGCTGCAGATTGGCCTGCCGCAGGGCTCCCCCCGCCGTCATGCCTAAATAGTCATAATAGCCGGTCTCTCTGTAGAGCAGGCGCAAAAGTTCATGGAGAGACAAATCTCTCACCTGTCTGCGCCAGCTTTCCAAGTCGCCGAAAAAAGCAGCGAGTTTGCCTCGCAGTTCCTCGTTCTCCCCCTCCTGCAGATAGAGGTGCATGCAATCATAATAGGAACCCTTGCCGCCCCCCAAGCGCACCTGCATCAATTCATCGGCACTGAGCCCATAAATGGGAGAATGGAGGATGGAAAGAAGGGGGATATCCTGTCGGGGGTTATCGATCAGCCGCAGAAGATGGAGGATAGTCTCCACCTCCGGCATATCGAAATAGCCCTCGGCCGTCTCCGCATAATAGGGCATCCCTTCCCTGCCAAATACATCCTCCAGCACACTGCCCCAGTTTTTCATGGTTCTGAGCAAAATGGCAATATCCCCATAGCGCAGCAGGCGATATTCTCCCGTTTTTTTATCCAAAACCTGATAGCCGCTGTCCATCAATTCCCGAATACGGGCAGCAATGGCAGTGGCTTCCACCTGTCGTCTGTCCAACTCCTGCAATTCTTCCGGCAATTCGGAATCAGCCTGCTCCGCCGTTTCTATCAGCAGGATTTCATTGGCGCCGCCGTGGGGGCCTTCACAGGGCGGAAAAGGCGCACCCTCATAGAGAGCCGCTTCGGCATCATAATCGATATCCCCCAAATCCCGCTGCATGATCTGGCGGAAGATGAAATTCACCCCATCCAGTATATTTTTTCTGCTGCGGAAGTTTTTAGAAAGGATGATTTTCCGTTCCTTCCAGCCGGTGGTGGCAGGATACCGCTGATATTTGGCATTGAACAGCTCCGGCATAGCCTGACGGAAGCGATAGATGCTCTGCTTCACATCCCCAACCATGAATCGGTTGTTCTGCCCGATGGATTCTCCGGAAACCGCCGCCAGCACCAGTTCCTGCACGATATTGCTGTCCTGATATTCGTCGATCATGATTTCATCATACCGCTGGCGCAGTTCTGCCGCCGCCTCAGTCGGCGTGCCGTCTGCATTCAGCAGGACTTTCAGGGCAAAATGCTCGTAATCGTTGAAATCGATGATATTCTTTTCCCGTTTTGCTGCCCCAAAGGCATCCATAAACAGCTTTGTCAAATGGAAAAGACCTTTTGCGATGGGGTACAGCTTTTGCACCAGCTCCGCCTGATGCTCCGGGCTATAGGCAAAATAGACCTCCCCCAGTTTTTTGACGGTATCCTTGGCCTCATTCCGCAGGGCTTTGATGCGCTCTGCCCGTTCCTTTTCTTCCCCCCGATAAGCAGGCAGACGGGCAAAATCCACAGCCAGATAGAACAGCCGCCACTCGGCATAAGGTTTCTGCAAGGCCTCCTGTAAATTTTTCAGCATGGCCACTTCATTTTTCAGCAGCTTGTTATATCCGCCAAATTCCCCTTCATCTGCCATAAAATACGCCTTTTGCAGCTGATAAACAGCATATTCCAGAGAAGTTTCCATCCCCTGCCGAATCATAGGGAACCAGACGCAATCGTCCACAGTCTTTCCTTCTTCTAAGTAGAAGCTTTCCGTCATTTCCTCCAAAAGGGCTTCAGGATGGGGGCTGCCCTGGGCAAAGGTATAGGTATCCAAAACCAGTTCCCGCAAGGGGGTATCCTTGGTAGAGCCGGCAAAGGTTTCCAAAAGGTCAAAGAACCACTGATTCTGTTCCTCGGCATATAAATTTTCAAACAGCTCTTCCAGCACTTCCTTCTGCAGCAGCTTGATTTCCGCAGGGTCTGCCGTGCGAACGGCAGGGTCAATTTCCAAAATATGATAATATTCCTTGATGACCTGCAAGCAAAAGGCATGAATGGTCTTGATATCTGCCCGCGGCAAAAAAGCCATCTGCTTTTGCAGATGAAGGTTATTGGGATCTGTTTCCAGCTTTTTGGCAATAGCCGCGCCGATGCGCTGACGCATTTCCGAAGCTGCCGCCTTGGTGAAAGTCACCACCAGCAGGCGATCGATCTCCTGTTCTTCTTCAAGGATACGGGTGATGATCCGTTCCACCAGCACCGCCGTTTTGCCGCTGCCCGCCGCCGCGGCAATCAGCAGATCGCTGCCCCTTGCCTCGATGGCCTGTCTCTGTTGGTCTGTCCATTTATTTGCCATGCCTGTTCCTCCTTGCAGCCGGAATTTTGCAGCCGCTTTACTGGGCCCGCTTCAACCGGATATGAAAAGGCACATAGCCTGTAAAGGAGCCCATAAAACTACTATAGGAATTATACCAGAAATTCCCGATAAATGCGAAAGAAAAACCGGACAAGGCCCGATCGCCGAAGAGATACCTTGCCGTAGTCTTATGAAACAGTTCCTGAAAGCCGCTCTGATACAAATTTGCACATTGATGCAGCAGCTCTGCCAGCTTTTGTTCCATTTCTTCCAGCTCATAAATTTCTGTCAGCGCTGCTTTCATCTGCATCCAATCCAGTTCTTTTTTTCTGCGGCGGGTAATGCGAATGGTATGATGGATCGCCGCCAGCTTGAAAAAACGGCAGACCCCTTTTTCATCCAGCCTATCCAGGTTTTCCCGAAAATAATTGAAGGACAGGGGCGTCTCCAGGAAAATCTCATGGGCATCGGCGGCAGTGCTTTCCGCGCATTGGGCGTAAAAGGAGGATAAAAAAACATCTTTATAGGCATAAGCCCGCCCGGAAAGCCGTTCCCGCTCCGCCTCGATCCAGCAGCGTACCCGTGCTTCTTTTTTTCTTCTTTCTAACATAAAAAATCACCTCTCCTTCATTTTAAAAGAAGAGGTGCCCCCATTCCGAATTTCTTTCCGCAAAATAAGACAGGCTCCCGCAAAATACGGGAGCCCTCCTTACTCATTAGCAAGAACCGCAGTTGTTGCCAATCCGATTGTTGTTGTTGCCGCAGCAGCAGAACAGCAGGATCAGGATCCAGATCCAGGAGCAGTTGCCATCGCCCCACCAGTTGTTGTCGCAGCCGTCATTGTTGCCGCACAGGCACAGCAGGATGATGATCCAAATGATGCTACTTTCGTTACCACAACCAAATCCACACATAATAAAATACCTCCTTAAGATAAGAGAGTTTTTTGTTACAATCCTATCCTATGAGGTATTTTGTTGTTTCTTGCCTGTCTCAAAAAAATCTTTTTACTTCGGCAATATCAGGTCGTTCACGGTGATATCCACCGTAAAGCCGCCCATTTCATCGCTGATGCTCACCAATTTCAGGTTTTCCCCATCCAAAAAATGCAGCACATGGGTCATCCCATTGGTTTCCCCCAGGGAAATCAAATCCTTTTCCTCCGCAATGCCGTAGAAAAATGCCTGCATGCCGCTTTTGCGGTATAAATCCATAATGCCGATTGCCGCGTCATAGCCGGCTTCGGTGCAGGTAAAGAGTGCTTTTGTTTTTTGTTCCGCCATAGGATCACCCCTGTTTCTTTTCACTCAGCAGCTTTTCCAGCTCATCAATAAAGGTATTGATATCTTTAAACTGACGATAGACAGAAGCAAAGCGCACATAGGCAACCTCATCCAGGTCTTTCAGTCTGTCCATGACCATATTGCCGATCTGCTTGCTCTCCACTTCCCTTTCGCCGCTGCCCATCAGGGTATTTTCGATATCATCCGCCAGATCCTGAATCTGCTGAGCCGTTACGGGGCGTTTGTTGCAGGATTTCATGACACCATTCATAATCTTGCTTTTATCGAAGATTTCTCTGGTGCCATCGCTTTTGATGACAGTAATGGGGATCATATCGATCCGTTCATAGGTTGTGAAGCGCTTGCCGCAGTTTTCGCAGACACGGCGGCGGCGGATAACAGAATTATCATCCTGTCCCCGGGAATCGATGACTTTTGTATCATTATGATTGCAAAAAGGACATTTCAAGGCGGATTCCTCCCTCAAGTTTACATAGTTATGTTATTTCCAGTATAAAGGAGAAACGCCGCCAGGTCAACACCTCAGCCACTATATCTGGTATTTAATCCTCATCGCTGCGAAGGATATCATCCCCATCCACTTCCACCAGTATGATATCGTCCCCGATGCGGCGGATACAGCGCCACGGGACAAAAAATGCCCGTTCCTTTCCAAAAAAATTCCACTTTCCCCCATCCTCCGGAATGACAAGGGTACAGATTTTTCCCGTCACAATATCCAGTTCCAGATCGCAGACGCACCCCAGCCGTTTTCCATCACAAATATTGATGACCTCTTTTTCCTGCAGGCAGGAAAATCTCTCCCATTTCATATTTTTCTCTCCTTTTTCGGTAAATCTTTTTCTATTTTATGCGAAAAAAGGCTGTCCCTGCGCAATATTTGGTCATTCTGATAAAATTCATCTTTTTGCCCTGTTCCCCTTGACGCTGTCCTGAATATGAAATACAATATATATGTTCATTATTTTAACAGAAAACTAGATATTGTGTTTTTTATTTCAAACAAAAATCTGCGAAAGATCGGGACATTGCAAGGGAAAACAAGGAAAGAGGGAAGGAAAATGATCACAACTATCACCAAAAGAGACGGACGTACCGTTCATTTTGATATCAACAAGATTGCCAGTGCCATGGAAAAGGCCTTCGAAGCGACCGTAGGCAAAAAAGAGTATGCCATCTGCCTGAATCTGGCTCAGGAGGTTTCCAATAAATTTGAAGCGGAAGGCATTACCTCTCCTACCGTCGAACAGATTCAGGACAGCGTAGAACGGGTTCTCATCGACCACGGCTATGTGCGCACAGCAAAGGCCTATATCCTGTATCGGGCAGAACGCACCAGGGTGCGGAATATGAACGACCGCCTGATGAAAACTTTCCAGGATATCACCTACAAAGACGCTACAGACAGTGATATCAAACGGGAAAATGCCAACATCGACGGCAACACTGCTATGGGTTCCATGCTGAAATACGGCTCCGAAGGCGCAAAGCATTTTTACGAAAGCTATGTGCTGAACCCTGCCCATTCTGAAGCCCACAGAAACGGCGATATCCATATCCACGATCTGGATTTCTATACTCTGACCACCACCTGCTGTCAGATTGACCTGCTGAAGCTGTTCAAAGACGGCTTTTCCACAGGTCATGGCGTTCTGCGGGAACCCAACGATATCGCCAGCTATGCCTCTTTGGCCTGCATTGCCATCCAGTCCAACCAGAATGACCAGCACGGCGGTCAGTCCATTGCCAATTTTGATTACGGTCTGGCTCCCGGTGTAGCAAAAACATACAAAAAACGGTATCGTTCCATCATGGCTTCCCTCATCGAAGTCATGGACAGCGTGGAACATGCAGAAAAAGCAAAAGAAGTTTTTAAAGTTCTGGCGGAACAGAATCTGGTTCCTACACTGGATCAAAATGATGCTTATTTAGAAGCAGAAAAGGCTCTGCTGCTGGAAGCCGGTGTCCCTGCTGATACTTTAGAAAAAATCCAGGCCTTCTCCGCAAAGAAAGCAACAGAAGAAACGGACAAAGCAACTTATCAGGCTATGGAAGCCCTGCTGCACAACCTGAATACCATGCACAGCCGTGCCGGCGCCCAGACACCTTTCTCCTCTATCAATTACGGGATGGATACTTCCACTGAAGGCCGCATGGTCATGAAAAATATGCTGCTGGTAACAGAAGCCGGTCTGGGCAATGGCGAAACAGCCATCTTCCCCATCCAAATCTTCCGTGTAAAAGATGGTATCAACTTCAACCCCGGTGAACCCAACTATGACCTGTTCAAGCTGGCCTGCCGTGTCAGCGCCAAGAGATTGTTCCCCAACTTCTCTTTCCAGGATGCTCCCTTCAACCTGAAATACTATAAAGAAGGCCACCCTGAAACAGAGATTGCCTACATGGGCTGCCGTACCCGTGTCATTGGGAATGTACACGACCCTGAACGGGAAATCACCTTGGGCAGAGGCAATCTGAGCTTCACCAGCATCAACCTGCCCCGTATCGCCATTTTGGCAAATAAAAATATTGACTGGTTCTTTACCGAACTGGACAGAAAGATCGATTTGGTCGTAGAGCAGCTGTTGGAACGCTTCGAAATTCAGGCAAAGAAAAAAGTCCACAATTATCCTTTCCTGATGGGCGAAGGCGTTTGGATCGACAGTGAAAAGCTGAATTATGATGATGAAGTGCGGGAAGTGCTGAAACACGGCACCCTCTCCGTTGGCTTTATCGGCCTGGCGGAAGCTTTGAAGGCTCTGGTCGGCATGCACCACGGCGAAAGCGAAGTAGCCCAGAATCTGGGTCTGGATATCATCAGCCACATGCGGAAACGCATGGACGACCTGTCCCAGAAAACCCATATGAACTTCACCCTGCTGGCAACGCCTGCAGAAGGTCTTTCCGGCCGTTTCGTCCGCATGGACAGAGAACGCTTCGGCTCCATCGAAGGGGTTACCGACAGAGAATATTATACCAACAGCTTCCATATTCCTGTATACTACCCCATCAGCGCCTATAAAAAGATTCAGCTGGAAGCCCCTTACCATGAACTGACCAATGCGGGTCATATCACCTATATCGAACTGGACGGTGACCCCAGCACCAACTTGGATGCCTTTGAAAAAGTCATCCGCTATATGAAATCTCAGGGCATTGGCTACGGTTCTATCAACCATCCCGTTGACCGTGACCCTATCTGTGGCTTCAACGGCATCATCGGCGACACCTGCCCCAAATGCGGCAGAAAAGAAACGGAAGGCGACGTTGGCTTCCAGCGCATCCGCCGCATCACCGGTTATCTGGTAGGTACACTGGATCGTTTCAACAACGCAAAACGGGCAGAAGTGCGGGACAGAGTGAAACATTCCATCGTAACAGAAGTAAAATTAGAAGCAAAGGAACAGTAATATGCGTATCAGTCTCAGCGGCGTGACCGGGGATTCCATCGTGGATGGCCCCGGGATTCGCCTGACTATATTTACCCAAGGCTGCCCTCACCATTGCCCCGGCTGCCATAATCCCCAGACCCACGACCCCAACGGCGGTTCCTGGGGAGATACGGAGGATATTCTGGCGGCAGCAGCGGAAAACCCCCTGCTGGACGGCATCACCCTTTCCGGCGGCGATCCTTTTCTGCAGCCTGTCCCCTGTAGGGAGCTGGCAGAGGGCGCCCACAAATTAGGGCTGAATGTCTGGACCTATACCGGCTATACCTGGGAGGCCCTCTGGCAGGAAAATGACCCCGAAAAAATTGCTCTGCTGAAAGAAACCGACGTTTTGGTGGACGGGCCTTTCCTTCTGGCGGAACGCTCCTTGGAACTGCGGTATAAGGGCAGCAAAAACCAACGCACCATTGATGTGAAGAAATCTCTGGAAATAGGAGAAGTGGTGCTTTGGGAGGAAAATTTTAATTTTTAGACATAAACAAGAGACAAAGTCTAAAAAATAGCTTTGTCTCTTGTTGTCTATAACATATTTTACACTGGATGTTCGGATTTGTACAAAATTGAAATTCCTTCCTGAAACTAAGTACAAATTCGATATGATTAAATATCTACTTCCTTTTCATTTTAATTGTTCCATAATATTGACTAATAAGAAAATCTTTTCGTTGATTCACTGGTACTTTATTCAAAATATTACCATAATGATCTTGTCTAAACGGAATTTCTTTATTATTTAGATGCTCACTTTGCTTATTCGCTTTTGCTATAGATATACTAATTATTAAAAAAAATCCCTCTCTTTCCTCATCTTTATAAAAAATACTTTTTTGTGTTAAAATTTTATTTGCAACATAATTATAAAAATCTGGATAATCTAATTCGCTATATGTAATCCTATAGCTAATCACATCATTCTCATCAGTAAAAATCTCGCTTACAATATCTATTTGGTAATAACCATCGAATATTCCTTTCATCATCAATATACAAACGTTAAAAATGCACCTGAAGGAACATAAAATATTTCTTCTGCTCCATCAACTGCTGTGCCTGTAAGTATTGCTCGATAAAGATGCCCTTTTTTTAAGTTAAATTGATAAAGATCAACTTCATCAGCTAATTTTCCGGTACCCGCAACATAAAGATCTTCCCATCCTACTCTTTTTCCTGTATCCTCATCAAATATTTTCATTGCACCAGAGAAAGTATAAGGCAAGACAGTATCAGGTTTGACAGACCAAGTAATCATCGAAGCAGAACTCATGTAATTAATTGTAGAGATACCTCTTGATCCTGTAATTGTTTTATAGGGCTCAATTCCTACATCAATGTCTTGGTTTTCTTCAATTTGAATCATTTCAAATTCTGCATATAAATTAGTTTCTTCATCACGTACTGTTATAGGCTCCTCTTGTTCAAAGAAAATATCTCCTTTTTCTAAAATCTCATTCCCTTCAAAAGCAAATGCTGAAGCAGGAAATAAAAATGTTGCTAAAACCAAAAATATGAGCATTCTTTTTTTCATAAATCATACATCCTTTCAAATTACAAATAATTATTTACATGACTATTGCCTTATAGGCTAAACTATTTTAGAATACATATATCCCTGTATAAAGATAGATTTTTGTGTTAGCCGCACACTTTTCGTTCTTCTATGCAGGGTATTTCTTACCTCCTTTCTATTTTCTATTTTCATCTACTTCCCTCCTTTCGATTTGTTTATCTTTTCATTTAAATATATAAAACTGCCTTCACAGTTCATATAACATCACTCTTCCTCCCTCCTTCCCGTTTCTGCCCATAAAAATAAAACCCCTTTTCCTGTCTTTTTATGGAATCGCCGTCCCCCGGCGTTTTCCCCACAATCGCCCTAAGCAGAACATTCTGCTTTTTATCAGTCAAATTCCCCAATTTGTCTGACTTCATAGCAAACATAACATACCTTTCATCTCTTTTCAATAATTTTGTATATTTTTCATTGTATTATTTCTTGTACAAGCCATCTCTTTGTTCAAATTAGCCAAAAACAAGAGGCAATACAGTGCATCCTTAAGGCATTCTAAATTCTTTTACATTCCACGCCCCATCGGGATTTTCCCTTGCCAGAACAGCTGTCCAGCGATCCATACCTTCTTTCCCTTATGATTGTCATACTTTGTTTTTTCTCTCTTGCACCTACTTTTTTTCAGAAGAATATGATAAAATTCTTAAAAAAAAGAAAACACAACATCTTAAGGCAATCTTAAATATTTTCCTGCTAGTTTCTTAAAGCCAGTCAGGTAAAATAAAATCACAGCATGACGGAGGTGCAACACCATGTATAACATTTTGATCTGCGACGACGAAAAGGATATCGTATCCGCATTGTCCATCTATTTATCCACAGAAAACTACAACATCTTCACCGCATACACCGGGCAGGAAGCCCTGGATGTGGTAGCACAAAATGATATCCACCTGATCTTAATGGATATCATGATGCCCCAGATGGACGGCATCTCTGCCACGGCAAAGCTGCGGGAAACCTCCAATATCCCCATCATCCTGCTGACGGCAAAAAGCGAGGACAGTGACAAGATTCTGGGGCTGAATATCGGGGCGGATGATTATATCACCAAACCCTTCAACCCCATCGAAGTATTGGCACGGGTACGCTCCCAGCTGCGCCGTTATACTTCTTTGGGCGGCATGGCAAAAAAAGCCTCCCATCTGGTCATCGGTGGCATCGATTTGGATGATGAATCGAAAATTGTTACCGTAGACGGAGAAGTGGTAAACCTGACCCCCAGCGAATACAACATCCTGAAGCTGCTGATGGAAAACCCCGGCAGAGTATTTTCCTCCACCCAGATCTATGAAAAAATCTGGAATGAGGATGCCTATGGTTCCGGCAGCGTTGTGGCAGTACATATCCGTCATCTGAGAGAAAAAATCGAGATCAACCCTTCCGAACCCCGCTACCTGAAAGTAGTCTGGGGGCTGGGGTATAAGATCGAGAAGGAGGCGAAGGAATGACAAAACTCACCCACAATCTGGGTATGAAGGTATTTGCCTGTTTTCTGGTCATCCTCATGGGCTTTACGGCCCTCATCAGCGGACTGGGCATCGTCACTGCCGGGGAAAGCGGCTTTTACGGCAACCGCCCCCTTTCCTATGGGGAAACGCCCTATTGCCAAAGCACCACCTATGCCTATGCAGAGCAGGTGATGGATTGGCTCAATTCCAACATGAGCCTGAAGGAAATTGCAGAACAGTTCGATGCAGGCAGAACAAATTTCCGTTTCGAATTATTTTCCCCTAAAAACGAGCCAATCCTCTCCAATTTTGACAAAAGCCAATCGGCTGCGACCTATGTGGGGGAATATCGTTTTTCTCTGTACTATGATTATGGCAATGGTATATTGGTACAGGATGAGGACAACAGCATCTCTATCATCTATAATGCAGAAATAGCAACAGAGGAGGCTGTTGCCTACAGCGAACCCGTTCTGGCTACCATACGCTGCTATGTGGCAGACCCTTTGACGGTTTCCGATAATTATTGGATTAGCTATCGCCTGTATCAGTTCACCTATGATTTCCATTTCTGGCTGATTCCCATTTTGGCAGGCAGTGTGCTGCTCCTGATTGCAGGAATGATTTACCTGCTCTGCGCCGCTGGGCATCAGGTTGGGAAAGAAGAAATCGTCCCCAATCTGCTGGACAAAGTGCCGCTGGATTTATACTTAGGTATGATTTCTGTGCCCCTGCTATATGGGCTTTATATTGATGTCAACGGAAGAAGCATGATTTTCAATATCTATGAAATTCTGTTCGGAGTGGCATATATCTTCTTTCTTGGCATCCTGCTGCTGGCAACGATTTTAACCTGCGCCACTCGCCTGAAGCTGGGCAGATATTTCTATCAGAATACGATCACCTATAAAGTGCTGCATTTCGGCTGGAAGCTTTTTGCGGCAGTCTTTTCCACGGGGATGGATGCTCTGAAAGCCATTCCTGCCATGTGGAAGGTGGCTGTGGCCTGGCTGGTGATCTCCTCCGTCTATGTGGGCGGCGGCTTTGGTGCAATTCTGCTGAATCTTGCCTTGATGTTCGTTTTCTGCCTGATGGCCTCCCAAGCCCAAAAGCTGCAGGAAGGCGGCGAAGCATTGGCAAAGGGAAAATTGAATCACAAAATCGACACCAGAAAAATGTTTTCCATGTTCCGCAAACACGGGGATAACCTGAATAGCATTTCCAAAGGATTTTCCATTGCGCTGGAGCAAAAAATGAAAAGTGAACACCTGAAAACGGAGCTGATTACCAACGTTTCTCACGATATCAAAACCCCTCTGACTTCCATCATCAACTATGTGGATCTGCTGAAAAAAGAAGGGCTGGAAGGACAGGCGGCGGAATATATCGAGGTGTTGGACCGACAGTCCCACCGGCTGAAAAAGCTGACAGAGGATCTGGTAGAGGCATCGAAAGCATCCACCGGCAACCTGAAAGTCAACCTTGCCCCTACGGATATGGGGGAATTGGTGGCCCAGGCCGTGGCGGAATATGAAGAGCGGTTGGAAAAGGCAGATTTGAAAGTTGTGCTCAACGGCTTAGAATCTCCCACATTTGCCATGGTAGACGGCAATCTGACCTGGCGCGTGCTGAGCAACCTTTTGAGCAATGCCTGCAAATATTCCCAGACAGGCACAAGAGTTTATATCGATCTCAAAAAAGAAGCTGGTTCTGTAACTGTTTCTATGAAAAATATCTCCAAGGATGCCCTGAATATTCCCGCAGATGAGCTGATGGAACGCTTTGTCCGCGGCGATAGTTCCCGTCATACGGAAGGCAGCGGTCTGGGGCTGAATATCGCTCAGTCTCTGGTGGGCCTGCAGAAAGGGAAATTCTCTCTGGAAATTGAAGGCGATCTGTTCAAGGCTTATATGAAATTCCCGGCGACAGAACCCCCCGCTCCCCCTGCGGAGGAACCACCCGGGGAAGAACCCCTGGACGATGTGACCGAAGAACTAACTGAATAACCAAAAAAGAAAGGCTAAAACCAATCGGTTCTAGCCTTTTTCTTATTATGCCTTTCTTCTGCCAAATGCGCTGCATTTTGCAGCTCAGGGGCGAAGGGAATCATTCCCCTCGCAGGGTTCGGGACAAAATCCCGAGAAAATCACCATTTGTGATGGTGCAGCTGTCCTTCCATCAGCATACCGGGAAAGCCCTGCTGACGCATGGCCTCATAAATGATAATGGCAACGGAATTGGATAGATTCAAGCTCCGCGCCGCTTCCAGCATAGGGATACGGATGGTATTGGCTTCATTCGCCATCAGGATTTCCTCGGGAATGCCGGCGCTTTCTTTGCCGAACATGATATAATCATTTTCTTCATAAACCACATCTGTATAAACATGGCGTGCCTTGGTAGATGCCATCCAAATCCTGGCATCGGGATTTTTCTCACAGAAATCCTGAAAATTTTCATAATAGCGGATATCCAGCAGCTTCCAATAATCCAGCCCTGCCCGCTTCAAATATTTATCTTCTACGGAAAACCCCAAAGGCTTGATCAGATGCAGCACAGAATTTGTCACCGCACAGGTACGGGCGATGTTTCCTGCATTCTGGGGAATCTCCAGTTCCAGCAAAACGATATGCATACACGTTCTTCCTTTCTTTTCTAAATACAAACCATTGTAGCACAGGCATTTCTAAAAAACAACTGCACAAGTACCGCCGCCATCAGCCTATACAAAAATCTGAACAAAAGACATCCCGAGGATTCTGATTGGATTTTTAAAAATTTTAAAATTCCTTGTATTTTGGTATAAATTCCCATTGACGCAAATAAGAATCTGTATTATTATTAAATAACAATAATTATTCATTAAAGAGGGGTGTTGAAAATGAAAGAAATTGCCCAGACCCTGAGAGAAAAAGGTCTGAAAGTCACCCCACAGCGCATTGCCGTCTATAATATGCTCTGCAACAGCCACGAGCATCCCAATGCGGAAATGATATACAAAACGCTGGAACCAACCAATCCTACCATGAGCCTTGCCACCGTGTATAAAACACTGGATTTCTTCAAACAGCTGGGTTTGGTGCAGGAGCTGAATGTTGGCGAGCCCAGTTCCCGTTATGACGCTGTGGTTCAGTGTCATCCACACACCGTTTGTAAGGTATGCGGCCGGGTGGAAGACCTGCGTATAGAAGCACTGACAGAAGTAACCAGAAAACTGGTGCCGGATTTGGATTTTGATATAGAATGCGAACAGCTGATCCTATACGGTACCTGCGGAAAATGCCGCAAAAAATAAATACTCTAAAAAGGACATCGATACATCGTTGTCCTTTTTTATAAAAATACGGAGAGCACCTCAAATCCTTCGGATTTTCAGTGCATTTGCTCCGCAAAGGCAGAAAAAAAGACACTATCTTTTTCGATAGTGTCTTTCTGTTTCTTATTCGTTGCCGCCGCCTTTTCTCATATTTACGGAAGCCAGTTTAAATTTATCATGTACAGCTACCATAGCTGCGTCCACATCATCCTTTGCAATCAGAACTGTAATCTTGATTTCGGATGTAGAGATCATCTGAATGTTTACGCCAGCGTCATACATTGCTTCAAAGAACAGAGCCGCAACGCCGGGGTTTGTTGCCATACCTGCGCCAACGATGGAGAGCTTTGCTGTGTTTTCGTCGTGAATGATTTCCTGGGCTGTCAGGCGTTCTTTATTCTTTTCCAAAGCCTTCAGGGCAATATCCAAGTCATCTTCGCCAATGGTGAAGGAGATATTCTGTTTGCCGTCCTGCCCTGTAGACTGCAGGATGATATCTACGCTTACTTTTTCCTTCGCCATCAGAGAGAAAATCTCAAAGGCCTTTCCGGGTTCATCATTGATACCCATAATAGAAATACGAGAAACTTTTTTATCCGCTGCAACGCCGCTAACCAGCATTCTTTCCATCTTTACGTCCTCCTT
Source organism: Anaerotignum sp. (assembly GCF_051877975.1). GTDB lineage: Bacteria > Bacillota > Clostridia > Lachnospirales > Anaerotignaceae > Anaerotignum_A. Next base: position 42,392 of record NZ_JBJEJK010000028.1, read on the forward strand.
AACTTCTGTACCTTCCGCTTCAGACATACTGGAACGTACAACCAGTTTCACATTGTATTTTTTCGCCACTTCCACGGAACGGCTGTGCAGTACCTTTGCGCCCAAAGATGCCAGCTCCAGCATTTCGTCATAGCTGATTTCATCCAGTTTGACTGCATCAGGCACCACACGGGGATCCGCTGTGTAAACGCCTTCAACGTCTGTGTAAATTTCGCAGATATCCGCATGCAGGGCTGCCGCCAATGCAACCGCAGAGGTATCGGAACCACCGCGGCCCAGTGTTGTGGTATCCCCAATCTGGTTCACACCCTGGAAGCCTGTTACCAGCACGATACTGCCTTCATCCAATTCGTTTTCAATACGCTCCGTATTGATCGTACGGATACGCGCATTGCTGTATGTATTTGTTGTTTCGATCCCCACCTGGGCAGCATTTAAAGAAATGGCTCTGCCGCCAATGGCACTGATCGCCATAGCCATCAGCGCAACAGACTGCTGTTCCCCTGTGGACAAGAGCATGTCCATTTCTCTGCGGCTGGGTTTCGGGTTGATCTCTTTTGCTTTTGCAATCAATCCATCTGTTGTTTTGCCCTGTGCAGACAACACAACCACTACGTCATTGCCTTCCATTCTTGTCCGCATGATGCGCTTCGCAACATTGAATACTCTCTCCGCATTTGCGACGGAACTACCGCCGTATTTCTGCACAATCAACATCGTTATTTCCTCCTGTTATTCTGTCTCAACTTTTACGCCTTCCATATCGGGCTGCAGCAAGGTCAATTCCCAATTATGCTCCAACTGGTGTAAATATTCAGACATTTTTCTTTCGAATTCCTCCGCTTTCTCTTTCGTAACCATTGCCATCAGGGTAGAACCCGCGCCGCTCAGATAGCTGGCAACCGCGCCAAATTCCTTCGCATGGGCAAAAATTTCATCCATACCGGGGATCAAAGAACTGCGGTAAGGTTGATGTACCCTGTCTTCCATGGCCATATCGAAATTCTCATATTTTCCTGCCATCATAGATGCGATCAGAAGCGCCGCACGGGATGCATTGAACACCACATCTGCCCGGGAATACGTATCGGGCAGGACACCTCTGGCCTTTTCTGTAGAAACGGGAAAATCAGGAACCATTATAGCAAAAATCAAATCATCAGGCAACTCCAAACGAACATGTTTCATTTCTTTTTCGTTCAAAGCACCAACGACCATGCTGCCGAAGATAGCAGGGTTGGAATTATCGGGGTGGCCTTCCAGCTTTGCTGCCATCTGTGCCAGTTCATCCCTGCCGCAGGGTCTGCCTGCCAGTTCATTGGCTGCAAAAAGGCCGCCGACGATGCAGGCTGCGCTGCTGCCCAGCCCCCTTACCATTGGGATATGATCCTCCTGAATGATATGCACACCGGGCATATTCAGCCCCTTCTGTTCATAGAAGTATTTCATCGTCTGATAAATGAGATTCGTTTCATCGGTGGGAACGGGAATCGCCTGTTTACGCTTCACTTCGATGGTCAGGCCGGTGGTCTGTTCTTCCACCCAAATGTGGTTGTATAACTGCACTGCGATGCCAATACTGTCAAAGCCGGGACCCATATTTGCGGATGTCGCCGGGATCTGGATATGAATCATGTTTCGTTCCCTCCTAATTTTACTATGAAAATGCTGCCGGCTTTCCTGCAGCCGGCCTTCCTTTCTGTTATTCTCTGGCGATGATCTGCAGGGACTGTACCCCTTGCAGGCTCTCGATCCTGTTCATCAGTCTGCCTAATTCGCCCTGCATCTCATTGGTTTCAATAGTGATGGTCACATTGGCGATCCCGTTGATGGGAATGGTCTGGTTGATGGTCAGAATATTTGCGCCTTCTGTGGCGATGCTGTTCAAAACAGAGGACAATAAGCCTCTGGTATGATCCAGATTCATGGAAATGGTCACTGTCTTTCCTCTTGTATTTTCATAAAGAGGATGCACCGCATCACGATATTTATAGAAAGCACTGCGGCTGATGCCGACACGATTTACCGCATCCTGTACGGTTTTTTCCTTTTTGCTTTCCAGCAGATTTTTTACATCCATGACTTTCAAAAAAATTTCAGGCAATACGCTTTTATCAACGATATAGAAATTCTTATCCTCTTTCATGGAATCCTTCCTCCTGTTTCTCTTTTAAAAACATTTGTTTTTGACATAAGGACTATATCACAAAATTTTTGCCTTGGCAAGTACAAAAAACAAAAAATGTCCTTCAGCCATGAATTTTTGTCATTGTTGAAAGAAAATCTTGTTTTTTCCTTTTATTTTTGTTGGTTTTTCCGCAAAAAGCAAGATTTTTTCCGCTTTTTGGTTTTAAAATCAGTGGTTTTCTGTTACAATAAATGAATTAGGCTTGCGGCGAAAGCCCGCAAACAAAAGGAGTTTTGATACTATGAAACAGGCAAGACCCGTGCAAGCGAAGCATGCGCCTCTTTTGGAGCTGTTTCTAAACGGATATGAAAACATGCGTCAAAAAATGGATGAACCCTGCCGCCGCCCTCTGCTGGATATTGCCCCTTTGGCCTTCGGTAAATGGCAGTATACCACATTGGCTTCGGAAACTATCCTTTCCCCTGCCAATATTCTGGCATTGGATCTGGAAAAAGACGCAGACAATCAAACAGAATATGCCTATGTGCTGGGGATAAAACCTGCCCAAGAGCAGCCCCCTGCAGAATATATCTCGGAATACAGCTTTGCATTGGTGGGCTACTCCACAGAAAGCCACCCCTTGGTGGACGACCTGCAAAGCCTTATCGCTTACTGTACGCCCGACCGCGCTACAGATGAAAGCGGATTGCTTCTGCCAGAGGAAACGGATGGGATTTTAAAACAGCTGAGCCTGCAGACAGATTTTTATCTGGAATATCTGACCCGGCTGGCATGGCTCCATGGCCTTTTGGTCCCCCTGCCTTCTATCCATACCCAAAGGGTGCAGCCTGCAGAAGAATGTTCATCTTTCTTTGCCCAAAAAACAGCAGATATTCTTTTTCAGCTGGGGGAAACCGCCTGCACACTTGCTTCGGAACGCTTTACCTGGGCCATGGATCTGGAAGAAGATATCGCTCCTCCGGATTTTTTCTATCACTTATTGGAAAGCCATAAAGAAGTAGACCGTATCTTCATTGATTTTTATCATAAAGTAGACGTAAATATTGAGGAAATCTGGAAAACCTCTCCTGAAAACCTGAATCCTGAGGAAAGATCCATCGTTTCTTCCTTTTTATTTACCGGCATCGTACTGGATAAGTGGTTTCTGACTCCCATGAGCCTGTTTTTCCACTTTATCCGCCCCATTGCCTTTACCCCCATCCGTTTCTTCTCTTTGGTAAACAACCTGGCGGCACTGGTATTGATGAAACATAACCTGGGAGCGGAATTATTTACTCCCCCTACCTATTATAGCCTGACCTCGCTGGGCAAAGCCCTTTTCGCCGATCCTGCCTCCAAAGAGATCGACCGGCAGAAAATGCCCCACGCCCTGCCCTATGAACAGCTCTTAGAAGCAGTCCTACAGGAAGCAGAGTTACGGGCCCGGGAAAGGATGTTTTTGATGGAAGTGGTTCCCGATGTGCTTTCCATCAAGATTTCCCATGCAAATGATGAAGACCTTTGGAAGGTGATCGAAGTGGGGCAGGATATGGATGTAAACCTGCTCTGCAGAGACCTTTGCGCCGCCTTCTGCATGGAAGAAGGAGCAGATTATCTGCTTTCTGTTCCCGATCAGAATGGGTTTCCTATGGAATATTCCGCGAAGGGCTCCAAGCGTTCCATCAATA
>NZ_JBJEJK010000028.1:46307-68486 GCF_051877975.1 Anaerotignum sp.
CAGAATGGGTTTCCTATGGAATATTCCGCGAAGGGCTCCAAGCGTTCCATCAATAAGGCCAACGGCAAAGACCTGCAGGATCTGCCCGTGGCTGCGGGCAGCAAATGGATGCTCTACCCGACCCAGAATCGTTCTGGGGCGCTTTCCTTGGAAATTTTGGAAAAAGGCAAGGGCAACCCTTACCTGATGTATCCCCGTGTCACCAGGCAAAGCCCTAAAATCATCGAACTGGAGAAAATCGACGAGATTTTCTAAATGATATCTAAATAATATATGATATTTATTTTTGAAAGAAGGTAATGTTATCATGGCAGCACTGACCCACGCCCACGGCGGCGATCTGGACGCCATTCAAAGAACCTATGGCATCCCCAGAGAAGAGATTATCGATTTCAGCGGCAATATCAACCCCTTGGGCTTCCCCAAAAAGGCGGAAGATGCCCTGAAAGAGAATCTGCATCTCATCAAAACCTATCCCGATAAAAACTATCTGGCACTGAAACAGGCTATCGGCACATATACCGGCGCAGACCCTGCCCATATCGTAGTAGGCAATGGCTCTACGGAGCTGATCTCTACTTTTATCCAGACAGTGAACGCAAAAAAATCTATTATTCTGGGGCCTGCCTATTCCGAATATGAAAGAGAGATTTCCCTGACCGGCGGCACATTTGCCTATTTCCCCCTGCGGGAAGCAGATAACTTCCGTCTGGATCTGGATGCCCTGCTGACGGCACTGACGCCGGAAATCGGCATGTTCATCGCCTGCAACCCCAATAACCCCACAGGCACCGCCATCCACACAGAAGAAATGCGCCAGATCCTGGCACACTGCAAAAAAATCGGTGCATCTGTCATGGTAGATGAAACCTATATCGAATTTTCCGATATCCTGCCGGAAATCTGCTCTATCCCTCTAGTAAAAGAATTTGATAACCTCTTCGTCATCCGCGGCACCTCCAAATTCTTTGCCGCCCCCGGTATCCGTCTGGGCTATGGCATGTCCTCCAATCAGGCCTTTCTGGAACGGCTGAAAGCAAACCAGAACCCCTGGAGCGTAAACAGCCTGGCAGATTTCATCGGTCAGCATATCTTCAGTGATGTGGAATTTCATAAAGCCACCCAGAAACTGGTTTCCGAAGAAAGAAAAAAAGCCTTTGCGGAGCTTTCCACATGGAAAAACATTCAGGCATATCCCTCCGAAGCAAACTTCATCCTGCTGAAGCTGAAAACCGATAAGGTGACCGCCCACGATCTATTTGAAAAATGTATCGTGAAAAAAATGCTCATTCGAGATGCCTCTTCCTTCACCTTTTTGGATGAATCCTTCCTGCGCTTCTGCATCCTTTCTCCCGAAAATAATGCAGCCCTGCTGCAGGAATTGAAGCAGTGGGTAGAAGCGTAAAAAATTGCTATTGTAAATCCATTGACTGATGCACATATTATCTCCGAACGACCATTTCAAAAATCGTTTCGAGGTGATTGCATTGCATCAGACAGTAAGCCGCAAAGATCTTTGCGGCTATTTATCTCTATTACGAAACCATATCGGCGGGCAGGAACTGTTTCCCGCCCCCAATGTGATTTTTCTCAACAGCCGGGCTTTGTATCACCATTTGGCAAAGCAGACCTGCGGAGAAGTGACCGTAGGGGAAATTCTGAAAAAGATAGAAACCTGCATCCCTCTGGCAGTAACGGAAGAAAGCTTTTCTCTTTTTCTTTCCGCCTGCCGGGAGCCAAAGGCTGAGCGTACCCGCAGCTTTCTGGAAAGCAGCAAAGCAGATTTTCTCCTGCTGATCCACCAAACAGCGGAAAACCAACAGCAGTGGGAGGCTTTGACCGCCCTCTGCGAAAAATTACGGCAGCGAAATATCCAACACTGAAAGGCGGCACACCCGTGGAACAAAAACCCTACCGCAGCTTAAATGAATATTATCGGGAGATTTTTGGCCGAAAAGCAGCAAAAATCTCCCTGGATGGGGGCTTCACCTGCCCCAACCGGGATGGCACCTGCGGCACGAGGGGCTGTCTTTTTTGCAGCAGCGGCGGCAGCGGGGATTTTGCGGAAAACGCCTCCCTTTCCATTACAGAACAAATCCAACGGGGCAAAGCTCAGACCGCTGAAAAATGGAAAGACCCTGCCTATATCGCCTATTTCCAGGCGTTTACCAACACCTATGCCCCCGTGGCAGAGCTGCGGCAGAAATACGAAGAAGCCCTGTCCTGCCCCGGTGTGGAGGGAATTTCCATCGCCACCAGGGCCGATTGCCTGCCTGCGGATGTTTTGGATCTGCTGGCGGAGCTGAACCAGAAAACAAAGCTTTGGGTGGAACTGGGCCTGCAGACAGCCGATGAGGCATCGGCCCTGCGCATCCGCCGGGGCTATCCCCTTTCTGTATTTGAACGGGCGGTTCATGCTCTGGCGGAGCGGGATATCTCCGTTGTTGTCCATGTCATTCTTGGCCTGCCCGGGGAAACAAGGGAAACGGTTCTGCATACCATCGACTGTGTGAACCGCCTGCCCATCCAAGGCATCAAGCTGCAGCTGCTCCACGTTCTTTCCGACAGCGATCTGGCGGAGATCTATAAAGCCGGGGACTATATCCCCCTCACCAAAGAGGCGTATATCGCCCTTGTGGGGGACTGTCTCGCCCATCTGCGGGAGGATATCGTCATCCACCGCCTGACGGGGGATGGGGATAAAAACACCCTTCTGGCGCCCCTGTGGAGCCTGCGAAAACGGGATGTTCTAAACTCCCTTCATAAATATCTGAAGGAAAATGGCATCCGCCAGGGCATAAAATATAAAAGTTTTTAATGCGATTTGATATAAAGTATGCTAAAATAAAAACTGCAAAATAATGTAGATATAGACAAAGTTACTTCCCTGCCGCTGAAGGGTTCGGGAAACAAAGAAGTTTCCCGCATAAAATCCGCAGACGGAATTTATTTCCGTCGGGGAAAACAGAGTGTTTCAAGGTGCTTGCACCGATGGAACGAATCTGTTTATTCCTCTGTTTCAACTCGCCAAAATCTTGATTTTGACGAAGGGTGGCGACTTTGTCGACACCTAAGAAAGGAGGTCTTTCCATGTCCATGCAGTATTCCACCAAAAAACTGGCAGAGCATAAGCTCATCATCCTGCATCTTTTGCAGAAAATGGGGATTTCCCTTTCCAACAGCGAAATCTGTCAGTTCCTGCTGGAAAAAAATTATATGGATTATTTTTCTGTACAGCAATATCTGGCAGAGCTGGAAAGCGCAGGCTGGCTGGAAAAGACCCGGGAGCAGAACAACACCCGCTATACCCTGACGGATGATGGAGAGGAAGTCATCAATTACTTCATCAACCACATTTCCGATGAGGTAAAGAACGAAATCAACACCTATGTCCACGAAAACAGCAGACGTATCCGGGCGGAATATGCTGTTACAGCAAATTATTTTCCGGAACTCAATGGGGACTATCTGGTAAAATGCAGCCTTTGCGATGACAGCGGCGCGCCCCTTATGGAAATCAATGTTTCTGTGGTTTCCAAGGCCCAGGCGCAGCAGGTCTGTCGCAACTGGCGCAAACATGTGAATCAGTATTACCGCAGTTTTTTAGCCTCTCTGGCGGCAGAAGAACAGGATATCCCCAGAGAATAATTACATAAACCAAACCACACAAAAGCGACCTGAGGCTGCTGTCTCATAGTCGCTTTTTCTTTTCTTATATTTTATTTGATTATTTTCCAAAGCAAAAGTCCTCCCTATTTGAAATACTGCTTCAAAAAGGCAGGACTTTTTCTGCTCTATTTTCTGAATAATCATTTTCTGTTTCTTGCTTCCAGACGATAAATGGGCGCACCCTGGGAAGAGAATTTTTCTTCGTATTCTGTCATAATATTGCCTTCATAATCGCTGTTGTGCAGGTCCAGGCTGATATTGGAAAGCTTCCAGTCATCGGCACAAAATTCATTCAGGGAAAATTCAAACAGCCCTCTGTTATCTGTTTTGAAAAAGATTTCTGCATTTTCCCCCATGATACGGCGGTATTCCTGCAAAAAGCCCCGATAGGTCAGGCGGCGTTTATAGGTTCGTTTTTTAGGCCAGGGGTCGCTGAAATTCAAATATAATCTCTGAAATTCCCCTACTTCAAACAAATCCGACAGATGGCTGGCATTATCCCAGACAAAGGCCAGATTGGGCAATGCTTCATCGGCTCTTCTTGCCGCCATGGCAACCACCGTTTCCTGCCGTTCGATCCCGATGAAATTTACATCGGGATAGGTTTCCGCATTTTTGCGCAGAAAACCGCCTTTGCCGCAGCCAATCTCCACATAGATGGGATTGTCATTGCCAAAGTATTCCTTCCATTTTCCCTTCTTTTCAGGGGCGTCGTTGATGACAAGGCTGTTCTCCAATAATTCCTGAGCCGCCCAAGGCTTTTTTCTGACTCTCATATCTATACTCCTTTGATGATATAACTTTCAAAAATATCTCAATAGAGTATACATGGAAATCCCCCTTTTTTCAACCTTCCCGCTGCAAAAAAGCCACCCAATAGCCCCATTCACCTTCCACCCGGCGAAATTCACCAAACCCAAAGGACCGGGCATCGGCTTCATCCTTCGCATGATAGACCCCGGGCAGCCCCAGCCAAATGCCCTCCTCCTTTTCCTGCAAGATCAAATGGTGATACCGCCGATAGGGCAGGAGAAAGAAAAATTCCCGCTGCCATTTCAGGGGGATTTGAGATAACAGTATCAATTCCTCCAAAGAAAGGCATTTCCACAATTCTCCATCCCCAAAAGGCTCCAGCTCCCGATTTTTGGCAAAAAGGGGCTCCTTTTTCGCTGCAGGCTCCGGCAAAGGCATTTTTTCTTCCGTTTTTTCTTCTTCGGCCAGTATCTCTATGGATTTTTCTTCCGTTTGTTCTGTTTGCTCCGGCATTTGCGGCGCAGAACTGGCCCCCAGATTGCGGATATTTTCCGTTTCCTGCTTCGTCAGAATACCCGTTTCCTCCAAATTATCCAGCTCCTGCCGAAACTTTGCCAAAAGCCCCTGAAAGCTGCCATGAAAGCTGTTTTTTTGGGCTTCTGCCACTTTGGCATTGCTGTCCTTAGCTTGTTCTGCGCCTTCCTCCCATTTTTCAGAAACAGAAGGCACAGGGGACGTCATAACCGCCGCTTCTGCCGCTTGAATGATAATTTCTTCTTCCTGCGGTTTCGTTTCTTTCTCTATGGGCTGCAAAGGGGGGGCCATAGGCTTGAAATCCTTTTTCCAGTTCTTCTTCTCCCCAAAATAAGCCGTCAGCGGGGCGGAAAGCCCGCCAGTTCCATCCTCTGCTAAAATGAGGACCGTATGGAAATCCTCTGCTTTTTTCCCTGCACCAACGGCATCAGGACGAAATTCCCATTTCAACTCCCCGCGGCCTTCCCTTCTATCGGGGTGCAGCTCACCGCAGAAAATACTTTCCTCTCCCGCCATAACATAAACCGTATATCCATGCCCCAAAGGTTTCAGCCCCTGCACTGTCAGGTGCAGCCTGCCCTTGCCATTTTTCAGTTCCATCACACAGCTGCCCCAAGGGGGGCGTTTGCTGATAGCATAGCCTGCCACTTCCTGCCGCAGCATTAGAAACACCTTATCATATCTTCTGTTATACATACCCTTCCTCCTCCGCTCTGCTTGTCTGTTTCCGTAGACATCACTGTTACAGGGTATGAGCCGACAGAAAAAAAAAGAACTGCTTTCGCAGTTCCCTTATTCTTCTTTTGGCATCCCATACAGGGAAAGAGAGGTATTTTTATATGCTTTATTCTCACTGACATCCTTCCCGAACCATGCAGGGGCAACAAAGCTTTCCGCCGCTTCCAAAGAGGGAAATTCCACTTCCGTGGTCATCAACCCTGTCAGTTCCCCTTCATAAAGATCCACTTCCGCCGTCAAGCCCCCTTCCAAAGGGACAAGGTAGCGTTTTTTTCGGACAGGCGTTCCTTCTGTTTTCAGAAAAAGCCTCTCATAGTCTTCTTTCCTCAGGGGCAGTTCAAATTCCTCTCTGGCCAAGTGCCCTTTTCCCTTCACCGTCAGGATATAGTCCTCATTGCTCTGCCGGATACGGATGGTGGGTGAAAAGGAAAGATACGCCTGGACAATTTGCAGGCAGGGGTATGCCGTAATAGCAAAAGGAATTTCCTTCGTTAAAAATTTCCGTTCAATCTCCATGGTTTCCTCCTATGCAAAATTATCTGCCCAAAATATTCTTATCGCTATCTTCGCCTATCAGTCGTTTAGAAAATTTATAATGAAAATTATGCATGCCTTCCCTTTCATAAAATCGATGGGTATCCTTCCGCAGCTGATTGCAGGCCACTTCTATCTGGCTGCAGCCCTGCTCTCGTGCAACCTTTTCAGCTTCTGCAAACATTCTTTTTCCCACCTTCTGCTTCCTGCAATGGGCATCTACTACAAATTCCATGACCTCTGCGATTTTCTCACAATGATGAAGCTGTTCCTCGAAGCGAAGATTCAGTATGGCTCTGACTTTCCCCGCTTCTTCATCCAACAGACAATACATATCCCTCCGCTGCAGCTGCCGCAAATAAATTCCCGCAAATTTTTCATAGGGCAGTTTTTTCTTTTCCATATCACAGATCAGATCATAGATTACTCTGCAATCCTTTTCCATACTTTTCCGATACATCTTTCTCGCCTCTTTTATGGCCTCTTTCATTCCATGATAAATCCTTTTTCCCCTGGTTCTTTGGACATTGTACCACAAACTTCCCCCTTCGGTTGAAAAAACATTCATTTTCCTGTAAAATAAAAAAATAAGGTTAAACTAAGACTATCAGGAGGGATTTGCCCATGAAAAAAGCATATATTTTTCTTGCAGAAGGGTTTGAAGAAATGGAAGCTGTCACCCCTGTCGACCTGCTGCGCCGCGCGGGCGTGGATGCCAAGCTGGTATCCACCACAGGCAGCAAAGCCGTCACCGGCGCCCATGGCATCACATATCAGGCCGACCTGCTCTTTGAAGAAATCCATACCGATGCTGACGCACTGATATTGCCCGGCGGTATGCCCGGTACGCTGAACTTGCAGGCACACCAGGGGCTGGCGGAACTGCTGCTGGCTCAGTATAAAGCACAGAAATGGGTTTGTGCCATCTGTGCCGCGCCAATGGTGCTGGGGGGCTTAGGTATCGTGAAAAACAGAAAAGCTACGATTTACCCCGGCATGGAAGAACACCTCATCGGTGCAGAGCCTGTAACAGATGAAGTTTGTGTAGACGGCAATGTGGTCACTTCCCGGGCTCCCGGTACAGCTATTCCCTTTGCCCTGAAGCTGGCAGAGCTTCTGACTGATGCTAAAACAGCAGAAGCCCTTACTGCTGATATCGTTTTTCGCAAATAAAAATACGCCGGAATAAAAGGGGAAGCATCTCTTCGGAATAGCTTGTCTCGCCCAGTTCTTCTGCCGCTTGCTTTACCGCAGGCAAGGGAAGTGCAAAGATATACGCCACCTCTTCCGGCGTGTATCTTTCCGGCAAATGGCAGGCGATTGCCCTGCGAAACATCCCGCATAGGGGTGATGTCCCCTTTTGCATGAGGCGGAAAAAGACCCCTTTGGTGATAAAAGAGACTTTTTCTTCTGCCAAAAGACGCTCCGCTTCGGCGGAAGAAAGCTCCAATACCTCCGCCACCGCATCCATGCTGTAGGGCGGGTCTTCCGTTTTCAAGAAAATATCTATGGTTTCTATCTGCGGCTGTATTTTCCGCTGATAGTACTCCAAAAAAGTCCGCATATGATTCTCCCCCTTCATGCTCCTTTTGTCCCATTGTAACAGGGCAAAAGCAGCCATGCCTAGCGGGAAAGGATGGAAAGAGGCTCCTTATGAATGCCATTCAGAAATATTTTAAATACAGACAAAGCCTGATCGACCAATACGCTAAGGGCGATATGACCAAACGGGAATATCTCCAGAAAAATTATGAAGCGGTGGTCTATGGGGATATTGGCCCTTTCCGCAATATGGATACAGTGGAAAAAGCCCTGTTCAATTACCAGTATTACAACGCCCTGGCAAAAGAAAACAAAACCATCAGCACCACCAGAGATATGGACTATGAGCTGAAACAGGATTACCTGGAAAAAAGCAATTATTACTACAGCAAAAAAGATAAAGCCACCCTGACTGCCCTGAGAATGCTGGATTTTAAGGGCGTAGAGGCGTATTTTGTAAAGGTACGGAGCAAATTCCTGAAAGGAAAGCTTTTTGAAATCATCATAGAAGAAGAAAATATCATCCTCCATTCCACCAGTCCCCTGATTTTGAAATGCCTGCGGGAAGAAGGAGTATTTCAGGAGGAAAGCAAGAAGTCCGTCATTGATGAATATGTGAATCGAAGATACTAAGGAAAAAAGGAAAAGCCTGCAGCCGCAGGCTTATTTTTATAAAAATATCAGAACAGACCGACCTTAGACAAATACTTGTCGATCAATTCCAGTTTAGCCTCTGTAGAATAGCCCATCCGCTTACTGATGAAAGAGCAGAGCAATTCCATGGTAAACAATACCCCCACATAAGAATTGAAGAAGGTATTGCTGTCCACGCTAACCGTCAAGAGCTGTGTGGCATACTGCGCCAAAGGAGAGCTGGCTTTATCGGTGATCAGAACGATCTTCGCCCCAGCGTCATAAGCCATTTGCGCCGCCAGCAAGTCCATTTCCGAATATCTGGGAAAGCTGACCGCAATGATACAGTCATTTTCCGTAATATCGCACAGATGGTCGATCACATTCAGCGCCGGATGAGAAGTCTCATAAACATCCGGAAGCAAATGTTTCAAAAGCAAAAGCATCATATCCCCCACGCAGCTGTTGGCACGGGAAGTAACGATGAATTTCCGTTTACTGCCGGTGATAAGCCCCGCTGCCCGCTCAAAGGCAATGGTATCATTATTGTTGATGCAGGATTTCAGATTCTGCATCACATTGGAAAAATAGCTTTCCATGATATCGCTCTGATCCAGCTTGGAAATGCTCAATTTCAGCCTTTCCGAAGGGATGGTGATCGTTTCGGAAACACTGTTGATGCGTTCCGTATACGTTTTGCGAATAGCCTTCTGAAATTCCATAAAGCCGCTGTACCCCAAAGTTCTGGTAAAACGGATTACGGAAGAATCGCTGACATGGAGCCGTTTGGCAATTTCCGTGGAAGTAATAAAGCATGCTTCCGCAAAGTTATCCAACACAAATTCCGCAATCAATTTCTCCTTTTTTGTTAATTTTACACCCATGAGCTGGGCTCTCAATTCCTCTGTCATACCCTTTCACCCATTCTTCTGTATCCTATATAATATCCCCTAATTTGTATATAAGAGACGTTCAAATGTCCCCTTATCATTCATTGAAACACATTCAATCCGTTTTTTCAATAGTTCTCTTCCAAAATCTTCCGATTACGAAAAAAAATACATTCTGTTTTTTTACAGCGGAAACACACATAATTAATAAAATATTTATTGTTCCTTTTTCCTTCATAAGATATAATGATTACATTGCGGCGAAAAGCCAAAAACAACATAACTTAGGAGGAGATCAATTTGGCTGAGACCTTAGCAAACTGGTTTGTGGAAAACCTATCCGGCACCTTTTCCAGAGAGATCATCGTATTCATTGTATCTCTGCTGCCCATTCTGGAGCTGAGAGGCGGCATCATCGCCGGCTTCGCCATGGGTATGGAATGGCTGCCCACCTTCATCATCGCATATATCGGCAATCTGCTGCCCATTCCTTTTATCCTGCTGTTCATTCGGTTCATCTTCCGGGTACTGAAACAGACCCCCTTAAAGGGCGTCGTGGAATGGTGCGAACGAAAAGCAGACGCCAAAAGTGACAAAATCAGAAAATATGCATATTGGGGCGTATATCTTTTTGTAGCCATCCCTTTGCCTGGTACCGGCGCATGGATGGGTGCCCTCATCAGCGCCCTGCTCAATATGGACCCCAAAAAGACCTTCCCCATCATCATGATCGGCGTGCTGACGGCAGGGATTATCGTTTCCGTACTGAGCTTCGGCATACTTGGCAGCATTTTTTAACAGGAGGAAAACCATTCATGGCAGAAAGAATTTCAACCCCCAGCAGAACGAAGGAAATCATCGAAGCAAACCGCTTTGCCTTCAAGAAAAACTTCGGTCAGAATTTTCTGATCGATTCCAATATTTTGGATAACATCGCCGCCTGCGCCGGCGTGACAAAGGACGACTGTGTGCTGGAGATCGGCCCCGGCATCGGCTCCCTGACCCAGGTGCTGGCGGAAAACGCCAGACAGGTGGTGGCTGTGGAAATCGACAGCACCCTGATTCCCATCCTGCGGCAGACCTTGGCAGATTATGATAATATCGAGATTTTGAATCAGGATATCCTGAAAACAGATATCGATGCCATCATTCAGGAAAAGAACGGCGGCAGACCCATTAAGGTAGTTGCCAACCTGCCCTATTACATCACCACCCCTATCATCATGGATTTGCTGGAAAACGAACGCCATGTGGACAGCATCACCGTCATGGTGCAGAAGGAAGTGGCAGAACGGATGCAGGCAGGCCCCAAGGATAAAGAATACGGCGCCTTATCCGTTGCCGTGCAGTATTACTGTGATGCCAATCTGGATATGATCGTACAGCCCTCCTGCTTCATGCCTCGGCCTAAAGTGGCCTCGGCTGTCATCACCCTGAAGGTGCTGCCTGAACGAAAGGTAAAAACAGCCGATGAAAAGCTGTTCTTCCACATCGTAAAATGTGCTTTCGGGCAGCGGAGAAAGACCCTGATGAACTGCCTGTTCAATTTGGGCAATCTGGGCTTTTCCAAAGAAGAACTGACAGAAATTTTGCAGAGCCTTGGCTGGGATGCACGCATCCGCGGCGAAGCTTTAAGTCTGGAAGAATTTGCGGCATTGACCGACCGCATTGCAGAAAGAAAAGCGGAGAAATAAAATGAGCCTATCGGAAGACCCGATAGGCTTTTTTATTGGGAAAACAGCACCGCTTTTCGCCAATCTTTCGTCCGCCTTTTCTGCGTTTTTCCTCCAAATCATGCAGTTTCGACAGACACCGTTCGACGGCGTTTTGCAGCATTTGCGCGCGGTTTCAAGAAGAATGGAGAAATGCCGGTTTTTCCCGGTTTTTCAAGCTTTTTTTGTCCTACGAATGGTTCTTGTCGTCCGCTTTTTTCTATACTATAATCAACCCAAAAGCAAGGAAGTTCTGCATAAACATTCACGAAACTACAACTGGAGGGATCATTTTGAATCAAAATACAATAAAAGTTTTGCTGGCGGACGACAATAAGGATTTTTGCGACATCATCGTCGATCATTTGAATAAACAGGAAGATATCAACGTGGTGGCTGTGGCGATGGATGGCATCGATGCCATGAACAAAATTCGCGATACCCGCCCCGATGTTGCCATCATCGACGGCATCATGCCCCGGCTGGACGGTCTGGGTGTTTTGGAACGGCTGCAAAAGGTAGATGAGGCCGACCGCCCTGTCACCATCATTCTTTCCGCTCTCAGCCAGGATAAAGTGGTACAGAAGGCACTGGATCTGGGGGCAGGATATTATATGGTGAAGCCCTTCGATATGGATGCCCTCACCCAGCGGATCCGCCAGCTGATGCAGGAACAGAAACCCCTGCTGAAAACAGGAACCGCTGCCCCTGCTGCCGCAAATTCCGCAGCATACGACCTGGAAACAAAGGTTACCAATATTCTCCACGAAATCGGCGTGCCTGCCCATATCCGCGGGTATCACTATATGCGGGAAGCCATCATCATGAGCGTCAACGACATGGATGTGCTGAATTATATTACAAAGGAGCTGTATCCTTCCATCGCGAAAAAATGCAATACCACACCCAGCCGGGTGGAACGGGCCATCCGCCACGCCATCGAAGTGGCCTGGAACCGAGGCAAGGTGGATGCCATTGATGCCCTCTTCGGCTATACGGTGAATAACCATAAAGGAAAGCCTACCAATTCGGAATTTATTGCCCTCATCGCCGACCGTCTGCGGCTGGAAATGAAGGCCAGCTAATCCCTATGCCTGTCATTCACATACCCTCATATCATAAAAAAACACAGTCAAATCTGACTGTGTTTTTTCTCGTTCTTTTTTCTCGTTCTTATTCTTTTTCCAATGCTTCCATCGCCGCAAAAAACATATCGAAGGGGTCATCCCAGCCTTCCAGTGGCTGTACGGCACTGCCGTTGCAGCTGCGGAAGAGGTTGCAGAAAAATTCTTCCTGTTCAGAAAACAGACCGCCTACGGTCAACGGAAAGCCTTCCGCCGTACAAAGCTCGCACAGAGCCAGCGCAGGGTCTTTGGCGTCTTTTACAGCCCAGATCCGGGCACGCAGGTCAAAATCCAACCGGGCTTTTTGCAGCAGTTTATATAATTGTTCATTCATAATGATTCCCCCATTCTTCTTTTGTCTTGGCTGGCATCAAGGGAAGCACCTGGAAAACTTTTTTTCAGCCGCTTCGTTCCTCAAATCAGAAAATCCATTGCATTGATAATAAAACATATAAGTGCAGCCATTTACTGATTTTTCCACCCTTTTTAAAAAGTATATCACTAATCCTTTTCCATGAAAATCTTTTTTTCAAAAAAACAATCCGCCAATATGAGTAAGCAGATTGACCAGAATGCAAAGGGAAACCCCCACCATCGTGGGCAGCAGAAAGCTTGCGCCGGTCCAGAGCCAGCTTCCCGTTTCCTTGCGGATGGTCAGCAGTGTGGTGGCGCAGGGAAAGTGATTCAAAGAAAACAAAATGGCACAGACAGCTGTGACCCAAGTCCAGCCATTATTCTGCAAAATTGCCCCTGCCTGCGAGATCCCCTCCGCTTCTACCAGCATGCCGCTTTGGCTGTATACCATCAGCAAAATAGGCAGAACGATTTCATTGGCAGGAATCCCCAGCAGAAATGCCGCCAGAATCACCCCTGAAAGCCCCATCAGGGAACCCAATGGCTCCAATAAAGTCGTCAATCCGTATAAAAGCGTAAATCCTCCTACTTCTACGTTCTGGCAAAACCAGATGACTGCCCCTGCGGGCATCGCCACAGTAACCGCCCGCCCCAATACGAATATCGTCCTGTCCAGCATGCTCCGCAGGATGACATCCCCTATTTTGGGGCGGCGATAGGGCGGCAATTCCAAAACAAAAGCCGAGGGAACGCCCTTCAGCACTGTTCGGCTCAGCAAAAAAGAGGCCCCCAAGGTCACCGCCACTGCCAGTGCGATCAGCAGAAACACAAAGCCCCCGGCAGCCAGGGGATTCCCTGCTGCAAAAAAGAAGCCGGCCAACAAGATCAACGTCGGGAACCGGCCATTGCAGGGCACGAAACTGTTTGTCAAAATAGCAATGAGCCGTTCTCTGGGGGATTCAATGATGCGGCAGGCAGTGACCCCCGCTGCGTTGCACCCAAAGCCCATGCACATGGTCAGTGCCTGCTTGCCATGGGCACCGGCTTTTTGGAATAACCCATCCAGGTTAAAGGCAATCCGCGGCAGCAGGCCAAAATCTTCCAGCAAGGTAAACAACGGGAAGAAAATAGCCATGGGCGGCAGCATCACCGCCACGACCCAGCTGACCGTCAGCCAGACCCCATCCATCAGCAGGCTTTCCAGCCAAAAAGGGGTATCCAGAGAAACCAGCCCCCTTCGCATCACGTCTCCGCATGCAGTGAACCATTGCATCAGAAAATCGGAGGGGATATTGGCCCCTGCCACCGTAATCCAGAATACCCCGCCTAACAGCAGCAGCATAATGGGGATGCCTGTTTTCGGAGAAAGAATGATTTTGTCGATGCGTTCCGTATAACTGTCCCGTTCTTCCCTTTTCCGCACCACTTCTCCACAGATTTCCTTTGACCGTTCCAGAAAGGCAAGGGAACGACTTTCCTGGAATGCCGCCGTATGGTAGCCTGCTTCTGTTTCAGGGGCAAAGTTATCCCAATTCAATCCTTTTGGGCGGATGTTTCGCCGCCCCTCTGCCACCTCCAGCAGCAGCTCCTTCAGCTCGCCCAGGCCAACCCCCTGCCTTGCTGCCATTGCGACAACGGGAATGCCTGTCAGCTCCTCCAGCCGCTCTTTATTCACAGAAATCCCCTTTTTCTCGGCCTCATCGCTCAAGTTCAGGCAGAAAATGACATTATCCGTCAGTTCTATGATCTGCAAGCCCAAGGGCAGATTTCGTTCCAGGGAAGTTGCATCTAAGATAACAATGACGATATCCGGGTTTTCATAACAGATAAAATCCTTGGCGGCACATTCCTCAGCACAATCGGAAAAAAGAGAATAGATTCCCGGCAGGTCATACAGCTCCACATCCCATCTTCCCAGGGAAAATTCCCCAACGGCATTGCCCACTGTTTTCCCCGACCAGTTGCCTGTATGCTGCTTCAAGCCCGTTAAAGCATTAAAAACGGTGCTCTTTCCTGTATTGGGGTTTCCCGCCAAAGCGATACACAAATGTTTCTTCTCATCCATTCTGCATCGCCTCCTCTACGGAGATTCGCTCCGCATCAGTATTTCTTAGAGCGATCAGGGTATCTTTCACCCGATACACCCGCGTACCGCCGCCTGCACATTCATACATCGGCAAAACCCGGCTGCCTCGGAAAAATCCCAGATCCAATAAACGCAACGGGCATTCCCCCCGCACCTCCTGCACAAAGCAGGGCTGCTCTACAGGGATTTCCGTGATATTCTTCCATGTGTCCATAGCTGCTCCCCCCTTGGGAATTTGTTATTTTCAATATATCCTGAGAAGAATGTTCCGGTGCATGGACAAAAAAAGAAAGCCCCGGATCAAAAAGGTCTAGGGCTCTATATTTTTGAAAAACTTACAGTCTTTCTTTGAATACGTCTACCATATCCAGTTTTTCCCAAGGCAGATCCAGGTCTGTTCTGCCGAAGTGGCCATAAGCAGCTACCTGTTTATAGATAGGTCTGCGCAGGTCGAAGTTTTTGATGATGGCAGCAGGACGCAGGTCGAAGTTTTTATTTACGATTTCTGTGATTTCTTCATCGGAAATCTTGCCTGTGCCGTATGTGTTTACCAGAATGGAAACGGGTTTCGCTACACCGATGGCATAAGCAAGCTGCACTTCGCATTTGGTAGCAATGCCGCTGGCAACGATATTTTTGGCAACGTGTCTTGCGGCATAGCAGGCGGAACGGTCAACCTTTGTGGGGTCTTTGCCGGAGAATGCGCCGCCGCCGTGGGCTGCGTAGCCGCCGTAGGTATCCACGATGATCTTTCTGCCAGTCAGGCCGGAATCGCCCATAGGGCCGCCGATGACGAATCTGCCGGTAGGGTTGATGTAGTATTTCGTCGCTTCATCCAGCAGTTCTGCAGGGATAACTTTCTTCACTACATTTTCAATGATATCCTTTTCGATCTGGCTGTGTTCCACATCGGGGTCATGCTGAGAAGATACAACAACCGTATCCACTCTTGCAGGCTTATCATCGATATATTCCACCGTTACCTGGGCCTTCCCATCGGGGCGCAGGTATGCCAGTGTACCATTTTTGCGCACTTCTGTCAGTCTTCTTGTCAATCTATGGGCAAGGGAAATAGGCAGAGGCATCAGTTCTTCTGTTTCATCGCAGGCAAAACCAAACATCATCCCCTGGTCGCCGGCACCAGTATCAAATTCGCTGTCGTCTTCGCCAGTTTTGTTTTCCAAAGAGTGGTCAACGCCCATGGCAATATCAGGAGACTGGCCATGGATGGCTGTCAGCACAGAACAGGTTTCGCTGTCAAAACCAAATTTTGCTCTGGTATAGCCGATTTCTTCCAGTGTTTCTCTTACGATTTTTTCTACGTCTACATAAGCATTGGTTGTGATTTCGCCCATAACGAAAACCACGCCTGTTGTTGTACATGTTTCGCAGGCTACTCTGGCCTGAGGGTCTTTTGCCAGCAATGCGTCCAGCACGCCGTCGGAAATCTGGTCACAGATCTTATCGGGATGCCCCTCTGTAACAGATTCGGATGTGAATAATCTTCTGCTCATTTTCTGTTCTCCTTTTAAATACGAAATATACGATAAATTGATAGATGTATTCGTATGATTGCCATGCAATCATACTCATAATGGGCTGGTATCTGACGATACCCTTGTTTTTCGTACCGAAAAACAACTTGCCATCCATCCTATGGATGCCAAACGCCCTGTAAATAAAGGTATTTTTAAATTAAGGAGAGACTTATCTGAATTGTTTTACGGAAAACCCATTCGTAAGGCCTTGCCTTACTCATGTCCTTGCTCCGCAAGTCCCTTCCTGCGTTCCTCTCTCTTGCGTTCTGCAAGCAGACGCAGCAAACCGAAACACAGTCTGCGGTTTTCTCCGCTTTCCACAGAAAAACCATTCGTAAGGCCTTGCCTTACTCATGTCCTTGCTCCGCAAGTCCCATTCTGCGTTCCTCTCTCTTGCGTTCTGCAAGCAGACGCAGCAAACCGGAACGCAGTTTGCAGTTTGCTCCGCTTTCCACAGAAAAACCATTCGTAAGGCCTTGCCTTACTCATGCCCTTGCTCCGCAAGTCCCTTCCTGCGTTCCTCTCTCTTGCGTTCTGCAAGCAGACGCAGCAAACCGGAACGCAGTCTGCGGTTTTCTCCGCTTTCCAACAAAAAAAGCCCTTTCAGGGGCTTCTATTTCAATCTCATCTTCCGCAAACTTGCGGGGGAATTGGCACCGATGCGTTTCCGCCGGTTGCCGGGTGTCACAGGGCCCTGTCCCTCAACCACTCTTGATAAGTCCTTTATTTACTTCCTGTAGCATTTTACAAGGAAAATCCATGTCTGTCAATAAAAAATCCGCTGTTTGAAGCAATTCCCACAAATTGCATAGGGCAATACGGCAAAACAGCGGAAAAACAAGACAGTTTCACGATATCAGCCGCCGATTTTCGCCGCCAGAAAAGCCGCTGCTGCCTCCAGGCCGTCCAAATCGTCCCCATCGAAGCGACCTGTCACAGGGCTGTCGATATCCAGCACGCCCAAGACTTCGCCTTTCCCATCCAGCAAAGGCACCACGATTTCCGCATTGGAATTGCAGTCGCAGGCGATATGCCCGGGGAAACAATGGACATCCGCCACCAGCTGTGTTTTCTTTTGCGCCCAGCCGGCACCGCAGACCCCTTTGCCATAGGCAATACGGCTGACGGCAGGCTTGCCCTGAAAAGGCCCTAGGACCAGTTCTTCCCCCTGCACCAGATAAAAGCCTACCCAGTTGATCTGCTCCAACGCCACCCCCAGAACGGAGGATGCATTGGCAAGGATGGCTGTCCGGTCTGTTTCATTTTCTGTATACAATTTCAGCTGTTCCAGCAGAAGGGCGTAAAACGCTTTCTTTTCCGCGGGATATTCCACAGGGATATAAGCCATAAAAATCCTTCCTTTCCGTTTCTATTTTAACAAATATAAAAATAGGAAACCATAAATGGCTTCCTATGTCAAGTCTCTTTCTTCTGGGGCTCTCCCAGCAGGGGCAAAAGGGCTTCGCCCCATGTTTCCACCAGCATTTCCAGCTTCCATGCCGCATTAGCAGGGCTGGTGGAAGGCATTTGCAGGGCTTCGATGCCCAATCGCTTTTCCTGATATTTTTTATATAATTTATAAGCTGTACCGCCATTGCAGAGAACGGGAATCTTTCCCGTCACTGCCAAGATGCGTTCCAAATCGGCAGGTTCCACGTTGCGGATACTGCTGTCGCTACTGCCGATGATATCGCAGCTATGGATCACATCATGCAAAGCGATATGGTTTCGCAGCAGGAGGGCTCTCTTTTCTTCGATGGTCTGGGGGAGTTTCTCCCTTGTTACTTCCGCCAGCATCTTCCAGAAGCGATTCTGCGGGTGTCCGTAATAAAACCCCACCTCCCGGGATTTGCGGGAGGGGGCCGTGCCCAAAATCAACACCCTGCAATTTTCATCGCAAACGGGAGCAAATTCCTGGGTCACCCGCTCCCATTTTCCTTCTTCCTTTTTCATTGTATCAGCCTTCTTTCAGCCACTTTGCCGCATCCAGAGCATGATAGGTAATCAGGATAGATGCACCTGCCCGCTTCATGGCGATCAGGTTTTCCATCACAATACGCTTTTCATCGATCCAGCCCATTTGTGCCGCCGCCTTTACCATGGCATATTCGCCGCTGACATTATAGACCGCCAAAGGCAGATCGAACCGCTGGGCCGCCGCTTCCACCACATCTAAGTAGGCCAAAGCAGGCTTCACAATATACATATCCGCCCCTTCTTCGATATCATCGGCGATTTCCCGCATGGCTTCTCTTTTATTGCAGACATCCATCTGATAGGAACGTCTGTCCCCAAACTGAGGGGCAGAATGAGCCGCATCCCGAAAAGGGCCATAATAGCCGGAGGCGAATTTGGCACTATAGGCCATAATGGGGATATGAATGAAACCATTTTCATCCAAGGCCTGACGGATGGCCGCCACACGCCCGTCCATCATATCAGAAGGGGCAATGATATCTGCCCCCGCCTGGGCCAGTGTCACGCTCATTTTCGCCAACAGGGGCAATGTTTCGTCGTTCAAAATATGACAGCCCTCCACCAAGCCGCAATGCCCATGGGAGGTATATTCACACAGGCAAACATCAGCAATGACCAGCAATTCTGGATAGCCTTCCTTGATATGGCGGATGGCTCTCTGGGTGATGCCATCGGGGGCATAGGCCTGAGACCCTACCTCGTCCTTTTCCCCGGGGATACCGAAAATCAGCACCCCGGCAATGCCGGCCTCTTTCACTTCTGTCAGCATTTCATCCATCCGGTCGATGGAATATTGATAGACCCCCGGCATGGATGGAATGGGGTTTTTGATATTTTCCCCTTCGATGATAAAAATGGGATAGATCATTTCTTCCGCAGCCACTCTTGTTTCCCGCACCATGCGGCGCATGGCTTCGGAACTGCGCAATCTTCTGAATCTTCTCATTTTTCAACCTCCTTCAAAATGATTTGAACCACACCGTCCACGTTAAAGGTTTCCGCTGTGATCTTCTCATAATCGCCGTATTTTTTCAGCATTTTCGTGGTGGAAGCGCCAATGCAGACGGCCTTTGTCCCCTGGGGAATGGTGCCGCCGTTTTCCATGAACCCACGGACACCGGAACCGCTGGCAAAGGTGATAAAATCCATTTCCCGCACCTTTTCATTGGCAGTACGGCGTTTTTCCTCATCCACCAAAATATCGTAAATCTTCACATCTGTATACGTCATGCCTGCTTCGTCCAGCACTTCCGTCAAAATTTCGGAGCCCTGTTCCGCCCGCAGGATCAACAGCTTTTCTTCTTTCCCCACGATATCGCAGATGCCTCTGGCAAGGCTTTCCACATCATATTTTTCCGGCAGATAAGCAGGATAGATGCCCCGCTTTTCCAGAGCTGCCGCCGTTCCTGTTCCGATGACGGCAAATTTCAGCCCTGCCAATGTGCGGATATCCAGCTTCAGCTTTTTCAGATAGTTGAAGAAAATATCCACCCCGTTGGGGCTGGTAAATACCGCCCAAGGGTATTCCGATATCTTCTGCAAGATTTCCTCCAGCATTTTATTTTCCTGATAAGGCACCAGGGTGGAATAATCCATTTCCGTCACCTCTGCCCCCAGGTTTTCCAATCTCTCCCGCAGCTTTCTGGTGATGGATTTTGTCCCCGTCACCCCAATTTTCACCCCATGGAGGGGATAAGGGATGGTTCCCGCAAAATCCAGTGCCGCCGTTTCCCCAATGACGATAACGGCAGGGGCTTCCAGTTCTGCTTTTCTCACCTCCGCCGCCAAATCGCCTAATTTCGCACGGACGGTTTTCTGCTGGGGCGTAGTCCCCTTAGAAATGGCCGCCGCAGGGGTATCGGCATCCTTGCCCCCCTGAAGCAACCCTTGGGTGATTTCCTCCAGATGGTGCAAGCCCATGAGGAACACCAACGTCCCTTCCAGCTTCGCCAAGGTATCCAGATTTTCCGTCAGGGTAGTTTCGCCGCCGGCTGCTGTATGGCCTGTGATGACGTGGAAGCTGCGGGCGGTTTTCCGATGGGTCACAGGGATGCCTGCCGCCGCAGGCACAGCAACAGCAGAGGTCACACCGGAAACCACCTCATAGGGGATATGTTCCGCCTGCAACGCCAGAATTTCCTCGCCCCCTCTGCCAAATACAAAGGGGTCGCCGCCTTTCAGCCGCACCACCGTTTTCCCTTCCTTGGCCTTTTCCACCAAAAGAGCATTTGTCTCCTCTTGGGGCAGGGAATGTTTGCCGTAGCGTTTGCCCACAAAAATCTGCTCACAATCCTGCTTTGTTTCCTCCAACAGCTTAGCTGCCGCCAAATCATCATACAGTACCACATCACATTGTTTCAGCAGCTTCAGCCCTTTCCATGTGATGAGTTCCGGGCTGCCGCAGCCAGCCCCGACCAGATATACCTTTCCCGTTCCACTCATCCTCTTAACCTCCCAACGACCTCCGCTGCCAGTTTGAATCTATCCTCCACAGAGGCTGTACCTTCGGCATAGGCTGTGCCATACATAGCCCGCAGGCGGATGGTATCTCCCAAAAGCTCTGCAAAGGCCGCTGCAGGCTCGCTGCAATCGGCATTCAAAAGCATCAGCACTTCCCGCTCTGTTTCAAATAGCCATTTCGTTTCCTCGTGGGTCATTTTTCCTACAAGCTCCGCCAGTTCCGGGCGGCCCTCCGCCACGATGATGCCCTGGCAGGCGGCAGGCAGAAATTCCTCCGCAGAAAGAACCCGAAAGGAATAGCCATCGTCCTCCGTAATGCCCATCCGGTCCAGCCCCGCTTTGGCAAGGATGATGGCATCAAAACAGCCATTCATCAGCTTTTGCAGGCGAGTATGGATATTTCCCCGAATCAGCTTGCATTCCGCCCAAGGAAAAACCTTCGCCGCGCATTGCTGCCTTCGCAGGCTGCCGGTGCCAATGGTCTTGCATTCCTCCGGGGTTCTGCCCTTGGGCATCACCAGCACATCCCGGGGGTCATCCCGTTTCAAAACGCCGATGATTTCCAGCCCTTCCGCAAGGAAAAGGGGCAGATCCTTGCCGCTGTGGATAGCAATGTCGATTTCATCCTTCAGAATCATTTCTTCAAATTCAGAGGCAAAAAGACCCTTACTGCCGATTTCCCAAAGGGGCTTGTCCAAAATTTTATCCCCTCTGGTGTGGAAAGGAACGATTTCTGTTTTCAAAGCGGGATGAGCACTGGTCAGCGCCTGTAAAGCCATCTCCGTCTGTTTGCGGGAAAGCTGGCTTTTTCTGGTTCCCACTCTGAGTTTATCCATTTCGTTCCTCCTCCTTTCTTAGTATTGCATCGATTTCTTCTTCTGATACATCGCCCTCTTTTTCCAAAGCCAAGGCAAAAATCCTTTTGAATGCCTGTTCTCTTTTTTTACTGTCGGGAATTTCCTTCTTGACTCTTTCCCGCACCTCTGCCAAAAGCGCCACCACTTTCTCAAACCCTTCGGGGACGGCAGCCTCCACTTTGTTGCGGATAAACTGGGCTGCCAGAGGGCTGCCGCCGCCGCTGGAAAAGCCTGCCACAAATTCCCCTTTCTTCACCAACGCGGGGAAAAAAAAGCTGCACTTTTCCCTATCGTCTACAATATTAACGGGAATATTCCTCTTTCTGCAAAGGGTGGAAATCTCTGCATTAACTGCTTCATCATCCGTGGCGCCGATGACGAAAAGCATCCCTTCGATATCCGCCGGCTCAAATTTACGTTGGATGCGGCGGATACCTTCCATTTCCTCCACTTCCCGACAAAACGCAGGAGAAACGACAGTGATCTTTCCGCCAAAGGGCAGCAATTTTTCAATTTTCCTAAGAGCCACCCTGCCCCCGCCAACCACCAGGCAGGGCTTTTGCCCAATCTCTATGAAAAAAGGAAAATAGCTCATCGTCTTTCCTCCGTTCTGTCTTTTGATAAAATAAGCGAAGTGCTTGGCGCTTTCAGCCCCTTCAAATGATGATACACTCCCGCAGGCAGACTCTCAACCATTTTCGGGTATTTTCTCCGCTTTTTTCGAAATAAATATCCACCGGCAAAGCCGGTGGTTTTAAGAACAACCCTAAAGGGTACT
>NZ_JBJEJK010000029.1:0-15710 GCF_051877975.1 Anaerotignum sp.
AGCATTATTTCTAATACTGAGATCCTGATTCGTCATCTTAACTTAATGACATTGGTCGCAAGACCTCTTTTTCATTTTATGAGAAAAGAATATTGACATATGTCGGAATAGGTGTATACTATAGAAAGCAACATATGTCAAAAACGAGGAGGCGTTTCTATGGCGAGGCCCAGAAAATGCAGACGTGTCTGCGGGATGCCCCGAAATAACAGTTTTGCCCCTATGGGCAGTGAGGCCGGACAGGAACGGATCATCATGGCGGTGGATGAATATGAAACCATTCGCTTGATCGATCTGGCAGGCTATACCCAGGAGGAATGCGCGGAACAGATGGGCATTGCCCGAACAACGGTACAGGGCATCTACAACGATGCCCGAAGGAAGCTGGCAGATGCTCTGGTGAATGGTAAAATGCTTTTCATCGAGGGCGGGGATATTGATCTTTGCCAGCGGGAGCATGCCGGATGCGGACGAAAATGCGGACAGATCTGTTGCAAAAAAGAGGTAAATTGAGTTTAGGAGATGAATAGAAATGAGCGAGAATTGTTCTCATAACTGCGGAAGCTGCTCTTCCAACTGCAGCAGCCGTAAACCTGCGGATTTTTTAGTGGCACCTAATGAACACAGCAATATCAAAAAGGTCATTGCCGTTGTCAGCGGGAAAGGCGGCGTTGGCAAATCCATGGTGACATCTACAATGGCAGTGCTGACAAACAGAAAGGGCAAAAAGACAGCTATTCTAGATGCGGATATTACTGGCCCTTCCATTCCCAAGGCTTTTGGGATAAAAGAAAAGGCTTATGGGAATAAACTTGGGATTTTGCCCTGTGAATCGAAAACCGGCATTGAAATGATGTCTGTAAATCTACTTTTGGATAATGACACTGACCCTGTTGTATGGAGGGGCCCTGTCATTGCGGAAACAGTAAAGCAGTTCTGGAAAGATGTTGTTTGGGGCGATGTAGACTATATGTTTATCGATATGCCCCCCGGCACAGGGGATGTTCCGCTGACCGTTTTCCAGTCCATCGCTATTGATGGTATTATTATTGTAACTTCTCCCCAGGAGCTAGTTGGCATGATTGTGGATAAGGCGGTTAAAATGGCAGAAATGATGAATGTGCCGATTTTGGGTATCGTGGAAAATATGTCCTATTTCAAATGTCCTGATTGCGGCGGTATCCATAAAATCTTTGGGGAAAGCCAGATTGAGGGGATTGCGGCAAAGCATAATATCCCTGTGGTCTGCAAGCTGCCGATCGACCCTGCCATTGCGGCAAAATGCGACAGGGGCGCAGCAGAAGAATATGATGGCGAATGGCTGGATCCGATGGTAGATTTTCTGGAAAAAATGAGATAAGAAAAGAAGGAGAAAAGAAAATGAAAACAAAGATTGCAGTAGCCCATGAAAATGGCGAAGTATATCAGCATTTTGGACACACGAAGGAATTTAAATTCTACACAGTAGAAGACGGCAAGATCACGGATACACAGATTATACCTACCATGGGCAGCGGTCACAGCCTGCTGGCGGATTTCCTGCTGCTGAACGGTGCAACGGCAGTGATCTGCGGCGGGATTGGCGGCGGCGCAAAGGCGGCACTGGCAGAAAAAGGCATTGAACTGCGGGGCGGCGTCAGCGGCAACGCGGATGAAAAAGCCCAGGCTTATGTAGATGGTACACTGGAATTCAATGCAGCAGTAGAATGCACCCACCACCATGACCACGATCATGAAAACTGCGGAGAACATGACCATCATTGCGGCGGTCACTGTCACTGAGAGACGGACAAATTTGAGGAGCGATGGAGAACATCGCTTCTTTTTTTATGTTATGGAACGCATTGCTATAGAAAGCTAGAAAATAAAAGTTTTATTATAAAAAAATAGATTTTATTACAGACAAATATTTGATTTATCTATTTCAAACAAATCATGTTTATATTGACAGAAAGTTGAAATAAATTAGAAAAACTGTAAGTATTTTACAGATATGAAAGATGCAGGGAAAGAAAAAAATGAAATATATAGTTTCCAAAACAGATATATTTCACCATATATGGTAAATGATGTAAATTAAGTTTTGAATTGGAAATGAAAAAAAGGAAGAATATTGCACAATTTTCATTGGAAGAAGAAAATATAAAATCGTATGTCTTTGAAAATTTCGGATTTATGGTAAAATAAAGGCATTTTTTGTACGTGATGTTGTAAAAAAAGTGTTAAGAATATGGATATTTCGTTTAAATTATCCTTTTTGAAACGAATTTTTCAGACGAAACCCTTGTAACTGAATCAACAAAAACAGTTGAAAAATACACGAAAAAAACAAGTAAAAATATGCAATTTTACTGATGAGCAAAGGATTCGCGTGCGAACTACTATAAAAAAGTGCTTGTTTTTTTGAGAAAATCATGTAAAATAATAGCAGGTAAATGAATCTGATTAGGATTTCTCCAAAATCTTCTGAAAAAGATTTTTTCTATTTTTTCGTGGGGATGGGAAAGATTTTCCGTGTTTTTGAGAGAAAGACAAAAAGGTTCTGCCGCGTAATTATACTCTATTTTATAATAAATTGGGAGGGAATTATAAATGGAAGCTTTTAACAATTTTGTAGTAGCGGTGGATGGCGTCCTGTGGGGACCCATTATGCTGGTTCTGCTGGTTGGTACACACATTTACCTGACAATCAGAACAAAAGGTATTCAGAGAAAAACTTTCACAGGTGTTAAACTCTCTATCACACCCGATAAAGAAGCATCTGGTGATATCGGCGGTTTCGCAGCGCTGGCAACAGCTCTGGCTGCTACAATCGGTACTGGTAACATCGTAGGTGTTGCTACAGCCATCGGTACAGGCGGCCCCGGTGCTGTATTCTGGATGTGGATGACAGGTCTGCTGGGCATGGCAACAAAATATTCCGAAGCTCTGCTGGCTGTTAAATTCCGTGTAAAAGCAAAAGACGGTTCCTACATTGGTGGCCCTATGTATGCTCTGGAAAGAGGTCTGGGTCAGAAATGGCTGGGCGTTCTGTTCGCAATCTTCACAGGTTTTGCTGGCTTTGGTATTGGTAACATGGTACAGGGTAACTCCATTTCCGAATCCGTACAGGGTACTTTTGGTATCCCCAAGATCGCAACTGGTGTTGTTCTGATGATCCTGACAGGTCTGGTTATCCTGGGCGGCGTTAAATCCATCTCCAAAGTATGTGAAAAACTGATCCCCTTCATGGCTGGTCTGTACATTCTGGGTTGTATCATCATCTGCTTCATCAACGCAGCTTACATCCCCGCAGCATTTAGTGCTATCATCAGAGGCGCATTCAATCCTACAGCAGT
The DNA here is from genome assembly GCF_051877975.1 of Anaerotignum sp. Taxonomy (GTDB): domain Bacteria; phylum Bacillota; class Clostridia; order Lachnospirales; family Anaerotignaceae; genus Anaerotignum_A. The sequence continues at coordinate 3,339 of NZ_JBJEJK010000029.1, forward strand.
AGGCGGCGGTTTCGTAGGTGCAACTGTTACAGCATGTATCCGTGCCGGCGTATCCCGTGGTCTGTTCACAAATGAATCTGGTCTGGGTTCTGCTCCTATCGTAGACGCATGTGCGGCTACAAGAAACCCTTCCAGACAGGCTCTGATCTCCATGTCTGGTGTATTCTGGGATACAATCGTTGTATGTCTGCTGACAGGTCTGGTTCTGGTATCCTCTATCATTAAAGACCCCGTAGGTATGGAAGGTCTGGTAGGTGCAAACCTGACATCCGGCGCATTCAATGCAATCCCCGTTGTAGGTCCTGCTGTTCTGACATTTGGTCTGATCACATTTGCATGGTCCACAATCCTTGGTTGGTCTTACTACGGCGAACGTGCATGGGTTTACCTGGTAGGCGTTAAATCTATCAAACCTTATCGTATTGCTTGGACAATCGTTGTACTGATCGGTTGTGTAGCTGCTCTGGAAGTAGTTTGGAACGTAGCTGATATGCTGAACGCATGTATGATCATCCCCAACTTGGTTGCTCTGCTGGGTCTGTCCGGCGTAGTTGCATCCGAAACAAAGAAATATGTTTGGGACAAAGATGCAGAAATGGGCGGTCTGATGAAATGGATGGACGACGTTGCTCCTCAGCTGGACAAATAATCTATTCGATAGATTCAACTGCAATTTTACCCACGATAAAGAGGGCGGTAGAAATACCGCCCTTAATTTTTTTATAAAGCGTAGAAAGTTGGTTTCAAGGGATACAAATGCGGAACTGGCTTTTGCAAGGTTCAGTGTTTCTATTTTTTGAAACGACTTGCGGAGGAAAGGAAAGAGACCGGCGAAGCCTGACGAAGAAAGGCTTTCAAAACCTAAAAAGAATGCCGCGAACCTTATGGTATGCGGAGCAAAGGAGTGCGTTAGAAAAAGTCTGACGCACTCAAACTTTTTGCTGAAATAAAAAATCCGCAAACCATAGGTTTGCGGATGATTCTGTGAGTGACATGATTCGAACACGCGGCCTTCTGATCCGTAGTCAGACGCTCTATCCAGCTGAGCTACACTCACATATTCATTTGGCACAGGAACTATCATACAATATGAGAATCATTTTGTCAAGCATTTTTTAAAAAAAGATAAAAAGAAAGTGAAGAGCGGATAAGAGAGGAATTGCCAATTGCAGCATTTGTTGGGCTTTTAAGGAAATTGCCAGCGGCATCCCCTGGAAGAAAACAAACGTTATTTCCGAGGGGGCACCACATTGCAGGCATAGAAGAATATTATTTTCCTTTGGGCTCAAAAAGCAGAGATGCTGCTTTTTGGCGGGAACTGTGTACCAATTTGCGGGGGATCTTTGTGATGCTCTTGGCTGCTTTGGCGCCAATGACCAAGGGGATAACGGGAGCGGCAATCTTTTTAGGCCGTTCTCCGCTTTCCAGAATCTTCTGATAAAGCTGTTCTACGCTGTCTGCAAAGGTTTCAACGGAAAGACGATCCATTGCCTGTATAGAGGCCTTAGACAGACGGGAGGACAATTCCCGATCTGTTAGGACCCGATAAAGCAGATCCGGCAGATCTTTATCAGATTCGAAAAGCATGCCTGTTTCGCCATCAGTAATGATGTTTTCAATACATTCATCTTTTTTTGCTACGACGGGAATGCCGCCGGCCATGGCTTCCGCAAAGGTAAGCCCCTGGGTTTCAGAAACAGAGGCGCTGCAGAATACATTGCCCAGCTGATAATATTTGCCGATTTCATCCCAAGGCTTGCCGCCGGTGAACAGGACATGATCGCCAACGCCGATGGATGCGGCAAATTCCCCCAGGTTTTCGATTTCATTGCCTTCGCCGACGATGACCATCTTGATAGCAGGCAGTTTTTCGATGAGCGCAGGCAGGGCGGAAATGACGACATCAATGCTCTTTTCTTTGGCGATGCGGCCGATGGAAATAATAACGGGTGTATCTGCTTCCAGCCCCAAGGAATGGCGCAGTTCCAAAATTTCCGCAGGGTCAAAGTTTTCTTTGCGGAAATGGGACGTATTGATGCCGGTAGGGATGATGGAAATGGGTTTTGTAACGCCATAGCTGGTAAGGAGCTGTTCCGTTTTCCGGGTAGGCGCGATCACAGCCATGGCCGCATTGCAGAATGCACTGCTGAAATCCCTGGCCATTCCCTGCGAAATGATGTGCCCGCCGCCGATATAATGGACATAATCCTCATACATGGTATGATACGTATGTACCATGGGGATTCCTTCTGTAGTAGAGACCAGCTTGCCCAGAAATCCCAGAGGAAATTCTGTTTGTGTATGGACGATATCCAATTCCAGCTTGGAGATGTTTTTTAGGATATGGGGTGGGAAAATATAGCCTGCCCGATAATCTCTTACAAAATAAACCGGAACGCTGGGGAGACGGAAAATCCCTTCTTCTTCCGGCTGCCCTTCGCAGCGGGGATCGGAAGGAGTAAAGATATAAACATGATGCCCCCTCTGGCGCAGAGCGTTGGAAAGGGTTCGGATGGATGTTGCCACGCCATTGAGCTGTGGAAAATATGTGTCGGAAAAAATACCGATATTCATAAGATACCTCCTGCGGGTTTTTCTCGAAAGAAAAGACCCTTCATTTGGATAGATTTTTTATATTGATTTTTAGGTTTGTTCATCATTTTAATATAGAAGCAAAGATTTTACAACAAAGAATCCGTTAGGATTTTGGTAAGATTTTCTTAAGAAGAGACAAAAATACGGTTTTTTAACCGTTCTTCTGTCAGTTGTGATATACTTAGCAATTAGGGAAAAATATGAAGGGAGGAAACGCCTATGGGAAAGAAACTGAACACAGCCCAGAAAGAGGCAGTTTGCCATGAAACCGGGCCGATGCTGGTGTTGGCGGGGCCCGGCAGCGGAAAAACGACAGTATTGCTTTGCCGTATCCTGCGGCTTTTGGAGAAGAAGCTGGCAAGCCCCAGAGAAATCCTTGCGCTGACCTTTTCTAAAGGGGCTGCGGAGGAGATGCGGGAACGATTCCAACGGGCAAAGGGCCCTGCGGGCGTTTCCTTTGGCACCTTTCACAGTGTTTTTTTTCGTATTTTGCGGAGCAAATATGGCTGGGGCGTGGAAAGAGTGTTTCAGGAGGAGGAAAGAAGGAACATCCTGCGGCATATCTTAGAAGAGGAGAGATGGGACATCCCTGATATAGAAGAATACATCTCCCAGTTTTTTGCCCAGCTTTCTTTGATGAACAGCGAATTGGAAAGCCCTAAGACTTTTGAGCCTTCCGGGATGCCTGCGGAGGAATTCCGCAAGCTGTACAATGCCTACGAAAACTATAAGGAACGGCATGAAAAGCTGGATTTCGACGACATGCTGACCCTTTGCTATCAGCTCTTGGGTGAGGATGCAGAGATGAGGGCCTATTGGCAGGGGAAATATAAATTTATTCTGGTGGATGAGTTTCAGGATGTAAACCGGGCACAGTTTGAGTGTCTGCGAATATTGGCAGAGAAGCACAGGAATCTTTTTGTTGTGGGAGATGATGACCAGAGCATTTATGCCTTCCGAGGCGCAAGGCCTGACTTTTTGCTGCGTTTTCCGACGCTGTACCCGGATGCCAAAAAGGTAACCCTGAATATCAATTACCGCTCCACGGAACGGGTCATTTCTCTGGCAGAAAAAGTGATTGGAAATAATGAGACAAGATTTGTGAAAAATATGAAAGGCAGCGGGGAGGAAGGGGATAAGGTGACTTTCTTTCTGGCAGAGGATACGGCAAGGGAAGCGGAGTATATTGGAGAAAAGATTGCGAAACTGCTGGATGAGGGAATGCCTTTGACGGAGATTGCCGTGATTTATCGGACAAACCTGCAGGGGGGCGCTTTTGCCAGGGAATTGTATAAGCGAGGGATTCCCTACGATCTGCGGGATAACAGTGGGAATGTGTATGAGCATTGGGTGGCAAAGGATCTGCTGGCATATCTGCTGTTGGCGGAAAATGAGGAATCAGATAGTGCGCTGCGGCGTATTTTGAATAAACCGAAACGATATATTGGAAAAGACCTTCTGGCGGAGGCGGAAACGATGCCCTATAACCTGATGCGGAGCCTTTTTGTCTGCCCCTCTCTGCGGAAATGGCAGGAGGAACATTTGGAAAATCTGCGGATGGATTTGCGGCAGATACATAGAAAAACGCCTTATGATGGGCTGAAATATGTGCGGAAGGTCATTGGATATGATGAATATTTGGAGGAATTTGCGGCATATCGGCGGACCAGCGCCCAGGTGCTGTGGGAAATTGCTGATGAAATCATGGAAACAGCTAAGGATTGCGCCGATGCAGCAATGTTTCGGCAAAGGCTGGAAGAACTGAGCCGTCAGATGAAAGAGCAGACTCAAAAGAAAGGACAGAAGCGCAAGGGAGTCGCACTAATGACTATGCACGGGGCCAAGGGGCTGGAGTTTCGGACAGTATTTCTGCCTTCCTTGGTGGAGGGAGTAGTGCCCCATGAAAAAGGAATGGAAGAAATCGAAGAAGAACGGCGGTTATTTTATGTGGCTGTGACGAGGGCAGGAGAGAAACTCTGCCTTTCGGCCATCAAGAAGAGATATGAGAAAGAAGAAAAGCCATCTCGTTTCTTGGCGGAAATGGGACTGCATACAGATGCATTCTTTGCAAAGAAATAAAAAACAGAAGGAAGGAAAAAGGAAATGAAACCGGCTGATAAATATAAAATGAAAAAGAGAATATCTGCAGTGATCGCTGTCATTTTGGCGGTAGCCTTGGTGCTGAGCCTGATTGCGCCTTTCCTGAGCTATGGGATCTATTGATTCCAATATTTTATATAGGAAGGAATTCCCAAAAACTGGGAATCTTTGCGTAAAATCGTAACAAAAATGTAAGGATTTTTCAGCGAATTAGACTTGTAATTTACAGGATACTTCGCTATGATAAATGAAACTGCGTTATTTTGACAGGAATGGTTGGAATTTGCAGAAAATTGCTTCGGTAAGGGGCAGAGAGAAAGCGCGAGGGGGCGAAGAGGTTGGAACAGGAAAGGAAGAGACCAAGACAGCAAAAGCAACAGCAGCAGAAACAGCAACAGAAACAGAAACAACAGCAGAAACAGCAACAGAAACGGAAACAGAAAAAATTCGACGAGAACCGGAAACCGTTGATCATTGTTGCGGTTGTGGTTTTGATTGTGGCTGTGGTTGTTTTGGGGTATCATCAGATACAGAAAAGCAAGGTCAATGCGCTGCTGGCAGCGGAAGGCATCTATCAGGGCATTACGATTAATGGAGAAGATGTGGCGGGGCTGAGCGAAGCGGAGGCTGTTGCCAAGCTGCAGGAGAAATATAAAACAGAAATTGACGGGCAGATCTTGACGCTGCAGTATGGCGAAGGAGAGGAAGAACAGAAATGGGAAATCCCCTTTGAGGACATCGGCGCAGGCTATGATGTGGAAGGCGCAGTCAAGCAGGCGTATCTGACAGGCCGCGAAGGGACAGAAGAGGAACGCTTCGCGGTGGGGGCAGAACTGCTGAAGAATGGCATGGATATTGAATTGGTCTATGGATTTGATGAAGCGATGCTGGATGCAAAGCTGACAGAGGTGGCGGAAGAATTTGATCAGGATGCGATCGACAGTACGGTGGTTAGAAAGAACGGCAAATTTATCATTTCCGATGAACAGATCGGCCGGGCTATGGAAAAAGAAAAAACCGCAGAGCAGGTAGCGGCGGTGCTGGAAACCCGGATGAGCGGCAAAGCAGATATCGTGGCGGAAGTGATCGAGCCGAAGGTGACCGCAGAGGATAACTCCCACGTGACAGATTTGATTGGTACCTATTATACGACTTATACAAACAGTGATAAAAATAGAAATACTAACTTGGCGGTTGGCTGTGATTATATCAATGGTACTGTGGTTGCCCCCGGCGAGGTTTTTTCTGCCAATGCGAACCTGGGCAGCCAGACCGCAGCCGGCGGCTATAAGGAAGCGGGCGTTTATGTGAATGGCAAGGTGGAACAGGGCATGGCCGGCGGCGTATGCCAAGTAACCTCTACATTATATAACGCTGCGATTTTGGCGGAGCTGGATATTGTGGAACGTTCTCCCCATTCCATGACAGTAGGCTATGTGCCCTTGGGCAGAGATGCCGCTGTCGCAGGGACATATAAAGACCTGAAATTCAGAAATAATACAGAATATCCCATTATGATCGAAGCCTATGCCAGCGGCGGCAAGCTGGTCATGAATATTTACGGACATGAAGTACACAGCGCCAGCCGAAAAGTGGAATTTGAAACAGTTTATGAGGCAACCATCGATAAGCCGGCTGAAATCATCACAAAGGATCCTGAACTGCCGGAGGGCGAAAGAATCGTAACTTCCAAGGGCAGAACCGGCTGTAAGGTCAGCGTACGGAAAAAGGTATATGAAGGCGGCAAGCTCATCAGCAATGAATGGTTCAGCAGCTCTTCTTACCGTGCGGCGGCGGATGAAGTGACCGTAGGTACAAAAAAACCGGAAACAACTGCGGCAGAAAACACAACTGCACCTGAAAATACAGGAGAAATCACTGGAATCCAGTAATGGAAAACAGAAATTTTGAAGCCTCTGGCGGGAGAAATGTGACAGATGTTATGCTCCCTGCAGGGGCTTTTTACAAAGGAAAGGAAGAAAAACAATGTTTGAGATCGGCAAAATACCTCCTGAGATTTTGGAGAAGATCGTAATGAAGCCTATGAAGGAAAGCAGAGTGAAGCGGGAGGATGTGATCCTGCGGCCGAAAACAGGAGAGGATTGCTCTGCCATCGACCTGGGCGGGGAATACTGTATCCTTTCTGCGGACCCTATTACAGGGGCGGCGAAGGATATGGGCTATCTGGCGGTACAGATCAACTGCAACGATATTTATTCCGCAGGGGCGGAGCCTATGGGCATTCTGCTGACGGTGCTGCTGCCGCCGGAAAGTGATGAAGATTTACTGGAAGAAATGATGACAGGAGCCATTCGGGCGGCAGAAGAACGGAATATTGAAATTTTAGGCGGTCATACGGAAGTGACGGAGGTCGTTTGCAAGCCTGTGATCTCTGCGGCGGTCATTGGGAAAACGAGAGAGAAAAGAATTCTTTCCACCGGCGGCGCAAAAGCGGGACAGGATGTTGTGATGACGAAATGGGCCGGTACAGAAGGCACGGCGATCCTTGCCAAGGAATGGGAAGAAGGGCTAAAGGCTTACCTGACAGAAGAAGAACTGAAAACTGCGCAGGGATTGAAGCATTATCTTTCCGTGGGCAGGGAATCGGAAATTGCCTTTGCCCATGGGGCAACCGCCATGCATGACGCGACGGAAGGCGGTATTTTAGGAGCAGTCTGGGAAGTGGCGGAATGTTCCGGCCTGGGGGTGGATATTTTTGTGGAAAACATCCCGGTAAAAGAAGAAACAAAGAAAATCTGCAAGGCTATGGGCATCGATTATCTGGGGCTGATTTCCAGCGGAACCATGATCATTGCGACGGAGGATGGAGAACAACTGGTGGAAAAGCTGCAGGCGGAAGGCATTGCGGCGGCTGTCATTGGGAAACTGACGAGTGGCGGAAAATATATGCTGGTGAACGGCATGAGACTGCCCCTGGCACAGCCCAAGAGCGATGCGCTCTATGATGCGAAGCTTTGAGAAAAGATGAAATATGCAAAAGAGAAGGATTTGAGAAAAATGAGAGATTTTATTGCGAAACATATTGAGGAAATGGAATGGTCGGGAATTCGGAAATTTGCGGATATTGCGGCACAGGTACCCGATGCCCTGTCCCTTTGTGTGGGCGAGCCGGATTTTAAAACGCCGGAACGGGTGCGCCGGGCAGCTATGAAATCCTTGGAAGAAGGAAAAACAAGATATTCTGTGAATATGGGGATGCCGGAATTGCGGGCGGCCATTGCCCATTATTTGGAGCGGCGGTTTGGGTTGCGATACGACCCTGCACAGGAAATCTTATGTACCATTGGTGCCTCTGAGGCCATTGATGTGGCCCTGAGAACCATCATCGAGCCGGGAGATGAAATCCTTGTGGTAGAGCCTTCCTATGTGGCCTATAAGCCTGCTATTGCTTTGGAACACGGTGTTTCCGTTGTGGTGGAAACAAAGGCGGAAAATGACTTTAAACTGCAGCCGGAGGAACTGGAAGCGGCCATTACGCCCAAAACAAAGGCGCTGATCCTGCCTTATCCCAATAATCCCACCGGGGCGATCATGGAAAAAGAAGATCTGGAAAAGCTGGTGCCTGTGATTCTGCAGCATGATCTGCTGGTGATTTCCGATGAAATCTATGCGGAACTGACCTATGGCGGAAAAAATCATTTTTCCATTGCGGCTTTGGAAGGCATGAGAGAGAGAACGATCGTTTTGAACGGCTTTGCCAAATCTTTTTCCATGACAGGCTGGAGGCTGGGCTTTGCGGCAGGCCCTGGGGAACTGATTCAGGCCATGCGGAAGGTTCATGCTTATGTTATCATGTGCGCCCCTGCGCCCAGCCAGTATGGCGCCATTGAAGCCCTGCGGGACGATGCTCTCTGTGATGCTGATATCTCCCGGATGCGGGAGGCGTATGATGAGAGAAGAAAGTATCTGCTGCGGGAATTGAATCGCCTGGGGATGACCTGTTTTGAACCCAGAGGGGCATTTTATGTATTCCCTTCTATTAAGCTGACAGGACTGACTTCTCAGCAGTTCTGTGAAAGACTGCTCTTTGAAGCAGGCGTTGCGGTGGTGCCTGGGGATGCTTTTGGCGAAAGCGGCGAAGGCTTTGTCCGCATTTCCTATGCTTACAGCATGGAGCAGCTGGAAACCTGCATTTCCAAAATGGAGGCATTTTTGCGGCAGAGAGGGTGTATCTGATCCCTTGACGCAAGGCGTTTTTTAGACTATACTAAGATTACTCGTGAGGGAGTAGCAAGCGCAGAAAGCTGCGTAGCAAGTCAACATACTGGTCAATAAAAGATCTGGCTTGTTTTAAAATGCGAGACTCATGTATAACTGGGAAGCTATACATGAAGTCTGTCTATGAAAGGAACAGCTCAGGTATGGTTTTACCCATACTTGGGCTTTTTTGTTTTAGAGAGGACGGAAAGGCGATATACTGATAGAGGAGGAGTTTTTTATGACGATTGGATTTATGTTCTTTTTTAACAGCATATTGCTGGGGATTGGGCTGGCGATGGATGCCTTTTCCGTATCTATGGCCAACGGGCTCAATGAGCCGCAGATGAAAAAAGGCCGTATGTGCGGTATTGCGGGGGTATTTGCCTTTTTTCAGGCACTGATGCCTATGTTGGGGTGGATCTGTATCCACACCATTGTAAATACCTTTCAGGCTTTTGAAAAGCTGATTCCTTGGATCGCGCTGGCATTGCTGGGCTATATCGGCGGGAGTATGCTGCGGGAAGGCATCAAAGGCGGCGGGGAGGAAGAAGAACTGCATGGGGTAGGCTTTGGCGCCTTGATGGTGCAGGGGGTGGCAACCTCTATCGATGCTCTTTCGGTGGGGTTCACCATTGCGGATTATGATTTCGGCATGGCGTTTCTGGCGGCTATCATCATTGCGGCTGTGACCTTTGTCATCTGCTTTTGGGGGCTGGATATTGGGAAGAGAGTCGGCACGAAACTGGCGGGCAAGGCCAGTATTTTGGGCGGCGTGATTTTGATTTTTATTGGTCTGGAAATTTTCATTACCGGTATGCTTGGATAAATTTAACAGATTCTTAAGCGGAATTCCATTGACCGGGCGGAAATTTTATGGGATGATACCATACATATAACATATAAAGTGATTGATTTTATTTAAGGAGTGTGAAAAACGGCATGGACGAGGACGGCGACCGAACTTGTTTTTCTGAAAAATTTTATGCCGATGGGAAATAGAAGAGGGGTATACTCTGCCTGAAAACAGAAAGAGTATTTTATGAGAAGCTGCTCATAAGATGCTTTCCGGGCGGAGTATCCCTTTTTGCGTTTTTTTCGGAATGGTGAGTTGAATAGGAGGAAGAAGAATATGTATATGGGACCATTGCTGCTGCAGGTGATATTGATTGGGCTGAATGCAGTTTTTGCCAGCGCAGAGATTGCGGTCATTTCTATGAACGACACAAAGCTGCAAAGAATGGCGCGGGACGGAGATCCACGGGCGAAACGGTTGGCTAATTTGACAGAGCAGCCGGCAAAATTTTTGGCGACGATTCAGGTGGCGATCACGCTGGCAGGGCTTCTGGGCAGTGCCTTTGCGGCAGAAAATTTTGCGGGAGCATTGACAGATGCCCTGAAAGGGGCGGGCGTTGGCATAAATGAAAGCGTGCTGAAATCCTTTGCGGTATTTGCAATCACTCTGGTGCTGGCCTATTTCAATTTGGTGTTTGGGGAACTGGTGCCGAAGCGGGTGGCCATGAAAAAAGCGGAAGGCCTGGCCTTGGGCATGAGCGGTATGCTGACTGGTGTTTCCAGGGTATTTGCACCTCTGGTGGCATTGCTGACGGTTTCCACCAATGGTATTTTAAGGCTGATGGGCATTGACCCGGAAGATGAGGAAGAAGAGGTTTCCGAGGAAGAGATTTATATGATGCTGGAAGCGGGGAACGAAAAAGGTACTATTGATGCAGAAGAAACCCAATGGATCAGAAATGTCTTTGCTTTTGATGATACACCGGTGGAGGAGGTCTGCACCCATCGGGTGGATGTGACTGCCCTAGGGATGGAGGAAACGGACGAGGAGTGGCGGGAAACCATCCTGCAGAGCCGATTTACCTATTATCCCATTTATGGAGAGGATGCCGATGATATTGTAGGAGTACTGAATACGAAGGATTATTTCCGTTTAGAGGATAAAAGCAGAGAAAGCGTTCTGGAGCATGGAGTGGAAAAGCCTTATTTTGTACCGGAGATCACCAAGGCTGATGTGTTATTCCACAATATGAAAAAAGAAAAGAAGCAATTTGCAGTGGTATTGGATGAATATGGCGGGGTGAGCGGCGTGATTACCCTGCATGATCTGTTGGAACTGCTGGTTGGGGATATTTATGAGGATGAGGCGGAAATCCTGCAGATTGGGGAAAATGCGTGGAAGATCAAGGGAAGTGTATCTTTGGATGATGTAGCGGAAAAGTTGGAAATTGCCTTTCCTGTGGAAGAATATGATACTTTCGGCGGATATATTTTCGGGATGCTGGGATATATCCCGGATGATGGCGCGAAATTCATGTTGGAGGCGGACAGGATGAGCATTCAGGTGGAAAAGGTGGAAAATCACAGGATTCTGGAGACAGTCGTAAAATATGAAAAACCTGTACCGGTGGAAATAAAAGAAAAAATGTGATAAAATGGATGCAAGAATTTATGTAAAGAGGAAGAAGAATGGAGGGGTTCCCATGGATGAAAAATGGAAACAGTTGAAAAAATGGATCGACGAGAGCGATAACATTGTTTTTTTTGGCGGCGCCGGGGTATCTACAGAAAGCGGCATTCCTGATTTCCGCAGTGAAAACGGCATTTTTCAGGCGATCAATGAGTATGGCGTGCGCCCTGAGGTGATCTTGAGCCATACATTTTTCGAGCAGAACCCGGAGGTTTTTTTCAAATATTATAAAAAGACTTTGCTCTATCCGGATGCAAAGCCCAATGATTGCCACAAGGCACTGGCAAAGCTGGAGGAAATGGGCAAGCTGAAAGCAGTCATCACCCAGAATATTGATGACCTGCACCAGAGAGCCGGCAGCAAAAATGTGCTGGAGCTGCATGGTACACTGTATAAAAATTATTGTGTAAAGTGCGGTAAAAAATTTGACCTGGATTACGTGACAGCTGAGGAAGGCATCACCCGATGCGATGCCTGCGGCGGCATTGTGCGGCCGGATGTGGTTTTATATGAAGAAGGGCTGGATCAGGAAACGATTTATCAGTCTGTGGATTTCATCAGTAAGGCGGATCTGCTGATCGTCGGCGGAACAAGCCTGAATGTTTACCCTGCGGCGGGGCTGCTGAATTATTACAGAGGAAACAAGCTGGTGCTGGTAAATAAATCAGCAACCTCTTACGATAAGAAAGCAGCATTGGTGATTGCAGAAAATATCGGAGAGGTATTCAGAAAAGTTGTTTTGGAAGATTAAGTGATGGTCTTTGACGTCTGGAAAAAGCCTTGATTTTCAAGGCTTTTTCCATTTGATAAAATTTTTTGAAAAAAGTTAAAATTTATGCTTGACAATATGGGATACCTTTGCTAAAATAATCCTTGCACTGCGGAAGTGCTGTGAACTTTGAAAATAGAATAGCGTACAATGAACACACAACCCATAGTCATTCCAAGCAAACGGAAACGATTGCTAATGATAG
>NZ_JBJEJK010000030.1:0-14405 GCF_051877975.1 Anaerotignum sp.
CCCTGTGTTCTGGAACGCAGGTCTGTGGAATAACCGAACATTTCTGCCAGAGGAACGAAAGAGTGGATGATCTGTGCGTTGCTTCTAGCTTCCATACCTTCGATACGGCCACGTCTGGAGTTGATATCACCGATAACATCGCCCATGTAATCTTCGGGTACAGTTACAGTTACTTTCATGATGGGTTCCAGCAGTACTGCGTCACCTTTTCTCATCGCTTCTTTGAAAGCCATGGAACCGGCGATCTGATAAGCAGATTCGGAAGAGTCAACGTCATGGTAGGAACCATCGTAAACTTCTGCTTTAACGCCCAGTACGGGATAGCCGCCCAGGATACCACTCTGCATTGCCTGCTGAATACCTTTATCGATAGCGGGGATGTATTCCTTAGGAATGGAACCACCAACTGTCGCATTTACGAATTCATAGTTGTTTTCCGCATCTGTAGGAATGGGATAGAAACGTACTTTACAGTGACCATACTGACCACGACCACCGGACTGACGTACGAATTTACCTTCTACGTCAACCGCCTTACGGAATGTTTCTTTGTATGCTACCTGAGGCGCACCAACGTTTGCTTCTACTTTGAATTCTCTCAGCAGACGGTCAACGATGATTTCCAGATGCAGCTCACCCATACCGGAGATGATAGTATCGCCAGTTTCCTGATCTGTGTATGTTTTGAAAGTAGGGTCTTCTTCTGCCAGTTTTGCCAGAGCAATACCCATTTTATCACGACCAGCTTTTGTTTTAGGTTCGATCGCAACGGAGATTACGGGTTCGGGGAATACCATGGATTCCAGAATTACTTCGTGTTCTTCGTCACAGATTGTATCACCTGTTGTAGAAATTTTGAAACCTACTGCTGCAGCAATATCACCGGAGTAAACCTTGTCGATTTCTTCTCTGTGGTTTGCGTGCATCTGCAGGATACGGCCAACACGTTCTTTTTTGCCGCCCTTTGTAGAGTTGAAAACGTATGTGCCGGAGTCCAGTGTACCGGAGTATACACGGAAGAATGCCAGCTTCCCTACGAAGGGGTCATTCATTACTTTGAATACCAGAGCAGAGAAAGGTTCTTCATCGGAAGAATGTCTTTCTGTTTCTTCGCCTGTTGCAGGGTCGATACCCTTGATTGCAGGGATATCTGTAGGTGCGGGCATATATTCAACAACGCCGTCCAGCAGTTTCTGAACGCCTTTGTTTCTGTAAGCGGAACCGCACATTACGGGCATCAGTTCGCAAGCGATACATGCCTTACGCAGTGCTGCTTTCAGTTCTGCTTCTGTGATTTCTTCTTCAGCGAAGAATTTTTCCATCAGTTCTTCATCTGTTTCGCAGATTGTTTCAACCATGATGTTTCTGTATTCTTCTGCCTGTTCTGCATATTCTGCAGGAATATCTTCTTCGTCTACTTCTGTGCCAGTAGCGTTTTCATAGTAGTAAGCTTTCATCTTCATCAGGTCGATGATACCTTTGAAATCGCTTTCAGCACCAATAGGCAGAGTCACTGCTACGGGATGGCAGCCCAGTCTGTCTACGATAGATTTCATGGAACCGAAGAAGTCTGCACCCATGATGTCCATTTTGTTAACGAAGATCATACGGGGTACATGATAGTTATCAGCCTGTCTCCAAACTGTTTCTGTCTGAGGTTCAACACCGCCCTTTGCGTCCAGTACGCAAACAGCACCATCCAGTACACGCAGGGAACGTTCTACTTCAACTGTGAAGTCAACGTGACCGGGTGTGTCGATGATGTTAATTCTGTTGTCGTTCCAATGACATGTTGTCGCAGCGGATGTGATTGTAATACCTCTTTCCTGTTCCTGCTCCATCCAGTCCATGGTTGCTGTACCTTCGTGAGTATCGCCGATTTTATAGTTACGGCCTGTATAGAACAGGATACGTTCTGTCAAAGTTGTCTTACCAGCATCGATATGCGCCATGATACCGATGTTTCTGGTTCTTTCCAGAGGGTATTCTCTGTTTGCCACTGTGGAATCCTCCTTTTTGCAGTCATAATCAGGTCTATGGAAAGACTATGAAATAGCCTTTCCATATTGCCTGGTTTCCATTCGTTTTTATCCAAAAACCAACTGTTTTGCAGTTGCCGATATTCATAAAGCTCCGCTTTATTCCTATCTTCCGGTTGTCTCTTGTTCACAGGCAGGTGTCTGCAGGCAGTCACGCCGCTGTGTTCATCAACAACGCTTTTGTGGTATCTCTTACCATTTGAAATGAGAGAAAGCTTTGTTTGCTTCTGCCATTTTGTGCATTTCGTCTTTTCTCTTGCAAGCGCCGCCGGCGTTGTTCAGAGCATCCAGGATTTCGCCAGCCAGACGGTCAACCATTGTCTTTTCACCGCGTTTTCTGGAATACAGTGTGATCCATCTCAGGCCCAGTGTCTGTCTTCTTTCGGGTCTGATTTCCATGGGTACCTGGTAAGTAGCACCACCAACACGGCGTGCTTTTACTTCCAGTACAGGCATTACATTGCCCAGAGCTTCTTCAAAAGCTTCCAGAGCATCTTTTCCTGTTTTTTCTGCTACTTTTTCGAATGCACCGTAAACGATCTTTTCAGCTACACCCTTTTTACCATCCAGCATGATGCTGTTGATCAGCTTTGTTACCAGCTTGCTGTTGTAAATAGGATCGGCCAAGACCTCTCTTTTTGCTACATGTCCTTTTCTAGGCACGATTCTTCCCTCCTTGATGAATAAATGCTATTCTCGGTACTTCACGGCCCTAAACGTCCGTGTTTTCATGCCTTATCTTCGTCAACGTATATCTCGTCTAAGCAATCGCAGATTGTATTGATCTATATAAGGCATTTCTATAAATTAGATTTGTCTTTTTTAAAATTTGTTCCCGCAGTCGGAATTACTTCTTCGCTGCTTTAGGGCGTTTTGCGCCGTATTTGGAACGAGCCTGCATTCTGTTTGCAACGCCGGCTGTATCCAGTGTACCTCTTACGATATGGTAACGTACACCAGGAAGGTCTTTTACTCTACCGCCTCTGATCAGAACAACGGAGTGTTCCTGCAGGTTGTGGCCTTCACCGGGGATATATGCTGTTACTTCGATACCGTTGGACAGACGAACTCTGGCGATCTTTCTCAGAGCAGAGTTAGGCTTCTTAGGTGTGGAAGTTTTTACCGCTGTACAAACGCCTCTCTTCTGGGGAGAAGATACGTCTGTTGCTTTTTTCTGCAGGGAGTTCAGACCTTTCTGCAGAGCGGGTGCTGTAGATTTTTTCTCAACAGTTTTTCTGCCTTTTCTTACTAACTGGTTAAACGTAGGCATTAACTGCACCTCCTTATAAAATAATACATCTGCAAATTGCAATCATTCTTATCCTGTTCCTGCTTCAAGGGCCCGCTTAGAAAAGCCCGCAAAGCCGGACACTAGAAAATTCTATCATCGAGAAAATGAAAAGTCAAGGATTTTTCTTTGAAATATCAGCTTTTTTCACTGTTTTTTTCAATGTCTTTCCTTAAAACACACTCGTCTTAATACGAAAGAAAAGTGCCGCTTTTCAGCAGCACTTTTTATCTTTATTTATACCAGTTCATCCTCGTCAATAAAAACAGTCTCTTCTGTGGGGGCTGTTTCTTCCTCTGCGCCTTCGGGTACAATTTCAATATTGCGATATCTCGTCATACCTGTACCGGCAGGGATCAGCTTACCGATGATAACGTTTTCCTTCAGGCCGATCAATGGATCGATTTTGCCTTTGATGGCTGCTTCTGTCAGGACACGGGTTGTTTCCTGGAAGGAAGCGGCAGACAGGAAGGAATCTGTTGCCAGGGATGCCTTTGTGATACCCAGCAGCACTCTTGTCCCCTTGGCGGGTTCTTTGCCTTCTGCTTCCAGAGCAGCATTTGTATTTTCAAAGGTCAGCCAGTCAACCAGAGAGCCGGGCAGGAAATCGGTATCGCCGTTTTCTTCGATCTTTACACGTTTCAGCATCTGACGAACGATAACTTCGATATGCTTATCGCTGATTTCTACACCCTGCAGGCGGTAAACGCGCTGTACTTCCTGGATCATATAGTCCTGAACGCCTCTCAGACCTTTGATCTTCAGGATATCGTGGGGGTTTACACTACCTTCTGTGATTTCGTCACCGGCTTCAATTACGTCACCGTCATATACCTTGATTCTGGAACCGTAAGGGATCAGATAATCCTTTGTTTCGCCAGTTTCAGGGTTTGTAATGATAACTTCACGTTTTTTCTTTGTATCATTCAGTGTGACACGGCCGCCGAATTCTGCGATGATGGCAAGGCCCTTAGGCTTTCTTGCTTCAAACAATTCTTCGACACGGGGAAGACCCTGTGTGATGTCATCGCCGGCGATACCGCCTGTGTGGAAGGTACGCATGGTCAGCTGTGTACCAGGTTCACCGATGGACTGAGCCGCAATGATACCTACAGATTCACCGATACGTACATATCTGCCGCTGGCCATGTTCGCACCATAGCACTTCGCACAGATACCCACTTCGGAACGGCAGGTCAGTACGGTTCTGATCCATACTTTCTTTACGCCTGCTTTTTCCACTGCTTCTGCCTGATCTACGGTAATCATCGTATCAGCAGGAACGATGATCTCGCCTGTTTCGGGGTGGATGATATCGTAAGCAGACCATCTGCCGCGGATACGATCCTGCAGACCTTCGATGACTTCATTGCCATCCATGAATGCAGAGATTTCCATGCAGGGTGTTTCGATATTTCTGCCTTCGCAGCAGTCCCATTCTCTTACGATGATATCCTGAGAAACGTCTACCAGACGACGGGTCAGGTAACCGGAGTCGGCTGTCTTCAGGGCTGTATCGGTCAGACCTTTACGAGCACCATGGGCAGAAATGAAGTATTCCAGTACGGACAGACCTTCACGGAAGTTCGCCTTGATGGGCAGTTCGATGATACCGCCGTTAGGGGATGCCATCAGGCCACGCATACCGGCCAGCTGTTTGATCTGTCTGTTGGAACCACGGGCACCGGAGTTTGCCATCATATAAATGTTGTTATATTTGCCCAGACCAGCCAGCAGAGCCGCTGTAATCTTATCATCGGCAATATTCCAAGCTTCGATGACCTTCTGGTGACGTTCTTCGTCTGTCATCAGACCACGTCTGAATTTTCTTGTGATCAGGTCTACTTTTTCTTCTGCTTCTGCCAGATATTCTGCCTTTTCCTTAGGAATTTCCATATCGGATACAGATACTGTCATGGCAGCTCTTGTGGAGAATTTGTAGCCCAAGGATTTGATCTTATCCAAAACGGCAGCAGTTTCTGTTGCACCGCAGCGGTTGATACACTTATTGATAACCTTACCAATGCCTTTTTTATCAACCAGGAAACTGATTTCATAGTCAAATTTTGTTTCGTCGTTTGTTCTGTCCACATAACCCAAGTTCTGGGGAATCGCTTCGTTGAAGATGATGCGGCCTACCGTTGTCTGCACCATTCTGGATTCCAGAACACCGTCAAATTCCAATGTTCTTCTGACCCTGATAATCTCCTGCAGGTAAACTTCATGGTTATCATAAGCCAACATGGCTTCTTTTTCATCCTTGAAGGATTTGATGATAATGTCACCGGCTTTTTTGATGACATTGCCTTCTGCATCCACAATATCTGCTTCGTATTTCTTGTTCAGGTCTTCTCTTTCCAGTGTCAGGTAATACATACCCAGAATCATATCCTGAGAGGGTACGGTTACAGGGGCACCATCGGAAGGTTTCAGCAGGTTGTTGGGGGACAGCAGCAGGAACCGGCATTCTGCCTGAGCTTCTACGCTCAGAGGAACGTGAACCGCCATCTGGTCGCCGTCGAAGTCGGCGTTATACGCTGTACATACCAAAGGATGCAGCTTGATAGCACGGCCTTCAACCAGAACGGGTTCAAAGGCCTGGATACCCAGTCTGTGCAGTGTCGGCGCACGGTTCAGCATAACAGGATGCTCTTTGATGACATCTTCTAAGATATCCCAAACTTCTGTCTGCAGTCTTTCTACCATTCTCTTGGCAGATTTGATATTGTGTGCCAAACCGTCCTCCACCAGTTTCTTCATAACGAAGGGCTTGAACAGTTCGATTGCCATTTCTTTGGGCAGGCCACACTGATAAATTTTCAGTTCGGGGCCTACAACGATAACGGAACGGCCGGAATAGTCAACACGTTTGCCCAGCAGGTTCTGACGGAAACGCCCCTGTTTGCCCTTCAGCATATCGGACAGGGATTTCAGCGCACGGTTACCGGGGCCTGTAACAGGGCGGCCGCGGCGGCCGTTATCGATCAGGGCGTCAACAGCTTCCTGCAGCATTCTCTTTTCATTTCTTACGATGATATCGGGAGCGCCCAGATCCAGCAGTCTTTTCAGACGGTTGTTTCTGTTGATAACTCTTCTGTACAGGTCGTTCAGGTCGCTGGTAGCGAAACGGCCGCCATCCAGCTGTACCATAGGACGGATATCGGGAGGAATAACCGGGATGGCATCCAGAATCATCCATTCAGGCTTGTTGCCGGAAAGGCGGAAGCTTTCGATGACTTCCAGCTTCTTGATGATACGAACACGTTTCTGGCCTGTCGTATCCTGCAGCTGTGCTTTCAGTTCTGCGGATTCCTTTTCCAGATCGATATCCTGCAGCAGCTTTTTAATAGCTTCCGCACCCATGGCTGCTTCAAAAGCATTGCCATATTTATCATAAGCTTCTCTGTATTCTCTTTCTGTCAAGAGCTGTTTATACTGCAGCTCTGTATCGCCTGCATCCAGCACGATATAGGAAGCAAAGTAAAGAACCTTTTCCAGAGCTCTGGGGCTCATGGAAAGGATCAAACCCATTCTGGAAGGGATGCCCTTGAAATACCAGATATGGGAAACGGGAGCGGCCAGCTCGATATGGCCCATTCTCTCACGTCTTACTTTCGCCTTTGTTACTTCAACGCCGCAGCGGTCGCAGACAACGCCTTTGTAACGAATTCTTTTATATTTACCACAATGACATTCCCAGTCTTTTGTGGGCCCGAAAATTCTTTCGCAGAACAGACCGTCCTTTTCAGGTTTCAGTGTTCTATAGTTGATGGTTTCAGGTTTTTTTACTTCACCTCTGGACCATTCATGGATTTTTTCGGGAGATGCCAAACCAATCTTGATGGAATCAAATACAATTCCCTGATCTGTATTTTGTGTGCTCATGGGTTTGTTCTCCTTTCTTATTCTTCATCCTCATAGTCGTCGTAATCCTCATCACCAGCATAGTCATCGGAAAGCAGATCGCTGTTATCAGCCACAACGCCTTCTTCATCGTCGAAGAGGAAATCTCTCAGCTCTTCTTCTGCTGTCATGGGGCGGGGACGATGGAATTCATCCTCTTCATAACCGTCGATGTTTACATTCAGATCATCCACATCTTCGATGCATTCCTTGATCTCTACTTCTGTCTGGTCTTCCCGCAGGACACGGATATCCAAAGCCAGAGACTGCAGTTCCTTCAGCAGAACCTTGAAGGATTCGGGAACACCGGGTTCGGGGATGTTTTCCCCTTTGACGATGGCTTCGTAGGTCTTTACACGGCCAACAATATCGTCGGATTTCACTGTCAGGATTTCCTGCAGGGTATAAGCCGCGCCATATGCTTCCAGCGCCCAAACTTCCATTTCCCCGAAACGCTGACCGCCGAACTGAGCTTTCCCGCCCAGAGGCTGCTGTGTAACCAGAGAGTAAGGACCTGTGGAACGAGCGTGGATCTTTTCGTCTACCAGGTGGTGCAGCTTCAGGTAGTGCATGAAGCCGATGGTGACACGGTTATCGAAGGGTTCGCCGCTGCGGCCGTCTCTCAACTGAACCTTACCATCTCTGCCCAGGGCAACGCCCTTCCATTCTTCTCTGTGGTCTCTGTTTGCATACAGTTCATCATAAATATCGCCATTCAGCAGGGGTTTCCATTTTTCAGAGAATTCTTCCCAGCTTGTGTTGACATAGTCGTTTGCCATTTCCAGTGTATCCATGATATCGATTTCGTTGGCACCATCGAATACGGGTGTGCTGATCTTCCAGCCCAATGCCTTCGCAGCCAGGGACAGGTGTGTCTCCAATACCTGCCCGATATTCATACGGGAAGGGATACCCAGAGGGTTCAGCACGATATCCAGAGGGCGGCCATTGGGCAGGAAAGGCATATCTTCCACAGGCAGTACACGGGAAACGACACCCTTGTTGCCGTGACGGCCGGCCATTTTGTCACCAACGGAGATTTTACGTTTCTGAGCGATATAAACACGTACCAGCTGGTTTACGCCGGGGCCTACATCGTCGCCGTTTTCTCTTGTGAATACCTTTACATCCACGATGATACCTGTTTCCCCGTGAGGTACACGCAGGGAAGTATCTCTGACTTCTCTTGCTTTTTCGCCGAAGATAGCACGCAGCAGTCTTTCTTCTGCTGTCAGTTCTGTTTCACCCTTCGGTGTTACCTTACCAACCAGAATATCGTTGGGGCGAACTTCCGCACCAATGCGGATGATCCCTCTTTCATCCAGATCTTTCAGGGCATCTTCCCCCACGTTGGGGATATCTCTTGTGATTTCTTCAGGCCCCAGCTTGGTCTCTCTGGCATCCGCTTCAAATTCACTGATATGAACGGAGGTATAAACGTCCTCCTGCACCAGTTTTTCACTCAGCAGAACGGCATCTTCGTAGTTGTAGCCTTCCCATGTCATGAAACCGATCAGAGGGTTTTTGCCCAGTGCCAGTTCCCCTTTGCAGGTGGAAGCACCATCAGCGATGATCTGGCCTTTTTCTACTCTTTCGCCCAGGTCTACGATGGGCTTCTGGTTCAGGCAAGTGCTCTGGTTACTTCTCTGGTATTTTACCAATTTATATACATCTCTCTGAGAGTTATCGTTTCTGATCACGATTTCATCAGCGGAAACTCTTTCTACGATACCGCTGTTTTTCGCAATGGCGCAGATACCAGAGTCTTTCGCTGTTTTATATTCCATACCTGTGCCGACGATAGGAGAATCTGTCACCAGCAGAGGAACGGCCTGACGCTGCATGTTGGAACCCATCAGCGCACGGTTCGCGTCATCATTTTCCAGGAAAGGAATCAACGCTGTCGCAACGGAAACCATCTGCTTAGGGGATACGTCCATCAGCTGTACCTGGCTTCTGTCCACTTCGATGATGTCTTCTTTATGACGGCCGGATACTTTCTTATGCACAAAATGACCTTCCGCATCCAAGGGTTCATTGGCCTGTGCTACGTTGTAATTTTCTTCTTCATCTGCGGTTACATAGATGAATTCATCGGTTACACGGGGTTCTTCGCCGCTGTGGTCAACTACTCTGTAGGGTGCTTCGATGAAACCATATTCGTTGATGCGGGCGAAAGTAGCCAATGTGTTGATCAGACCGATGTTCGGGCCTTCTGGTGTTTCGATAGGACACATTCTGCCGTAGTGAGAATGGTGAACGTCTCGCACTTCGAAGCCGGCTCTTTCTCTGGACAAACCACCGGGGCCCAGAGCGGACAATCTTCTCTTATGTGTCAGTTCGGACAGAGGGTTGTTCTGATCCATGAACTGGGACAACTGGGAGCTGCCGAAGAATTCCTTGATAGCCGCTGTGACAGGGCGCACATTGATCAGTGCCTGAGGGGTTACAACTGCCAGATCCTGTGTAGTCATTCTTTCACGAACCACTCTTTCCATTCTGGACAGGCCGATACGGAACTGATTCTGCAGCAGTTCCCCAACGGAACGGATACGTCTGTTGCCCAGATGGTCGATATCGTCTACGTTGCCGTAGCCATAATCCAGATGGATCACATAGTTGATGGAAGCAAAGATATCTTCCAGTGTGATATGCTTGGGCAGCAGTTCGTGGATATTTTCCTTGATGGCTGCTTTCAATTCTTCTGCTGTGGCGTTTTCTTCCAGAATCTTCACCAGAACGGGGTAGTAAACTCTTTCCTTGATGCCCAATTCTTTTGCACTTAAGCCAAATTCTTCAATATAAGAATCGATAGCAACGGTCTGGTTGCTCAAAATCTTTACTTTCTTATCTTCTACTGCAATATAAAGGCTGTCAACACCGGCATCCTGAATCTGGTCACACAGTTCCATCGTCAGGACAGCACCGGCTTCTGCCACTACTTCCCCTGTCATAGGGTCAACCACATTTTCAGCCAGCACTGCGCCGCGGATACGGTTTCTCAGAGCCAGTTTCTTATTGAATTTATAGCGGCCTACCTTCGCCAGGTCATATCTCTTAGGATCGAAGAACATACCATTCAGCAGGGAAGCGGAGCTTTCTACTGTAGGGGGTTCACCGGGACGCAGCTTTTTATAAATCTCGATCAAGCCTTCTTCATTGGATTTTGCAACGTCTTTTTCCAGAGTTGCCAGAATCTTAGGTTCTTCACCAAACAGCTCGATGATTTCTGCATCGGTGCCAACGCCCATGGCTCTGATCAGAACGGATACAGGAACCTTTCTGGTACGGTCAACTCTTACATAAAATACGTCGTTGGAATCTGTTTCATATTCCAGCCAGGCACCTCTGTTGGGAATGACTGTGGAGGAAAGCAGCTTCTTGCCGACTTTATCAAAATCGGATGCATAATAGATACCGGGGGAACGAACCAACTGGCTGACGATAACACGTTCTGCACCATTGATGATGAAGGTACCTGTTTCTGTCATCAGAGGGAAATCGCCCATAAAGATTTCCTGTTCTTTCAGTTCATCCAGTTCTCTATTGTAAAGTCTTGCTTTCACCTTCAGGGATGCGGCATAGGTCGCGTCTCTTTCCTTGCATTCTTCAATAGAGTATTTGGGCTCGGAATCCAAAGAAAAATCGACAAATTCCAGTATCAGATTGCCGCTGAAATCCGTAATGGGGGAAATATCCTCAAATACTTCTTTCAGACCTTCGTCCAAAAACCACTGATAGCTGTTCTTCTGCACTTCAATCAGGTTGGGCATTTCCAGAACTTCGTTGATCTTGGAATAACTGATTCTGGTCGTGTCGCCAAACTGGAGTGCACGAATTCTGTTTTTTTCCATCTTGTCACCTCTCGTAATCTAAACTGCACCGACAAAATCGCCGCCGTTAAAGCGGATAAAAGAATTTGCAAAATCGCAAAATCATTTTATTCTTACATATTCTGAAAGAAGACACCTTCACATCGCTTCTCCTATTCGCAATCCCCCCTTTGGGTGCATTGCGCATTGGGACAGTCGCCAGATAGCTGCCTGCACGGTTCTCTTTCAGACAAAAATTTAGAATTTTCCAAACAAATCTAGACCTTTGCCTGCACTTCCTTTGATCAGAAGCCATGACAAAAGCCTGTTCATTCAAAAAATTCTATTTCAAAAAACTGCGGGCAAGCTGTCAAAAACAGCCTGCTCTTATCTATTTTGAACAAAAATCACATCATTTCAGCTGATTTCCAAGGCGTTTTGCCTGTAAAATATGCCGATTTCCAAAATTTCTGTTGAAATCAGGATTTCTCTATGCTATACTTTGTTACAGCATGGGACGATGTGCATGTTCGCTAATGTGGAGATATTTTATCACAGTAAGCGGATGATGTCAAGTCCTTTTTTATGTTCTTTCCCCGGAATTCCAGGGTTTCGTGCTTCCGAAAAAATCTTCTCCTTCCCATGCCGGAGTTCTTTCACATCTGTTCCCCTTCTTTACGGATTTTCCCTTTTTCTGTTATGTTTGACACTTGATTTTTTGTCAAAATTTCAATTTAAACAAAAACATCACCACTTCTTCACGAAAATTCATCAGATATTTTTTATTTTTCTATTCCCAAAAATCTCATTTTTGTGAATTATTTTTGTATTTTTTTTCGTACAATCCCGCTTTCCTTTACTTCTTCTGCATTTCTTGTTAAACTGGGTAGGATGTATTCTAGAAAAGAGGCGACACATTTGAAACAAAATTACCAGCTGGTGCTGGAAAAAACCATCCAATCGCTCCAACAGGAAGGCAAACGCCCCTCTTTGCTGCTCCATAGCTGCTGCGGCCCCTGTTCTTCCTATGTGATGGAATATTTGGCACAGTATTTTGATATTACGATCTTTTATTATAATCCCAATATTGCCCCTGCAGAAGAATTTCGTTTCCGGGCGGAAGAACAGGAACGGCTCATCAGCGAAATGGGGCTTGCTGTAAAATTAATTTTAGGGAAATATGACCCGGAGCGGTTCTTTGCCTTGGCAAAGGGGCATGAAACCGAACCGGAGGGCGGCGAGCGCTGCTTCAAGTGCTACCGCCTGCGGCTGGAAGAGGCAGCAAAAGCAGCGAAGGAGGGTGGTTTCGACTATTTCACCACCACTCTTTCCATCAGCCCTCACAAAAATGCCCAGGTGCTGAATGAATTGGGGAAAGAGATTTCCGATGCACGCGGTGTTTCTTATCTCTTTTCCGATTTCAAGAAAAAGAACGGTTACCGCCGCTCCTGTGAGCTCTCAGCGGAATATCATCTTTACCGGCAGGACTACTGCGGATGCCCTTATTCCAAAGCCGAAGCCGAAAACCGCCGAAACCCTTGAGGATTTCACCCTCAAACTCCCACCAAGGGGGGCACCCCCTTAGAACCCGATACCGCAGCAAAATATACATTTTGCTGCAAACAAGGGTCAAGGGGAATTATTCCCCTTGCAGGGTTTGGGACAGAGTCCCAAGGTTTCGCTCTTTAGAAAGGAAGTATGAACGATGTCACAAAAAAATAAAGGGGTCTGCTGTATCCTGCTTTCCTCCTTTTCCTTCGCACTGATGAACCTTTTCGTCCGCCTTTCCGGCGATCTGCCCTCTATTCAAAAAAGCTTCTTCCGCAACTTCGTGGCAATGCTCTTTGCCCTGATCATCCTGCTGAAGGAACGCCCTGAAATCAAATTGGACAGAGACTCCAAAAAATTTCTGCTGCTCCGCTCTGTATGTGGTACCTTGGGTATCCTCTGCAACTTCTATGCTGTAGATCATCTGGTATTGGCGGATGCTTCCATGCTCAATAAAATGTCCCCTTTCTTTGCCATCCTCTTTGGCATCCTCATTTTAAAGGAAAAGATCAATCTTTTTCAGGGGCTTTGCGTAGCAGCTGCCTTCACCGGCACTCTATTCGTCATCAAGCCTACCCCCTCTAACCTGGCGTGTTTCCCTGCACTAATCGGGCTATTGGGCGGTCTTGGCGCCGGGGTAGCATATACGTATGTGCGTGCATTGGGCATGCGCGGTGTAAAAGGTCCTTTTATCGTGTTCTTTTTCTCCGCCTTTTCCTGCGTTGTCACTCTGCCTTATCTGATCTTCTGCTACCATCCCATGACAATGGTGCAGCTGGGTACGCTGCTTTTGGCAGGTCTGGCAGCCGCCGGCGGGCAATTCACTATCACTGCCGCCTATACCTATGCCCCCGCCAGGGAAATTTCCGTTTACGATTACAGCCAAATCATTTTCTCGGCAATTTTGGGCTATTTTGTTTTCGGGCAGGTTTCCGATGCTTTCAGCTGGCTGGGATATCTCATCATCACCTCCACCGCTGTGGCAATGTTCCTTCGCAACAACCGTCCCCGACAGCCCGCATAAATTAGGAGATTTTTATGTTATTAGAACGTACTATTTTGACATTAAAAAAGATGGGCAACGAAAGACTGCAGCTGCCCATCTTTTATGAAAGCCCTGTTTCCCTGCGTTTTGAAACAGGCGATCCAACCTTAGATATCTTTCTGGAGGAAAATCATCTGAATCCCCGCTATCTGAAAAGTGCCCAATGGCGCGTTTCCTTTCTCTATGAAAAAATCGCTCCTTTCGATACATTGCTCTGGGTTCTGTACCGCACGCCGGATCTGGATACAGATGTGGATGAAATCATCGAGAAATTCTGTCGTTTGGCTCACTTGCCTGCCCCTGCGGAAGTCTATCAGCAGGAAGTGATGACAGCCGCCGAAGAACCTATGACTCGTATCCTGCTTTTCTGGGATATTGAACAGACTCCGCCTCGGATAACACCTCTGCTGGAAGCCATCATGTCCTGCGATTTTAAAGGATTGGGCTTCCGGGAACTATCCTCTGCTGTGTTCTTCTTTGATACCACCCGTCACCTGCTGTTCCATCCTTATGATGACAGGGGCGCAGATGTGGCAGCAGAAAAACCCGAAGAGATCCGTTTTTTATATGAGGATTGCCAAAATTGGCTGCTGGAATATGATTTGGAACGGATGCAGCAAACCTTCAAAAAATAAAAGGCTCAAAAGAGCCTTTTTATTTTAGATAAAATTATTGTTCTGTTTCCTGTGCCATTTTCAGAAGCTCTGTCAACGTGTAGCTTTCTGTTTGATTTCCATAATCGATATTGATGGTATAGTCCTCCAACTCCG
>NZ_JBJEJK010000031.1:0-14329 GCF_051877975.1 Anaerotignum sp.
TTAAGACGCTGTGCCTGTAATATGCCCTTTTAGGGCTGGTGCAAACCACTAGTTTTACTAGTGGTTTTGATTACACTCTGAATCATTCTGGTTTCACACGAGCAATGCCTTCCTCAACAGCAACATCGGCAACCGCCTTTGCCACCGCATCGGCAACGGATTTATCCAATGCGGATGGAATAATATTCTCCGCACTGAGTTCTTCTTCTGGGATCATCGCCGCAATGGCGTAGGCTGCCCGCTGTTTCATGCCCTCGGTAATTTCCTTGGCGCGCACTGCCAATGCCCCTTTGAAGATACCGGGGAAAATCAGTACATTATTGATCTGGTTAGGGAAATCGGAACGGCCTGTGCCAACCACAACCGCGCCGCCAGCTTTGGCTTCCTCCGGCATGATTTCCGGCACAGGATTTGCCATGGCGAAAACAATGCCCTTATCCATCGTTGCCACCATTTCTTTTGTAACCATGTTGGGTCTGGAAACACCCACAAAAGCATCTGCCCCTTTCAGCGCATCTGCCAGCAAGCCTTTTTCGTGGTGCAGATTACTGATATGGGAAATTTCTTCCTGCCCCGCGTTGAGGCCTTCGTCCCCTTCGCAGATGATGCCGTTTTTATCGCACATAATGATATTGCCGAAGCCCATGCTGATAAGCAGTTTCCCAATGGCAATGCCTGCGGCACCGGCGCCATTGATAACAATACGCATTTCGCCCATTTTCTTTCCTGTTACCTTCATAGCATTCAGCATTGCCGCCGCTACCACAATGGCTGTACCATGCTGGTCATCATGGAATACAGGAATATCACAAATTTCCTTCAATCTTCTTTCGATCTCAAAGCAGCGAGGTGCAGAAATATCTTCCAGATTGATGCCGCCAAAGCTTTTAGAGATCAAATAGATGGTGTTGACGATCGTATCTACATCCTTAGAATCGATACATAAAGGGAACGCATCCACATCGCCAAATTCCTTGAACAGCACACATTTTCCTTCCATTACAGGCATCCCCGCCGCAGGGCCGATATCCCCCAACCCCAGAACTGCTGTACCATCGGTGATAACAGCCACCAGATTGGAACGTCTGGTCAGGCGGAAGGATTCCTCATAGTCCTTTTCAATCACACGGCAGGGCTCTGCCACACCGGGCGTATATAACAGGGACAAGTCCTCTCTCGTTTCCACAGGTTTTCTGGAAACTACTTCGATTTTCCCGTTCATTTCATAATGCAGTTTCAATGCTTTTTCGTTAATATCCATATAAATACTCCTTTTTGTCTTTGGCGGAGAAACACAATGCATTCCGTTCTGCATCAGCCTGCAAGCAGACGATGCAAGGGTCTTCATGCCTTCATCTCCGCTTTATACCATCTCTTCCGGATGGAATACTTCATCAAATTTATCTTCTGTCAGGAAGCCCAGAGCAATACACGCTTCTTTCAGGGAAATATTTTCCGCATGGGCTTTTTTTGCTGTTTTTGCCGCATTTTCATAGCCAATATAAGGACTCAGGGCCGTTACCAGCATCAGGGAACGGTTTAGATTTTCTTCCATTTTTTCTTGATTCGCCTTGATGCCGCAAACACAATTCATACGGAAGGAATCCAGCACATCTGCCAGCAGACGCACGCTCTGCAAATATTCATGAATCATCACAGGCATAAATACATTCAATTCCAGATTCCCCTGAGAGGCACAAATGCCGATACCTGCGTCATTAGCCATGACCTGTACCGCCACCATGGTCACCGCTTCGCACTGGGTAGGGTTTACCTTGCCGGGCATGATAGAGGAGCCGGGTTCATTTTCCGGAATG
This sequence comes from Anaerotignum sp., assembly GCF_051877975.1. Lineage (GTDB taxonomy): Bacteria > Bacillota > Clostridia > Lachnospirales > Anaerotignaceae > Anaerotignum_A. Next base: position 1,818 of record NZ_JBJEJK010000031.1, read on the forward strand.
AAAATTTCACCCAGACCACAGCGGGGGCCGCTGGCCAGCCAACGTACATCGTTAGCAATCTTCATCAGATTCGCTGCCAGTCCTTTCAGAGCACCGTGAACAAATACGATTTCATCCTTAGCTGTCAGAGAATGGAATTTATTTTCCGCCGTGATAAAAGGAATCCCCGTCAGTTTGGAAACCTCTTCTGCAGCCGCTTCCGCAAAGCCGGCAGGCGCATTCAGCCCCGTCCCAACGGCTGTGCCGCCCAAAGCCAGCTCCGCCACTTCCGCAAGGCTCATTTCAATCATTTTTTTATTCTTTTCCAGCATATTTCTCCAGCCGCTGATTTCCTGAGAAAAGGTGATGGGCGTTGCATCCTGCAGATGGGTTCTGCCTGTCTTGATGATGCCCTCATTTTCCTTTTCCAGGCGAAGCAGTTCTGCAATCATTCTTTCGAGGGCAGGAATCAGCTTCTTCTTGGTTTCCAAAACAGCGGCAATGTGCATGGCTGTCGGAAAGGTATCGTTGCTGCTCTGGCTCATATTTACATGGTCATTGGGATGCAGCAGCTTTTCTCCGGCAATCTCATTCCCTCGATTGGCTACTACTTCATTCATGTTCATATTGCTCTGGGTGCCGCTGCCTGTCTGCCATACTGCCAAAGGGAACTGATCATCCAGTTTGCCCGCCAGCACCTCATCGCAGACCTGCCCAATAATGGCGCAGCGTTTTTCGTCCAATTTGCCCAGCCGGCAGTTTGCCTGCGCCACAGCCTTTTTCAAAACAGCGAAAGCATAGGTAATCTCTTTAGGCATTTTTTCTGTGCCAATCTTAAAGTTTTCATAGCTTCTCTGGGTCTGTGCGCCCCAGTAGGCATGCAAAGGCACCTTCACTTCACCCATAGAATCTTTTTCAATGCGATATTCCATACCAATTTCTCCTTTGTATATTTATATAAAAGCCTGAAAATTTCTCTGTTTTTTAGTGTAACACAACCACCCCCTGCCTGCAAGCACCCTTGTCTTTTCCTGTAAAAAATGATAGAATTTCTTCATAAGATTAGACACAATTCAGAGAAGGAGGAATCAAATATGTATACGACAAGCATCGCTATTCAGGTTCTGCCTGATGTTTCCGATATGAAAACAGTCTGCGCAATTGTAGACCAGGTCATCGCTTATATCGAAAGCACCGGCTGTCATTATGAAGTAGGTCCTTTTGAGACGGTGGTCGAAGGAGATTTTGACAAGCTGATGGAAATTATCAAACGCTGTCAGGAAATCCCCCTCGAGGCAGGCGCACCTTCCACTAAAGCCTATGTGAAAATTTTCCATAACCCTGCCGGTGTTCTCACCATCAACGAAAAAATCGACAAATACAGATAATACAGACAAAAACTTTATTAGAAAAGGAACATATATATGAAACATATCATTTTTGACTTGGATGGTACCCTCATTGATTCGATGCCCGTTTGGCGTGGCACAGGGGAAACCTTCCTGACCAGACATAACTTCCCCGTTCCGGAAAATCTTTTGGATATCGTAAAAAGCCAAACATTATATCAGACGGCAGAATATTTTCGAAATACGCTTGGCGTTCCCATGGAGCCTCAGGCGATTGTAGATGAAATCATTTCTTTTGTAGAAGATGCCTATCGCCATACCATTCCTCTGAAGGAAGGCGCAAAGGCATATTTAGAAGCCATGGCAAAAAAAGGAGTAAAAATGTGTATCCTTACCGCTTCCGAGGCCAGCTATATCCTGCCCGCTCTGGATCGATTGGATATCCATAAATATTTTGACTGCATCCTCACCTGTACGGAGCTGGGAGAATATAAGGAGGATGGGAAAGCCTTCTTGACTGCCATGGAAAAACTGGGCGGCACACTGAAAGATACAGCTGTTTTTGAGGACGCCGGCTATGCCATAAAGGGCGCCAAATCCGCAGGGTTTACGGTTTATGCCCTTTTGGATGATGCCATCCGCAAAAACGAAATTGAAAAAATCAAAAAACTGGCAGACAAATGTATCCATTCCTATCAAGAACTGCTGTAATCAAAAAGGCACAGGCATCTTTTTCAAGACGCCTGTGCCTTTTCCTTTTCTTTCATTCTTCTTCTGGCTCTCCTCGATAATATCTTGCCGCCCGTTCCGGGCTTACCATATTGATAAAGCAATCTGTAGCATATTCAAAACCGGCAAAGCCGCCGATACGGGGCAATATTTCCATATGCCAATGGAAATCCGTATTTCTGGGGCCATCCATCACGCAGATATTGTAGCCGATATCCTCTTTGAGCCCTGTCACCTTCTGCAGAATTTCCCAGAAAAGGCCGGCAAGATCTTTTCTCTGTGTATCATCCATATCTCCAAAGTCCCTTTGGTGTTTTTTGGGTGCCAGCCAAACCTCATAGGGAAACCTGCCGGCATAAGGGGTGATAGCCAGAAAATGTTCCGTCTCCTTAACGATGCGCTTTCCCTGCTTTCTTTCATAGGCAAGCATTTTGCAGAAAAGACAATCCTCCCCCTGCATTTTTTCCGCCATAGCTGCCGCCCGTCTGGGCACAATGGGCAGCCCCATCACCTGCCAATGGGAATGGCGGATGCTCATTCCGGCAGAAGGCCCGCAATTTTTAAAAATCTGCACATATTTCGTCTGTTCCCTGCTGCGGAAATAATTCAGCCGATCCTGCAATACACGCAGCACCTTTTCAATATGTTCCACGCTGAAGGTATCTATGGTTTCATCATGATCCGGGGTATCTACCAACACCTCGTGTCTGCCGATCCCTGCCGCCTGTTCATAAAAGGCTTCCCCTTCGATCTCTCCGCAGTCTTCTTTTACTGCCGGAAACATATTGGGGAATACCCGCATCTGCCATGCGCCATCGGGCCCATCCTGATAGACTGCATCGGTGGTCCATGTTTCATGGCCGCCGCAGAAAGGGCAGTTTTCATTATTTGTATGTTTTGCCTTGGTATTATGGACAAATTCATAGGGGCGATTCTTTCGATTCTCCGCATAAAGCGTCATTTCTCCCGTGAAGGGATTTGTTCTGAATTCAGACATGTTCATTCCCCTTTCTGATATGTCCATTTTTCGATTCCCCAGAAAACATTGCTTTCCACAGGGCTGATCTCCCCGCCTATATTTTTAGAGGCAAATACCGCCTGATTCCGATAGGCAATACTGATATAAGGCAATTCCTCCGCCAGTTTTTTCTGCAGGCTGCTGTAGGCCAGCAGGGTCTGCCCTTCGCCGACGGCTGTTTTCGCCGCCTCCAGCAGCTGATCCACTTCCGGGTTGCTGTAGCTGATATAGTTCAAGCTGCCGCCTGTGCCAAAGAATGGCGTCAGATCTGTCACCTCGGAACATTTCCATCCGCCGACAACAATATCAAACTGCCCATTCATAAATCTTTCCTGATATACCGCAAAGGGCTGCTGGTCGATCGTAATCTCGAAACCAAGGGCGGTCAGTTCTTCTTTCAGCTTGGAGGCAATCTGCCGTCTGCCGGTATTTTCCTGATTTACCAAAATCGTCGCTCTCAAAGGCTGAGATACACCATTGAGGGTCTTTTCCAGCCTGCCGTTGCCGTCTGTATCCGTCCAACCGCTGTTTTTCAGGAAAGTAGCCGCCATAGTGGGATTATATCCATAGAGAGCCACATTTTCCTCATAAAGCCAGCTTTTGGGGTTGATCGGCGTATTGGTCATCACGCCGTAGTTCAAATAAACACTTTCCATCAGGCTTTCCTTGGGCAGGGCATAAGCTACCACCTGTCTCAACGATTTATCCTGAAACAATTCCTTTTTGAAATTGAAAGCGATAAAATCATATTCGTTAGAGGTATACTGATAGATGCCGGAAATATCTTCATCAATATATCTGCCGGCTTCCATGGCATCCGTCACCAAAATATCTGTCATGCCCTGCTCAAAGGCATTGATATCTGTTTCCTCTCCCGCTGTGACCTTCACACGGATGCGGGGGATATTCGGTGTTCCTCCATAATAAGAAGTATTGGCCTCCAGCATCAGTTCTGCTGCCTGCTTATAGGAAAGCAGACGATAGGGGCCATTGCCCATAGGCGTCAGGTTCATCTCCGCCTTGGGGTCATTTTGGCCGCCATAATATGCAGCAGAAATAATGGGGAACCGCAGAGCTTCTATGTTCGAGCTGAAATTTTCATAGAAGGTAAAAATAACTGTATATTCCCCTGCTTTCGTACACCCGCTGACGTAATTCAGCACCTTTTTATAGACAGCATCCTCCGGCGCATTTCTGATGGTATTCAGAGAATATACCACATCATCCGCCGTTACCCTTCCGCCGTTTTGCCAGAGAATGTTTTGGTTCAGCTGTACGGTCAGGCTTCTGCCGTCCGGGCTCATTTCCCAGCTTTCCGCTACGGCGGGGCAAGCTTTTCCACTTTCATCAAATTCCATCAGCGGCAGATATATCAGCTTCAAAATGCGGTCTACCGTTTCTTCCCTGTTCAAAAGGGGGTTCAGAGTTTCCGGGACGCGCATGGAAAGATTTAAGGTATCTGCCTCTTCTTCCAGCATATTTTCCCCGCCTACTGCAGTAAAATCTTCTTCCGCCTGCTCCTGCCCGTCTTTTCCGCAGCCGGAAAAGCACAAACAAAGAACCAGCAAGAGAAACCAAATCCTTTTTTTCATATTGCTTCCAATCCTCTCAAAAGCTATCCTAGGCGGTATATATAGCGGTATGCCTTTTCCGCCAGTTCCACTCGCCTTACATAGCTTTTTGTTTCTCCATAGGGTATTTCATCCAACGTGATGCCATCGCGGCTCATTTCTTCATCCACCAGCCATTTTGCAACATTGCCATGGCCTGCATTGTATCCGGCAAGGGCCGTTTCCCTTACCCCATCGAATTTTTCATTGAGCCAGTACAGATACCAGCAGCCAATGCGGATATTGGTATCCGGGTCAGTCAAATCAATGGTATCTGGGTCCAGTCCCATTTGTTCTGCCGCCCACCAGCCAGTCTCCTTCGTCACCTGCATCAGCCCCACCGCTCCCGCGGAAGAGACTGCCTCCGGCTCGAAGCGGCTCTCGCAAAAAATGACACCATAAACCAAGCTTTCCTCCAACTGATACTGCTTGGCGTATTTTTCCACAATATCCTGATATTCCATCGGCAAAACACGGGGAAGCACCACGCAATAGCCAAAGGTCACCAGCAGTATCAGGGATACTGCCAGGGTAAACAATTTCTTTATGAATCGAATCATTTTCGTTAGCTTCCTTTATATTGTTTTCAATAGTTCAAATAACTGCCTTTGCAGATAGGCCAAGTCTTTGCTGTTATCGATGACAGTATCCGCCGCCTGTTTATATTCCTCCCAGCTTTTCTGGTTGGCAATTCTGGCTTTTGCCAGCTCGTAGGTCACATGATCCCTCTCCATGACTCGCTGGGCGCGGACTTCCGGGTCTGCATAGACCACCCAAATCACATCGCAGACTTTATCCAGACCCGCTTCCAAAAGCAACGGGGCATCCAACACGATGGCTGTTGCAGTTCCCGCCTCTTTTGCTGCGGCAATTTGTCTGTCTACCTCTGCACAAATATATTTATGGGTACACTGGTTCAGAAATGCCAGCTTTTCCCCATCATGGAAAACAATCTCCCCTAATTTTTTTCGGATGATATTGCCATTCTCGTCCAAAATCTCCGTACCGTAATAAGCGATGATCTCCTGATAAGCCGGTTCTCCCTTCAGAATAATTTCATGGGCAATCTGATCCGCATCTATAATGACAGTTCCTGCTTCCGCAAGGCTCTTGCTGACAACACTTTTGCCGCTGCCGGTGCCGCCTGTCAATCCAATCACTTTCATAGCTTTCTCCCTCGTTTTATTTCGCTTCAAACCAGGATGCACCCTCATGCACATCCACATCCAGAGGAACGGCAAGCTGTACTGCCTGTTCCATATTTTCCTTCAAAATCTTCGCCACAGCTTCTTTTTCCTCTTTATCGGTCTCGATGAGCAATTCATCATGTACCTGCAAAATCAGGCGGGAACGGAAACCGCCCTCCTGCAAGGCTTTATGCACCTTCACCATGGCGATCTTGATGATATCCGCCGCACTGCCCTGAATAGGCATATTCATTGCCGCCCGTTCCCCAGCCGCCCGCTGGATATAGTTTCCGCTCTGCAGTTCCGGCATAGCCCGTCTTCTGTTCCAAAGGGTAGAAACATAGCCATCCTTAGCGCCATTTTTAATCGTCTCATCCATAAATGTCTTGATTTTAGGATATTTTGCAAAGTAGGCAGAAATATATTCCTCCGCTTCCTTTCGGGAAATGCCCAGATCCTGCCCCAGGGTAAAGGAACCCTTGCCATAGATGATACCGAAATTGACCGCTTTGGCATTGCTTCTTTGCAAAGGGGTCACTTCCTCAAAGGGCACATGGAACACCTGGGACGCCGTCAGTCTATGGATATCCTGATTATTTTTGAAGGCATCGATGAGGGTTTCATCCCCGGAAATATGAGCCAGCACCCGCAGTTCGATCTGGGAATAATCCGCATCCAGGAAGCAGTATTCGTCGCTTTCGGGAATGAATACCTTTCGCAGCTCCCGCCCCAATTCCAAGCGGACAGGGATATTCTGCAGATTCGGCTCTGTAGAAGAAATCCGCCCCGTTGCCGTGATAGTCTGGTTGAAGGTAGAATAGATTTTCTCTGTATTCATATCCATCACTGCCAGAAGTCCATCGGCATAGGTGCTTTTCAGCTTTGCCAACTGTCTGTAATGCAAAATACGCTCTACAATAGGGTGTTCCATCCGCAGCTTTTCCAGTACATCCGCCGCTGTGGAATAGCCGGTCTTTGTCTTTTTGCCGCCCTTTAAGCCCAGTTTTTCAAAAAGGATCACCCCAAGCTGTTTGGGAGAATTGATATTAAATTTTTCCCCTGCCAAAGCATAGATTTCCTCTTCCATGCCGTCTATGCTCTCTTCCAGACGTTTCTGATAGGCCAGCAGAGCTTCTTTATCCACCTTGATGCCGTATTTTTCCATATCCGCCAATACATAGATCAGAGGCATTTCAATTTCATAGAACAAGGTTTCCTGCCCATTTGCTTTCAGCTTTTCCGCCATGACAGCCTTTGCACGGAAGGAAATCTCCGCCTGTCTGGCGGCAAAGGCTGTTCTTTCCCCTTCGGGCAGTTCCGCAAAAGCCTTTTTTGCCCTGCCCTTACCTAGCACTTCTTCTGCAGATGGATACGTCTCGTTCAGGAAGGTATTGGCGATATCATCATATTCATAGGAACTGCCTGTAGCGTTCAGGATATAAGCTCCAATGGCGGTATCGAAGGATGCTTCGAAGCCATCATAGCCATACCCCCGCAGCAGCTTGATATCCCGCTTTACATCATGCCCGATTTTTTTGTAGGCAGGGTCTTGGAAGAAATCCTGGAAGATTTTCAGGATATCATCCATCAAAAGCTGCATGGATGCTTCCACAAAAACACCGCCCAGCTTTTCCTGATACAGGGCAAGCCCCTGGCAGGCATCATTATCATATAGGAAAATATAAGCTGTTTCGCCTTTTTCCAAGGCAGAAAGAATGCGTTCCGCCCCTTCCCTGTCGGCAATCAGCTGATAGTTTTTTTCTTCTTTTTGGGGCGCAGCAGAAACTGCCCCTTCAAAACGGCTGAACATGCTCTTAAATTCCAATCGTTTGATCAGTTCATAGGCCTCTGCGTTGAACATATCTTTGATACGCAGGGCTTCCGTATTCCATTCCAAGGGCATATCCCGCACGATGGTTGCCAAAAATTTGCTCAGTCTTGCCTGTTCCTGAAATTCCGTCAGGTTTTCCGATGCTTTTTTCGGCTTGATTTCCGCCGCATGAGCAATGGCCGTTTCGATATCATGATACTGCTGGATGATCTTCGCCGCTGTTTTTTCGCCGATACCGGGCACGCCGGGGATATTATCGGATGCATCCCCCATCAGTGCCTTCATATCAATAAATTCCGTAGGCGTTACCCCATATTTTTCTGCTACATCCGCCGCATAGTAATCCTCCGTTTCCGTGCGTCCCCCTTTGGTCTTGGGGATGCGGACTTTCAGTTTTTCCCCTGCGATCTGCAGCAAATCTCTGTCCCCGGATACCACTACGGGCAATACGCCGTTTTTCTCTGCCAGAGCAGACAGGGTTCCCAAAATATCATCGGCTTCATAGCCTTCCTGTTCAAAAATGGGGATATGCATAGTCTGGAGCACTTCCTTCAGCAAAGGCATCTGCTCCCGCAGTTCTTCCGGCATTCCTTTTCTTGTTCCCTTGTATCCGTCAAAGGTTTTATGGCGGAAGGTAGGTGCGTGCAAGTCAAAGGCCACCGCCAGATAATCAGGGGTTTCTTCATCCATCAGTTTAAATAAAATATTCAGGAAGCCATATACCCCGTTGGTATAACGGCCCTCCCCATTTGTCAGCAAAGGAACTCCGTAAAAAGCACGGTTCACAATGCTGTTCCCGTCGATCAGCATAATTTTTTCAGCCATAAAACAGCCTCCTAAATTTCATAATTGGAAAGCAATACCACAAGCAGACATTCTTCTGCCCTACTTTTTTTGCTTTCCCCAATCTATCAAAAGCAAAAATGCGTAAAACTCCACATTAAATTTTATTATACACCAAAACATAGAAAAAACCTATCTCCGAACAGAAAAAAATACCCAGACAATATACTTTTTTCTTTCCATTCGCATATAGTTGAAAGAAATCATTTTCTCTCAGGAGGAGTACTATGAAAAAGAAGATCAGTTTGGCTCTGGCAGGGCTGTTATGCTTAACTGCAGGGGCAGGCTGCGGTTCACAGCCGGAAGAAAACGCCCTCACATCGGTGCGTCTGAATGAGGTTGTACATTCCGTTTTTTATGCGCCCCAGTATGTGGCTCTGGAAATGGGCTATTTTGAAGAAGAGGGGCTGGATGTAACCGTAGCTGTGGGCAATGGAGCCGATAAATCCATGACTGCCCTCCTTTCCGATTCTGCGGATATCGCCCTTCTGGGCACCGAAGCAGGTTTGTATGTTTACGCTGAAGGGAAGGAAGATTATCCCAAAACCTTTGCCCAGCTGACCCAGCGGGCAGGCAATTTCCTGGTTTCCCGGGAAGAGGAACCAGATTTCCAGTGGTCTGACTTAGCAGGAAAATCTGTCATCGGCGGGCGCTTGGGCGGTATGCCGGAGCTGGTTCTGGAATATGTCATCAAGGAAAACGGCATGACCATCGGGGATGATATGGAAATCATCAATAATATTGATTTCTCCTCTACTGCTGGGGCATTCCTTGGGGATGTGGGCGATTATACCGTTGAATTTGAGCCTGCAGCAACCACATTGGAACAGAGCGGCGCAGGGCATATCGTTGCATCCTTGGGGGAAGCCAGCGGCTATGTCCCCTATACGGTCTACATGGCAAGGGATGATTTCATGGCAGAACATCCCGATATCATCGAAGCCTTCACCCGTTCCATCTATAAAGGACAGCAGTGGGTAGAGAGCCATACTTCCGCCGAGATCGCCGAAGTCATCCTGCCCCAGTTCCCCGATAGCGATGCAGAAACCCTGACCACCATCATCGAACGCTACAAATCTCAGGATACTTGGAAAACAGATCCCACTGTTTCCGAGGAAGGCTTCGCTCTCATTCAGGAGATTATGATGGAAGGCGGCGAATTGGCGGAAGCCATTCCCTATGGGGATATCGTTGTCACCGATTTTGCCGAAAAAGTCATGCAGTAACTTAAATTTGTTGCTTTCATCAAAAAAGGAGCAGCAGGTTCTTGCCTGTTGCTCCCCATTTTTTTGATTTTCAATCCTCTTTTGTATCAAAAATTAAAATCAAAGAAAAGATAAGGATGCCCGCTGTCAGCAGCAGCGCCCAGATGCAGGGAGACTGCTTCGCATAGTTCCAAACATTCGGAGACCAACTCCCCTTTACCATTTCCAAGCCCTGAATCACACGCAGCAGGAACAGTTCCAAAGATAGCGTAAGTCCTCCGAAAATGATCCCCAACAATCCAACTGATTTTCTTTTCACAATAATCTCCCCATCATCATACAATGCTACTTTTCCGTCATTTTTTCATGTTTTACTCTGGTGCTGTTTCGTCTTTCTGTACTCTTCTCTGTATCTCTCCTGCAAAGTCCTCCACGGCAAAGCCTTCTTCACAAAATTCTGCGGAAGAAGTGAGGACAGCGCCGACCCTTGCCATATCCTCCATATTTACCCGCTGAATTTCCTCCGTGTTGGAGGAACAGCAGTCCTCGATGATGACAATATTATAATCCAGAGACAAGCCATCGTAGCAGGAGGTACGGATACAATTTGGTGTAGTTGTTCCTGTCAGAAAAACCGTTTTTACCCCCAGTCTCCGCAGGATCAGATCCAATTCTGTCTGGAAAAATGCGGAGAAGCGAGGTTTTACAATGGTATAATCCCCTTCCACAGGCTGAAATTCCTTGGGCACATCGATGGACAAAGGCCCTGTGCTGCCGGGTGCAAGGTAGCGGCCGCCCCCTGCCCAGCTGTCATAGCGGGTAAATTCCACATCACTGCCGTTTTTGCGGTAAATGCGGTTCACAAAGAAAACAGGGATGCCCCTTTCCCTTGCCTTTTGGATGACTTTCCCGCAGGCAGGCACGCTGGCCGCCGCCTGTTTGATGCACAAGGGTGATTTCTCGCTGATAAAAGCATTTTCCATATCGATCACGACCAAAGCCGTTGTTTTCCAATCCATTTCCGATTCCCCTTTCACAATCCTGTTTTCTGAAAATATACCATATTTTTTCTTTCCTGACTACTGTTTCTTTCCCAAGGGAAAAGCACCATTTGTCCCTTTTGCAATATATTAAAAGTATCAAAATTCCCAAGGGAGGTCGTTTCCATGCGCCCCATCGTTTCGTTAGAGGACGTCAGCCTGCGCTATCACAGTATCAGCGGGGAGACGCCTGCGGTTTCCCATTTGAATCTTACCGTCCAATCAGGCGAATTCATATCTATCGTTGGCCCCAGTGGCTGCGGTAAATCCACCATTCTTTCCATGCTGGCAGGGCTGCTGGCTCCATCGGAAGGGCACATAGAAGTCAATGGCAATATCGGCTATATGCTGCAAAAGGATTATCTTCTTCACTGGCGCAGTATCCGTTCCAATGCCCTTTTGGGCTTAGAAATACAGAAAAAACTGACACCGGAAACCATTTCCTACGTGGATGCCCTTCTGGAGCAATATGGCCTAGGTGATTTTAAGGAGAGCTATCCCTATCAGCTTTCCGGCGGTATGCGCCAGAGGGTCGCCCTCATCCGTACCCTTGCCATCCATCCCGATATTTTGCTTCTGGATGAGCCTTTTTCCGCACTGGATTATCAGACTCGTCTGTCCGTTTCCGATGAAATCGGTACCATCATTCGAAAAGAAGGAAAGACCGCTATCCTTGTCACCCACGATATTTCTGAAGCTATCAGCCTTTCTGATCGTGTTGTTGTGCTGTCGAAACGCCCTGCAAAACTCAAGAAAATTTTCCCCATCCGCTTCTCTATGGCAGAGCATACCCCTATGCAGGCACGGGAAGCGCCGGAATTCAAGGATTATTTCAATGCTATTTGGAAGGAGTTAGATGTCCATGTTTCATAAAAAAGATTTGAAAGCCGTCTCCAAGGAACAAGCGGCTTTTCTTTCCCGTATACAAAAACGAAAAACAGCGATACTGGCTCTGCAGATTCTTCTGTTGGTCTCCTTCTTTCTTCTTTGGGAAATTGCCGCCAGGCAGGGCTGGATCGATCCTTTCCTATTCAGCCAGCCCACCCGCATGCTGGCTTCTGCCATGGAAATGATGCAGGATGGAACCCTTTTCCTGCATATCGGTACGACCCTTTGGGAAACCGTAGCCGGCTTTCTTTTGGGAACGATTTTAGGAACATTGACGGCGGTATTGCTCTGGTGGAATCGCTTCATCTCTGATGTAATGGAACCCTATCTGGTCGTTCTCAATTCCCTGCCCAAAACCGCCCTGGCCCCTATCATCATTGTATGGTTCGGAAATAATCAATCCTCCATCATTATCGTAGCTCTTCTTACCTCTGTAGTTGTTACTATTCTTTCTGTTCTGAATGGCTTTTTGCAGGTAGATGAAGAACGCATCAAACTCATCCAGATTTTTGGCGGTACAAAACGGCAGGTTTTGACAAAGGTCGTCTTTCCTGCCAACATCCCCTGTATCCTTAATGCCTTGAAGATTAACGTGGGGCTTTCCTTTGTGGGTGTGATCGTCGGGGAATTTTTAGTAGCCCAAGATGGATTAGGCTTCCTCATCATATATGGCGGTCAGGTATTCAAACTGGATTGGGTCATGATGAGTGTCATCATCCTTGCCATTTTAGCAGCTGTGATGTATCAGGCTATTGCTCTTTTAGAAAAACGATTTACCAAAGATAACGTATAATTAGTTTCGCAAATTCAATTTCATAAAAATAGACATGGTC
>NZ_JBJEJK010000032.1:0-14029 GCF_051877975.1 Anaerotignum sp.
TGGCGATTACTATGTGTTTTTTATTTTTACGTCATTATTATCTTAATGACATTGGTCTTGCGACCTCTTTCTTACAACGCTTCATGTTTATAATTTTTCAGCAGCAGGCCAATCACAATGATTCCTGCAAACAAAATCAGATAATAGATGATCGCCTGTTTTAAGGATACAATTGCCGCCAACACCATAAATGCACTGGCAAGGATCCCCAATATAGGAGCGATCACACGATGGAGCAGGCTCATTCCCTTCCCCTTTCGCATCTGCATTGCAAAAATGGGAATATACATCGCGTAGATCGTAACAATGGGCAATTCAGAGCTATCAAAACAGAAAGGGCCAAACCATGTAACAGGAGCCAAATTTGCGCCATAAAAATAGGTCAGCCAAAGCATTGCCATCATCACGCCGATCAGGGCAGAATTTGCAGGCATTTTTGTTACAGCATCCACCACTTTGAATACCTGGGGCATAGGCCCTTCGTTTCGCACACCCATGGCGTAAAAAGCTCGGGTGCAGGCCATCATCAGGCCATTCAGCGTCCCCAGGCAGGAAATGACAACGAACACAAACAGCAATGTGCCGCCAAACTGGGTAAATACCGTGGAAAACGCCAGCTTTGCACCAGTTTCACCGCCGGCCATCATCACCTCATTTTCAACAGCCCCCGCCAGCCCAATATAGTACAGCATATATACCAGCACAACAAAAGCAGAACCAAAAATCAGCGCCAGCGGCAGATTCCGTTTCGCATCCTTCAATTCCGCATTGATGCTTGTAGCGCAGATCCAGCCTTCATAAGCAAAACACGTACCCACCACTGCCGTAAACAAAGGATTTTCGTTAACAAAGGTGTGAGTTGCCACAGTTGTAAAATTTTTTACCAAAATCCCATTTTTCAAACCGAAAATCGTGCCGAAAATTGCCATCAAAAACAAAGGAATCAGCTTTGCGGCTGTTGTCGTTACCTGCAGCTTGCCAGCCAGCTTCGGCGCCAAGGCATTGATAACATAGCTGCCCACCAGAAACAGCCCTGCCAGCGTCATCACCTGGGGACCAACGATCTCCCAGCCCATCAATACGCCAAAATATCTGGCGGCTACCCACGCCACAACAGATGTCATGGCAGGAAAATAAATTACTGCCGCAAACCACGCAAATACATAAGCATATCTTGGCCCTACCAGTGCTTCCGCATAATCCACAACGCCGCTTACCTTTTCATATTTTGTTGCCATGATGGCAAAATTATAAGCACAAATAATCATCACAAGGCCGCCCAGGAACCATGCCAAAATCCCCATTGGCAGATTGCCCCCCGTTGCCACCAGCACTTTTTCCGCCTTAAAAAATACGCCGCTGCCAATGACAATGCCAACGACCATAGCAATGGCCGTCAATAATCCATATCTTTTTTCCAAACCTTCCTGCATGTTTCCCTTCTCCTTTTTCGCTTCGATGCTGTTATGCTTTGTCTTACAAAAGTAACATCTTTTTTTGCAAATTGCAACCTTTCCGGGAGAAACTCTTTGTTCTTTTTATAAAACATAGGCAAAATGCATAAAGGTTTTTTCTTATCCTTATCTTTCTTTTAAATAATTCGGATTTTATCCTTATTAATATCTGCCAGGGTAGCGCAATTGGTCATTGTCATGGCATCCCGCAGTTCCGCCTTCAATTTTTCTGTATAAAGGGCAACGCCTTCCGCCCCGCCGCCATAAGCTGCTATCACATAGGGTCTGCCGATCAGCACCGCATCTGCCCCCAATGCCAGCATTTTAAAGACATCATCCCCCGTACGCACGCCGCCATCTGCAAATACCTTTACTCTGTCCCCTACAGCTTCTTTGATTTCCGGCAATACCTCCGCTGTAGAAAGGCCATGATCCATCACACGGCCGCCATGATTGGAAACAACAATGGCATAGGCCCCTGCCCGTACGGCTTTTTCTGCCGCTTCCGCTGTCATAATGCCCTTTACGACAAACGGCAGCTTTGTGGCTGCTGCAATCTCCTTCAGCTCCCCTTCTGTTTTCAGCATCATAGGCGGATTTGCCAGCCCCGCATGGGGCAGCCCCGCGCTGTCGATATCCATGGCAAAGGCGATTGGGTTCACCGCTTCCACTTCTTTCAGCCGTTCTTTTACCACTTCCACAGACCAGGGCTTCAAAGTGGGGATGCCCCAGCCGTTGTTTTCTTTGATGGCCTCCAGCGGCTCATAAAAATTTTCCGGCTTGGGGCCGCCGCCGCCAAAGGCAAGGATACCTGCAGCTTTTGCCCCGGCCATCACCGCATCGCAGTAAAGCTTATCCGTCATATCTTCCGTATAGGCATAGGGAATCAGCCCCATGGGCGCCACAAAAATCGGTGCTTCAAATTCCTTGCCGAACAGTTCGATTTTCATATTTCTTTCCTGATTGCCTCCGGTCACATCCATTTCCAGCCAAACATGCTCCGCAAGCCATGCAAAATTCCGCTGAAACGTACGGGAAGACCCCTTCCCCGCAGGCCCGGGCATCACGCCTTTGCAGGCAATCCCGTTGCATTCGGGGCAAACCTTGCATCTGGGTGCCATCCGTTTCCTTGCATGTTCCAAAACTTCCTGATATGTCATCTCTTTAACCTCCCCGGTTGTTCTTTTTCCAATACTTCTGGGCAAATGATAGCACATCTTTTGCTCTTTGCAAACAAAAAATTGCTTTTCCTCTTAGAAAATGCTACACTGAAAAAAGCATATACCAAAGGAGGACGCCTCATGCTGATCTATATGATTTTGATGCTCGGCATCGCTATCTTTTTCTATCAGGAAAGCAAAAAACTTTTGAAGGGTCAATCCAATCTGTTTCAGGAATTCTGTACCGACCCCGTATCCACCAAAAAGGCTCTAAGCCTGCTCAGGAAGGTATTCTTAACTTCCCTTGTCAGTGCCGTTTTGATGTTCCTCTGCTTTCTGATGACAAAAGCGACCGGCAGCATGCCCAAGCCTGTGGCCGCGCTCTCCATTTTATGCTATGGAATCGGCTTCATCGCCGCAATGTTCCAGCTAAAAAATTTCTAAGCAGATTTATTGAAAAAGGAGAAATGACTTTTGACAAAAAACGGTACACTGGAGCTTGTGCGGAACCGGGAGGTTCGCACACTCTGATGCCAAAACCTCCCCTCAGCCTGAAACAAAACCCTTTGACTGACAGGAGGTTCCACAATGAAACCAAAACAATACCACAACAACAAAAACGACCAAAAACCCTTTGTATGTAAAGTATGCGGCCTGACGGTATCCCCCGCAGGCGCAGGCACCCAACATCGCAACCACTGCCCCCGCTGCCTTTCCAGTCTGCATCTGGATATAGAACCCGGAGACAGAAAATCCGATTGTGGCGGTATCATGGATGCTGTCGCTGTCTGGGTACGAAAAGGCGGAGAATGGGCAATCATCCATCGCTGCCGCAAATGCGGACATCTTTCTTCCAACCGCAGCGCAGCCGATGACGATCCTTATAAGCTGCTCTCCCTGGCTGTCAAGCCCTTGGCAGATCCTCCCTTTCCTCTGGAACGGTTGGAGGAGATTGCCAGACTGACAAAACGCGAAGAAAAATGAGCAGCAAAAATAGCCCCCTTTAGCAGGTTCCTTAGAAGAAAACAGACATTGAAAAAGAAAAAAGGGGATGCATCCTTATATTTTAAGGATACATCCCTTTTTAATATTTTCTCCTAAGAATCCGCCATTCAGGGTCTGTTTTTTATCTCAGAAAAATCCGCAGCAGGGCATCCTGCCATTTTCTATAGGGTGCATATCTGACAGGCAAATCCATCCAGGTATGCTTATTCACAATGCTCTTTTCATGGCTGAAGGTATCAAAGCTCTTCTTGCCATGATAGCTGCCCATGCCGCTGCCGCCAACACCGCCAAAGCCCATTCTGCTGGTTGCCAGATGGATAATGGTATCGTTAATACAGCCGCCGCCAAAAGGCACATATTTTAGAAAACGCCCTGCCACAGCCTTATTCTGGGTAAATAAATACAATGCCAGGGGCTTTTCTCTTTCTTTGATGAAAGCTTCCGCTTCGGCCATGCTGTTCACGGTAAGAATGGGAATGACAGGCCCAAAAATTTCTTCCTGCATGATGGCATCATCAGGCGTCACATTATCCATAATGGTAGGCTGAATCTGCATCGTCTCTTCGTTCCATTTCCCGCCAAATACGACTTTTTCCTGGTCGATCAGCCCGCACACCCTGTCAAAATGCTTTTGATTTATCATTTTTACGTATGCGCCATTTTCCGTGGCATCTTCGCCGTACATCTTCATGATCCATTTTTTCAGATATCCGATCAATTCATCCTTCACACTGCGCTCCACCAATATATAATCCGGGGCAACGCAGGTCTGCCCGCAGTTCAGCAGTTTCCCAAAAATGATCCGTTTTGCCGCCAAATTCAGCTTTGCCGATTTTTCCACAATGCAAGGGCTTTTGCCGCCCAATTCCAGCGTTACCGGGGTCAGGTGCTTTGCCGCCTTTGCCATAACTTCTTTCCCAACGGTGACGCCGCCGGTAAAGAAAATATAATCGAATTTCTGATCCAGCAAAGCCTGATTTTCCGCTCTGCCCCCTTCAACCACCAGGACATATTCTTCCGGGAAGCATTCCCGCAGGAGCATCCGGATAACGGCGGATGTGGCCGGCGCATAGGCAGAAGGCTTCACCACGCAGCAGTTCCCCGCCGCAATGGCGCCGATCAAAGGCTCTATGGTCAGCATAAAAGGATAATTCCAGGGTGACATAATGAGGACAACACCATAAGGTTCTTTAATGGTGAAGCTGTCACAGGAAAACTGGGCCAGAGGGCTCAGCACATATTTTTTCCCTGCCCAACCATCCATATGCTTCCGCATATAAGATAATTCCGCCAAGGTCATACCAATTTCACACATATAGGCTTCTGTTTTGGACTTATTCAAATCCGCTTGCAAGGCCTGACAGATTTCTTCTTCATGCTCACGAATGGCACGCTCCAGGCGATTCAGGGCTGCTTTTCGAAAGGACAATGTAATGGGTTTTCCGCTGCGAAAGAATGCTCTCTGTTTCCGAATTTTTTCCTGCATCCGCTTTTTCCTCCCTTTTTCCCATGATTTTTTCATACATAACTTCCAGTTCGCCGGCATCCATCAAAACAGGCACGGGGTACAAAGGGTTCCCTTCCTCCGCGGCATGTTTTGCCAGCCGGGGGATATCTTTTTCCCGAATCTCTTTGATGGTTTCAGGTATCTCCATATAGCGGTTCATATCTTTTACCCACTGGATAAACGTCTCTGCCGCCCGGCGGTCATTGGTGTGTTTGGACACCATACCGATACACCTTGCCAGCTTCGCCAGTTTTCCATAGCAGGCAGGGCCGTATTCTTCCAAAAAATAAGGCAGGATCACCGCATTTGCCAACCCATGGGGCACCCCATACTGCCCGCCCAGGGAATGGGCAATGGCATGGACATATCCCACATAGGAGCGGGAAAACGCAACCCCTGCGCAATAAGCTGCCTGCAGCATATTTTCCCTTGCTCTTGCATTCTGCCCGTCATCATAAGCTTTTTTCAGGTTTTCATAAATCAATTTTGCCGCCTGTTCCGCCATGAATCTGGTTTCCAGCGTGGTGCTTCTGCCGATATAAGCCTCCACCGCATGGGTCAGCGCATCCATGCCCGTTGTGGCTGTGATAAATTTCGGTAAGCCTAGCGTTACATGATAATCCAATACCGCATATCTGGGAATCAGAGAAAAATCGTTGATGGGATATTTTCGTTTGGTGCCGCTGTCGGTAATGACTGCCGCCAATGTCGTTTCACTGCCTGTCCCCGCTGTTGTAGGCACCGCAATGAGCAGCGGCAGTTTTTTGCAGATACGCAGCAGCCCCTTCATTTTATGAACAGGCTTTTTCGGCTTTACAATACGGGCTCCTGTCACTTTCCCGCAGTCTATGGCAGAACCTCCGCCAAAGGCAATGATCGCCTTTGCGTCCCTTTTCAAATATAACGCTCTGGCTTCTTCAATCATACGGATGGTAGGGTTTGCCTCTACTTTATCATAAACAGCGCAGCGGATGCCGACTTTCCTCAGTTCTTCTTCCAACTGCATCGTCAGACCCAAGCCGCGGACACCTTTGTCCGTTACCAAAAGCACCGCATCCACGTTTCGCTGCAGCAGCACCTTCGGGATATCCTTCACTCTTCTTAGAATTTCAGGCTCTCTATAGGGCAATATGGGCAATGCCGCGCGGAATGCCCCTTGGAATGCCCTGCAAAATATTTTTTCCCCTCGCTTCATTGGGGGCCTCCTTCCTTTTTCATTCGATTGAACTCATCAGCATTTTCGTTAATCCGTCTCTCCTGTTTTTCTGCGGGAAAGCAAGGCAACCGTTTCTACATGCACTGTCCTGGGGAACATATCCATCAGCTTCACTTTTTCCACACAATAGCCTTCCTTCTGGAAAATTTCCAAATCTCTGGCCAAGGAAGTCGGTTTGCAGGAAACATATACAATCTCAGGGGCGCCAAAGCCGATGATCTTCCCAATTGCCTTCGGATGGATACCATCTCTGGGAGGGTCAACAATAATCAAATCCGGCTTATCCTCCAGTTCATCCACCTTTTGCAGGACATCTCCCGCGATAAAGGTACAGTTTTCCAGATGATTTCGTTTCGTGTTTTCATTGGCAGCTGCCACCGCTTCTTCAACCAATTCAATGCCAACCACTTTCTTAGAACCGGCTTCCGCCATGATCTGCCCAATGGTGCCTGTACCGCAGTAAAGGTCAAAGACCACTTTATTTTTCACATTGCCGGCAAATTCCTTCACAATGGAATAAAGCTTTTCCGCACCGGCAGAATTCGTCTGAAAGAAGGAATAGGCAGAAACCTTAAATTCCAGATCAAAAAGCTTTTCTATGAAATAATCCCTGCCATACAGCAGATGCATTTCATCACTTTTTACCACATCTGCCAAGCCATCATTGACAGAATGAAGGATGCCGCCAATCTTTCCTTCCAAGGGCAGCGCCAGCAGCATCTCTTTCCATTCCTCCACGGAAAAAGGCACCTCTGAAGATGTCACCAGATTCACCAGAATTTCGCCTGTTGCCATGCTTTTTCTGACCACCAGATGCCGAAGACAGCCATCATGGCGAGCTTTATGATAGAAAGGCACCTTTCTTTCCTGGAAGAAAGCCAATGTCCCCTCCACAATTTTCAAATAATCTTTATCAACAATATTGCAGTCTTTCAAGGTCACTACTTCATAATAGCTCATGCGTTTCCGCATCCCCAGGGCCAAGGCGCCGTCTTTTTCTTCATCCCCAAAGGAAAATTCACATTTATTGCGGTAACCTGTTTCGGAAGGAGAAGGCACGATTCCCTCCCAGCTGCCGATGTTGATATTGGCATTTTCCAAAAGGCGCTTCACCTGACGTTCTTTCAGCTTCAGTTCTTCTTCATGGCGCAGGGTCTGATACGTACAGCCGCCGCAAAGGGCATAGTGGGAACACATGCCCTCCGTCCGTTCCAAAGGGGAATGCTCGATGATCTCCTGCAGGCGAGCTTCAATGCCGCTGCGCTTTTTCTTGAATATCTGTGCCTGTACCTTCTGCCCGGGTACAGTGTTTTTTACAATAACCTTTTCCCCCTGGCAATATCCATAGGCTTTATTGGGAAAATTCACATCCTGAATTTCCAGGATGATTTCGTCTTTTTTCTTCATAGTTGCCTCCAAAAATGTATTTGAAATGTAATTGTATTCAACCTTGTTCTATGATATAATCAGATGCGTATGTGAAAGAAAATCCTTCTTTTTACATCCGCAATCATAAACCAATTCATTATTTGAACAGGAGTGTATACAGGAATGTCTGAAAAATTAGAAGTAGGCAGTATCGTAGAAGGTAAAGTCGTTCGTGTCAAACCCTTTGGTGCCATCGTTTCCCTTGGCAATGTACAGGGTCTGGTGCATATCTCTCAGGTAGCCAACAGCTTCGTTCAGGATATCAACGACCATGTGAAAGTTGGCGATATGGTAAAGGTAAAAATCCTTTCTATTGATGAAGAAAACCATAAGATCGCCCTTTCCATCAGAGATGCTCTGCCGAAAGAAGAACGCCGCCCCAAGAGCGACAAGCCCTTCCATAAACAACCCCGCAGACAGCATACAGAAACCACATCCAACCCCGCTCAGGAATATTTCCGTCCCCAGTCCTCCGTCAATGCTTCTTCCGATTTTGAAGAAAAAATGAAGGAATGGATGAAACAGGCCAACGACCGTCAGACCAGCCTGAATAAAAGAGCCAACAAACGCTCTTATTGATTCCTGCCACACATCTTTTCAAGTTTACCATGAAACGGGCCCTGTTGCAAGATTTTGCCCCGCCCGAAAGGAGGAAAGAACGTCATGAGTCTGCTTTTTCTTGCAGGTATTTATTTCTTTGCCAGAGGCGTTTTTGCCCTCTATGGTCATACGACCTTTTATACCAAACGCAGTCTGGAAAATATCGATGAAGCCAATCTGCCCGCCTATCTAAAAGAGATCGGCAGGATGCATCTGATCATCGGTGCTATTTTTGTGGCAAAGGCCATTTTGGATGTGCCTTTTCCCGGCAGCCGCCCTTTGCTCTATGGCTTTTTGCTGGTGCTGCTGGTCTGCGTATACTTCTTGTCTAAAATCGATGGTAAATATAAAAAATAACCAAAACGGTTCTATTAAATATCTATAACAAAGAGTAACCCCGAACAAAATTTCTTGTTCGGGGTTGTTTTTATCTCTATAAAAATATCTCCATTTTAAATCTTTAGCCTTCGTCTTTTTCCATTAACAGTTCCTGTATATAGTCTATTTCAGCAAGATATGCATTTTTCTTCATCGAACCTACGATAAAAATACGTGCAAGCTCACGGTTAATTTCATATAAATATCCTAAATTCCCATTTCCATCTTTATCAAACGGAGAATATTTCACATTACATAAACGAATAATATCATCTCTAAATAAGGATGTTTTCACTGGATCTTTAATAGAGATATAATCACAATCGATACGACGACCTTCGTGATCCCACATTTTTTCAAAACACAATTCTTCTGGTTGATTACATTCATAGCATTTTCCACGTGCTGTACTAATTGCTTTAATATATCCATCACAGCCATGAAGGATAATATCACCAGGTTGTACATCTAACAAACGATCCCAGTGATAAACCCTTTTACCATTTTTATTCGTAATAGGCGCCCAAATATAGCCTCCACTTTTTTCACGATTATATGTAGCCCCTTGGAATACAAAGAAAATATTCCTCTTACCTGGGAGAAGCCATTGTTTATTATTAACTTTTTCCCGTTTTATTAAAGTATCTTTTGAACAATCATTTACGTCCTGAACTGAACATTGTTCTACATCACTATGGTGAATTTCGTTCTTTCCTTGTTTTTGTATCTCAATATTATTCTTTATTCTTTCAAATTCCTGAATAATGGCTGATTGTATATCAGTGTTAGTAGCTTTCAAAAATTTTAAAAATGCATCTGGATACTGAAACTTACTACATTTAGATAAAAATTGTACTGTAACCATTTTATCTGTCTGTGCTACAATTTCACCAATACCTAATGTAATATGGTACACCTCTTGATGAATAAGATTCATATAATCACTCCATTCTCATGCATTTTCAAAAGAATCCTTTTCATTTTCCATGTTTTTCTTCATGATAGCATCAGATAGAAGCAATGACAAGCACATGCTCATTTTCTTTTCAATTTCTCCATAAACAGCAAAAGGCGGTGCTAAAAAGCACCGCCTCTATCTTATCTGTTTTTATCAGCCGTTGATGATCTTTGTCAGTGTAACAGGATCAACATATTTGCCATCTTTGTATACACGCATATTACCGGAAGCGATTTCGTCGATCAGAATAACTTCGTCGTTGTTGTAACCGAATTCGAATTTGATATCATACAGATCCAGACCCAGTTTTGCCAGTTCAGCTGCAACGATCTTTGTGATCTTCAGTGTCTGTTCTTTCATGCTGTCATACATTTCGCCAGTCATGATACCCAGTACAACCAGACCATCTTTTGTTACCAGAGGATCGCCCAGTGCGTCGTTTTTGAAAGTTGTTTCAACATAGCCGCCTTCGATGGGTGTGCCGTCTTCAATATAATCGCCGTAACGACGGATGAAGCTGCCAGTTGCTTTCAGTCTGCAGATCACTTCCAGACCTTTGCCGAATACAGTTGCAGGCAGAACTTCCATTGTAGCATTATCCAAATCAGCGGAAACATAATGTGTTTTAATGCCGGCTTCTTTCAGCACTTCGAAAAATTTGATGGATGTTTCCAGGTTCGCTTTGCCGATCCCTTCGATTGTCAGACCAACAGAGTTTTCACCGGGATCGAATACACCGTCTTTGCCTGTGCAGTCATCTTTAAATTTCAACAGTACGTTGCCGTTTTCCAGTTTATAAACATCTTTTGTCTTACCCTGATAAATCTTTTCCATTCTTGTTTCCGTCCTTTCTTATTTTAAAAACACGATTTTTGGGAATTCTTGTCCCAATAAATTTACTGTACTGCAAAATTTCCTCATATTCAAGTATTTTTTGTATCTGAAAAAAATCTTGTCAAATCCAGCAGATGAAAGGGTTCAGAGCCTAAAAATTTTACAATTTGAACTTTTAAAAACAGCATTTTCAACCAAAAAAGCCCTCTGCTGAGGGCTCTTTTTTGACAAAATTTACTTGCAGAAAAACATCGGCAAATCCCCGTAATCACAGGCTTTTTGCATCACTCCAAACATGATCCAGACCATAGAAGTCTCTTTCTTCTCTGTTGAACAGATGTACCAGGAGGCTGCCAAAATCCAGCAAAATCCATGTACCGCCGCTGTAGCCTTCGCTGTGATGCAGCTTCACGCCTTCCTTGAACAGCTTCTGTTCCACTTCATCGGCCATGGCCCGCAGCTGATTGACATTCTTGCCGCTGGCGATCACAAAGCAATCCGCAATATTGGATAACCCTCTCAGATCCAGCACCTTAATATCTTCTCCCAGTTTATCTTCCAAGGCTGCCTGCGCAACCTTTGCAGCTTCCAACGCATTCATTCTGTTTCCTCCTTCATTAACGATTCTTATAATATTCCAATGCTTCTAGGGAAAGGGGATGCAGCAGCCGTCCTCTCGCCTTTACATAAGCAATGGTATTTTCCAAAATGTATTCCATAGCCTGGTCCAAATCCAAGTAGGCCAGCCGTCTTGCTTCATCCAAGCCGCCGAATTTCTCCCGGTTTGGTTCGATATAGTCAGCAATAAATATGATTTTTTCCAGCAGGGACATCCCTGCGCGGCCTGTGGTATGAAAACGGATCGCATTCAGGATATCTTCATCCATGACCTGATATTCCCGCTTGGCTACCTCTGCACCCAGGAAAGGATGAATCAAATCCGTCTGTTTTTCCATGATCTCATCTACTTTTACTTTATATTCTTTGCAAAAACGCAGCCGCATATTTTCCGGATAATCTTTCGCACAATCATGCAGCAGGCCGGCCACTCGTGCCTTCTGGCGGTCTGTTGCTGTGCCGTAAATCTCGGCCAGCTTCACAGCTTCCTCCGATACACCCATAGTATGGATATAGCGTTTTACAGAAAGGGCAGACTGCAGTTTTTCCTGCATGGTTTCAATGGGCAGCATAAATTTCACCTCGTCTTCTGCATCATCCTGATACAGTCCAAATTTGTGGATATAATCTTCTACTTCCTGGGGAAGCAAATATTTGATCGGCTCCCCCCGGCGGGCTCTTTCCCGAATATCAGAGGAAGAAATCGCCAGTGCAGGCACCTCCATATAATGGATCCGGCTGGAAAATTTTTCTCTGATCTCGCCAATATCTTCAAACAGCTTCGATTTATCATAGCCGGGTCTTGTTACAGCCACAAAATCGCACAAGCTCAGCAGTCGTTCCGGTTCCTTCCAAGTCATGATCTGATGGATGGCATCGGCCCCCGTGATAAAATACAGACGCACATCGGGTCTGCACATCTTTTTCAGGGCTTCGATGGTATCGATGGTATATGTCAGCCCCGGCCGGTCGATTTCGATCCGGGAAACCTCAAAATTCTCATTTCGCATGGTTGCCAGCACTGTCATCAGGTATCGATGTTCATTATGGGTCACCTGTTTTCCTGTCTTATGGGCCGGCTGCCCCGCAGGCATAAAAATCACCTTATCCACCTTGAATCTGTGGCGTACTGCTTCCGCCGTCACCAAATGACCGTGATGGATTGGGTCAAAGGTACCGCCCATAATGGCAATACTTTTGCAATCCTTAAAATTTGCAATTTCATTTCTCATTTTTCGTTCCTTCTTTCCCAAGTGCCTAATTTAGGCAGGGTCGTATATTCCCGGGCGGTTTCCATTGCCGCCTGCAGCAGCAGCTTTAAAGAATCGCCGATGATTTTCTTTGTTTCTTCCTCCTCATCGCCCCAAGTCCGCAGTGCCTGCAGTGCGATTTTGGGAGAAAGTTGTATTTCCCCAAATTCATCCACCGGCAGGATAGATATCCCTTCATATACCGCATCGACAAATTTTTGCCGTTGTTCCTCTGACAGATCATTCAGCCAGGCCTTCACTGTTTTATCCAGCAAGCGGCTCTCCTCCGTCAATGCCTCCAGCCGGACAAAATCTTTCCCGATGATTTCCCAGGAATAAGGGTCGTGCTGCATAATCCCTTTCTGGCTGCTTCGAATCACAATATATTCCTCTTCATGCTCCAACAACATCCCAATGACAGAGGACTGGGGCACAAAGGTC
Source organism: Anaerotignum sp. (assembly GCF_051877975.1). GTDB lineage: Bacteria > Bacillota > Clostridia > Lachnospirales > Anaerotignaceae > Anaerotignum_A. The sequence goes on from NZ_JBJEJK010000032.1 coordinate 12,850, forward strand.
TGCACACTGGGCAAAATTGCCCGGTATCCCTTCCGCCGCAGCATCCCTTCCCGAAAACCGGGGCCATCATGGTTATAAACTGCCACAATGCGCGCCTGCACCTCTGCGGGGCACATGGCCGCCGCAAAAACCGCCAGATTGCCGCCCTTGGAATGGCCGCCTACCCGCAGCTTCCCTCCAAAATGTTCAGCCACCTGGCAAAGATAGATCCCGGCTTCCTGCTGGGCAGGAACGGTATCCATAAAGCTCATATTAAAATCCTCTTTCCAACCTACAGAAGAGGAATCCGTTCCCCGATAAGCCACAAAAGCCATACCATCTCCTGTCAAAATCGTCAGGGCTGAAAATTGTTTTTCCATCGTAAAATCCAGCTTATTCACATAGCCGCACAGTTCCATTTTGGCAAAGCGTTGGCTCTCTGCCAGCCGCCCCAGCAATTTCCAATCTTCCTCTACTCTGGATCTCCAAGTTTCCCGCGGACGGGCGAAATATAATTCCGCCGCCTGGGCAATGGTAACCGTCTCTTCTGTACTTTCCCCTACGATGCCATCAAAAAACACATAGGCCAATGTGGACAAAATCAGCGAATCCACATCTTGAAAAGGAGACTGGGACAAAGTCAGGTCTCCCCGCCAAGTCAGATAGTCAAACATGTTTGTCATAGTCTCCCCCTCTTTTCTGATTTTATTTTTTTGCAGGAGGCAGTTCGATCACAGGCTTTTTCGCCCGGCGATACAGCACAAATTTGTTGCCGATCACCTGAACCACTTCCGCCCCTGTTCTGCTGGCCAAAATTTCTGCCGCTTCTCTTGCCCCTAGCATGTTATTATCTAAGACACTGATTTTGACCAGTTCTCTGGCTTCCAGTGCATTGTGTACAGTATCTCTCAATTCGGGAGTCACCCCGTTTTTGCCTACCTGAAAAATTGCGTCGATGCCATTTGCCATCCCGCGCAGGAATGCTCTCTGTTTGCTTGTTAACATAATACTCTCCTTCTGCATTTTCTTTTCAATATAATCTTTCCTATCATAGCACAGAAATGCCCAATTTGCAACGAAAACGAAGAAAATCCCACTCCTGCCGCCTTCCTCTCTTTTCATTACATTTTCACACAAAAATAGTTGCTCCATTTTTTTAAAAGTGCTAAAATGGACGAAAGCATATTGTACTTAGGATAAG
>NZ_JBJEJK010000033.1:0-12799 GCF_051877975.1 Anaerotignum sp.
TTGTAGCTTCACCAACAAGTTCCAGACCTACGTTCTGAACCTTGCCGTATCTCTGCTCCATTACTACAAAAATACCTTTGCTCATTGGTATTGCCTCCTTATTATTTCTCGGGAGCCAGCTCCCAAACCCACGCTGGGGAACTGTTCAAGCATCTTTCCTGCGGAAAGACGGCTTCGCCGCCGCCTTATTCTTGGCGGTGCTCACATCCCCAGATCCCCATATCTGCAAAGCATACGCTTTGCAAAGAATAGGGCTTCTATTTTCAATCTAAATTTCTTTCCCGCACAAAACGCAGTTTTGTACAAATCGGGTCAAGGGGCTGAGCCCCTTGCGGGTTCTAAGGGCAGAGCCCTTAGGACTTATCGTTAGATAATGAATTTTTCTTCCAGTTTCTTCACGATTACATCTACAGCTTCTTCAGGTGTCAGATCTGTCATCTTTGTACCTGCGCCTTTCACTTCTTTTGTGAAGGATTTGAATACATTTGTAGGAGAACCTTTCAGACCGATCATATCCAGTTCCAGGTCATCCTTCAGATCTTCAAAGCCAAGAATCTTAACTTCTTTTTTGTAAGCGTCAAAAATACCGCCGATAGACATATATCTGGGTTCTGCCAGTTCAGCGATTGCTGTCAGCAGGCAGGGTGTTTTTACTTTTACGATGTGGTAGCCATCTTCAAACTGTCTTTTTACCACTACATAATCTTCTGCCGCATCAACGATTTCTTCTACATAAGAAACCTGAGGCAGATGCAGTTTTTCAGCGATCTGAGGGCCAACCTGCGCTGTGTCACCGTCGATTGCCTGACGGCCTGTGATAATCAGGTCGTAACCAATCTGCTTCAGTGCTGCTGCAATAATACCGGATGTTGCATATGTATCGGAACCACCAAATTCTCTGCCGGAAACCAGATAAGCTTCATCACAGCCCATAGCCAGAGCTTCTCTCAGGGCAACATCTGCCTGAGGAGGGCCCATGGAAACGACAGTGACTGTGCCGCCCAGTTTTTCTTTCAGCTGCAGCGCTGCTTCGATACCTGTTTTGTCATCGTGGTTGATGATGGAAGGTACGCCGTCACGGATCAGTGTGCCTGTTTTGGGGTCAATCTTTACTTCAACAGTATCAGGTACCTGTTTGATACAAACCAAAATTTTCATAGAGTTTTTCCTCCTGCTTCTTTCTCTCGATTATTTCAATTTCATCCAGCTAGAGATAACCATCTTCTGAACTTCAGATGTACCTTCGTAGATTTCAGTGATTTTTGCGTCACGCATCATTCTTTCTACGGGATAGTCTCTTGTGTAGCCATAACCGCCAAAGAGCTGTACACATCTTCTTGTAATATCACTTGCCATGGAGCCGCCGAAGTATTTGCACATTGCGGACAGATGGCTGTAAGGTCTGCCTGCATCCTTTTCACATGCTGCTTTATAAACCAACAGTCTTGCGGCTTCTGCCTTTGTTGCCATATCTGCTAGTTCGAACTGTGTATTCTGGAACTGACCGATCTTCTTGCCGAACTGTTTTCTTTCCATTACATATTTTACACATTCATCGATAGCGCCCTGCATGATACCGATTGCCTGAGAAGCGATACCGATACGGCCGCCGTCCAATGTCTGCATTGCAATCTTGAAGCCCTGGCCTTCTTTACCGATCAGGTTTTCCTTGGGGATTCTGCAGTTTTCAAAGATCAGATCGCAGGTTGCAGAACCGCGGATACCCATTTTTCTTTCTTTTTTACCAATAGAGAAGCCGGGTGTGCCTTTTTCAACAATGAAAGCAGAGATGCCTTTGTTGCCTTTGGATTTATCTGTCATAGCGATAACTACATAGATATCAGCATAGCCAGCGTTTGTGATAAATACTTTTGTACCGTTCAGAACGTATTCATCACCATCCAGAACAGCTGTTGTCTGCTGCATGGAGGAGTCTGTACCTGCACTGGGTTCTGTCAGACCGAAAGCACCGATCTTTTCGCCCTTTGCCAGGGGTACCAGATATTTCTGTTTCTGCTCTTCTGTACCGAAGTAGTAGATAGGACCTGCACACAGAGATGTATGCGCGGAAACGATAACTGCTGTAGTTGCACATACTTTCCCCAGTTCTTCGATAGCCATAGCGTATGTCAGATAGTCACCGCCTGCGCCGCCGTATTCCTTAGGGAAGGGAATACCCATAAAGCCATATCTAGCCAGCTTAGGAATACTTTCCACGGGGAATCTTTCTTCTTCGTCCAGTTCTTCTGCCAGAGGTTTGATTTCTGTTTCAGCGAATTTCTTGTACATTTCTCTCAGCAGTACCTGCTCCTTAGAATATCCGAATTCCATAAATTTGTTTCCTCCTTTAAAACGTTTGCTTGTGTCATAGACTATTGTCTCTTTCTATGTCCGAAACGGATTTTACCGTTTCATTCTTTTCTGAATGAAAACCCCGAATCTCTCGGCCTTCCCATACCCTTTTAGTATAAAGTACTTTTCTGCCTTTTTCCAGTATGTATCCTAAAAAAAACGTCAAATTTTCAAAAAGTCGAACTACCATCAAATTGACAGAAAATCCTTTGAAAATCTTCCTTAAACAGACATTTTTTTGTTATATTCTTCCAACTCCAGAATCGCATCTTTGATCATTGCAGGTGTGATTTCGTAAGGAACTACGTCCATATCGTATCTCTTTACTGCCAATTCCAGAACGGGATCCAGTTCTTCTACAGTGATTTCGATATCAGCCAGTTTGGTAGGCAGTTCCATCCCTTTATAGAATGCAAAGAATCTTTCCAGTTTCTCATACTGTTTATCCAGTACCAGCAGAACCAGTGTACCATAGGCAACGACTTCACCGTGTTTATGTCTTGCTTCAATCTGATGCAGTGTTGTGCTTGCGTTGAAGAAAGCATGTGCCAGAGATGTGTTGTATTTTGCAGAGTCAACCATATTGGAAACCATACCTGTGTTGATGAAGATATCCAGGGCAACTTCTTCAATCGCTTTGGAAGCGCGGTTGTTTCTGCAGTCTTCCATAGCCTGAATACCATATTTCAGCAGAGGTTCTGTACAGCAGCCGGATAATGCTACACCAGCCTGTTCCTCCAGAGTCAGTTCATCTTCTCTGCCTCTTGCGGAAAATTTTACTTCTGTTTCTTTGCTCATACCATCGCCGATACCAGCCCACAGGAACGATGCAGGCGCTTCTGCGATAACCTTTGTAGAAATAAAGATATGTACGGGAGGTCTGTCCACACGGAAAAATGTACGGAATTCATGGGTTGGATAATAGTAGATACCCAGCGCGGAATTGCATGCACATGTGGAAGCGATGGTGGGGAATGTAAAGTAAGGTTTATTCAGATTGTGCGCAACCAATTTACCAGTATCAATGGCTTTCCCACCGCCCAGACAGAAAACCATATCTGCATTTTTCACGCTTTCATTCTGCTGAAGTTCTTCCGCAGCCTCAAAGGAAGCTTCACCCGGAAATAAGATATATTCTACTTTTACAATACCGTCTTTTGTTGCCTCATCCAAATATTTTTTTGTTGCATTGATAGAAATTTCATCACTGATGACAACTGCTTTTGTGCCATATGGAGAGCAGACTTTGTCGATATCCATGTAAGCATTTTCGCCTGCAGAGTAACCGGGGAAAAATACAGTAGTGTTTGCCATTTTAAACTCCTCCTTAAAAATATCCTCTAAAAATATCTCCTTGCTTCCTTCTTGATACCTGTCAGAAACAGGTTCTCCTTCGTAAATCCCCCAAAATAGTATCCTTTGTCTATATGCTCAGTATATGAAAGGTTTTTCCTTTTTTCAACCGAAATTGTTAAAAAAAATACGATTTGGAGCAATGAACAACAAACCTTCATTTTTTATCCTTTTTCGCGATAAAATTTGTTTATTTTCGACATCTATTTCGTTTTAAGAAACATTTCTTTCTTATTAGTATACTTGTTTCGTTAAAATAAACTTTTTTCGTGATTTAGACATAAAAAAGGCGAAATCTTTTCAGATTACGCCAATCGCCAGCTTCCTGCGGGAATCGTATAAAATTTTATTTATAATGGATTTCTCAGATAAAATTGGAAATAAAACATAAGTTTGTGAAAAAACTGTTGTTTTTATAGAAAACAGCTTTGGAAAATCATTTTCCGATCAATTTCTGACGGAACAGAGGCACATAAACCAACTTTGGCCCTTTCCTGACGCTTTCCATCAGAGAAATGCTTCTAACAGAAACCTGCATAGGCTCTACCTTTATCCCCTTTTGCACATCCAGAAAGCTGCGCTGGGGTTCCACCTCTCTGCCCAATGTGATATGAGGGCTCAGCCCCTTTCGTTCCCGGGCAAAGCCTTGCTGCTCCAGAGATTTTTCCAAGGTGCTGAACAATCTCTGCAAAGGGCTGCTTTTTTCCAGACCAGCCCAAAGGATGCCTTTCTTTCCTCTGGGAAAAAATCCGATTCTATCCAGTGTCAAGGTAAAAGGGCGGTTGCGGCGGGCTGTTTCATAAATAGCCTCCTGTAAGTATTCCAAATCCGCCTCTTCCACTTCCCCCAGAAAATGCAGTGTCAGATGGAAATTTTCCTTGGGCGTGAAATTCCCGCGGCGGCAAAGCTTCTGCGTTTCTGTCTGTATGCTTTCCAGATGATTTTTGACTTCTTCTTCCAGTTCAATGGCAATGAATGTACGCAAATTTTCTCCTCCTTTCGCGCAAATTTATGAAAAGAAAGCCCCTGATGCTGCCACCAGGAGCTTTTCTTGTTGTTCAGATTATTTTACCAGAGCTAATGCTTTTTCCACTACGTTTTCTACTGTGAAACCGAAGTCTTTGAACAGCAGACCTGCAGGAGCAGATGCACCGAAGCCATCCATGCAGATGACATCGCCGTCCATACCAACATATTTATACCAGCCGAAATCGGAAGCTGCTTCCACAGCCAGTCTTGCACGAACTGCCTTGGGCATTACGCTTTCTTTGTAGGCTGCATCCTGTGCTTCAAACAGTTCCCAGCAAGGCATACTGATGACACGAGCCTTTACGCCTTTTGCTGCCAGTTCATCGGCTGCTTTGTAGATCAGTTCTACTTCAGAGCCGGAAGCCATCAGCAGTACATCGGGTGTCCCTTCACAATCCTTCAGCACATAAGCCCCCTTCAGAGCTGCTTTTCCTGTGCCTTCCAGGGCAGGCAAATTCTGTCTGGAAAGGATCAATGCGGTAGGAGTTGTTTTGCTTGTCAGAGCTGTATACCAAGCTGCTGCGGTTTCTCTGGTATCGCAGGGGCGGAATACATTATAGTTGGGCAAGCTGCGCAGCATTGCCAGATGTTCGATGGGCTGATGGGTAGGGCCATCTTCACCAACACCGATGCTGTCGTGGGTCAGGATACTGATAACAGGCAGACCCATCAGAGCTTCCATTCTCAGACCTGCTTTCATGTAGTCAGCAAATACGAAGAAACCAGCGATATAAGGTCTTACGCCGCCGTGTACCGCCATACCGTTTGCCATAGCTGTCATAGCAAATTCACGGATACCGAAATGTACGTTGGAGCCGGCAGGGTTTTCCTTGCTGTAATATTCTCTTTCTTTCATCAGGGATTTATTGGAAGGCGCCAAGTCTGCAGAGCCGCCGAACAGGTTAGGCACTACCTTTGCTACCTTCTGCAATACCTTTTCAGATGTAGCACGAGTTGCGATATCGCCTTCATCCTTCCAGAATTCTTCATCATTTAAGAGATCTGCAGCCAGTTCATCGCTGTGCCATTCTGCATATTCCTTTGCCAGTTCGGGGTATTTTTCGCTGTAGGCCTGGAACATTTCGTTCCAATCTGCTTCTGCCTTTGCGCCTGCTGCGTTGATTGCAGCAATATGGGCTTTCACTTCTTCAGGAACATAGAAGGCTTCTTCGTAGGGCCAGCCCAGGTTTTCCTTTGCCAGCTTGATTTCTTCCTCACCCAGAGGTTCACCATGGGCAGATGCTTTGCCCTGCTTGTTGGGCGCGCCATAGCCGATCTTTGTTTCAATCTTGATGATAGAAGGCTTCTTTGTCTTTTTCGCCGTTTCGATGGCTGCTGCGATGGTATCCACATCGTTGCCGTCTGCAACTTCCTGTGTATCCCAGCCGTATGCTTCAAAGCGTTTCAGCACATCTTCAGAGAAGGCTGTTGCTGTGTCGCCTTCGATGGTGATATGATTGCTGTCATACAGTACGATCAGCTTAGACAGACCCATGGTACCGGCCAGAGAAGCCGCTTCGGAAGCAACGCCTTCCTGCAGGCAGCCATCGCCGCACAGAGCATAGGTATAGTGGTCTACCACCTTGAATTCGGGTGTATTGAATTTTGCTGCCAGATGGCTTTCTGCCAGCGCCATACCAACGGCATTGGCGATCCCCTGCCCCAGAGGGCCTGTGGTCACTTCAACGCCTTTTGTATGTTTGTATTCGGGGTGGCCGGGTGTCAGGGAATTTCTCTGACGGAAGTTTTTCAGATCTTCGATGGTCAGACCATAGCCGAATACATGCAGCAGGGAATACAACAGGGCAGAACCATGACCTGCGGAGAGGATGAATCTGTCTCTATTATCCCAGTTGGGGTTTGCAGGGTTTGCTTTCATTTCCTTTGCCCAAAGAGTGTAAGCAGCGGGAGCAGCACCCAGAGGCAGGCCGGGGTGGCCGCTCTTTGCTTTCTGGATGGCTTCAGCGGAAAGGAAACGAAGGGTATTGATTGTCAGGTTATCAATATTGTTCATTTGGTTTTTCCTCCAAAAGTTCAGTTTTCAAATCAGCTTGTTTTTATTACTTCTTGGGTACGGATTCCCAGTCTTTCAGGAATCTTTCGATACCGATATCTGTCAGAGGGTGTTTTGCCATCTGGATCAAAACATTGTAGGGGATGGTTGCGATATGGCAGCCTGCTCTTGCAGCATCGATGACATGCAGAGGGTTGCGGATGGATGCAGCGATGATTTCTGTTTCAATGCCATGGATATCGAAGATATCAACGATTTCTTCGATCAGTGTCATACCAACGGAACCGATATCATCTACTCTGCCCAGGAAGGGGCTAACGTATGTAGCGCCTGCTCTTGCAGCCATCAATGCCTGTGTAGCGGAGAAGATCAGTGTTACATTTGTCTTTACGCCTTCCGCCGCCAGAATCTTTACTGCTTTCAGGCCTTCCAGTGTCATGGGAATCTTGATAACAATATTTTTGTGGATCTTTACCAGTTCTCTTGCTTCTTTTACCATGCCTTCATGATCCAGGCTGATTACTTCCGCACTGATAGGGCCATCTACGATGGTTGTGATTTCCTTTACAACTTCAACGAAATCTCTGCCTTCCTTTGCGATCAGGGAAGGGTTTGTGGTAACGCCGCAGATCACGCCCAGGTCATTTGCTTCTCTGATGTGATCCACATTGGCTGTGTCGATGAACATTTTCATGATACTCTATCTCCTTTTCTTCTGTTATATTTTACAGTGTCAGTTCCCTTCGGCAGCACCGCCGAATGCACATAATATGCTGATTTTATTTTACGCTATGGAACGGACAAAATCAATATTTTCACGCAAAAAAGGCGGAAACTTTGTCCGCCTTCTTTCTCATCCTATTCTGTTTTATTCGATGGTCAGCCGCCCGCCGCCGCTCAAATCTGTTGCCGGCTCCTGCCCGATATATTCGTTCTCCTCCGTCAAGTAGCCGGTTTCCACCTCATAGCTGTATTTCAGTCCATTGTTATCCTCTGCTTTGAAGAGGAATTGAATTTCCTGCCCTTCGCCCAGCTGGATTTTATTTTCCTCTGTAACGGAAGCCTGATAGCAATGGGTAAATTCATCTTCCATAACGATTTCCGCAGGGATGGTTTTCACCTTTTTGCCGTCAATATAGACCTCGACTTTTTCATTTTTCAGAGAAAAAGCTTTCTTTTGCTCAATCATCCAATCGGGCTTCTGGATATCCACAAGAATATCCCCATCAAAGGTGACATATTTCTGATTTGCCAGCCACGAAATAGAGCCGCCCCAATTTCCGTTGAAATAGGGCAAAACCTGTCCTTCGATAGTCATAATGCCCATGTTCTGAATGGCTTCTGTATCACCCTTCTGCACACTTACCGTTGCCTTTGCTTCCCCGCAGAAGGGCACCTTCGCCTCTGCCGTAAAGGCTCTGTCTTTGCCTGCCATTGCAGGCACCTCCATTGCTTCTGCCCCATCGCAGGAGAGGAAGAATTTCACGGTCATGCCGTCCTGATATTCTTTAGGTGTTGCCATCATGCGGATGGTGGCTGTTTTCCCCTTCATGTCTACATCTACGATTTCCATATCGCTTTCCCGCAGGGGGTTATCCGCCTCCAACAGAGCATTTTCGATACTGTTGGGGATATTGTCGATGCGATTTCCAAGACCGTCCAACCGATTGGTATAGCCATTTCTTAACTGACTGGCTTCCAGTTGGATCCGTTCCCTTGTGAGCATTCCCTGCAGGAAAATCACCGCCAGCAAAATCAAAAAGCAAATATAAAATTCTCTGCGGGACACATAATTTTTTTCTTTCTGTTCCTCTTGACCTTCTTCCCTTTTCCAGTCCTCCATAAGTATCCCCCTTTATCCTTACAAAAGCCAGTTTTTCACAACATCCTTGATCTCTGTTTTTTCGCAGACATTTTTATGCAGGATAGGTCTGTGTTCCAGCCCCTGAATGGGGGCTGGTACAGGCACGCCGCTGGCCTTTTCCAGATCTGCCTGCAGAGCGAAAGCATCGCCCTCGGCATATTTTGCATCCAGTGCCGTCATAACGTCCTTTGTGAATTTATAGGGGCTGGCAGTGGAAACGATGACCGTAGGGGTCTTATCGCCACTTTCCGCTTTATATTTCTGATAGGCCGCATAGGCGACAGCCGTATGGGTATCCATCACATAGCCTGTTTCTTCGTAAAAATTTCTGATGGCGGCAAAGGTTTCTGATTCTGTGGCATATTCGCCGCTGATCTTCTTTTCTGTGATTTCCGCAGTATAGACGCCTTCCTTGCTCAGCTGTTCCATTTCCGCCTTTGTGGCATCCTGTCCGCCCATGTGGGCCAGCAGACGTTCCAGATTGCTGGAAATCAGGATATCCATGGAAGGGGACACCGTTACATGGAACGCTCTGTTTCTGTCGTATTTGCCTGTGCGGAAGAAATCATAGAGAACTTTGTTATCGTTGGAGGCACATACGAAATGGCCTACGGGCAGACCCATCTGCATGGCATACCAGCCCGCCAGAATGTCGCCAAAGTTCCCGGTGGGTACGGTAAAGTTCAGTTCCTCCCCTGCTTTGATCTCGCCCATGCGCACCGCGTTCAGATATGCCCAGAAATAGTATACGATCTGAGGCACCAGTCTGCCGATATTGATGGAGTTTGCAGAGGAAAACTGGAACCCCTTTTCCTCCAATTCCTTCTCCAGTGCTTTATCTGTAAAAATGCTCTTCACTGCGGACTGGGCATCGTCAAAGTTGCCTTTAATGCCCACAACGCAGGTGTTGGCACCTTCTTGGGTATTCATCTGCAGTTTCTGCACAGGGCTGACCCCATCCTCCGGGAAGAATACCATAATGCGGGTGCCTTCCACATTGGCAAAGCCCTCCAGTGCCGCCTTGCCTGTGTCACCGCTGGTGGCTGTCAAAATCACGATTTCCTTGTCCAGACCATTCTTTTTCGCCGCCGTTTTCATCAGATAGGGCAGAATGGAGAGAGCCATATCCTTGAAGGCCAAGGTTCTGCCGTGGAACAATTCCAAAAACAGAGCATCCCCCTTTTTCACCACGGGAACGATTTCCGCCGTATCGAATTTTTCATCATAAGCCCCTTCGATGCAGGCTTTCAGTTCTTCTTCTGTAAAATCCAGGAATTTGCACAAAACCTCATAAGCCAGTTCCTGATAATTCAGCTTGCCCAGTTCTTCCAGAGATTTTTCCATCTTGGGAATTTCCTCGGGGATATACAGACCGCCGTCAGGGCAGATGCCCCGCAAAATCGCTTCCGATGCCGTTGCTTTGATGTTTTTATCCCTTGTGCCGATATATGTCAATGCCATTTCCTTCACTCCTTCTTTTTCTTCGAGGGACGCTGTCCCTCGAGCACCCTGCAAGGGAATCCGTTCCCTTGACCCTCATTCGCAAAAGCATTCGCTTTTGCAGCGTCGGAGACAAATAAATATAAAACGTCCTTATTGTATACGATAGTTCTATTTTACAGATGATACAAAATTTGTCAACGATAATCGCACAAATGTCTATGTATTAAATACGCTTCATTCCCACTTCCAGCTGACTGCATATTTATTTTTCAGCCTGCCCTTCTGCAACTTCGCCCAACCCAAGGGGAAGCCATCCACGCAGACCAATGTCCAGCCATCCTTTCCTTCTCCTTCCACCGTTTCCCCTTTCAGGTAGCGGATGACACGGTCATCCTCCAGCGGAAAATCCACCACGTTTTTCACTTCTTCCTTCCGCAGCCCCATGGCAAAGGCCTGAGCAGGCTCGAAGCGGTCTTTTTTCAAGGTTCCCAGCATCCAGCCCGTACGGAGAACCCGGAGCTTTTCCAATTTGGGCGTCCCTTCCGGCAAAAGATACAGCCCATCGCCGAAAATCTGATAGATGCCCTTGGGCATTTCCTGCAAGACATCCTTAGCAAATTCCCGAAAAGGCTCCATCTGTTTTATCCATTTGCCTTCTTCCGCCGGAATCATCTTTCCTCCTTCACTCTCTTTTTTTTGCAGCAGAGCCAGAAAATGCCCCTCCCCCTTCAGCTTATGGGGATACAGCCGAGCGCAGGCTTCATAGGGCGGAAGCCCGGAAGCGAAGCCATGCTTTTTTTCCATAGGAACCAGTTCAAATTCCGGGTGATGTTCCAGAAAATCCCCGATGCTCTTTTCATTCTCTTCGGGAGAAAAGGTACAGGTGGAATACAAAAGCATCCCGCCCGCCTTCAGCATAGGTGCACAAGCCTCTAAAATCTTGGCCTGTTCTGTGCGGCAGAATGCCAGCATTTCCCCATCCCAGCTTTTTACCATATCCGGCTCCTTGCGGAACATCCCCTCGCCGCTGCAGGGGGCATCCACCAATATCTTATCAAAGAAAGCAGGCAATCTTTCCGCCAGATGTTCCGGCGTTTCGCTCATGACGATGGCGTTGCGGATGCCCGCCAGTTCTACGTTTTTCAGCAAAGTCTTAGCTCTGCCTGCACTGATGTCGTTGGCAACCAACAGCCCCGTCCCCTGCAGCCTTGCGCCAAGCTGGGTAGTTTTCCCGCCCGGGGCAGCGCAAAGGTCAAGGACGAAATCTCCTTTCTGGATGGGCAGGGTCGTCGCCGGGCTCATGGCACTGGGCTCCTGCAGATAATACAGCCCTGCATGATAATAGGGATGCTTAGCAGGGCGTTCCTCCCCTTCATAATAAAACCCCTCGGGGCACCATGCCACAGGGCTCAGGCGGAATACACCTGTTTCCTGCAATTGCTCCGGGCTGATCTTCAGCGTATTTGCCCGCAGGCCGTAAAATCTTCCTTCGTCGAAGGACGCCAGATACTCCTCATATTCTTCCCCCAAAAGGGCTTTCATTTTTTCCGTATATTCCAAAGGCAGGTTCATCGTTTTCCTCCCGTTTCCTGTCAAATTCCTGTTAAAATTTGTCGTTTTCTTTTCATCATACCGAAGGGAGACAAAATTGACAAGCCCCTCCCTTTTCCGTTTTTCAGATTGAACAAAAATCCTCTTCCCTTTTCTGACACTTTTTTATCTTTACAAAGACACACAACTCATATAAGATGAATTACAGAAAAAATTCCATCCCCGAAAGGAGAGAAATTATGGGAAAAGATATCTGGAAACCGGGAACTGTCATCTACCCCGTCCCCGCCGTTATGGTTTCCTGCGGCACCATAGAGGAAAAAAACATCATCACCGTAGCATGGACAGGAACCATCAACAGTGACCCTGCCATGACATACGTTTCCATTCGCCCCAGCCGCCATTCTCATCAGATCATCAAGGAAACGGGCGAATTTGTCATCAACCTGGTAACAGAAAAACTGGCCTATGCCTGCGATTACTGCGGTGTAAAAAGCGGGCGGGATATTGATAAATTTGCGGAAATGAAACTGACTGCCAAAAAGGGAGAAAGGGTAGATGCACCTATCATCTATGAAAGCCCTGTGAATATCGAATGCAAAGTGAAGCAGATCATCCCCCTGGGGACCCATGATATGTTTCTGGCAGAGGTGGTTTCTGTGCAGGTCAGCGATGAATATCTGGATGAAACAGGCAAATTCCATTTCGACAAGGCAAAACCCATCTGCTATTCCCACGGTGCCTATTACGGGCTGGGCAAAAAGCTTGGCACTTTCGGCTATTCCGTGAAGAAAAAAGAGGATAAAAAAGGGGGAAAAGCAGCAAGGAAGCCTGCTTCTCCCAAAAGAAAGCCAAAGAAGAAAAAATAACGCAAGGAGGATCATTCATTATGCTGCAAATTTCTGAAGTCAATCTTATCTCTGTAGACAAAAGCGAAGAAAGCTGGGCCATCGAAGGCGAAGTGATTTTCGAAGACGATCTGTCCAGTGGTTTTGCAGCCAGCTATCTGGCAGAAGAAGACGAATGGGAAGAACTCTCTCTGGAACTGGAAATGGAAGAAGGGTTCAGCATGAGCATGTTGAAAGATATGATTCTTTCTGCAATCGATGAATATGAAGAATAAAAAAGAGTCCTTTCCGACAATGTCATTAAGTTAAGATGACGAATCAGGATCTCAGTATTAGAAATAATGC
>NZ_JBJEJK010000034.1:0-12456 GCF_051877975.1 Anaerotignum sp.
TTCTGTGGAAAACAGATAATCTCCCCAAAAAAGCAAATCGGTTTTCGTGTATTTTAATAAATACAGCATAATGATGTGCACTCTTGCATGACATGTTCCGGTGTATATAAAAAAGACCATGGAGTTTTCCATGTTCAAAATGTGGCATACATATTCGTATCCCCTCTTAAATTTAATTCTAAGCAACGTTTATTATCAGTCTACAATTTTCTCGTTTAAGTACTTTGTTCAGATTAAATAATCTCATAAATGGTGATACAAAACAATCGCTCTTTATACTGTGTTTTATCTCACTCTTGTAGCAGGTATTTGCTACTGAAACCGAAGCATCGAAATACATAAACAGTCACTAAATCACAAAAAGCTCTGCCCAGCTTAACCGCTGAATATCCCTTCCCCCAATTCAAACTATAGCAGAAAAGACATTTAAAGTCAAATCTGCCCCGCACCTTGACAATTTAATAAAGCTTTACACCTTCCTATTTTCCCCTTATAATTGTACTTACATAATACAACGAAAGGGGCTGAAAGGATGAAAGATGAAATGAACAGAGATGAAATGATAAATTTTGAAATTGGTTACTATGTAAACTTAATGCGAATTAAAAACGCTGAGCAAAGTACTAATACAGAATTAGATTATCAAATCAAAGTCCAGAAAAACAAACTCTCTGCTTTAGGTGTTAATCACGGTGATTTTGAATTTGACAAATAAATCATAACTATAATTGTAATTACATATACAACGAAAGGGGCTGAAAGGATGAATAATGAAATGGGCATGACAAATGAGCAATACAAAGGCATGTTACTTGATTTACAAGAGGATTGGGAAGAAGTAAAGGAAATGGCTGAAAAATCAGGCAATGAAGAAATTAAAAAATTTGCTGAGAAACAGCTAAATAAAATCACTGAAAAACTCAAATTCTAAATAACCAAAAATTGAAGATGTATGGTCTTACACCTTTTTAAATAACGATGTGAAAGTTATAAAATACAACAGATTCAAGCACTCCTTTCCTCTCAAACTGTTTTTGTTATCATAAAATTACATCTTGATTACCTGTTGATTACCAAAACAAAAAACCCTTGAAAAATCAAGGGTTTCAATAAGCTGCTAACGGGACTTGAACCCGTGACCTCCGCCTTACCAAGGCGACGCTCTACCGACTGAGCCATAGCAGCAAAGGCATAATATTACATCAGCCTATACATAATATCACATACCTTCCGCACCGTCAAGATTTTTTTCTTCCAAAAATTTCTCCAATTTTTTCTTGACCCGCTGCAAGGCGTTATCAATGGATTTTTCCGGTTTATCCAATACATGGGCAATTTCAAAATAACTCCTGCCCTGCAAATACAGCACCAGAACCTTTGTTTCAAAGCTGCTCAGGCTCTTTACCATCTGATTTTCCAAAAAATTCTTATTTTCCTGACCAATGAGCAAAGCCTCCGGATTCAGCAATGCACTGCTGCTGCTCTGCAAAAAATCCATATATGTCTGTTCAGATTCCTCCTCATAAACAGGTTTATTCAAAGAAATATAGGAATTCAAAGGCTGATGCTTCTGCCTGGTGGCCGCTTTGATGGCAGTGATCATCTGGCGGTTCACACAAAGCTCCGCAAAGCTGCGGAAGGAGGCATTCTTTACCTCATTATAATCTCTTACGGCTTTGTACAGACCGATCATCCCTTCCTGGATGATATCTTCACTATCCGCGCCGATCAGGAAATAGGCTCTGGATTTTGCACGCACTAAAGATTTATACTTATCCAGCAGATACTCCTGCGCCGCATCATCCCCATTCTGCGCCATCAGCACCAGTTCTTCGTCCTTTTTCTGTTCATAATTCTGTTCTTTCGTTGTTTCTGCCATATCAAATTCTCCATCGTTGATTATTTCTTCCGCCGCAAGGCTTCAAACCATGCCAGAGATTCCTCATCCAGATGATCTGCCAAAATATTATTTTTCGGCGGTCTGTTTTCAATAAATCTTTCCCGCAATTCTGTTTCCATAGCCTGCACTTCCACCCAAAGCTCCCTTGCGGTCATACGGGTTGCCCCCTGCCCGTAGATAATAAGCTGCTCCAAGCCATCTCCGGTAGCGACCCGCACCTTATAATGCTTCGGCAAAGAGGTCACCACCCGTTCGATATAATGATCGGCGGTCTCGGCTTCCTTGGTATATACAACATAGATATTATTGTATTCGTATACCGTTCCGATGTTGCCCTTCACCAGATAGCCGTCAAACACCAGAATAATGGTGGCTTTACTAGTGCCTTTATAATTGGAAAGGATATCCATCAGCCGCTGCCGGGCGCTTTCCAGGCTGACATCCTCTACCAGTTCTTTCAATTCATCCCATGCGTGGATGATGTTATAGCCATCCACCAGCAAGAACTCCTTCGCCAACAGATTCCCCTCCTTTCTTAAGGTCAAAAACCTTGGGACTCTGTCCCAAACCCTGCTAGGGGAATGATTCCCTTAGCACCCCCATTTGCAACACCATGTACATGTAACGTGCCGCCGAACAGATGCGGCGGTTGCCCAAAGGGCAAGGTTTGCGAAGCAAATCCCACTTGAATATGTTGCGGTATAGGGTCGAGGGGATTATCCCCTCCTGGGGGTATTGGGAGCAATGCCCCCAAGGTCTTTACTTACTATAATTTCTCTGGCGAACGACCTCGTACATCAACAGCGCCGCCGCTACAGAGGCATTCAAAGAAGAAATCTTGCCATACATAGGGATAGAGGCTGTAAAATCACAGTTTTCCTTCACCAGCCTGCTGACACCTTCCCCTTCACTGCCGATGACTAAGCCGATAGGCCCTTTCAGGTTCGTATCAAAATAATCTGCTTCGCCCATATCCGCACAGGCAAACCACAGACCCTCTTTTTTCAGATATTCCATAGTTTTCACGATATTTGTCACCCGGGCTACAGGCATATATTCAATGGCTCCGGCGGAGGTTTTGCCCACTGTGGCATTCAAGCCTACAGAACGGCGCTTGGGAATGATCACGCCATGGGCACCGGCACATTCCGCTGTCCGCAAAATTGCGCCCAGATTGTGGGGGTCTGTGATACCATCCAGCAGGATAATAAAGGGATCTTCTCCCTTTTCTCTTGCCGCAGCCAGAATATCATCCACATCCACATAATCATGGGCAGAGACCAGCGCAATTACCCCCTGATGATTCTTTGTCTGGGAAAGCTCATCCAGTTTCTGGCGGCTTGTCTCCTGGATCACCACGCCTTTTTCCGCAGCCTGCGCCACAATGCGCTTGATGGTACCCTCCACATTGCCCTTCTGTACCAAAATTTTTTCAATATCTCTGCCGCTTCTCAGCACTTCCAGCACGGCGTTTCTGCCTTCCAGCTGGTTTTCGTTATATTCTCTTTCCCGTCTTCTTTCTTTTTCCAAAAGAGACCCTCCTAGCCGTTTTTTCTATACGCCATCTCGACTATCGTCTCGATGATTTTTCTCGTCAAATGGCTGTTTATGCAAGCATAACAGCCGCTTTCCTCGTTATAATACCATAAAGCCGAGGGGAAAGATCACCGTATTTCCCTTCGGCTTTGTTTTGCAGTTATTTGTCCAATTTTCCCGCCATTCCCAGCTTGAACAGCTCCACGGCTCTTGCCTTTTCCCCTTTCAGGTAAAGGTAACCAAAAAGAGCTTCCAACCCGGTAGCATGGCGATAATCCATCAGATCGGCATTTTTCGGCACCGTGAAAGATTTGGCATTGCGCCCCCTGCGGAACACGCCTTCTTCTTCCTCTGTCAATGCGTCCTTGATGCGGTAATACAATTCCGCCTGAGCTTTGGCATTGACCATATCCCGTGCCTTTTTATGCAGCTTATTCACAGGGGCATTGCCATCGGTCAGAACCGTCAGCCGCACCAAAACCTCAAACACCGCATCGCCAATATGCGCCAGAGCAAGGGAGGAATATTCCCGTGGGTCACATTCCCCCTGCCCGCCTAATACTAAATCAAGTTCTTTCAAATCCATGGCTTAGCCTCTGGACCACTGCACACCCTGGCGGGTATCCTTGATGGTGATGCCCATAGCCGCCAGCTCATCACGGATAGCATCAGCCTTTGCAAAGTCTTTTGCTTTCTTTGCTTCTGCTCTCTGAGCGATCAGTGCCTCGATTTTCGCCACTTCTTCATCGGAAACTGCTTCTTCCTTCAGTTCTGCCACGCCCAGAACACCGCACAAATGATCCAGCATATCCTGAATCTTCACTGCAAATTCTTTGGAAGCACCAGCTTTGACTTCGATATTGGAAAAACGAACCAGTTCATAAATCGCGGAAATAGCATCAGCTGTATTGAAGTCATCATCCATAGCTGCTTCAAACTGATCTTTGTAGCCGTTCAGTTCTGCTTCTTTCGCAGCTTCTTCTGCTGTCATCTTTGTATCAGCCGCATTGGCGATATAGAAGCTCAGTTCTTTTCTTGCGTTTTTGATTCTTTCCAGACCATTCTGGCAGGCTTTCATCAGTTCATCACTGAAGTTGATGGGGCTTCTGTAGTGACCATTCAAGATGAAGAAACGGATAACCTCATAAGGGAAGTGGGCCGCAATATCTCTTACTGTGAAGAAGTTGCCCAGAGATTTGGACATTTTTTCGTTGTCCACAGTGATAAAGCCGTTGTGCAGCCAGTATCTTGCAAAAGGCACACCATTTGCCGCTTCAGACTGAGCGATTTCATTTTCATGGTGAGGGAAGATCAGGTCTTCCCCGCCGGCATGGATATCGAAGGTATCCCCCAGATAATGCTTGGACATAACGGAGCATTCGATGTGCCAGCCGGGTCTGCCGTCACCCCAAGGAGAGGGCCAGCTGGGTTCGCCTTCTTTTTTAGGCTTCCACAGAACAAAGTCTGTAGGATTTTTCTTTGCATCATCGATGGCAACACGTTCAGAAGCACCGGCAAGCAGTTCATCCAGATTTTTTCTAGACAGTTTGCCATATTCGGGGAACATTTTTGTGTTGTAGTAAACGGTACCATTGTCCTCATAAGCAAACCCTTTATCGATCAATGTCTGCACCATAGCGATGATGCCGTCCATTTCTTCTGTTACACGAGGGTGAACGGTTGCTCTTTTTACATTCAGGCCATCTGCATCACGGAAGGCTTCTTCAATGTATTTATTGGAGATTTCAGACATTGTTTTGCCTTCTTTGTTGGCTCTGTTGATGATTTTATCGTCAACGTCAGTGAAGTTCTGCACATAGGTTACATCGTAGCCTTTATATTCCATATAGCGTCTTACCGTATCGAATACAACGTAGGGTCTTGCGTTACCGATGTGGATATAGTCATACACAGTGGGGCCGCAAACGTACATTTTTACTTTGCCTTCCTCCATGGGTACGAATTCTTCTTTCTGTCTTGTCAATGTATTATATACTTTCATGGGATTCACACCTTTCCTTTCTAAGACCTGGAGGGCTCTGCCCTCAACTCACCCGGCAGGGAATCACTCCCTGCACCCGTTACGCAAAACTTCGTTTTGCAAACAGGATTTATATATTTCACAGCAAATCTCTCTATTGTACAGTATAACACAAAAGATTGATTCTCGCTGTAAATTTCTCATGTTTTTCAAAATTTTTCTATCCCCCCGCAAAAACGCTAGCTTTTGCAAATAGGGTCAAGGGGGTTCCCCCTTGTAGGGGTCGAGGGGACAAAGTCCCTCGCAGGGCTTGGGACAGAGTCCCAAAAGAAGTTTTAGATCGCGCGACGTTTCTTGTGCCCTGTCAACTGCTCCGGTGCGATAGGAGGGATACGTACCCCATCCTTTCTTACGATCATAACAGGAGAACCAACGGCTGTTACATTGGGAGGCAGATCCTGTGTTACCACAGAACCGGCGCCGACTTTCGTATTGGCACCAATGGTCACAGGCCCCAGAACAATAGTCCCCGCGCCGATCATCACGTTATCCTCTACGGTCGGGTGGCGTTTGTTTTTATCCTTGCCGGTACCGCCCAGTGTCACCCCATGATACAACATGACGTTGTCGCCAATTTCCGCCGTTTCGCCAATGACAATGCCTGCACCATGGTCGATAAAAAACCGCTTGCCGATGGTAGCACCGGGATGGATCTCAATTCCCGTCAGGAAACGAGAAAGCTGAGAAACGAAACGTGCCGGTACCAACAGCCCTTTCTGATACAAACCATGGGCGATCCGATGATTCACCACTGCCCAAAAGCTGGGATATAACAGCACCTCAATGGCACTTTTGAATGCAGGGTCTTTTTCTCTTACAACTGCAACGGATTCTTTCCAAAATTCTTTCAACATATCAAATTCCTCCTAAAGCGATAATAATAGTATGTTTTTTCGGGTACGCCCTGCTGCTTATGCAGAGGGCTTCGTACACACTTCCACACGCTTTCGTTCTTCAATATGTTTTTCCTGCAGGCAGCCAATCGGCTTCCCGTTTTTGCTTTTTTCTTCCCATAAAGCCATTTGGCCCACCTCCTTTTTGGAAATTTTAGAAAGCCCTTTGTATGCTATATGCAAAACTGTCTTTCTCCGCTAAAAATAAAAAATCCGCCTTTGCAAATTTGCAAAGACGGCAATATTCCGCGGTTCCACTTTACTTAGACGGTATCTATGATAACCGCCTCACCTCAATGACTGTAACGTTGTCAACGGATACAGGCTACTGAATCTTCGCCCGTTCAGTTCAGGAACGCACTTCATCCTCCCCATCCTGTAAACGGCTCCCACCCAATGTATCTCAAGGTGGTGACAAGCAAACCCATGCGCCGCATCGGCTCGAATCTCACCGCCTTTCACCAAGGCCGTTATTCTCTGTCAGGTGGATGGAAAAACATCATGGATGTTTCCCAAGGATTACTCTTTTCCATCATCACTTTTTTCTTATTTTGCTTTTTCCTCCAGCAGACAAACTGCGGAGGCGGCGATGCCCAAGCCTGCACCGGTAAAGCCCATGCCTTCCTCCGTGGTGGCCTTCACATTGACCTGATCCACAGAAATCTGCAAGGTTTCTGCGATATTTTCCCGCATCTCTTGGATATGGGGTGCCATCTTAGGCTTCTGTGCAATAATGGTTGCATCGAGGTTCATTATACAATAACCTTTCTCAGAAATCAAGTGTAAAACTTGAGACAATAATTTTCTGCTGTCTGCCCCCTTGAACTGAGGGTCAGTATCGGGAAAATGTCTGCCGATATCCCCCAAGGCCGCCGCCCCCAGCAGGGCATCGGAAATAGCATGGAGCAGCACATCCGCATCGGAATGCCCCAGCAAGCCTTTCTCATAGGGAATCTTTACCCCGCCAATAATCAAATCTCTGTCTTCCACCAATTTATGCACATCATAGCCTGAACCAATCCTCATGCTGTTTCTCCTTTCCATCATATGCAGAGAGAGGGAAAATTCCCCCTCTCTTTTTTAATGTCCTTTATGCTTTTCCCGACGCTTTGCCTGCCTCTGCTGGAATTTCCGTTCCGCTTCTGCCAGCTTTTCCTCTTTGGTTCTGGTCTTCCGCTCCGTTTTCATTTCCTCCCGCAAGGCGGCCAATGCCTGCTGCGCCTTGGTGCCAACGCCTTTTTCGCTCATCTGTTTTCGTGCTTCCCGCTGCATCCGCTTGGGATTTTTCCGTTCTGCGGTGATTTTCTCTCCGCTGGTTTCCCCAAAACGCAATCGCTTCCAGTTCTGCAAGAAAAACGCCTGCACCTCATAATCCTTCGGCTCCGGGCCAAAAACAACCCTTGCCGCCTCCAGATGGTTTCCTTCCTGCCGCTGATAGACCCCGCACCAGAAAGGCTCCTCAAAAAACACCGTGAACACTACCGCAACCTTTTCCATGCTGCTCCCTCCTTTTTTTCAAATGCAAAGAAGGGACGACCATCGTATGCAGGTCATACTCTGGATGGAGGGCTACTGAGGGAAATTTCCCCGCCCGGACTACCAACCGGACTGTGTTTTTATCTTTGCTTTTTCAATATAGCCCGATTCCCGTTCCCTGTCAAGCCTTCCGGCAGTCAGCCTATTTCCGCCCCGTGGAGCAATTTTATATTTCCTGCTTTTTTTCCTTCCAAAAGTGATATACTGATACCAGAGATAATTTTGAAAGGAAGGGAATGCCATGGCAGACACAATGGTTTTTGAAGCCCTGCCCGTTCGTCAGGCGGTTTTGAAACAGATTCTCCCCGCCATTGCCAGCCAGATGATTGCCCTGCTTTACAGCCTTGCAGATACCTATTTCGTCGGCATCCTGAACGCCCCCGCCCAGACGGCTGCCATCACCATCGTCTATCCCTCCTTCGTGATGCTGACCGCCATTTCCAACCTCTTTGGCATCGGCGGCGCCAGTCTCATCGCCCGGAAGCTGGGCAAAAAAGAAACACAGGATGCAAAGGAAGTCGCCTCTATCTCCTTTTGGCTGGGGCTTTTGACGGCGATTCTTTTTTCTCTATCCTTCCTGCTTTTGGCTCGTCCTATTCTGACCCTTTGCGGCGCCACAGAAGCAACCTATCCCTTTGCCGCCGCTTATGCCAAATGGGTGGTCGTTTTCGGCGGTGTCCCCACCATCCTGAATACCCTGCTGGCGAATCTGGTTCGGGCAGAGGGCGCAGCGGCGCAAGCCTCCTTCGGCGTCTCTTTGGGCGGGATTCTGAATATCCTGCTGGACCCTGTTTTTATCCTGCCAAAATTCTTGGGAATGGGTGTCATTGGTGCCGGCGTGGCAACTGCACTTTCCAATACGGTTTCTGCCGCCTATTTTCTGCTGTATTTATATCTTCGCAGAAGGGATACCATCCTGAATATTTCTCCTGCCCATCTGCGCCAGACGGAAAAGCATCTGAAAGCTATTCTTTCCATCGGCTTTCCCTCTGCCCTCCAATATGGGCTGACGGTGGTAGCTGTGGCGGCGCAATCGGCCTTCGTAGCAAAATATGCCACAGAAGCCACTGCCGCTCTGGGTATTGTGAAAAAACTGGATCAGCTTCCCCTCTATTTTTCCATCGGGGTTGCCAATGGTCTTCTGCCCCTTCTGGCCTTTAGCCACAGCGCAGGCAACGAGCTCCGCAGGCGAGAGGCTTTCCGCTTTGGTGCCGCCATTTCCTTTGGCTTTGCTCTGTTCTGTGTGATTATTTACGAAGGGTTCGCGCCACAACTGGCGTCGCTCTTCATCTCCGATCCCCAGACCATCGGCTATGGCGCTGCTTTTCTCCGCCGGATGGTGCTGGCCATGCCCTTTATGGCTCTTTGCTATCCTATGATTATCCAGTTTCAAGCCATGGGCAAAGTTCGGGAGGCTCTCATCACCTCCATCCTCCGCAAAGGCGTGCTGGATGTCCCTCTGCTGTTCCTGATGGATGGTCTGTTTCCCCTGTATGGCTGCATGTGGGTACAGCCTATCGTCGATTTCTTCTCCCTTATTGTCGCCAGCGGATTTTATTTCCGTATGCAGAAAGGAAACAAACATGAAGTATAATGACCTTTTCGATGCCAACGGCATCTTCACCCAAACAGAACATTACCTTCTTCGCCGCATCTTCCCAGAAGACAAACCCTATTATCAGCAGTTGGCAAAAGCAGAAACGCCCCATTTCCTGCAAAGTACTCCTCTTACGGGCGCTTCTGCCCTTGCATGGGAAGATTTGCTGGCAGAAGAACATCTGACCTGTTCCATTCTCGAAAGAGATACACAGGCTTTTTGCGGCTTCTGTCAGCTGCAATGGGTTTTTAGTCCTGCCCCCGAATTGGGCATCGATCTGCTCCCCCTCTATCAAAAACACGGCGTTGCCACGGAAGTCCTGCCTGTTTTTCTTTCACGGGCAAAAAAAATACTGCCCATCGACCATTTTTATTCTAAAATCAAGAAAAACAATCTTCCCAGCCAAAGGCTGGCAGAAAAAATCGGCGGCATCTGTATCGGCGAAAAATCCCTTTTGCCCGCCAATTTCTCCAAGGAAATGGCAGCCTTTGCAGAAAAGGAATTTCCTGATTTCTTTTTCTATGAATACCATTTCCCCGCAAAAAAAGAGTGAGCTATAAAGGCGCATCCAAATAAAAAAACATCTAAAACGGATAAATCTTTGATTTTCAACGATTTATCCGTTTTTTTGCAGAATTGGTCAGTTTTCTTATTTGGATTGTCGCCGGCAGTTCACTCTTTCTCTTTTATTCATGATACTTTGTATATTTTCCGCCCCAGACCACATCCTGATAATTCTTTTGATCTGTGTCGCCTTCTGTACTGATGCAAAGAATCCTAGAATTCTCGTCCAGCTTCAGCAGCTTTTTCCATTCTGCCAACTCTTTATCCATCAAAATATTCGCCATGCAGCCAAAAGCAGCTGCGCCGCTTTCCCCTGCTGTCACCGCTGTATCCCCCTTCTCAGGTGCCGCCAAAATACGCATTCCATCTGCCGCCGCATATTCTGGGCAACGGATAAAGGCATCGGCGTAGCCCTTCAAAACGTCCCAGCCAATGGTGCAGGGTTCGCCACAAGCCAGCCCCGCCATAATGGTATCCATATCCCCTGTTACATTATGCAGCCTTCCATCATCCGCCTTTGCCGTCTGGAATAGACAATCAGCCTTCGCCGGTTCCACGATGACGATGATAGGCTTATCCTCTTGATATAAATTGGAGAAAAACCCGGTCATAGCCCCAGCCATACTGCCAACGCCCGCCTGTAGAAAAATATGGGTAGGCTTTTCGGGGATCTGTTCCATGATCTCATGCCCCATGGTAGTATAGCCCTGCATGATCCAGAGGGGAATGTCCTCATAGCCTTCCCATGCCGTATCCTGCACCACGATCCAATCTTTTTCCTCTGCCATTTTCTGGGCCAGACGTACAGCATCATCATAATTCATATCTGTAATTTCTGCTTCAGCGCCTTCTGCCCGAATGTTTTCCAAGCGTTCCAAAGCACTGCCCTTGGGCATATAGACCACAGATTTCTGTCCCAGCTTATTTGCTGTCCAGGCAACCCCTCTGCCATGGTTGCCATCCGTCGCCGTAACAAATGTGATATCACCGATTTTTTCTTTCGTTTCTTTTGAAAGAATACTTTCTGCCGAAAGCTCCGTGATTTCCTTTCCGATTCTTTTGCCGATCTCATTGGCAATGGCATAGCTTGTCCCCAAAACCTTAAAGGCATTCAGCCCAAATCTCCAGCTTTCATCCTTT
Source organism: Anaerotignum sp. (assembly GCF_051877975.1). Lineage (GTDB taxonomy): Bacteria > Bacillota > Clostridia > Lachnospirales > Anaerotignaceae > Anaerotignum_A. The sequence goes on from NZ_JBJEJK010000034.1 coordinate 11,208, forward strand.
ATATAAATACTTTTCACCTGTAATTTTTTCGCCAGATTTTGCAAGAAAATCAGCGGCGTTTCTTGGTATACGGGAAAAGTACGATGGAAATTACGAGCTTTTCCAGCCTCTTCCACGCGAAAAGACGAAATATCCTCTCTCCGTTCTGCTGCCCGTTTATTCCATACCAAATCAAAATTTGTGTGTTCCATATTCTTCCCTCCTTTTTTTCATTTTCCTATATCTGTTTTTTTCTGTCAATGCCTCTGTAAAGAAAAAGGCCCCTCTACAAATGAATATTTGAAATACAAAAAAGCGCAGACATTTCTGTCTGCGCTACACTAGGGTAGCAGGATTCGAACCTGCGAATGACGGAATCAGAATCCGTTGCCTTACCGCTTGGCGATACCCCATTATTTAGTAGCGGAGGAGGGATTTGAACCCCCGACACTGCGGGTATGAACCGCATGCTCTAGCCAACTGAGCTACTCCGCCAAAGAAAATGGAAGTTACAGGGCTCGAACCTGTGACCCTCTGCTTGTAAGGCAGATGCTCTCCCAGCTGAGCTAAACTTCCATAAACGACTCAGAAGGGGCTCGAACCCTCGACCTCCGGCGTGACAGGCCGGCGCTCTAACCAACTGAGCTACTGAGCCATATTCAATTTTAAAATTAGTGGGTCTTCAGGGACTCGAACCCGGGACCGTCCGGTTATGAGCCGGATGCTCTAACCAACTGAGCTAAAGACCCAAAGAGTGCCACATACGATATAAAAGTAAGCCGATGATCGGACTCGAACCGATAACCTGCTGATTACAAGTCAGCTGCTCTGCCAATTGAGCCACATCGGCTTATTGAATTCCGGCGACCATCTACTCTCCCAGGCAGCTGCCCACCAAGTACCATCGACCGCCTAGGTCTTAACCGTCGTGTTCGGAATGGGAACGGGTGTGTCCCCTAGGCGCATCATCACCGGAAATATTCATGATCCGTGCGGGATTCGAACCCGCGTTACCGCCGTGAAAGGGCGGTGTCTTAACCCCTTGACCAACGGACCATATATGGAGTTTGTTTACAAACTCCAAAGCATTTAGCTTCTGAAACTCCCCGAGCGGGACTCGAACCTGCAACCCTCCGGTTAACAGCCGGATGCTCTGCCATTGAGCTATCGAGGATTAGTATATTGGGCTATGCCCCCATAGCGAACCTTCGTTTCGCTATGTGTCTCACACCTTCAAAACTGAATACACGTGAAAGCTTTTATAGTTTAT
>NZ_JBJEJK010000035.1:0-12449 GCF_051877975.1 Anaerotignum sp.
CTGCTGCTTTCATGGCTGCCTGTTCCAGATGGAATATCACATCAGTGCCTTGATCTGCGTCATGACCGCTTCCACGCCATTCCCCGCTCTGCTTTTTTCCATGGCCGCCACATAGCTGTCTTTGTTTTCATAAAGAGCGAAGATTTCCCTTTTCATGGATTCCGGTGTCATTTCATCCTCATCCAGCACGCGGGCAAAGCCCTGCTTTTCAAAGGAAGCCGCATTCAGGATCTGGTCGCCCCGGCTGGCTCTTGCGCTCAGGGGAATCAGCAAATGGGGCTTTTTCAATGCCAGAAATTCGGAAATAGAATTGCTGCCTGCCCGGGAAACAATGAAATCCGCCGCCGCAAACAGGTCATTCAGCCCATCGGAAACGTATTCGAACTGTTTATAGTCTGTTCTGTCCAGCAGGCTTTTATCCAGGTTGCCCTTGCCGCAAAGATGAATGATATCAAAGGTTTTTGTCAATTCAGGCAAAATTTCCCGCAGGCAGTTGTTCAGCTTCACTGCCCCCAAAGAACCGCCCATCATCAGCAGAACGGGCTTTTCCCCGCTGAAACCGCAGGCCGCCAGCCCCTTCGCCCTGTCCCCTTCAAACAATTCCTTTCGGATGGGCGTGCCTGTGTGGACACCCTTTCCCTTGGGCACATACTGCAATGTCTCGGGGAAGGTGGAACAGATCACCCTTGCAGAGGGCATAGCAATCTTATTTGCTAGGCCGGGGGTGATATCAGATTCATGGATGATCACAGGAATATTGTTTTTCTTTGCCCCCAGCACAACGGGAACCGCCACAAACCCCCCTTTGGAAAAAACCAGATCGGGTTTCAGCTTTTTCAGCAGCTTTTTCGCCGCATAGATGCCCTTTACCACCTTGAACATATCGGAAAGATTTTCCTTGGAAAGGTAGCGGCGCAGCTTGCCTGTGGGGATGCCATAATAGGTCACCCCTTCCGCCTCGATGAGGCTGCGTTCTATGCCGTTTTCGGAGCCGATATATACGATTTCATAGCCTTCCGCCCGCAAATAGGGCAGCAGCGCCAGGTTGGGGGTAACATGGCCGGCAGTGCCGCCCCCTGTCAATACGATTTTTTTGCTCATCTATTTAACCACCTTTATCGATATTCTTTGGAAACTGCAACGATTATATCACTAAATCCAGGTTTCTTCCATACTTTTTCCCCATTCCATGGCCTTTCGGGAAAGAAAAACAACCTTTCCGCATAGGATGATAGAAAAAAAGGGACTCACGCATAATGCTGGTGGTGCAGATGCTCCTGCCGTGCATTGTGTGGGAATACCTAGGAAAAGGAGAACGACCCATGTATCCATATAATCGAAATACCCAACTTTACGGCACCCGCACCCGGGCCAAGGAAACCACCATGCAGCCCGACCAGACTGCCCTCCTCGCCTCCGACCGGCGGCTGGAAGAACTGCTGGTTCTGGCGCGGCAGGAAGCCCATCAAACAGCGCGAAAATTTGAAGCCCTGCTGCACAATACCGAGCTGGCAGAGGCAGAATCCATCCTGAAAACCATGTATTTGGATGGGCTGAAACATCTGCGGCTGCTGCGGGAAGTAGGCTTTACCATTTTCGGCAATACCGGTGAGGTGGAACCCGCCGTAGAACCAGAGATTACCGCCGATGCCCGCACCCTGCTGGAAGAACTGCTGCTGGCAGAAATGGACGATATTACTTTTTATCGGGATCTGCTGTTTGCCATGCCGGAAGAAGATCTTTGGAATGCTTTCTTCCAGATCATCACCGATAAACAGAACCATACCGCTGCTTTGAATCATCTGTATGCAAAATACTTTTGCAAAACCTCTGGGAATTGAGGTCTATTCGTGGTATCATATTCGTGAAAAGCGGAAAAAAATGTATGAAAACTGTTTTTTAGCCTCCGGCAGGCTCAAAAATTGTTTTCCTGCAGTTTGCGGCCCAAAGTGACTGTAAAAACCGCAGTTTTCCATAGCTTTCGCTTTCACTATCATTTCACAAAAGAAAGGAAGATACCCATGAGCGATTGTATTTTTTGCAAGATCATTGCAGGAGAGATTCCTTCTGCAACCATATACGAAAATGACGAATTCAAAGTAATTCTGGACAGATTCCCTTCCGGGGAAGGCCATGCCCTGATCCTGCCCAAAAACCATGTGGCAAATATCTTTGAGATCGACCCCGAACAGGCAGGCAGAGCTTATACCCTGGCGGCAAAGCTGGCAAGAGCCATGAAGGAAGTGCTGGGCTTTGAACACATGAACGTGCTGCAGAATAACGGCACTGTTGCCGGTCAGACAGTATTCCATTTCCATATTCACCTGATCCCCAGAAGAGAAGGAGATGGCATCAACGTAACATGGACCCCTACAGAGCCTACAGATGAACAGATTGCTGCAGTAAAGGCAAAATTGGAAAACCTGATCTGAGCATAACAAGAGCCCCTCAAAAGAGGGGCTCTTTTCTTATGTACTCAATCTTCCATTTTGAATGCAACCTGTTCCGCAGAATGGGGTTTTTTCAGTTTCTTATGGTCATCTGCTTTTTCCAGGTTCTTATTGGCACTTGCCAGCATCAGCTTGATCCGGTTCAGCTGGTTGACTTCGCTGGCGCCGGGGTCATAGTCGATGGCAACGATATTGGACATAGGATACTGTTTCCGCAGTTCCTTGATTACGCCCTTGCCCACTACGTGGTTAGGCAGGCAGCCGAAGGGCTGTGTGCAAACGATATTTGGCACACCGCTGTGGATCAGTTCGATCATTTCCGCTGTCAGGAACCAGCCTTCACCAGTCTGGTTGCAGAGGGAAACAACTTTTTCCGCCTCTTTGCCCAGGCTCTTGATATCCTCCGGTTTGTCGAAGCGTTTGCTCTTTTCCAGGGCATCCATCATAGGCTTCTGATAGTATTCGATGACTTTTGCCACGATATTGCCGATGATGCGGGCTTTTCTGGTGCCGCCCAGGTATTTTTCCTTCTGCACCTGGTTGTGGCAGCAATACAGCGCAAAGGTCAGCAGATCGGGAACAACCGCTTCCGCCCCTTCTCTTTCCAGCAGGTTGACCAGGTCGTTATTGGCTGTAGGGTGGAATTTTACCAGAATTTCCCCTACCACGCCAACACGGGGTTTCACCACATCATTCAGTTCCAGTTCTTCAAATTCTTTGATGATGTTGCGGATATTTTCACAATATGTCTTTCTGTCTGCTTTCAGCAGGTCTTTTTTCAGCTTTTCCACCCATTTCTGATGCAGGGCATTGGCAGAACCTTTCACCTTTTCATAGGGTCTGGTACGGTACAGCACCCGCATGAACAGGTCGCCGTATACCATAGCCTGCATTGCCCGGTGCAGCAAGCCTGGTTCATATTTGAAACCGGGATTCTTTTCCAGCCCCACAGGGTTGATGGAAATAACCGGGATATTCGGCATTCCCATATTGGCCAGAGCCTTCCGGATAAAGGCGATATAGTTCGTGGCACGGCAGCCGCCGCCTGTCTGGGTGATCAGCAGGGCTGTCCGGTTCAGGTCATATTTGCCGGAAAGCAGCGCATTCAGCAGCTGCCCGATGGAAATCAGCGCAGGATAGCAGGCATCATTATTGACATATTTCAGCCCGGTTTCGATGGCTTTCTTATCCATTGCTTCCATAATTTCAATATGATAGCCAGCCTGACGGAACGCAGGTTCCAGCAGTTCAAAATGAATCGGGGACATCTGCGGACAAATGATGGTATACTCTTTTTTCATTTCCTTTGTGAAGAGAACACGATGCAGGGAAGCGTCGCCTTTTCTGATCTTCACATTCTTTTCTTTTCTATCTTCAATGGCAGCGATCAGGGAACGGATACGGATACGGGCTGCCCCCAGATTGTTCACCTCGTCAATCTTCAGGGCTGTATAAATTTTGCCTGCCGCTGTCAGGATACCCTTGACTTCATCGGTCGTTACCGCATCCAGGCCGCAGCCGAAGGAATTCAGCTGTACAAATTCCAGATTCTGCTGGGTTTTCACAAAGCCTGCCGCTTCATACAGTCTGGAATGGTATGTCCACTGGTCGCGAACGATAGTCGGGCGTTCCACATGGCCCAGATGGGCAACGCTATCCTCTGTCAGAACAGCGATGCGGTAACCGGCGATCAATTCGGGAATGCCGTGGTTGATTTCAGGGTCTGCATGGTAGGGTCTGCCCGCTAGAACAATACCTGTCATGCCTTTTGCCCGGATATACGCCAGGGTCTCTTCGCCTTTTTTCCGCATATCCCTGCGGAAATTGCCCCATTCCTCCCAGCCTGCTTCTACAGCGGCTTTGATTTCCTTGGCATCGCAGCCCATGGGAACAAATTCATCTGTCATACGTTTGATGACCGTATTGATGTTATCGAAGGAGAGGAAAGGATTCATGAATTTCACATTTTTTTCCTTCAAATCCTCTACGTTGTTTTTGATATTTTCATTATAGGATGCCACAATGGGGCAGTTATAGTTATTATCTGCCGCAGCGCTGTCCCGTCTTTCATAAACGATACCGGGATAGAAGATAAAATCTACCCCCTGCTCGATGAGCCACATCACATGGCCATGTACCAGCTTCGCCGGGTAGCAGACAGATTCACTGGGGATAGATTCCATGCCCATTTCGAATACCGCCTTGGAAGAATAAGGGGAAAGCACCACCCGATAGCCCAGCTTTGTGAAGAAGGTAAACCAGAAGGGATAATCCTCAAACATATTCAGCACACGGGGGATACCCACAGTGCCTTTTGTAGCCTGTTCTGCCGTCAGGGGTTCATAATCGAACAATCTGTGGCGTTTATATTCATACAGGTTGGGTGCGGGATCTTCGATCTTTTCCTTACCCAGCCCTCTTTCACAGCGGTTGCCTGTGATAAAGCGTCTGCCGCCGCTGAACAGATTGACGGTCAGCAGGCAGTGGTTGGTGCAGCCCTGGCATCTTGCCATATTGGACTTGACTTCCAGCGCGTTCATTTCTTCCCGGCTGATGAGGGTTGTCTGATAGCCTTCTGTATATTTATCCTTGGCGATCAGCCCTGCGCCGAAGGCACCCATGATGCCTGCGATATCGGGGCGGACAGCCTGTCTGCCGCTGATCAGCTCAAAGCTTTTCAGCACGGCATCATTATAGAAGGTACCGCCCTGTACTACCATGGATTTGCCCATAGCCTTAGGGTCGGAAATTTTGATCACCTTCAGCAATGCGTTTTTGATAACGGAATAGGCCAGCCCTGCGGAAATATCCGCCACTTCTGCCCCTTCCTTCTGGGCCTGTTTTACACGGGAGTTCATAAATACTGTGCAGCGAGAGCCCAAATCGATGGGGTTCTTTGCGAACAGTGCCACCTTGGCGAAATCCGCCACGGAATAATTCAGGGATTTTGCAAAGGTTTCAATAAAGGAACCGCAGCCGGAAGAACATGCTTCGTTCAGCAGAACGCTGTCGATGACATTATCCTTGATGCGGATACATTTCATATCCTGCCCGCCGATATCCAGAATGAAGTCTACATCAGGTTTAAAGAACTGGGCTGCTTTATAGTGAGCAACGGTTTCAATATAGCCCAAGTCGATCATCAGGGCTTCCTTGATGAGCCCTTCGCCATAACCTGTAACGCAGGAATTGCGGATGATAACATCCTCCGGCATCAGGTCGTACATTTCATTCAGGCTCTTCATGACAACATTCAGGGGGTTACCTTCATTGCCTGCATAGAAGGAATAGAGCAGATCGCCATCCTTGGAAACCAGTGCGACTTTTGTTGTGGTGGAACCGGCATCGATGCCCAGAAACGCATCCCCATGATAGGTAGACAGAGGGATCCGCTTTACTTTATCTTTGTCATGGCGTTCCTTGAAGGCTGCATAGTCCGCCTCATCCTTGAACAGGGGTTCCATACGGGAAACCTCTGCCGTCAGTTCTACCCCTGCCTCCAGTCTGGTCAGCAGGTTATCAAAATCCATCGTTGCTTCGCCTTTATTGGAAACAGCTGTGCCATAGGCTGCAAACAAATGGGAATTTTCCGGAATGATAGTGGTTTCCTCTGTCAGCTTCAGTGTCTCAATAAAACGCTGACGCAGTTCAGAGAGGAAATGCAGAGGGCCGCCCAAAAATGCCACGTGCCCGCGGATCGGTTTGCCGCAGGCCAGGCCAGCAATCGTCTGATTTACAACGGCCTGGAAAATAGAAGCTGCCAAGTCCTCTTTTCTTGCCCCTTCGTTGATCAGAGGCTGAATATCTGTTTTCGCAAATACGCCGCAGCGGGAAGCAATGGGATAAATCACTTTATAGCCCTTTGCCAACTCATTCAGGCCTGTGGCGTCTGTCTGCAGCAGGCTTGCCATCTGGTCGATAAAAGAGCCTGTACCGCCGGCACAAACGCCATTCATTCTCTGTTCTACATTGCCGCCTTCAAAGTAGATGATCTTGGCATCTTCGCCGCCCAATTCGATGGCTACATCAGTCTGAGGGGCGGTTGCTTCTACGGCGTTAGCTGTGGCAACAACTTCCTGAATGAATTCCACGCCGATGGCCTTTGCCAGCGCAACGCCGCCGCTGCCTGTGATCATGGCAGAAAAAAGAACGTTGCCGATCTCTTCCTTTGCTTCCTTCAGGATATCCTTTACTGTTTTTTTGATTTCTGAGAAGTGTCTTCTGTATCTGCTGAATGCAATCTTGTTCTCTTCATCGGCCAAAACCACTTTAACTGTTGTGGAACCAATGTCGATGCCCATTTTATATGTATTGTCATTAAGATACTGCACTTGTCACACCTCCATCTGTATACTTTCTGATTTCTTCTGTAGAAATATCTTTCCACATCTGATATTGTATCTTTTTATATTTTTCTTCGTCATCAATGCTGTCATCCAGCACCTTCAGCGCCAGGATGCCATCCTGCATTGCCAGGATCATGGTGACGTAATCTTCTAAATCAAGGGTTTTGATAACCTCTCCCCGTGTCTGTCCCCTTTGCAGGATATGATGCAGGATCTCGCCCTTTTTTTGATTAAAGGCCTTAAAATACCCTGCCACTTGGGGAAATTTTTTCATCCCTTCATAAATCAGGAAATAAAAATTGCGAAAGGGAATCTCTTTTCCGATCATCGCCTGATAATTGGAAAAACGCTGGGGCTGGAAGAAGCCCTTCCAAAGCAATTCCCCCGTAGGGATATCCTTTTTACTCTCTTCCCATACCCGCTGCATCTCCTCCGCAGGTTTAGCGAAAAAAGGATGGATATATTTCTCAATAATCTTCCGATCCAAATCTTCTCTGCTCTTAAAGGAATAGTAGAAGCCGCCTTTCGTCATGCCCGCTTCGCGGATGATCTCATTGGTGGAGATTTCGGAAAAGCCTTTCTCCAGAAACATGGCAAATACCATTTCCAATATTTCATTTTCTGTTTTCAAACGGTTCTCCTCCTTTCCGCTGAGATATTTTCCTGCCCGAAAGCCGGCTGCGTCTTTGCACAGCCCTTAATAAAACTTTCACGACAAATATCAGACCACTCGGTCTGTTTGCTTTAATTATATGTGTCCTTCCAAAAAATTCAATATTTTCCCCCGTTAAAATCCCGTTAAAATCGTATAAACACAAGAAAAATGCCGTATTTCGGAAGATTTTGTCCCACGCAAAAGGGCATTCAACCCTTCCATAAAAAAAAGAACGCGCCGCTGCCACAATCGGATTTACGCTTTGTGGAAGCAACGCATTGCATTTCTCTTTTTATTATATTTTTCATAGAAACAGAAGTCAACCTTTTATTCTGCTGCCACGATTTCAGCAATCTTTTCCAGCTGATGGGCAATGATCTTATCACCGGTCTTGATGCAGACCAGATTCACCTGATTCAGCCCAATAAATTCCCCTTCAATGACATTTTTCTGGATCGTCGTCACCTTGATCTTCATGCCACGGGTAAATTCCCTGCCATGGAAGGTGATACGGTCAATGGGAAACAACTCCGCGCAGCGGTCATAGGCATGTCTGTCCAAGGTTTTGATAACATAAGTCTTTTCTCCGTTTTTCTTTCTCTCTTTCCAGCGTACAAAAACGCGGTAGATATAAGTGACAACATAAGCCACACAGGCGGCAAACAAATACTGCTGCCAGCCCAGATTGGAAAACCCTTCTATCATTCTCTCCACTTGTCATCACTCCTTTCCAAATTAAAGTTGATCGCTCCGTGCTGCGCACTCTTACGATTGCCATCAGTATTGCCTTACTTTTTCAATACCTGATAAATATCCCGCTTGGAAACACCTCTGTCCTTGGCGGCCTGCTTCATGGCATCCTTTTCGCTCATGCCCTGATCAATATAGCGCTGCACATGCTCCTCCACGGAAATGCTTTCCCAGCTTTCCATTTCCTCCTGCCGCTGGGCTTCCAGAGAAAGCCCTTCGCAGACCAGAACAAATTCCCCCTTGGGCGGGTTTTCCATAAAATACTGCAGGTGTCCGCCGATGGTATCCCTGCGGATTTCTTCAAATTTCTTTGTCAGTTCCCTTGTGGCTGCCATCTGCCGTTCTGCGCCGAAGATACTGTCCAGCTCTTCCAGGGTATCCGTCAGACGATGAGGGGCTTCATAAAAAATCATGGTGCGGTGTTCCCGCTCCAGGGTTTTCAGGATGGCTTTCCGTTCCTTCTTATCCGGGGGCAAAAAGCCCTCGAATACAAACCGTCTCGTATCCAGACCGGAAAGCACCAGTGCCACCACCGCCGCCGAAGCGCCGGGGGCTACCGTCACAGGAACGCCGGCATCATAACACAGCTTCACCAAATCCGCACCGGGGTCGGAAATACCGGGCATCCCCGCATCTGTCACCAAGGCAATGCTTTCCCCCGCCAAAAGCCGTTCCACCAGCACAGGCCCTTTCGTCACCTTATTATGCTCATGGTAGCTGGTCATGGGCGTCTTGATCTCGAAATGGTTCAGTAATTTCAATGTATTGCGGGTATCCTCCGCAGCAATCACATCCACGCTTTCCAGCAGCTTCAGGACGCGCAATGTAATATCATCCAGATTGCCAATGGGCGTGGCGCAAAGATATAATGTCCCTATCATACAATAATATAAACAGACGGTGCTTGGGAAATGCGGAAATACCGATTGGCACAGCCCGCATAGAAAATACTTTTTCGAACTGTTGAGCCTGCGTCTCTGTGAGAAAAAGTTTTTTCTATGGAAGGGCAAATGCGCCTTCCATTATTCCAATAGTGCTTTCCTATAATCACGCCTGTCCCTTTCCATAATAGATTTCAAAAATTTCTTCGGTGTATTCATTTGGTGCTTTGTAGATGACCAGGGGTGCATCTACCTTCACCATGGGCTTGCCGCCCCTGGCCGCTTCTATGAGCACCATGGTAGGCTCTTTATCCGCATAGGGCTGCACAAAACGAATGCGTTTCGGCTCCAGCTTATATTGCCGCAGCAACACCAGGATATCCGTCAGGCGATGAGGTCTGTGGATCATATAAAACCTGCCCAGGGGCTTCAATGTCTTTGCCGCTGCCGCCACCACATCCTCCAGAGAACAGAGAATTTCATGCCTTGCGATGGCTTTCGCCGCAAAGGGATTCACCAAGCCGCCCCCCTCATTCATATAGGGGGGATTGGAGGTCACCACATCGAAGGTGGAACCGCCAAAAATCTGCACCGCTTCTTTGATATCTCCCTCTTGGATAGAGACCTTTTCTTCCAGTTCGTTCAGCAAAACGCTGCGGTGGGCCATTTCCGCGCTTTCCGGCTGGATTTCCAGCCCCGTGAAATGTCCTCCTTTGGTCTTCGCCGCCAGCAAAATGGGGATAATGCCTGTGCCCGTTCCCAGGTCCAGCACCTTTTCTCCTTTTTTCACCTTGGCAAAGCCGCTGAGGATGACCGCATCCACGCCAAAACAGAAGCGTTTGGGGTCCTGTATGATGAGGTACCCATCCCGATGGAGGTCATCCACCCGCTCATGGGGATGTACCGTGATTTCAGTCCTCATAGGCTTTCAATTCCTCCGAAACAGGTTCCTGTTTCCGTTTTTTCTTGGAGCGGATCAGCTTGATTTCCTCCACATGGTAGAACCCAATGGTAGGAGGATCGTTTTCCGCCTTTCGCACTGCCGCCTTTACCTGCTGCATCAGCACATTGGTAGATAAAATCTCCCCGGTGCCATCAGGAGTAGAGATGATATCCCCCACCCGGGGCAGCTTTTTATTCAGTTCCTCATAGACATCTTCTTCATATTTCAGGCAGCACATCAATCTGCCGCAGATGCCGCTGATTTTTGTAGGGTTCAGGGACAGATTCTGTTCCTTCGCCATCTTGATAGATACGGGCTGGAAATCTCCCAAAAATGTGGCACAGCACAGGGGCCTGCCGCAGATGCCAATGCCGTTGAGCATCTTGGCTTCATCGCGGACGCCGATCTGCCGCAGCTCAATGCGCATACGGAATACTGCTGCCAGCTCTTTTACCAGTTCTCTGAAATCCACTCTGCCGTCAGAGGTAAAGTAGAAAATCAGTTTATTGCGGTCGAATGTCATTTCTACATCCACCAGCTTCATATCTAAGCCCAAACGGGAAATTTTTTCCAAACAAATATCAAAGGCTTCTCTTTCTTTTTTACGGTTGTTTTCTACTGTTTTTGCGTCATCCTTCGTTGCCTTTCGGATGACCTGCTTCAGGGGGGATACAATGGCCTCCTCCTGCACCATGGTATTGCCTTTGATGACAATGCCATATTCCACGCCTCTGGCCGTTTCCACGATGGCGCCGTCTTCTTTTTCCAGTTTCAGACCGGCGGGGTCAAAATAATACATCTTGCCCGCTTTCTTGAAACGGATTCCTACTACTTCAATCATTCACCAGTCTCCTTTAAATCCATCAGCATGACCTCCATGGTCAGCCGAAAATTTGCATTCATTGCCAGCCGTTTTCTCGCTTCCTGCACGGCTGCCGCTTTTTTTGCCAGCCGCTGCGCCGGCTCCTTCGCCATACGGAAAATGGCGTCTTTCTTATCTTTCTGGATGAGGCAGCGTTCCTCCCGAAGGCTTTTTGCCGCCAGCAGGTCACGATACCACAATTCCATAATATCCAAAAACCGCAGGTCGTTTTTATAGACCTCCAGATCTTTTGCAAGCAAATAGGCCTCGCCTTCGTTCATAGAAGGCAGGGCTTCCAGTTTTTCCAGAATATCCTGCCGCATTTCCCGGAAGGACGCATCTTCCATCAATTCCAGCGCCTGGCCGATGCGCCCTTGGGCATATGCCGCCAATACAGCGCTTTTCTCTTCCGAAAGGGAAGCCTGTTTCGTCAGATATGCCGCCACCGTTTCTTCCGAAAGGGGACGGATCTTCATGGTGACTACACGGGAAAGGATCGTCTGCAAAAATGCCTCTGCCCGTTCCGCCAAAAGCAGAAACACCGCATAGGCAGGCGGTTCTTCCAAGGTTTTCAGCAGGGCATTCTGGGCCTGCACATTCATGGTGTCCGCCTTTTCGATGATATAGATTTTTTTGTCGTACTGATAGGGCTTCACATCCACCGTTTCCAAAATCTGTTCCCGGATATCGTCTACGAGAAGATTTTTCTTTTCCCCCCGCACATAAATGACATCGGGATGATTACCGCTGTTGAAAGCCTGACAGCTCCTGCAGGCATCACAGGGCGCGTTCCCTGCCTCTGGGCATTGCAGCGCCTTGGCAAAGGTGTTGGCGATGAGCCGTTTTCCTGCCCCTGCGCCCCCCAGAAAAAGATAGGCATGGGAAACCTTCCCGCCGGCAACCGCACGCTTCAGCTGCTCCACCAGGGGCGCATTTCCCCAGATTTCCTGAAATGTATACAAATCCGCCCGCTCCTTTCCCTTTGTCCTCCTACTCACAGCAGAAAGTAACCTTCCTTGATATGGTTAAGATTTTTCACTTTGCAAAAACCATTGCAGCAAAGCCGCTAGCAAAGGGGCAAAGCCCCCAATGGCATAACTTTCGCCATCATTCCTCGCTCTCTCAGGCTTCGCCCAAGTTTTCGCCCGTCATAAACAATGGCTCAACCGCTTCATCAATATTTATGGAACTGTTCCACATCCAGCACGAATACCGTGGCACCGCCAACCTTTACTTCGATGGGCGCGAGGATAAAACCATGCATGGCGCCGCAGGAAGAGGGCAGTGTGGCATACTGGGTGCGTGCTTTGCTGTTTTCTTCAATGATTTTCAGGGCTTCCTCCACTTTGTCTGCTTCCACACCGGTCAGCAGTGTTGTATTGCCTGCACGAAGGAAACCACCCTTTGTGGACAGTCTCGTTACCTGAAAGTTTGCTTCGTTCAGATGGGAGATTACTTCGCCCGCATCTTCATCCTGAATAATGGCAATGATGAGTTTCATAAAAACCCCTCCTCGTATAATATCTTTTAGATACATAAATGTACCTTGAAAACTTAATAAA
>NZ_JBJEJK010000036.1:0-59161 GCF_051877975.1 Anaerotignum sp.
CAGCATTATTTCTAATACTGAGATCCCGATTCGTCATCTTAACTTAATGACATTGCCCTAATACCTCTTTAATTAACTTAGAAGAAAGACCGAGAGGGAAATTCCCTTCTCGGTCTTTCTTCTTTTATATTACAGAAACTGACTTAAAAATTCTACGACCTGATCCTTTTGTACTGTTTTGGAATATTCTATCGTTATTCCAAACATGCCATCCCATCGAAATAATAAAATTCAATGGGGCATTTAAAAATTTATATTGCATATCTCCCATTTCAATAATATCTGTCTCCAAATTCATCCCTATTTTCTTTAACAAAAAACAAAAAGAATCTGGTTCATCTAAATCCCATCCGCAATCACTGGATATGAAAATCCACCGTTCTTCCTCATCAATTCTAACTATTCTGTAATGAAAATTATGCGCTCTTTTCCCTCCAGCAATTTCTTCCATAATCCACCCTCCAAAATGCTACACATCTCCATCTACAAAGCCAATACCAATGCCATCTTTAGATTTTAATACTCCTACGTATTTTCCCTTTTCAAAATAGAACTCATTTCTTCGAGAATTCTATCCCATCTGTTTCTTTATTCCAGGAAAAAGGATCTTTCTCGTCCCAAAATCTGTAATTTCATTATTCAACCTAAATAACCATCTTCAGTCTAAACCTGTTTTAATTCATCCTTTATTCTTTTTCCCCTTCATTGGCCTCTTCCATAGTCAGCTCTTCCAGCGGGGCTTGTGTAATGAATTCCACCCGTACCACCGCCTGCGCCCAGTTCAGGGAAACCTTGGCGAATTTTTCTTTTTTTGCCGCTTCTTCCTTGAAAATCTGCAAAAATTCCTGCACGATCTCTCTGGTCATATAGCCGCCCCGCCAATGAAACAAAAGAATCCTGCCTTTCTTCACCGCCTGGGCGGAACGTTTCCGCACATCCTCCATCTTTGTGAAGGAGAACTTCTTCTCTTTATAATAAAACCGATCTCCATCTGTACAGGCAGGCATTTCCCAGACCAGTTTTTCATGATCCCGGAAAATCTGCTTATCAGGCAGAAGGAAATAATCATAGCGAATCTCCTCCGGAGTTCCCAAAGAATTATCAAAGGTGCAGTCCAGATGATAATATTTTTTATCCACACGGACAACATTCCAAGCATGGCGATATTTTACGCCCTTCTCCGGATTATTTTCCGCAAGGGCAACAACGCACCAGAGATTCAGCCCATCGCACAACACCTTGACCGCCTTGGCGATCCCCTCACAGACCCCCATCCCATGGCCCAAAGGGCCGATGATTTCATGGGAATACTGCTTTTTCAGCTTATCATACCGCACATTTTTGCAGATAAAATCATGGATATACAGCAGTTTTTCCATTTCACTCAGCTTTGCCGCCGGGCGTATCAGCTTTTCCACACGGGCCTGCAAGGCCTTCTGATGCTCCTTGATTTTCCCCTTTTCGAACAGATACTCGGGTATCATCTCCGCATTTTCGGAATCAGGATAATAGCGATACTGGAAGGTGCCTGCATAAAAAAACTGAGGATTGTCCAGCCGCACCTTCATAAAAACCTCGGAAAGCTCCTTCCGCTCCAGCAAAGGCACAGAAAAAGACGGTGCCACGGACTGTAACCCTATCTTAATGGCATTGTAAGTATTCTGTTGTGATTTTTTCAATGTATTGTAATAATACTGCTCCATTTTCTCTTTCCTTTTTCCTTTGTCTGCAGGCAAACGCCTCCCGTCAGGGTCACATTCGCCCCAAAATCCATGATACCCCGGAGCCCCAGCACATCTTTATAAAATTTCTTCGATTGTTCCATATCTGTAACAACCAATAAAGGGTTTTTGAATTTCATATCCGCATCCCCTTTTTACAGTTCTATCTCCAATTCCACCGGACAATGGTCGGAACCCATGACTGCAGTATGGATCTTGGCATCCACCAGCTTTTCCTTCAGCCGTTCAGAAACCACATAATAGTCGATACGCCATCCGGCGTTGTTCTGTCTGGCTTTGAAGCGATAGCTCCACCAAGAATAGATGCCTGTCGCATCGGGATAAAAATAGCGGAAGGTATCCACGAAGCCGGCTCCCAACAGCTCAGTAAATTTGCCCCGTTCCTCATCTGTAAAGCCGGCACTGCGGCGGTTGGTGGAAGGATTTTTCAGATCGATCTCGTTATGAGCCACATTCAGGTCACCGCAAATGATCACAGGCTTTTTCTCATCCAGCCCCTTCACATAGGCACGAAAAGCATCCTCCCAATCCATGCGGTAAGCCAGGCGGGCATTTTCCTGCTGGGAATTGGGTGTATAAACCGTAACGTGGTAAAAATCTTCAAATTCCAATGTAATCACACGGCCTTCATGGTCATGCTCCTCCACGCCGATGCCGTAAGTCACCGCCAAGGGTTCCTTTTTCGTAAATACCGCCACACCGGAATAGCCCTTCTTTTCGGCATAATTCCAATATTGGTGATATCCCTCTGTTTCCAAGTCAATCTGCCCTGCCTGCAGTTTCGTTTCCTGCAGAGAAAATATATCCGCATCGGCTTCTTTGAAATATTCCAAAAAACCTTTGCCCACAGCGGCCCGCAGACCGTTTACATTCCATGAAATCATTCTCATTTTATCCTGCCTCCTTCTGAAAAGTACTTTCAGTATACCAGAACAACTGTCCTTTGTCTTGCCCCCCGGGCTAAAATCATATAAAATTAAGAAAAAGCAAATTTTGAGAAAGGAGCTTTTTGCAGATGAATATACAAATCTATGGTTCCAAGAAATGCTTCGATACCAAAAAAGCAGAACGCTATTTCAAGGAACGGAAAATCAAATATCAATCTATCGACCTGCATCAATTTGGCATGGCGAAGGCTGTTTTTGAAGCAGCCAAAAAATGTATCCCTGTGGAAGATATGATCGACCGCAAAGCAAAGGCCTACACCAAACTCTACATGGATTACATCGACGAAGCGAAACGGGAAACGACCCTTTTTGAAAATCCCGAGCTGTTCGCAACACCAATCGTACGCAATGGCAAGGCATTCACCCTGGGCTTCTGCCCTGATATTTGGAAAACATGGGAATAAGAAAAGAAAACGTTAGGAGGATTATTATGAGAATTGCACTGGGACAAATCGACATGGGTTTTGAAGAAAAAGAAAGAACAATGGCATTGTGCAGCCGCCTGATGGCAGAAGCAAAGGAAAAAGGCGTTGATTTCGTAGTTTTTCCGGAAATGACACTGGCAGGCTTTACGCTGAACCCCGAAACCTATGGTGAAGATAGAAAAGAAAGTAACTCTCTGGCATTCTTCAAGGAAGAAGCCAAGAAAAATGGTGTGGCCGTATGCTGGGGCATGCCTGTTTATGAAAACGGCGTTTCTACCAACCACTGCATCATTTTTGATGAAAACGGCAATCAGCTGGCGGATTATGCCAAAATCCATCCCTTCTCCTTTGGCGCAGAGGCAAAGCATTATATCGGCGGCAGTGAACTGCAGTTCTGTCAGGTAAAGGGCGTACCCGTTTCTCCCCTGATCTGCTATGATTTGCGCTTCCCGGAACTTTTCCAGGTCCTGTCTGAAAAGAGCCACATCATCACAGTCATCGCCAGCTGGCCCACAGCCCGCAGAGACCATTGGATGACCCTGCTGAAAGCCCGTGCCATCGAAAACCAGTGCTTTATCATCGGCGTAAACCGCAGCGGCGATGGCGGCGGCCTGTCCTATCATGGGGATAGCATGGTGATTTCTCCCAATGGCGAAGTGCTGGCCCATGTAGAAGGCGGCAATGGCCTGACTATTGTAGATATCGACCCTGAAGAAGCAGAAAAAGTACGGGCAGGGTTCCCCCTGAAAGCAGATCGGAAACCGGAATTGTATCATGCCCTTTGGGAACAGCATCACGAAAGATAAGGTGATACAGGTGATTCTCGAAACCATCCTGCAGCTGCGAAAAAAGCTGCATGCCTGCCCGGAAATTTCCGGCAGAGAAGAAAAATCAAAAGCCCTTTTAACGGATTTTTTCAAGCAGCATACTACTCTGGAAATTCACCCCTGCGGTGACGGGTTTTATGCTGCCCATAGGGAACCCGGCGCAGCCAAGCCTGCCATCGCCCTGCGGGCCGATTATGATGCGCTTTCCCTGCCCGATGGCAATGCAGGCCATCTTTGCGGCCACGACGGGCATGCCGCCGCCCTTTGCGGCGCGGCTCTCTCTGCAGAAGGAAAAACATTCGGCCGAAATATATTTTTCCTGTTCCAGCCTGCAGAAGAAACAGGCGCAGGGGCAGAAGGCTGCTGTGAACTGTTTGCAAAAGAAACTGTCCATGAAATTTATGGTGCCCATAATCTGCCGGGCCTTCCCCTGGGGCTGGTAACTACTCGCCCCGGTACATTTGCCTGTGCTTCTCGCGGGGTCATTTTATATTTTCAGGGGAAACCCGCCCATGCGGCATATCCGGAAAACGGCATCTCCCCTGCGGAGGCAGTCGGAAAACTATTATGCGCTCTGCCTGCGCTATCCGCCCCCTCCCGCTATACCGGCATGACGATGTGTACTGTCATTGGCGTAAAAATGGGGGAAAAAGCCTTCGGCGCGGCAGCGGAATCTGCGGAAATCTGGCTGACCCTCCGGGCAGAACATGATCAGGATCTGGCATCTCTATTTGATGAAATTCTGCGTCTGTCTCAAAATCTGGCAGCAGAACAGCATCTTTCTTTCTCCCATCAGCTGCAGGATGTTTTCCCCGCTACAGAAAATGATCCTGCCTGCGCTGAAAAGGTGCTTTCCCTCTGCCAGGGGGAACTGCTGGAAAGCCCCATGCGCTGGAGCGAAGATTTTGGGCATTATCTGCATATTTGTTCCGGAGCATTCTTCGGCATTGGCGCAGGAATCGAACAGCCGCCTCTGCATACAGAACATTATGAATACCCTGATGCCCTGCTGCAGCCCACAATAAATGCATTTCTTGCGCTCATGCATTCCTGATTTTTAAAAGAACCGCCCTCTATACGAAAAGGGGCGGTTCTTTTATCGTTGAAATAAACGGGCTTTTATACGCCTGTTTCATACATTGGGATGATTTCAATCAATTGGTTTATTTTTTCCATATTGCTCTCTTCCATATAAGAATGGAAATAAATCGGCATACGCATCCCTTCATAATACGCCTGCATATAATAGACGATATTTTGCCACAGCAGCATCTGGCAAGCCTCACTGTCATAGGAAATCATTTTATTTGCCAAACCGCCGTTTCCATTGCACATTTCCCTGATGGAATCCCCATAATCGCTGCCATCCTGGGCCTGTGTCCATTTTATCAGCACCCAGTTTCCGCCCCGTTTTTCAAAATCGAGACGGGAAGGAATGATGGAACCACCCTGCTCAAAAAATGCGTATCCGCCGCCTTTGGTGCGGCTCATGGCATAGGTATTATCGAAAATCACAGCAAACACACTCATGTTGTTTCCTTTTTCCACGATTTCCTGCACCAATGGTGCATAAAACGTCACCTTATGCCCCACTGTCATTTTCTCATTAAATCTGGCATCCAGTGCGGCATAGACTGCCGCCAGCCGTTCCTCCTGCCCGGCCGCCGCAACGCTCCATTTTTTTGCTGCGGAAACATCCAGCCCATATTCCTTTTCCATATCCGCCCCATAAAGCATTGCATCATAGGCAAAAGGGGCGCAGAGAGTAGAATCCAGAGCGGCGTATGCCTGATACCATTCCGTCGGCTGCAAATCCGCATGCCTGGGTTCTCCTAAAATATCCTGACAAGCCAGCATCATCACTTGCCCCCGCAGGTCATCCTCCACATATCCCATGGCAAATTGAGAAAGAAATTCCCGCAGAGCAGGCTCCCCCAGTTTCACCAGTTCATCATATTGGGGACATTTAATATAATCCGCAGGATTGGAGGAAGTCAGCTTTTGCCCTGCAATTTCATCCACCAAGCTGTTCGCATAGATCATCTGATAAGACATAGACTGTTTTTCAATGTCCTCCTCTGCCGCAGGGGCACCGGAAAGCATATCGTTCATACGTTTCTGTGCTGCCCCTTCGTTCAAATGCATCAGATTATAAATCTCCTCCGGTGTGGTGATGCCTTCATAAAAATAGCGGTTGATGGCGAAAACAAAATTACGGAAGGCTTCTTCATCGGCGGCAAATTCCCGCAAATCCTGCTCCCCAAAATAGTTCTTGGCTTTTTCTCTGTCAAAAGACAGTGATGTCACAACTACCCCATCCTCTGCCCCTGCCGCATGCAGGGAAACATTGAAATCGCCCGCATTTTCCACCAATGCAAGAAAAATCATGCCGTGAATCTGACTCCAGCGGTCATCCAGATAGCTTTCTCCATCGTATTCATAGGTGGTTTCTCCATTCCTTTCCCAATCCAAATGCCGCCGCACGCCATAGGGTTCTTCGCTGGTATACAGTTCAATCCCCTCGCTGTTATTCGTCACCCCGTCCGGCATAGGCAGTAATCCCAAAATCTTTCCTACACCAATATGGTCGCCGATATATTGCAGCTTGGCTTCATAAAGCTGGTGAACGATTTCCTCCGTATACTCCCCATAGACCACGCCCGTCAGGGTTTCTTCCTGCGGCTCCATTGTGGTACAGCCTACAAAAGCCGTCCCGCCGCAGACCACTATCGCCGCTGCCATAAACAGGGCAATCCCCCGTTTTTTGGCCGTCATATCAAAAATATTTTCAAATCTTGTTTTTAACTCCTTTTTCCCGCCGGAAAAAGCCGTGCTCATCTGCATATTTTTCCTTTTGGCTTCTTTCACCGTCCGCAGAATAGCCATACTATAGGCCTCTCTTTCCGCCATGCCACAGTTTTCCATCACCGCCAGGTCGCAGGAAAGCTCCATATCCTTTTCCGCCAGCTTCGCCATCCAATGGACAAAGGGGTTAAAAAAGTGCATGGCTCTGGCCAGCATCAGCACACCTTTATACCACAAATCCTTTCTCCGGCAATGGGTCAGTTCGTGCTTCAAAATCAAAAGGATATCCTCTTTTTCTCTGTCCTCGGAATTGATATAGATTTCCTGCTTCCAAAATCCCACGCAAAGGGGGCTGGGCAGCCCGCCGCAGAAATATAGCTCCGGTCGTTTTTTCATACCCATGTTCCTGCAAAGGGTATAGTAAGTATCCAAAACCGCCGCATCCAATACCTTTCTTCTGCTGCGTTTCAGCATCCGCCGAAAGCTGGCATATTTCCACCCCTGCCATGTAAGAAACAGCATCACACCCGACAGCCACAGAAAATCCGGAAAATTCAAGAAGAAATTGAGGAGAAGCTCCCCTGTTTTCTGTTCCCTTTCCGCCTGAACAGGCTGGCTTTGCAGCATAGGCTCTGCGGGTACAGGCATAGCCTCTGCCTCCGCAGATGGCTCTTTCTCATAGAGTTTATCCTGCCATTCCTGGGTTTGCGCTGCCACATTGGGCACCTCCACCCGCATCCCCGTCATGGGTTCCGGCAAAGTCAGCTGCATGGGCACACAAAGCCGCACCGCCAACACCAGCCAAATCAGATACCGCCACTTCGCCCCATATCTTTTCCCCAGCAGATTAGAGCAAAGAGCCAGCACCAAAATAACAGGGATAGCAAATAAACTCATTTCCCATACACTTTGAAAAATCACACTCATCCTCATTCACCTCCCGTTTTGGAACGAATAAAGGCCGCCAGTTCATCCAGATCCGCTTCTGAAATAGAATGACTGTCATATAAAGAAGCCACCAACTTCGTCACGGAACAATCATTGACCTTTTCCAGAAAGGCTCTGTTTTCCACTGCCAGGTAGGCATCCTCGGTCACCAGAGGCGTGTAGTAACGATTCTTTCCTTCTTTATAGCTTTCCAAAAAGCCACGGTCGATGAGGCGGTTTAAGAGGGTCTGCAACGCAGAAACATTCCAAGGCCTGTGCCGCTCCAACAATGCCTTCACTTCAGAGGTAGAAAGGGTTTTTCCGCTTTCCCAAATGGCTTTCATAATTTCCAGTTCTGTATCCGGCAAACGCATGAGGTCTCCCATTTTCATCATCTCCTGTTAATTCATTTCCTACAAATGTAAGAATTATGTTTTTCTATATCATACAATTGTATGAGTTGTATGTCAATACCCCCTATTCGTTTTTCTGATGGAAACTTCCCTTGACAAAAAAATCTTCTGTGTTATCCTAAAAGATATGGAAAATCTTTATCTGCAATAAGATATAAAAATACATTCAGAAACGAGGTGCTTTTGATGAGCAAAACATATATCCCTGCAGGCTATCAGTCCGTGTTGACCTTATATGAAACACAGAACGCCATTGGTGTGATCCACCACGCCTTTGAAGAACACCTGGGCCAGACGCTGAACCTGAAACGTGTTTCCGCTCCTCTGTTCGTCGACCCCGCAACTGGTCTGAACGACAACTTAAACGGCGTAGAACGCCCCGTAAGCTTTGAAATTCCTGCCACAGGTACTGTTGCAGAAGTTGTACATTCTCTTGCAAAATGGAAACGTATGGCGCTGTATCGCTATGATTTCCGCCCCGGCAAAGGTCTTTATACAAATATGAACGCCATCCGCCGTGATGAAACACTGGATAACTTGCACTCCATCTATGTTGACCAGTGGGATTGGGAAAGAGTCATCACTCCTGAAAAGAGAAATATTGAAGAACTGAAATTTACTGTACAGGGTATCGTTTTGGCTATCTGTGATACACTGGAAGTGGTAAAGAAAAAATATCCCCGCATCACAACAGAATTGTGCCGGGAAGTAACCTTCATCACCTCTCAGGAACTGGAGGACAGATATCCCGACCTGACCCCCAAGGAAAGAGAAAATGCCATTGTCAAAGAACATAAAACGGTGTTTATCATGCAGATCGGCGATAAACTGCGTTCCGGGGAACCCCACGACGGCAGAGCACCCGACTATGATGACTGGCAGCTGAACGGCGACCTGCTGTTCTACAACGCTGTTCTGGACAGTGCTCTGGAAATTTCCTCCATGGGCATCCGTGTTGATCCCTACAGTCTGGATCAGCAGCTGAAAAAAGCAAACTGCGATGACCGCAGAAGCCTGACCTACCATAAAATGCTGCTGGAAGGCAAACTGCCCTGCACCATCGGCGGCGGTATCGGCCAATCCAGACTTTGTATGCTGCTTTTGGGCAAAGCCCATATCGGCGAAGTGCAGTCCTCTATTTGGGATCAGGAAACCATTGATGTCTGCAATGCTGCTGGTGTCACATTGTTGTAATCAAAAAGTTACCCCTCTTTTGAGGGGTATTTTTTTGCGATTTTCTATTAAAATTTGTAATGATAATATTTAAATCATTGAATTTTACAAATAAAAAGAACCGTGTTATGATAGAACCATAAAAGAGATCTCTGAAAAATAAAATTCCATTGAACTTTTCAAGGAGGTAATCTTATGAAAAATGATTATACAACACGCTGTGGTTTTTATGCACTGGTTTCCCTTTTCTTCTATATTGCCTGCTGCTACATTGGATTTTCTGAACCTTGGAGCGTTGGCATTATGAAAATTTTTATGGCAGGAATCCTTGCCAGCGGTGTGCTGTTTGTATTCTTCTGCGGAAAATGCGCCAACGCTGCTGAAAAATACCAGAAAAACGGCACACAGCACTTCACCCTTGCACATTCTCAATGCTGATATTATAATGAAAAAAGCAGTATCGAAAGATGCTGCTTTTTCTTTATCATCTGGATCTACAGGAGGTTTTTATGGAACTGCGCAATCTTTTTACTTTTTTGAAAGTTGTCGAAACCGGTAGTTTTTCCAAAGCAGCAGAACAGCTTTTATATTCTCAATCCACTGTTACCGTACAGATTCAGCAGCTGGAAGAAGAACTGCATGTGCATCTGTTCGACCGCATTGGCAAAAAAGTCTTTGTTACGGATAAAGGATGGGAACTGCACACCTATGCCCAGCAAATAGCGGATTTGGCGCAGAAAATCTCCTGCATCGGCAACGAAGGACAGGAATTATACGGCGAATTGCGTATCGTTTCCATAGATTCCCTGATGGTAGCCGTTTTGCCCGATATTCTGTTAGAATATCATAAACGCTATCCCAAAGTTGATCTTGTTGTAAAAAGTGCCGACAGCATGGCAGAAATCGATTACATGCTCTCCCACAACGAAGCCGATTTTGGGTTTCTTTTCCTGGAAAAACAAGGTCAGAAAGATTTATATTCTGCCTTTTCCCATAAAGAACGCATCGTTTTTTCCGCACCGCCCACCCATCCTTTGGCTGCAAAAAGGAATATCTCCATGGATGAGATTGCCAAAGAAAAATTGATCGTTTCCAATAAACATGCTTCCTTTACAGAAATTCTCAGCATTCATGCCAAATCCCTGACTTATG
Source organism: Anaerotignum sp. (assembly GCF_051877975.1). Lineage (GTDB taxonomy): Bacteria > Bacillota > Clostridia > Lachnospirales > Anaerotignaceae > Anaerotignum_A. The sequence continues at coordinate 10,412 of NZ_JBJEJK010000036.1, forward strand.
AAATCAGTCCCACTTTTGATATCTGGAATGCTACAGGCGCGATGATGATGGTCAAACGCGGGGGCGGCATTGGGCTAATCCCCTATTACCTGATTGCCGATGCTGTAAAGAGCGGGGAATTGTGCGTATTGGATGTTCCTGAAATGAATCTTACCGTTTGGGTGCAGGCTCTCTATCACCAGCATAAAGCCGTCACTCCTCAGATGAAGGCTTTTTTCTCTTTGCTGCAGGAAATCTATCCTGCTATCTAATTTCCTGATAAAATGAATTCCATAAAAAATTAATTTGATACTTTTAAATTACCTCTTCACTTTTTTTCTTTATCGTGATACAATATTAACGTACCAAAGAAAAGACATAAGTGTACAAAAGAGCAATCCAAATCAACCTAGCATTTATCTTCTCGGCGTCGATATCCCCTTTCTCTCTCGACAATAGATAAATGCCAAAGACAGCCCTTCCCTCAGGGCTGTTTTTTTGATGCTTAGCTCTTTCTAACTCCACCGTTATAAATATAATATCCAGAAAAGCTGCTTTTTTATCTTCAGAAGAACTGCAAAAAGACTTTTATCAAAATATATAATAGTAATCTTTGATTCTATCAATTTCACATTACCTTACAGATATGTTACAATGAAACTGTACCGAGGGGGTACAAAATATATCACACGATATCGCCATACGGCTCATGGTGATCTGCCAATTTTCCTTTCTCCTGGCATCAATGTGTGGTCTCAGCCTTATGCATTGCTTAAGGCTGTTTTTTCATTTTTTCATAATTTTCTCGAAATATCTTTTATTCTGCACCACAGCCCGATCTTCCGGTTTGAATACTCCTGCCATTTCATTATACATCTTAGCCCGTTCCCAATCGCCCAGCCTGTCATAGCAGACGCAAAGCTGGATGCAGGGCAGAAATCCATAGCACTCCTCCTGCACGAAAGCTCCCTGCTTTGTTCGACGCTCCGCCCGCAATGCGTTTTCATACCAAAAGATAGCTTGCTCCCATTGTTCCTTTCCATAAAAATAGCTTCCAATATCGCAGCAATGCTCCCCTGTAGGCGGTGCCAGCTTCAGCCCCTGCAAAAGTGCATCGATAGCTTCCTCTTCCTTTCCGACAGCAGATAAACAATAGGAAAGAAACCGATTCGCTTCCAGCTTATTTTCCAACCACCCCTGCGGTTCCGACAAAAAGTTCTGAAAGACTTTCGCCGCTTTTTCATATTTTCCGTGATAATACAATTCCCGGCCATAATAAAACCATTCCCTGGGGTCAAACTTCCGGCCCTTTTCCAGCATTTTTTCATAAATCAACAAATTCCTGTCAGAGTATTCCAGGTTTTCTTTTCGATGCTCAAAATGAATTTCCTCATACCGTATTTCTCCAAAAGGCGGGATGACCTCATGCACACAGCCAACCCATTTTGCCTGCTCTGAACGGCGCATCAACCGCTCCCGATAATAAGAAAATGTCACCTTTCCTCCTTCATCAAACCCTGCATCATAGAGCATCATTACCATGTCACAGGGGTGTTTCTCCAAATCTTCTTTCAGCACAAGCAGCTTTTCCTTCTCTTTTTCCGGAAAGACATCATCCGCATCCATCCACAGGAGATATTCCCCGGTTCCTTTGGAAAAAGCAAAATTTCTCGCTGCTGAAAAATCATCAATCCACTTAAAATCATATATTTTATCCGTAAATCTTTCTGCGATTTCTTTCGTTTTATCCACAGAGCCTGTATCTACAATAATAATTTCATCCACGCAATCCGCAATGCTTTTTAAACACCGCTCCAGTACATCCTCTTCATCCCGCACGATCATACATAAACTGATCTTAATCATGCAATGCACACTCCTTTCCGTTGCTGCCAGTTTATGCAAACGAAAAAAAACTGTGCATCTTTCCAACAAAAAAATAACGGTACCCACAAAAGGGATACCGTTTATTTTTGAAATTATTCGCCGGAAGCGGCTGCTTCCTGCTGTTTTTTCGCTTCGATCGCTTTCTTTGCGACCATATCCTTCACCTTCATCAGGCGGGTCGTATTGGCACGTTCATTTTCTTCCAGCTTCATGGTGATATATTTGATCGTCTCCTGATAGTTGGGAATCATAACGTTTTCCAAAGCGTTTACACGGCGGCGGGTACGTTCAATTTCCTGCGCCAACAACTGTGCTGTCTTTTCACTTTCTGCCAGACGGAGCAAAGGCTCCATAGCATCGGAGAAAGAAAGCATTGCGCTGTCCAGTTCGCCGGAGGTAAACGCCATACCATAGGGATAAATGTTGCTGTCACTGCCGCCTTCCTTCTGGAAGTCGAATACAGGCACATTTACACTCATGATATTTTTATTCGTCACCTTAACAGATACAGACTGTTGAGGAATCATCAATGCTTCCCCCAGGCTGGCTTCGCTCAGTACCGCTCTGGCGATGATGAAGTTTTTATAAGCATTTTCCAGAGCAGCTTCTGCTTCTTCTCTCAAACGCTTATTTTCCCGCACAATTTCCATGAACTGCTTCATCAGTTCATCCAGTTTATCTTTCAGCAGCTTATGACCTCTGGTCGCTGTTTTCAACTGGCCTTTCAAGCGGGTCATTTCCATACGGGTGGGATTGACATTCAATCTAGCCACACTTCATCACTCCCCGCTGTTCAGATATTTTTCCAGATATTCGTCACGAATACGTTTCAATTCACTCTTCGGCAGCATCCGCAGCAGGCTCCAGCCTGTTTCCAGTGTCTGCTCAATGGTTCTGTCCGTCTGGAAGCCCTGAGAAACGTATTTCTTTTCAAATTCATCCGCAAATTTTGCATAGATCAGGTCAACTTCGGACAAAGCGGATTCGCCCAGAATTGCCATCAGTTCTTTTGCATCCTTACCACGGGAATACGCTGCAAACAGCTGGTTCATAGTATCCGCATGGTCTTCTCTTGTCTTGCCTTTCCCGATCCCTTTATCTTTCAGACGGGACAGAGAGGGCAAAACGTTGATGGGAGGCTGGATGCCTTTTTTATCCAGTTCACGGCTCAGGATGATCTGACCTTCTGTGATGTAGCCTGTCAAGTCGGGGATAGGATGAGTCTTATCTTCTTCGGGCATTGTCAGAATAGGGATCATTGTGATGGAACCGGGATGACCTTTCATACGGCCTGCACGTTCATACATAGTCGCAAGGTCTGTATACAGGTAGCCGGGGTAACCACGACGACCGGGAACTTCTTTTTTCGCTGCGGAAACCTCACGAAGGGCTTCTGCATAGTTTGTGATATCTGTCAGGATGACCAGAACGTGCATATCCTGTTCAAATGCCAGATATTCCGCCGCTGTCAGTGCCATCTTAGGGGTACAGATACGTTCTACAGCAGGGTCGTTTGCCAGGTTTACAAAGACAACGGAACGGTCGATAGCACCTGTCTGTTTGAAGTCGTTGATGAAGAATTCAGCATCTTCAAAAGTGATACCGATAGCGGCAAATACTACCGCGAATTTAGAATCTGTACCGCGAACCTTCGCCTGTCTCGCGATCTGTACTGCCAGATTTGCATGAGGCAGACCGGAAGCGGAGAAGATAGGCAGCTTCTGGCCACGAACCAGTGTATTCAGGCCATCGATAGCAGATACACCGGTCTGGATAAATTCCGCAGGATATTCACGAGCCGCAGGGTTAATAGGTGCGCCGTTGATATCCAGTCTCTTTTCAGGGATGATTTCGGGGCCGCCGTCGATGGGGTTCCCCATGCCGTCGAAGACACGACCCAGAATATCAGGGGATACGCCAAAATCCAGGCTCTTGCCCAGAAAACGTACTTTACTTTCCGCCAAGTTGATACCTGTTGCACTTTCAAACAACTGTACCAGCGCAGTATCGCCGTTTACTTCCAGAACCTTACATTTTCTGATCTCGCCGTTGGCCAGCTCGATTTCGCCCAGTTCATCGTATGTGACGCCTTCAACACCGGAAACAACCATCAGAGGGCCGGCTACTTCCTGAATGGAACGATATTCTTTTATCATAATTCATCTGCCCCCTTTCTGATCAGATCCTGTATCTGTGCTTTAATTTCGTTTTCGATTTCATCGTAGCTCTTATCTACATTGGCTTCTTCCACGTATTTTGCACGCCCGATACGTTCGATAACGTCCAGTTTTGTCAGCTTCTGAATGGTGATACCCTGTTTGATGGCTTCGTTGGCTTCTTTATAGAAAGTCAGGATCAGCTTCATCATACGATACTGCTTATGCAGAGATGTATAGGTATCCACTTCATGGAAGGAGTTCTGATGCAGGAAGTCTTCACGGATAGAACGGGCAACTTCCAGAATCAGTCTGTCGCTGTGGGACAGCGCATCCACGCCGACCAACTGTACGATTTCATTCAATTCCGCTTCTGTCTGCAGCAATCTCATGGCTTCGATACGCTGTGCGGAGAAGTTAGGTTCTACATTTTCATCTGCCCATGCGTCAACCTTTGCCTGATACAGAGAGTAGCTGGTCAGCCAGTTGATAGCAGGGAAATGACGTTTATACGCCAGAGAGGAATCCAGACCCCAGAATACCTTTACGATACGCAAAGTTGCCTGAGATACGGGTTCGGAAATATCACCGCCGGGAGGAGATACGGCACCGATGGCTGTCAGTGTACCAACTCTGCCTTCATTCCCCAGACAAACAACACGGCCTGCCCGTTCATAGAACTGCGCCAGACGGGAACCCAGATAAGCGGGATAGCCTTCTTCACCAGGCATTTCTTCCAGACGGCCGGACATTTCACGGAGGGCTTCTGCCCAACGGGAAGTGGAGTCTGCCATCAGGGCTACGCTATAGCCCATATCACGGAAGAATTCCGCAATGGTGATACCTGTATAGATAGATGCTTCACGAGCCGCTACGGGCATATCGGAAGTATTTGCGATCAGAACAGTTCTCTGCATCAGAGACTCCCCTGTACGAGGGTCTTTCAGTTCAGGGAACTCGTTCAGTACGTCTGTCATTTCGTTGCCGCGTTCGCCGCAGCCGATATAAACAACGATATCCGCATCGGCCCATTTTGCCAGCTGATGCTGCGTAACTGTTTTACCGGAGCCGAAGGGGCCGGGGATCGCAGCAACACCGCCCTTTGTAATGGGGAAGAAGGTATCGATAACACGCTGCCCTGTAATCAGGGGCGCATTGGGGGATTCTTTTTCTTTATAAGGTCTTTCCCGACGTACGGGCCATTTCTGCATCATGGTCACATTGACATCGTTGCCCTTTTCATCTGTAATGATACAAACAGTTTCTTCTACGGTAAAATCACCAATGAAGATTTCTTTAATGACACCCTTTAGGCCAAAGGGCACCATGATCTTACACTGAACCACAGCAGTTTCCTGAACGAAACCAATCACATCCCCTGCAACAACAGCATCGCCGGGCTGCTTTGTGGGTTCAAATTTCCATTTCTTTTCTCTGTCCAAAGAAGGTACTTCAACACCTCTGCGGATGTTTGTGCCGCCGACTTCGTACATTTTTTCCAGAGGACGCTGGATACCATCATAAATCGTGGAGACCAGACCGGGGCCCAGCTCTACGCTCATAGGCATACCGACGGATACCACTTCTTCACCGGGGCCAAGACCTGCGGTTTCTTCATAAACCTGAATGGAGGCTTTGTCTCCGTGCATTTCGATGATCTCGCCGATCAGATGTTTATCAGATACACGAACCACGTCGAACATGTTGGCATCTCTCATGCCTTCCGCAATGACCAGTGGACCTGATACTTTTACGATCGTGCCTGTTTTCATATGCTCATTCACCTACAATCATTCTTTATTCACTAAACAATATATCTGCGCCGATGGCCCGTTTGGCCGATTCGCGCACTTCATTCATGCCCAAACCCATGTTTCCGCCGATACCGGGGATCACAATGATGGCGGGCAATTCCATATCTTTGTATTTGGCAATGCTTTCCTTCGCCTTCAGGCTGGCTTCTTCCGTGATATAAATGATCGCGTATTCCTTTTCTGCCAGTCTGTGGATGGTCTTTTTGATCTCCTCCGCTGTGTAAGCGGGGAAAATATCGATCCCCAGAGCAAGGAAGCCCATAACTGTGTCCTTATCGCCAATGATACCAACTTTAGACATATGCTTCTCTCACCCTTTCTTTGATGGTTTCCGCATCAATCTCATGCAGTTTGCATGTCATAATGATACGGACACATTTTGCCTCTGTCTCCTTTGCAAGGATATAGGCTGCAACAGGTTCGGGCGTCAGCGTTTTATATTTTGCCTCTTTCACATAATCCATCAGATAATCGTCACAGGCTTTTTCAAAAGCAGTAAAGCCCTGCTCCATGCTTTCCCCGCAAAGATTGCCATAGGCTGTTTCTTTCAGCACAGAAACGGCACTGTCGCTTTTCAGCGCGCGCACCAGTGTTTCTGCGCTCAACTCACCGCCAGGAACAATGCTTTCCAGCAGTTCCTGCTCTGTTCTGTGCAGCGTACGGATACGGAACAGCGTTTTCAGATTCGTCACATCCGCCAGCTTTTGCACATATTTCCTGACATATTCGATGCCCAATTTTTCCGCTGCATCGGACATCACCTGGAAACAGGCCTTATCCAGAACAGAGTCAATATAGCGTCCGTTCTTTGTCTTTGCGTAAAGCTCAATGGCTTCTTCCACAGCCTTTGCATCGATATGGGGCATTTCCAGGTAGTTTCTTTCCCGGAAAAACTTCCGCAGTTCCTCTACCGGGATCGAGCCGCCCTGAATCATGAATTTCTTGCCATTGACCCTAGAGATCTCTTCCTTAATCAATACCTTCACATTATGATAATCGTTCTTGAACCGGAAGATATCCATAAAGGTTTCATTGGGGATCAGCTTGCCCACAGCCTGATAGGCCTCTTCCAAATTGGCCTGAATCATGGTTTCAAAATCGTGGACATCTTTGACCTGTGTTTTCCCATAATCACTATCCTGCAGAAAACGCAGCGCTTCTTCCGCATCTTTGGCTTCCGCCATCTGCATCAGCTTTTGCTTTGTCAGCAGTTTATTTTCCATGGAACGCACACTGGCCACGGCGAAAGGGTAAATTCTTTCTCTTGCCATCTCTACCCCTCCTTAAAATAAAATTTTTGCTGCGATCTGCTGGATTTCTTCTTTTTCTACTGTAATGATCGATTCAAAAGAATAGTTATATTCAATATCTCCGTTTTTCACGATAAAACCGCCGCTGATATCCGCAGTTTTTTCAGAAAGGACAAAGCCCTTTTCCGCTACCACTGCCGCCAGGCGGGACACATCCTTTGCAGAAACGATAATTTCTGTACCCAGGGACTTATCCAGGCGTTCCAGCATACCGCCGATGACCTTTGCATATTCCGCATCCTCAAGAGAAAGCAGTCTTTTTTCTGCTTCTGCAATGACTTCTGCAAGGATATTCTGCTTTTCTTCCAAAATGGCCTTCTTCGCCTGCATTTCCGCACCGGAAATTTCCTTTGCAGATGCTTTTGCCGCTTCTGCCTGGGCATTTCTATCGAAAACATCCATTTCCCTGTCCACTTTATCCTGGGCATTTTTCAGAATGGCATCCACTTCTTTCTGGCCCCTTGCCAGTGTGGCTTTTGCCGCTTCTTCTGCTTCTGCGATGATTTTATCAATGATAATCTTACCATCATTCATAGGAGTTACTCCTCCTTTTCGTATTATTGATTACAGCTGGATGCTGTTGAGCATCAGGAAGGAAACGAGCAGCGCCAGAACGGCATATGTTTCTACCATCGCTGCAAACAGCATACCTTTTGCCAGTTCGCTGGGTCTTTTGCCTACCAGCATAACACCTGCTGCAGCTGCTTTCCCCTGAGAGATACCGGAAATCAGACCAACGAATGCAATAGGCAGACAAGCTGCAAAAATCGCCGCACCCTGTACTACTGTCAATTCTACCATACCATCGCCGCCCAACAGGCCAACTTTTACCATTACGATAAAGGCAATCAGCAGGCCATAGATCCCCTGTGTACCGGGCAGAGCCTGCAGCAGCAGTACCTGACCGAATTTATTGGGGTCTTCAGAAACAACGCCGGCAGCCGCTTCACCGGCAATACCAACACCTTTTGCGCTGCCGATACCAGCCAGAAGAGAAGCCAGAGCCGCGCCGCCTAATGCCAAAAATTCACCACTTAATAAACTATCTAACATTGTCATTACCCTCCTTGAGAATCTTGATATATTTTGTTTTTCTTTCAAATGGAGCGAAAGGTCTTCCGCCGCCTGTATAGAATCTGCCGAAGAATTCAACATACTGCAGTCTGCAGGAATGAACGAAAGCGCCCAACGCGTTGATCGCGATATTGAATACCGTACCAAACAGGAATACTACGATCAGCAGGATGCAGCCTGCGATCCCGCCGCCTGCCAGAGAACCCAGTGTATTGAATACCTGTGCAACTACGCCTGTTGCCAGGCCCAGTGCCAGCAGTCTGGAATAAGAAAGAACATCGGACAGATAGCTTGTAATCCCGTAGAGGCTGCCAAACCCGCCTGTGATCTTTCCGAAAATGCCTTTTTTCTTTCTGCCGCCTGTTACCAAAATGCCAACCGCGCCAACGATCATCATGATCTTGCCAACACCGGGGGCACCTGCGCCAAGGCTGCCGCCAAAGCCAAACAGGACAATACCGATCAACAGTACATACCACAGACCGATATCAAACAGCGCATCCAGAGGATGACCTTCTTTGATATAAAGGTACGCCTGGATTGCCATACCTACGAAAATATGGACGCCGCCCAAAATCAGGGATACAACCAAAAGTTTCATAGGTTCGCTCAGCGGATCAAACCACAAAGGCTTGATCACAAAGTCTTTGTTAAAGAACGTCTTTGCCGCTACTGTGAAGAAATTGCCAAACCAGCCGCCGAAAAGAGCGCCCCACATAAATGTGGAAATACCGCAGAACATAAACATTTTGATCATACGGTATGTGGTGCCTTCCAGCTTATATTTCTTCAGGATAATTGCGCATAATGTCGTCAGGATGATACCATAGGCAGCATCACTGAGCATCAAACCAAAGAACAGGAAATAGAACGGCGCCAAAAACTTTGTCGGATCCACATCATGCCGGCCGGGCAGGCTGTACATGCCTGTTACTGCTTCAAATGGTGTGACAACAGAATTGTTGTTCAGCAGAACAGGAACTTCCTCATCGGGATCCGGTTCCTGAATGTCATAATAGAATTCATATTCCTTCAGGAGCGCCTCTACTTCTGCCTGGGCTCTTGCAGGCATCCAGCCATCGAAGTAGAACACCATTTCAGTGCTCACCATATCGCCGACAACTCTCGCTCTGTCTCTGCGCATCATCAGGCTGTCGTAAAGAAATTCGATATTTTCTCTTGCCGGTGCCAAAGCCTTCAGCACTTCTTCATTTTCCGCAATGCTCTTTTCGATTTCTTCGATATTTTTTTCGTAACGATGCATCGCTTCCGCAGCAGTCCCTTTCTGGTCTGTCAGGGCAACTGCCGAGAAATTATAAGGGCGCAAGGCTTCAAACGCCTGCTCCTTTTCTTCCTTCAAACAAATGATGGAATAATACTTTTGCTGCTTATCTTTGCTGATTTCCTGCACAATGGCGGAGGGTGCCGCCTCCAGTACATCTGTCATCAGCTTTGCTGTATCTGTCTTTGCGCTTGCCACGCCAAGAACAACAGCAGCATATTCCGTTTCATTCATTTCCAGCGGGATATCCAACATTTCCCACGGTTTCAGCCCTGCAATCAGGGAACGGAGACGGTTGATCTCACTTTGTCCATCGGCAATGCCTTTATAGGCACCCACCGCTTTATCCACACTCAGTTCCGTTTCCGTTTTTGTGGAATCCATCAGTTCAGCAAAATCTTCCCTTATTAATTCTTTTCTTGTACGGAACAAGGGTTTCTTTGCCGTATCATATTTTCCAATGGCTTCCAGCGCAGTGCTCACGCGGGCAATATCCGCTTCCAGACGCGAAACATCGGCACTGTTACTGGTTCGAAAGATATCCGGCATCCATTCCTCATCGCTGATAGCCCCTTCCTGGGAATTGATTTCCACAACTCCAAGGTGCATCAGTTCATGAATGAAAGGTGTTCGGCTGCTGTTCAAACCAATGACAGTAAGCTTCCGCATCTCAACAACTGCCATACGTTCCCACTACCTTTCCGATCACCGCCTGAACGGCTTCTTCTTTTTTTTGGGATGCCTGCTCTCTGATCTGGGCGCAGGTTACATCCGCTTCTTTCAAAATCTCTTGGATCGCCCCTTTGCTTTCCTCTACAGCTTTTTTTACGGCTTCCTGCATTTCTTTCTTCCCCTGCAGTCCAGCCTCTTCCAGCAGGACTTCCTGCTGTTTCAGTGCGTTGGCCTTCATCTCTTCGGCCTGTGCGACAGCCTGCTTTTTGATTTCCACAGCACGTGTTTCTGCTTCCACGATGCTTTTCAGGATCTCATAAGCCATAATACTCACCTCTCTTGCTGTATTTTATGTTTGAACAAATTGCACAGGTACAAAATTTACTCCCGTTAAAATCATCTTGTTAAAATTATAACACTTATATTTTTCTAACTACTATAGAGAATTGTCCCTGTTCCACTCGTTCTTGTCCCCCCCCAAAAAAGGGAAGGATTGTTCGAATTTTCCGGTTATTTCCATGAAAATTCTTAGTATGTACAAAAAATCAAACATACCTCAATCTAAATAATACGTGATTTATGCGATTATGTCAATGTTTCTTCTATTTCGTCCAAATTGACAAAACTTTTTTTCTGCCAAATATGTTTGTTAAAAATCCATCAGAATTCACTTTCGTAAAAAAGCGATTTTCTTTAGATTTACAAGGTTTGGCGCTGATGTCTCGCATGCGATTTATTTGTATCCAAAATTGCAATATCCATATTTTTCCATTTTTACCATAGAAATTTATACAAAACAAACAAAACTTAAATGTATTTTTTTGTCGGTTTCCTTTTAGGAAAATTCTTATTTCGCTGAATAAAACTTTCTTGAATGAAAAATTATTCATTCAACGCCTCGAAAATGTATTTTCACACCGTCTATTTTATCTGTATGCAGTTTTTCTTGTATAAATTCGATAAATAAAAAAGACCCCATTTTCTCAGGAAATAGAGTCTCTCTCTTCATCATTCTTTTTATCTTCCTTTAAAACAGCAAAGGCTCCGCGAATATCTCTTTTCATCCAATGGGGCAATTCACTTTTTTCCATTTCTTCTTCCGTTACCCAGAAATAGGATTCATGTTCCGCACTGAGGCTTACCTCGCCGCCCTTCCATCGGCAGGCGTATGTAAAGATGCAAAGATGGATATGGTGCTTGATGGCATCAAACAAGGACAATGGCGGCCCAACGGAAACCTCCAGATCCGTTTCCTCCCTGATCTCTCTGCGCAGCCCCTCTTCCGCCTTCTCAAAGAAATGCAGACCGCCGCCGGGCAGATCCCATTTCTGATGGCTGTTCATGAAGCTGCCTTCCATTTCATGCTTGGAGCGGCAAAGCACCAGCGCTTTATTCTCTTTTATGATGACAGCCTTTACAGCCACCGCAAAATCCCTTTTCACAGGATCTCCCCCTTTATGGCTCCTTCTTATTTTGCTTCTTCCAGCAGTTTTTTCAATTCTTCTTCATTGAAGTCATATTCTTTGCTGCAAAAATGGCAGTGCAGGTTCGCTTTCTTATCTTCTCTGATGATCTTTTCCAATTCTTCCCTGCCAATGCTGATGAGTGCCTTTTCCACTCTTTCCCGGGTGCAGTTACAATAAAATTCCGCAGGAATCGTATCTGTGATCTTCAAATCCATATCCCCCAAAATCATTTGCAGAATATCTTCGGGGGTCTGCCCCATATCCAGCAGATCGGATACATAAGGGATCGTCGCCAGCTTCTGTTCCAGTTTGGAGATCATTTCTTCTGTTGCATCGGGCAGCAGCTGGATGATAAAACCACCGGCTCTGCGGATAGAGGTATCCGTTTCCACCAGCACACCCAAACCAACGGCAGAGGGGGTCTGTTCCGACTGTGCAAAATAGTAAGTCAAGTCCTCTGCGATTTCCCCAGTTACCAGTTCGATACGACCAGCATAGGGTTCTCTCATACCGATATCCTTAATCACACTCAGATACCCATTGCCGATGGCCCCGCTGACATTCAGCTTGCCGGGGTACAGATCGGGCACTTCTACGCCGGGGTTGAATACATAGCCTTTGACCCTTGCCTGACTGTCGCTGGTCACCACAATACCCTGCAAGGGGCCTTCCCCCCGCACCTGCAATGTTATGATATCTTTTTCCCCCTTCAGCATACTGCCCATCATGGCCGCCGCTGTCAGCATTCTGCCCAGTGCCGCAGATGCTACGGGAGAGGTATGATGGATTTCTCTGGCATGCTGCACCAAATCTCTTGTAGTAGCGGCAAAAGCACGGATACTGCCGTTGCCTGCCGTTGCTCTTACGATATAATCACTCATTCTGATTCCTCCAATTTATTTCAATCTGGCTGCGAAAAGCAGGCGTTCACTTTCTGCATGGGGCGCATCGAAAGAATAGCCATCATAAACTTCCATTAATTCCATGCCTGCCGCCTGCAGACCATTTTCGATTTCTTCCATAGAATAAGCCCTTTCATAGTGGTATTCTTCCACTCTCTCATACAAACCATTTTCCTGTTCGATGAAAAAGCTTACATAATATTCATTGATCTTTTCTTCCTCGTCGTAATCATTTTCCCAGATATACGCCGCAGTTTCCTCTGCAGAGCCAAAAACATTCTGCCCCAGCACTTCTCGAAATTTGTATTCTGTATTCATATCAAATAGGAAGAGACTCTCTTTTTTCATATGACGGGCAATGCTTCGGAAGGCATCCTCCAGCTGCCCATCTTCTGTCAGGTAATTCATACAATCGCATAGGCTAAGGATACAATCCGCTTTCTCTCCCAACTCCAATTCTGTCATATCCTGACAGACCAAGCGCAGGGAAAGCCCTTCTTCTGCCGCTTTATGATCTGCCTCCGTCAACATTTCAGGAGAAAGATCTACGCCGATCACCTCAAATCCTTCCTTTGCCAAAGGCAACAGGATGCTGCCCGTACCACAACCCAGATCGATCACCGTTTTCGGCTTCACGCCAAGCCTGTCCCAAACAGCATGGATATGGTTCAGCCACTGGTCATATTCCACTTGTTCCATAAAAAGATCATATACAGATGCAAAGGCTTCGTAGGTACTCATCGCCGCTTCCTCCAAAGTCAGATTCTTTCACAACTTTATATTATATCTTTATACCTATACAAATGCAAGCATAAATACACGGAAAATCACTGCGTCAAGCTTGCTTGTAAGCAATGACTTTTCCGTGTATTTATATTTGGATTTCATCCAAATGAGGATTTCCTCGGGAAATCCGAATCTTGCATTTGTAGTCTTTTTCATCTTTAATTGTATCACTGCGTCAAGCTTGCTTGCAAGCAATGACTTTTCCGTGTATTTATATTTGGATTTCATCCAAATGAGGATTTCCTCAGGAAATCCGAATCTTACATTTGTAGTCTTTTTCACCTTTAATGGAATCACTGCGTCAAGCTTGCTTGCAAGCGGTGATTTTCATGTGCCTTTGTTCATTTGTTTTCTTCTTTATTCTGTTCTTGTTTTCTGGCTTCTATTTTTCTTCTTCCCATGATGCCGCCAATGCGTCCGCTTTCCTTCGCCGTCAGCCCCTTCCAGCCAAGCTGCTCCACTTTCTCCAGCAATCCTAACTCCGCAGCGATTTCATATTTCATGGCAAGGTCTCTTTTTTCCGCTTCTGTCAGTTCCTTTTTCTGTCCCATACCGTACGCCTCCCTTTTTCCTCTCAGTATGCACAGACAAAGCCGTTCTATGTACTTTGTACACACGCAAATGTTTTTCAGAAAAAATACTATTTTTTCTAACAAATTGTTTGACAGAATAGGGAACTAGTGTTAGACTATGAGACAAATACATATTTTTCAAAGTAGAGGTGCGTTTTTCAAGAGTATCCGGGTGAATATCATAAGGGATAGATGCAGCCCGCAAAAAGGGGAAAACGCCGAAGAAGGAAAATGCCTTATCTTTTCTCTTCTGGTTGTGCAGTCAATAGCTGTATGACTGTCATTGGAAATCCAATGGAGCGCTACAAAAATCAATCAAACTGCGGCAGTTCACACAGACTTCTACCTCAGTTTCCTTGGAAGTCGGCGCGGGCCGGCTATTTTTTGTTTATAAGCGGAGAAAGCCAGTTTTCATCTGTATCAATCAACGGAATCTGTTTGCAGAAATTCAGTTGTTTATACGAGTGGCTTTCATGATGAACTCTATCTGCTTTGGAAAGCAACAAAAATACACAAATGATACGCAAACGCCAAAGAAAGAAGGAATTAAAAATGAAAAAAATCAATCTGGCCGTTGTTGGTGCAACTGGTATGGTAGGCAGAACTTTTCTGAAGGTTCTGGAAGAAAGACAGCTTCCCATTGAAAACTTCTATGTGATGGCATCTTCCCGTTCTGCCGGTAAGACACTGGAATTCAACGGCAAGGAATATGTTGTAGAAGAACTGAATGAACATTCTTTCGATAAACCAATCGATATCGCCCTGTTCTCCGCAGGCGGCGGCACAAGCGAAAAATTTGCTCCCATCGCAGCGGCTCATGGCTGTATCGTTATTGATAACAGCTCCCAGTGGAGAATGGACCCCGAAGTTCCCCTGGTTGTTCCCGAAGTAAACCCCGAAGACATCAACTGGCACAAAAACATCATCGCCAACCCCAACTGCTCCACCATTCAGGCTATGGTTGCATTAAAACCTCTGGATGACAAATATAAAATCAAACGTGTCGTTTATTCTACATATCAGGCAGTATCCGGCGCAGGTGTTGCCGGCTGGCAGGATCTGGAAAACGGTATCAAAGGGGAAGCACCCAAAAAGTTCCCTCACCCCATTGCAAGCAACTGCCTGCCCCACATCGATGTATTCCTGGATAACGGCTATACAAAAGAAGAAATGAAAATGGTAAACGAAACAAGAAAGATTCTGCACAACGACGCAATGCGTGTTACAGCTACAACAGTCCGTGTTCCTGTTTTCAGCTCTCACAGTGAATCCATCAACGTAGAATTTGAAAATCCCTTTGATCTGGATGAACTGATTGAAGTACTGAGAAATGCTCCCGGCGTTGTGGTACAGAACGATGTTTCCAAAAACGAATACCCTATGGCAGTAGAAGCAGCAGGCAAAGATGAAGTATTCGTTGGCCGTATCCGCCGCGACGAAAGCGTTGAAAACGGTGTCAACCTGTGGGTAGTAGCCGATAATATCCGTAAGGGTGCAGCTACAAACGCAGTTCAGATTGCCGAAGAAATCGTAAAAAACATGAATAAATAACAAAAGCATAAAATAATTAAGGCAAAAATTATAGTTCAATCGTTGAGGAGGTCATACTTATGTCTATTTTCACTGGTGCAGGTGTCGCTCTGGTAACACCCATGAATGCTGATCACAGCGTAAATTTTGAAAAAATGAGAGAATTGATCGAATTCCAGCTGGCAAATGGTACAGATGCACTGATCATCTGCGGTACCACCGGCGAAGCATCCACAATGTCTGATGAAGTGCAGATCGAATGCATCCGTTTTGCAAAAGAAGTTGCCGCAGGCCGCGCACCCGTTATTGCCGGCGCAGGCAGCAATGATACCGCCCATTGCATCGAACTGGCACAGGGCTGCGAAAAAGCTGGCGCTGATGCCGTTCTGCTGGTAACTCCCTACTACAACAAAGCAACACAGAAGGGGCTGATTCTGCACTACACAGCAGTTGCAGAAAGCATCAATATCCCCATCATTCTTTACAACGTACCCGGCAGAACAGGCTGCAACATCGCTCCCAAAACAGTTGCTGAACTGGCAAAAGTAAAAAATATCGTAGCTGTAAAAGAAGCCAGCGGCAATCTCTCTCAGGTAGCTGAAATCGCTGCTCTGGTTGGCCCCGATTTCGATATCTACAGCGGCAATGATGATCAGATCCTGCCTATCCTTTCCCTGGGCGGTAAAGGTGTTATCTCCGTTTTGTCCAACGTTGCTCCTAAACAGACCCATGATATGGTTATGAATTTCCTGAATGGTGATGTAAAAGCGGCTACAAAACTGCAGCTGGATGCGATCGAACTGATCTCCGCTCTGTTCTGCGAAGTAAACCCCATCCCCGTTAAAACAGCTCTGAACCTGATGGGTTACGAAGTTGGTTCCTGCAAAGCACCTCTGTGCGATATGGAACCCAAGAATCTGGAAACATTGAAAACAGCAATGAAAAACTACGGTCTGATTTAAGACCGTGGGGCTCCGCCCCATCCCCCCGCAGGCCTGTTCTGTACTTTGCTTCGCAAAGCCACCTTCGGTGGGTAGGGCATCTTCCCTACTACCTTCTTATAAAAAGGCTTGACCTAAACTTTATACGAAAAACAAATTTCTTTGAAATTTGTTTCAAATCAGGGGCCAGGGAATTTGTGCACCGCCAAGAATAAGGCGGCGGCGAAGCCGTCTTCCCAAGGGGAAGATGCTTGACCAATTTCTCTGGTGGGAGTTTGAGGGCAACACCCTCAAAGAGAGGAGTATTGATATGATAAATGTGATTATCCACGGCTGCGGCGGCAAAATGGGCCGCGTGGTAGCCGATTTGGTAAAAAATGAACCTGATTGCCAGGTGGCTGCCGGTATCGACCCCAGCATGCCTGAACTGGGCTTTCCTGTATTCCCCAGCTGTGATGCCTGTGATGTTGCCGGTGATGTCATCATCGATTTTTCCACAGCAAAGGCAGTCCCTGCCCTTCTGGCATTCTCCAAAGAAAAAAATATCCCTGTTGTTCTTTGCACAACAGCATTATCCGATGAAACAACCGCATTGATGAAAGAAACCAGCAAGGATGTGGCAATCCTGAAATCTGCCAATATGTCTGTTGGCGTAAACCTGTTGTTGGATTTGGTGCAGCGAGCAGCAGCTATTCTTGCAGAAAGCGGCTTTGATATCGAGATCGTGGAAAAACACCATAATCAGAAAATCGACGCCCCCAGCGGCACGGCGATCGCTCTGGCAGATGCTATCAATCAGGCCATGGATGAACGGTATCACTACGTTTACGACCGTTCTCAGGTGCGCGAAAAACGTGAAAAAACAGAAATCGGCATCCATGCTGTCCGCGGCGGCAATATCGTTGGAGAACATGATGTCATCTTCGCCGGCAGAGATGAAGTCATTGAACTGAACCACCGGGCAACTTCCCGTGAAGTATTCGCCGTTGGTGCAGTGAAAGCAGCAAAATTCCTAGCTGGCAAGCCTGCAGGGCTTTATACCATGAAGGAAGTTTTGCAGTAACGATTCTCAGAATAACAAAAGGCGCTCTTTTAGTAGATTCCGCTTAAAAAAACATTGATTCTATAATTTATTGATTTCTTATGCGGAACTACTAGCGACATTCTTAGAAGAAAACGAACATAGACTAAAAGGGATGAATCCTTATCGTTTAAGGATTCATCCCTTTTTAATGTTTTCTTCTAAGGATGTGCCATTGAGTGCCTTTTCTTTATTAGATACATTCAGTCGTGCCCACTTTGGAATAATGCAGCTGCATATCGCCGCTCAAAGATTTTTTCCATTCAGCCTTGAATCCGCATTCTTCAGTAAATCTGTGTATTCCGTATAGCTGTAACCGTGCTTTATGCTAAAGTCATCGTATCGGTCACTTTGCCTTTATAGCAACGATAATACCTCATACCATGGGTTGTCTGAATATATTCATCCCCATCCATAATGATTTCGATCTGAGAAATGATAGGCTTATTGCCTCCACCATACCCCCTGCAAAGCATCCAAAGCTGCATTGCCTGTTGACTTAGGCTTTTCTGTCAACGTAAAGGAACTTCTCTTACTTGCATCCGTCATCAGCGTCGCCATCGTTGGCACTCCTGTCCTCTGTATATTATTTCCAGGATAATATATACCATAATCCTCCTTCCCTTTGATGATATCTGCATTATACAGACGGTATACGGCGTCTGCGTAACTTGCGGACTTCGGTACATCGGGAATAGATGTGATTACGATATAAAAAAGACCCCCTTCTATCACAACCAAAGGGAGGTCTATCCTTTATTTCTCTGTTTTGATCTGATAAATACTTTCCGCCTTTTCGGACAAGCCTTCCGGGAGGATTGTTCCCGTCAGGATAATGTCCATATATTCGGGCCTTCTCTCAAGAATCTCTTCCAATTCAGATTCCTGCAGATAGCCTTTTTCCACACATTCCAAAATGCCATCTAATAATAGCATTTCGCATTCACCTGTATCTGCGATCTTCTTCGCAAAATTGAATGCATTGCGAATCTCGCCAAAAATCTCTTTATGCAGTGCCTCATCAATCTTCGCATCCCGCACATCCATTCCATCCCGATCTTTTTCAAAACGGAAAATACGGAAATCCGGTTCCAGCTTTTTCAGCAAGGCAATTTCCTTGCTGTTATGATAATCTAAAAATTGAATCATGACGACCCGCAGATTTTCGCCAATGGCGCGCATACCACGCCCCACTGCAACTGCCGTTTTCCCTTTTCCTGCACCGTAATAAACTGATATTTGACCTTGTCTCACGTTTTTTCACTCCTGTTTCTGTCTCAGGCTTTTTTCGTTTCTGTAATCTGACCTTCTGCTTCTGTTCCATGCTCTGCCCGATCCGGAAGCTCAATTTTGGAAACAGAAACTTCATAGGCAACCCGTTCTTCTGTCTCTTCTCCAACACGCTTCTGGTACGTTCTGCTCTGCACACGGCCCCAGATACGAATATTGGAACCTACTTCCAGATTTGCCATATATCTGGCGTTTCTTCCCCATGCAATACAGGGAATATAGTCGGATTTATTATAAGCACGGTTCACCGCCACCAGAATATCGGAAATTTCCCTGCCAAAGGGCGTTTTCCGATAGATGGGAGGCTTACAAATAAAGCCATTGAGGAAGATTTGATTTTCATTCTTTCCTTCTTCTTCTCCCATCAGCCTGATCTCTCTTGCAAAAATCGTCAGCACCAGACGATTTTTCTTGCTATTGTAATTATTATAACTTCTCAACTGTCCAATGATATCCACTTTCGCACCGATCTGCAGCAAACTCATATCGATCAGCCGCTCGGAAACAGTAACCGGCAGGATATCTGCCTTATCACTGAGGCGTTCAGAAGAAATCTGAAACGTATAGAAACCTTCGCCATATACTTCATGACTAAAGGTACAGCCTTCTACGATTTTACCGGCAATGAGAACAGTGTTGTTTTCCGGCAATCCATCTATTTGCATCTCTTTCTCCCCTTTGCTTCACCAAAAACAACTTTGGCAATGATCCTTCAGTAATTCAGTTTATGCAAAAAAACAGCCTTTCAGAATCAAACTTGTCAGATTCCTGTTTTTTTGCACATCCCTCCGTCTGTTTCTCACTGTTCTGTCAGATTTTTTCCATTGCGGAAAATAAACCCAATCTTTACACAGTCAATGGCAATCACCATCGTGTAATCTTTCGTTCTATAGATCATAGGCACACCGTTCTTTTTCACAACAACGGCATCCACCTTTTTGCCTTCTTTTGTCCAGTAGCAGAGGAAGGTAAAATCTTCGTCCTCTCTGACTGCCCATTCAAAATCAAGCAGTGGTTTTACGAAAAAATCCCCATCGCAGCCGAAATAACCGTTGATCCGTTTTCTTGCCTGCTCAAAATCTATTACCGGTCCTTTTTCTTTTGCCATAACTTCCTCCAAAATAACATAGTACTTACTATTACTATGGTACTTATTTTTTTGTCAATTGTCAATAAAAACCTGTCCTTCCTTATCAAACATGCTGTCTTTTGCTCATGAAAAAAACGCTGTATTTGTCGAAATGCACAGCATTTTCCATTGACACAGCGTTTTTTGTTTTTACTTTCTTTTGAGGATATCTTTCAGATATCTTCCTGTATAGGATGCAGGCACTGCACAGATCTCTTCCGGGGTTCCGGCTGCCACCAGTGTACCGCCGCCGTCACCGCCTTCCGGGCCAAGGTCGATAATATAATCTGCCGTTTTAATGACATCCAGATTATGCTCGATGACAACCACCGTATTGCCGCCCTCTGCCAATCTCTGCAAAATATGCACCAGCTTATGGACATCCGCCGTATGCAGGCCTGTGGTCGGTTCGTCCAGGATATACATGGTGCAGCCTGTGCTCTTGCGGCTCAATTCCGTAGCCAGCTTCACCCGCTGGGCTTCCCCGCCGGAAAGCGTTGTAGAAGATTGCCCCAGCTGTACATAGGAAAGCCCCACATCATACAGTGTCTGCAATTTAGATTTGATTCTGGGAATATTTTCAAAGAAAACCAACGCTTCCTCCACTGTCATATCCAATACATCGGAGATGGTCTTTCCCTTGTATTTTACCTCCAATGTTTCCCGATTATACCGCTTGCCATGGCAAACTTCGCAGGGTACGTAAATATCCGGCAAAAAGTGCATTTCTATTTTCACAATACCGTCACCGGCACAGGCTTCGCATCTGCCGCCCTTTACATTAAAGCTGAATCTGCCCTTCTGATACCCTCTGACCTTGGCTTCCGTGGTCTGGGCAAATACATCACGAATCATATCAAACAAGCCCGTGTAAGTAGCAGGATTACTTCTGGGGGTGCGTCCGATGGGAGACTGATCAATATTGATGACCTTATCCAGCTTTTCCAGCCCCAGCATATCCACATGCTTGCCAGGTCTCGTTTTTGCTCTGTTCAAATCTCTGGCCAGTCTCTTATATAATATTTCATTGATGAGCGAGCTCTTCCCAGAACCGCTGACCCCTGTTACACAGGTAAACAGCCCTAAAGGAATTTCCACATCAATATTTTTCAGATTATTTTCCGCCGCTCCCTGAATGACCAGTTTATTTTCCGGTACAAAAGGTCTGCGTTCCTTCGGCACTTCGATTTTTTTTCGTCCGCTCAGGTATGCCCCTGTTACGGAACGTTCGCAGGCCATAATTTCTTCCACACTGCCGGCTGCCACGATCTCACCGCCGTCCCGTCCGGCGCCAGGCCCAATATCTACTACATAATCCGCCGCCAGCATGGTATCCTCATCATGCTCCACCACGATGAGGGAATTGCCAATATCCCGCAGGTGCTTTAAGGTGGCCAACAGCTTGTCATTATCCCTCTGATGCAGGCCAATGCTGGGTTCGTCCAAAATATATACAACCCCCACCAGACCGGAACCGATCTGCGTAGCCAGACGGATACGCTGGGCTTCCCCGCCGGAAAGTGTTCCCGCCGTTCTGGAAAGCGTCAGATATTCCAGCCCCACATCCATTAAAAATCCCACTCTGGCATGAATTTCTTTCAAAATGCGTTCGCCGATCATATTTTCCCGTTCTGTCAGCTGCAGATTCCGGAAAAATTCCTGCATTTTACCAATGGATAACTCCGTTACTTCGGAAATATTTTTCCCGCCAATGGTAATTGCCAGGATTTCCGGGCGCAACCTTCTGCCATGGCAATCAGGGCATTCGATATTCGTCATCAATTCTTCAAATTCCCCCCGCATGGTTTCGGAAGTCTCCTGATATCTGCGCTGCAGGGTATTGATGATCCCCTCAAAGGCATATTCATAAAACCCTGTACCCCGGTAGTTGCTGTATGTGATTTTCAGCTTTTCGCCGCCGGTACCATAAAAAATGATATCCTTAATCTCTCTGGGCAGTTCCTTGAACGGTGTATCCAGAGAAAAGTTGTATTTTTCTGCCAGAGCATCAAAAAGCACACGGCTCATACTGCCCTTGGCATTGATGGAATTATAGCCTGTCGCAGCAATGGCCCCTTGCAGAATACTCAGATTTTCATTGGGCACAATCAGATGTTCATCAAATTTCATCTGCATGCCCAACCCTGTGCAAGTGGGGCAGGCACCGCTGGGGTTATTGAAGGAAAACATTCTAGGTTCGATTTCCATCAGGTCTACGCCGCAATCCGGGCAAGAAAAGCTCTGGCTGAACACCAGTTCATCCTCCCCCTGATTTACATCTACAATCAGCAGGCCACCGCTCAAGGCAGACGCCGTTTCGATGGATTCTGTCAGGCGCATCTGCATCCCTTCCTTTACCATCAATCGGTCTACTACAATCTCAATGTTATGTTTTTTATTTTTTTCCAGTTCGATTTTTTCGGATAATTCATACATCAAACCATCCACCCGAACCCGCACATAGCCGCTCTTTTTGGCATCCTCCAAAAGCTTCACATGCTCCCCTTTCCGCCCCCTGACCACAGGCGCCAAAAGCTGCAGCTTTGTCCGCTCCGGCAGCTCCATAATGCGATCAACGATTTGATCGATGGTCTGTTTCTTGATTTCCTTGCCGCATTTGGGGCAATGGGGAATGCCGATTCTGGCATATAACAGACGCAGATAATCATAAATTTCCGTCACTGTCCCCACGGTAGAACGGGGGTTATGGCTAGTGGTTTTCTGATCGATGGAAATGGCAGGGGAAAGCCCTTCGATCAGGTCAACATCAGGCTTTTCCATCTGCCCTAAAAACTGTCTGGCATAAGAGGAGAGAGATTCCACATATCTTCTCTGCCCCTCCGCATATATGGTATCAAAGGCAAGGGAGCTTTTGCCGCTGCCGCTGACCCCCGTAAAGACCACCAGCTGATCTCGGGGGATGGTCAGGTCCACATTCTGCAGATTATGCTCTCTGGCCCCTTTGATTACAATTTTATCCTTCATAACTCCTCCTTAAAACCTTGAGGGCGTTGCCCTCAAACTCCCAGCAGGGGATCATCCCCTGCACCTGATTTGTCATTGCACAGTTTGTGCAATGACGGAGTAAAAGTTTTTGCCTTACTTTTTTCAAAAAGCAAGCAGGGTTTGGGACAGCGTCCCAAGGTCTTATATCATTTTCTTTAACTCCAGTATCTTATCCCGCAGCTCTGCCGCCCGCTCAAATTGCAGTTCCATAGCAGCCTGTTTCATCTCTTTATCCATCTTTTTGATAAGCTTGTTCAATTCTTCCACACTCATGGATTCAGGGTCTTTTTCCAAGCCGAATTTTTGTTTTTCTGTTGCCGCTTTGGTAATCTGGATCACATCGTGCACCTTTTTCTGAATCGTCTGAGGAACGATGCCATGTTCTTCGTTATATGCCTGCTGAATGGAACGACGGCGGTTGGTTTCGGTAATGGCCCGATCCATGCTTTCCGTCATTACATCGGCATACATAATCACACGTCCATTGGCATTTCGCGCCGCACGGCCTACTGTCTGAATCAGGGAGGTTTCAGAGCGCAGGAACCCTTCCTTATCCGCATCCAAAATAGCCACCAGACTGACCTCCGGAATATCCAGACCTTCCCGCAGCAAGTTGATGCCTACCAGCACATCAAACACATCCATACGCAAGTCGCGGATGATCTCTAATCGTTCCAAAGTATCGATATCAGAATGGAGATAACGCACCCGTACCCCTGCTTCCCGCAGATAATCTGTCAGGCGTTCCGCCATTTTCTTCGTCAGTGTCGTCACAAGAACTTTATCCCCTGCCTCTGTGGTCTTTCGCACCTCGGAAAGCAAATCATCAATCTGCCCATGGATAGGACGCACAGAAATTTCAGGATCCAGCAGCCCGGTCGGTCGGATGATCTGTTCCGCCGTCTGTTCAGAGTGCTCTTTTTCATACACAGAGGGCGTTGCCGAAACGAACAAAAGCTGATGAATCTTACTCTCAAATTCACTGAATTTCAACGGTCTGTTATCCAATGCGGAGGGCAAACGGAAACCATATTCCACCAATGTGGTCTTTCTGGAACGGTCTCCTTCATACATCCCGCGAATCTGCGGAATAGAAACATGGGATTCATCGGCAATGATCAGAAAATCATCGGGAAAGAAATCAATCAGGGTAAAAGGCGTACTGCCCGCTTCCCGCAAAGAAAGATGGCGGGAATAGTTTTCAATGCCCGTGCAAAAGCCCATTTCCTTCAGCATTTCCACATCGTAATTGGTACGCTGTTCCAAACGCTGGGCTTCCAGCAGCTTGTCCTCCCGCTTCAGTTCCGCCAGGCGCACTTCCAATTCGTCCTCAATGCGCTGGATGGCAATTTTCATTTTATCGGGAGCTGTCACATAATGGGATGCCGGGAAAATAGAGATATGATTTCGTGTTCCGATGATCTCCCCTGTCAATACATCAATTTCCGTAATCCTGTCAATTTCATCACCAAAAAATTCCACACGGACTGCATGCTCCGAAGAGCCGATGGGAAAAATCTCCACCACATCCCCCCGCACGCGGAAGGTACCACGCTCAAAATTCGTATCATTCCGATCATACTGCATTTCTATGAGGGCACGCAGCACCTCATCTCTATCCTTTTCCATCCCCGGGCGCAGGGAAAGCATCATTCCATAGTATTCCTCCGGGTCGCCCAAACCATAGATGCAGGAAACGCTGGCAACAACGATAACATCTTCCCGTTCCACCAGTGCCGCCGTGGCAGAGTGGCGCAGCTTATCGATTTCATCGTTGACCGAGGAATCCTTTTCAATATAGGTGTCCGTACTGGGTACGTAAGCCTCGGGCTGATAATAATCATAGTAAGATACAAAATATTCCACCGCATTCTCCGGGAATATCTCTTTTAACTCGTTGTAAAGCTGTGCTGCAAGGGTTTTATTGTGGGCTATGACCAATGTTGGTTTCTGGATTTTCTCAATAACATTCGCCATGGTGAAGGTTTTACCGGAACCCGTTACCCCCAGCAAAGTCTGGAATTTCAAGCCTTTTTGGAACCCATCGGCAATCTTTTCGATTGCCTGTGGCTGGTCACCTGTCGGTTTATATTTAGATACTACTTTGAATGGTTTATCCATAAAACACCTCCCAGTGACCACCCCTAAAAAGCTGTTGATTGGGCAAAAATTGCCGTTTTTTCGCTATGCACATATTCAGCGAACCTTCTTTTTCCCTTCGGTTCGAATTTGGGTCACTTGAACAAGAATTGAAGACTATTTGACACTATATCACACACGGATTATGATAATGGAATTAAGTCTCTCAGAATTATAACATAGAAAAAAAATAATGTATAGCGAACATGCAAAATTTCCAAACATTTGTTCTATTTGAAGTCATCCGGCCAGATCTATTTTTTCAAAATCAATGTCATCTTCTTTCTATCGTTTTCTGTCTTTTCTATTAGTGAGCTGTTGTATCTGTATCGATATGACTGTGATCTGGCAAAAGAGAGTTGATATTGTTAAATGTCATTTTTCCTCCCCTTTCTTATACAAATCAGCAGATACTATTCCTTGCCGTATTTGTACAGCCGGAAAGTACAAATATTACTGCTGCTGAAACAACCCATATCAAAGACATTGCCATTTCCATCCCACCTTCCAAACTTATCCTATAATAAAAATTACAAAAAAATAGAAACTTCTGCAGAAGTCTCTATTCGTTTCTCAGTATATCCCTATCGGTATATCTAAAATTCATTATTCTATTTGATTTTCTTTACTGCTTCCAAAAATCGTTTCTGTTGGATGCAAGGAATGGAGCAGTCCAAAGGGAATCGTATAATCCCATTCAACGGGCAGTATTTTTCAAAGAGGATGGGCATGCTGCCAAATTTCAACAACCATTAAAATATCATCGCTGTTTTCACATTGGTTAAAAATATCTACATCATAGAAGTCTATATCCACAACTGAGGATGATTTTTCTATCCTGCACGCTGGCGGAGATTAAGCATTGTATCATCGAAGATCCCCGCCGCCCCATCAATATCCTGACCAAGCTTCTTCATAATTTCTCTGCTTCATTACAGCAGGAGGAGATAGAAGCAACTTTTCCTCCTAACTGCACTCTTTTTCTCCTTTCCAAATCACAATTTTATCTCAAACCCTTGCAGAGAGGGATCAGCAGTAACAAAATAACGATACCAATCAGACCAATGATAATCCCCAGCACCATCTTACCAAACACCATCGACAGGCACATGCCAACGCCCAACAGCAGCGCGCCTATCACCCCAACCAGTATAGAAAATATCGTTTTTCCGCTGATTCTGATGGGTGCTTTTCCTTCCATCTTTCGCCATACGCCAATTGTAATCAACAAAACTACGATACCGATCGCACCGGCAATGATGCCTTCCTGGAACATATTCCATTCAGGAAGCATACACATACACATACCCAGTGCAAAAAACACAATCCCTATCGTGCCTAAAATCAATGCTGCAAAGTTACTTTTCTTCATTTTTTAAACCTCCATTTATTTGCTTTTTCCTATCAACTGCAGACAGGATACTTCAGAAATGTTTCTCAAATGTTTTCGTTTTGTTTGAAAAGTGTTAAAATTATTCCATATCTAAAATAACCTTGATCGTTTCCAATTGGGAAGAGGCCAGCTGAAATGCATCTTTCGCATCCTCCAAAGGAATACAATGAGATACCATATAAAGGGCATTGGTCTTGCCTGCTGCCAAAAATTCAATCACTTCTTTGACATCTTCTGCTTCATATCCCCTGGAGCCAAGAATTGCACATTGGGTACTCATTACTTCATGGAAGCGCACAGGGAAAGCCGTTCTATGTACCGCCACGCTGCAGAAACGGGAATACTGCTTTGCATGCAGTAAGAATTCATCAATAAATGCTGTCATACCTGCGCAGTCGAATACTACATCCACATCCAGAACTGCATGTTCTGTTACATCCACATCTTCCTCCCCAAACTGCACACGGTGGTTTCTGTTCTTCATCACACCAAAATAAGCTTCCAATTCATCTTTTAATCTTTCCAGATTGTTGCTCTGGCTCAGGATCGGATGTGCTCCCATCTTTCTGGCACATTTCAGACGGTATTCGTCCTTGTCGATGATAGCGATCGTTTTATTCCCCTGGGCACGAAGGGCTGCGACTACGCCAAGGCCAATGGGCCCCGCGCCACAAACCAGCACCTTTTCGTGGGGTTTCACCATAGCCCTGTTTTTTGCATGCGTACTAACGCTAAGGGGTTCGATAAGCACCGCCTCCTCATAAGAAAGATTTTCAGGCAAAGGATAGAGATTCACGCCAACCTCTGCATGATTCACCTTCGTATATTGAGAAAAAGCCCCCGCCATATTCGCTTCATAGGGACTCAACATTGCCTTGATGGGTTCCACGAATACCCGGTCTCCTTCTTCCACACCTTTTACCTTCTCTCCTTTTTTCCAGACATAGCCTACCATTTCATGGCCAAATTCCCTGCCGGAAAAAATATTCATATTTTCACCGCCATGCAGATACGCCGTCATATCAGAACCACAGATGCCTGCCCGCATGTTGCGTACAATAACATCATCGGGCCCACATAAGGGAATTTCTCTTTCTTCTACTCTTACATCCTTTACACCATGATAAATCAACGCTTTCATCTTCATTCCTCCTAAAATTTTATATATTCATCAAAAATCTTTTCTTATTTTCTTTCCGATAATCCCCAATGCCACTATGATTGCCGCAACAACCACAACAATAACTTTTCTCACTTTTCCCACCTCCTTTGATAGCTCGATCATAGGCTTTCTTTGTTTTTGTTTTGCTTCTGTTTTGTTTCAAAATTGTAAAAATCAAACCAAATTTTGAATCGCCGCAATACACTGGGGATGTCCCTGTAAAAGACTGATAAAATGATTCGGCAGAAAAACCTGAGGTTTTCTCTGCAATTTCACCGCACCGGAATCCTCCAGCAATTCCGCCACAAACTGAGAACAGAAATATCTGTTTTTCCAATGAAACGGCAGATGCATCACACAACACAATACACCAAATCTGGTATAACGATACCGCTCCTGATTTTCCTGAAAAGAAAGAAGCTTATTTTCCATTTTCGCATACGCCTCTTCCGAAATCTGCACCTGAAAGCAAAAGCTGCGGCGCACGCCCCTATGGCGATGTTTTTCGATGGTCTCCACAGCAAAACCTTTGTAATTGAAGCTATAGTATTCCTTTGGTTCCTCTCCCAAGGCAATAGAAGCATGGGTATATTCCCGCCCGGCGATATAATAGACCAAGTTGGAAACCCAATCTGAATATTTCGTAAGTAAAATGCTGACCTGCTTCATTGATGTCCTCCATTCCTTTAGAATGGATTTATCTTACAAAACTTTTATTTCCGAAATACTTGCGTTTTGTTTCTGAAATATGAAAAAGCATTCTCTTCTTTGTTTTGAAATAGAAAAAGACCGCCCTTTTTATGACGGTCTTTCTGTTTCTTCTTCCTCTTCTTTTTCCAGAAAGGTATCCACAAAAGCATCTTCCACCTTCCGATATGCGCCTGTCACGCCATCTTCGATCGTTTTATATGCCTTTACTGCTTTTTCCGCTGTCTTGCCTGTTTTCAGGCGAAGGCCAAATTGGCTGTTCTCATCCTCCTCCAGAAAGGTATCTACAAATTTCTGTTCTGTCTTTTTATATGTATCTACGACCTTCTGCCCAAGTTTTCCTGTTTTGAAACGATATCCTGCCATGATTGATATACTCCTTTCAAATGTTCCAATACTGTTTTTCTGCTCAGAGTATAGCTTGGCAATATTTCATCTTTGTTTCACTTTTGTTTCTGAAACATTAAAACAAAAGCCGCTTTCCTTTTTCACAGATAGCATGCAGCTCATCATATTTTTCTTCAATGAGTACAGCCACCTTCTCCGCCTGATGATGCAGCACCTTCTTATAAACAAAATAAGCCGCCGCCCAACCGATAAAACCGGGGATCGCCAGAATTATGGACAAAACCACCATAGGTGCTTCTGCCGTTATGGCAAAAACAGAGCCTGCCATGAACGCTGTACCGATCAGCCCTACCACCAGCGACCATATAGTCGCTGCGGAAAATTTGGAGCGTTCCAGATATTCAATCTCCGAAACACATCCATCGAAATTTCGCTGCAAACGGGTCAATTCTGTTTTATTACAGATCTTTCGGTTCCGCCGAAACCGCAGGGATATCTCCCCACCGCGCCGAACACCCCCATACTGCGCTCCATTTGGGTCCTCCTCCCAGCCAAAGCAGGGGTAACAATCCAGATACAACGATACCAGAGAAGCCGGCACAATCTTATCTTTATATTCATAACCGATATAATCCGTGCTGCTTTGTTTCCATTCTGTCATATATTCTGTTCCTTTCCTTCCTGTTCCATCCCCTTGGGAAGGCGCACTGTAAAGATACTGCCTTCTCCTTCTATGCTGCTTACGGTGATAGTACCACTGCTCATCTGCAGAATGCGCAGCACCAGTGCCAACCCCAGCCCATTTCCTTCTGTGGAATGGGAAGTATCCCCTTGGTAAAACTTATCGAAAATATGTTTCAGAACAGCCGAAGACATCCCGCATCCTGTATCCTTCACTTCTACAACAACTGCATCTTCCACAGAAAATTGCCGGAGAGAAACCATTCCCCCTGCCTGCGTAAATTTGAAAGCATTAGAAAGAAGATTGTTCCAGACCACTTCCATCAGTTCTTTGTCTGCTTCAATCACTGCGGATTCTTCCATCTCCACCTCGATTTCAATATTTTTCTGTTCCCAGATGCTTTCAAAGCCAAGAATACTCTCTTCCAACTGGCGGCACAGGTCATAGGAAGATGGCTTCAGTAAAATCTTCTGGCTTTCCAGTTTGTTCAGCTTCAGAATATTATAAATCAGAGAAGCCAGTCTGTTGGTTCCCCCTGTGATGGCCTCTACATATTCCTTTTGCTTTTCTGTCAGCTCTGTGGTTTCCAAAAGCTGCGCATAGTTCTGTATCACCGCCAGGGGCGTTTTCAATTCATGAGAAACATTTGCCGCAAAGTCATTTTTCAAAGTTTCGATGGAACCCAATTCTTCCACCATCAAATTAAAATCCCGAAACATAACATCCAGATAATCCAGTTTATCTGCAGCATGCCTGGGCGGGATATAAACAGAGAAATCTCCTGCCGCTACCTGTGCCGTGGCCTCCGCCATCATCTTCATAGGCATTTCATAGGTTCGCTTCATGCGAATGCTCGTATAAATGGTAAGCCCCATAGCGATCACCGCCCAATAAACCATTGGAATGATGACCTGCATGATTTCGTTCCTCTCCAGCTTATGCATCAGTACGATCAACCCTGTATGAATACCAGACATTAACAATAACACAATAAAAAACACAATGAATAGAGAAGCCGGAAAAATAGACTGCTTCACATTTTCCCTCTGGCTCCGCGTCAATTCTTTCATACCAGCACCGCCTTATAGCCCAGCCCCCGTACTGTCTTGATCTGTACCTCGGAGCAGACAGAAAATTTATCCCTCAGCTTTGTAATATATACATCAACCGCCCGCAGGCTGGTTTCTGTTTCGATTCCCCAAAATTCATCCAACAGTTGAGAACGGGAAAAGGTGCGGTTGGGATAAGAAAGCAGTTTGAACATAATGTTGAATTCTCTTGTTGTCACAGGAATCTCCTGTCCATCCATAGTAGCTGTCATGGCATCCGCATCCAGAACCAGGCCGCCGACGCTCACCTTGCGGCTGGCTTCGATATTGGCCCGGCGCAAAAGTGCCCGCACCCGCATCAGCAGTTCGCTCAGGTCGATGGGCTTTACCATATAATCATCAATCCCGATATCAAACCCTTTCTGCTTGGCAGGCAGATCATCCCTAGCGCTGACAAACAGCATCGGGATGGCTTTATTCAGTTCACGAATCGTCTGGGCAAAAGCAAAACCATCCGTTCCCGGCATCATAATATCGGAAATAATCAAATCGTACAGATTGTTATACATCTCATCATAGGCACCTTCTGCAGAAAGCACCCCTTTGGCTGCATAGCCACTGTTATTCAGATAAGAGCAAACGCTCTGGGTCAGTTTTTCATCATCATCTACTACCAAAATATGTATCATCCTCTGCTCCTCCTTCTTTCTCAATCTTATTGATACGCCAGATTAGATAGATGCCCAGCATCGCTGCTGCCAAGCCCATCAAAGTGCCTAAAAATCCATTCACTGCCGGATATTGCAGATCATCCGCAAAAGACAGAATTGCTGACTGGGTCAGCACCAGTGAGATCAAAGATGTCCCCAGTCCAATGGTTTTCAGGGTATGCAGCAGCGGAGTATGGCTTTTGCGATATTTCAAAACACCATAAATATTGATGCCGATTTCCGTAAAGGTGATGGTAGCAATGGTCAGTGCCAGTATTTTGTCAAAAGCCGTTTCCTTTGGATGAAAGACAATCCAGAGGGAATACGCAATATAAAGCAGACTGGAAAAGAGCATCACATATCCAGACCGACGGCAATAAGCATACTGATCCTTCTTTCCATCGGCATGGACGGTTCCCATTAAGGCACAATATCTTGCTGCCGCCATTCCCAAGGTATAAAACCCATTGATGCAGATAAAAAAAGATAAAGATGTGATGCCAGACAAAATTTTCCCCAGACCCAGCAGGATACTTGCCGCTCCTGCAGCACCTGAGATATGTAAAGAACGTCTGTCTTTTCGTTCGTATCTTTCCCGTATTTTTTGATTTCCATATGCAAAACGTTTTCGAATCATGTTTTTTGCTCCTTTGTTTCCATAGGATAGCATTCATTTGTTTCTGTTTTGTTAAAATCCCTTTGTATTTTTCATTTTAATTTTTTTCAGAAAAATAAAATAACCTCAAGTCTGGTTTGACTTGAGGCCAAATTTATTTTTTTACAACACCCTCGAGCATATCCCGCCTTATGTACGGTTCATATGCTCCAATGCGTTATTTGCGGCGTTCTGTTCCGCTTCTTTTTTGCTTCTTCCGCTGCCCTTGCCCAGCACACGGCCATCATGGGTCACCTCTGCCACAAATACCTTATTGTGATCGGGGCCCTGCTCATCCACAATGGCATATTGCAGTGGCACTTTACTCACCTTTTGGATCACTTCCTGCAGATGGGTCTTACAATCCAGATTGCGGAAGTTGCTCTTTGTATTTTCAATCTGATCCACCATGAAGCCCATGATATATTTTGTCACCGCTTCCATACCGCCGTCAATGCATATGGCACCAATGATGGATTCAAAAGCATCCGCCAGAATGGAATCACGGTTTCTGCCGCCGGTGCTTTCTTCTCCCTTGCCCAGCAGCAGGCAGCGGCCAATCCCCAGCTTTCTGGAAAGCTCTGCAAGGGAACCTTCGCACACCACTGCCGCCCGCAGCTTTGTCAATTCCCCCTCGGGCATCTTGGGGAAATGGCGATACATATATTCACTAACCACCATATCCAGCACAGCATCCCCCAAAAATTCCAGCCGTTCATTATTTTCATGGCTGCCTTTTTTGGTTTCATTGGCGTAAGAACTATGCGTCAGTGCCAGAACAAGCAAATTTTTATCTGAAAAAGTATATGCAATTTTCCGTTCAAATTCTTCCAGATTCAAATGGTTCATAATGATTCTTCTTCCTTAGCCGCAACCAATTCCGCAATGTAATCCAATATATCGCCTACCAGTTTGATGTTTTCTGCTCTATCATTATCGAATTCAATTTCGAATTTTTCTTCCAATGCTACAATGATCTGGAACAATTCCAGAGAATCCGCATTCAGATCTGCAAATGCTGTTTCTGCAGACAGGCTTTCTACGGGCACCCCAACCTGTTCTGCAATTACTTTCAGTACTAAAGATTCATCCATATTCATTACCTCCAATGTTTCGCTTTTGTTTTTCCTTTCCTACTATACTCTATTTCCCCGTTTTTGTCAGCAAAAAAACTGGAAAATTCAGAAAATGTTTACAAATGGTCTGCCGGGAAAAACGACAGACCATCGCCCTGATTTTATGGGATTCTTCCATGATATCCAACGATACTTCTTTCGACTGCCTGCAAGCCGGAAGGATGCATAAAACCTTAAATCTTATCCTTAATCTTGCCGATGATATCTGCTTCTGTGAACAGCACACACTGGCGCACAGCGTTCTTAAACGCCTTGGCATTGGAACTGCCATGGGCTTTCACGACCAAAGATTTCAGACCGATAAAGGGCGCCCCGCCGATCTCATCAGAGTCCAAAAATTTCTTCATATTTTTGAAGGGAGTTTTCAAAATCAAAGCGCCTACCTTGTAGAAGCCTTTCATGATCTCCCCTTTCAGGATATCAAAAATCGTTTTTGCCAGGCCTTCCGATAATTTCAGAATCGTATTGCCCACAAAGCCATCGCAAACGACAACATCCGCTTCCCCATAGGGGATATTTCTGGGTTCGATATTGCCTGTAAAATTGATATTATCTGCCTGTTCCAGCAATTCATAGGTTTCCTTTGTCAGGGCATTTCCTTTTTCTTTTTCTGCGCCGATATTCACCAATGCAACCTTGGGATTTTTGATTCCAAAAACATTTTCCACGTAAACAGAGCCCATTTTTGCAAACTGTTCCAGATATTTTGCCTTACAGTCAACATTAGCACCGCTGTCCAGCAGGAATGTAAAACCATTTTTAGTCGGCAGGCATGTCCCCAAAGCAGGACGCTCGATACCAGGCAAACGGCCTACGATCAGCAGAGCACCCGTCAGCAAGGCACCCGTACTGCCGGCAGAAACGATTCCATCTGCCTCACCGTTTTTTACCAGATTCAAAGCAACTACCAAAGAGGAGTCTTTCTTGCGGCGAATAGCCATTGTCGGCACTTCATCTGTGCTGATAACCTCAGAAGCATGTACCACTTCGATACGCTCCTGATCGTATTCATATTTTGCCAGCTCCGCCTTCACCACATCTTCCTGTCCGACCAGCTTGATGTTTACATTCAGTTCTTTGACCGCTTCTACTGCACCTTTGACCGTTTCCACCGGTGCATAATCGCCGCCCATTGCATCCAGTGCAACTGTAATTCTTTTCTCCATATCTCTTCCACCTTTCTGTGGGATTTTTTATGCGTTATCTTTTAGTATACAGAAATTATATAAAAATTACAATCTTTCCTTTCTTTTCTTTTTCGTTTTCTTTTTATAAAAAAATTAAGAAAGTCTTTCATTGCTCCCAAATCCTTTCTATGATACGATCATTTCATAAACATATAAATCCGAAGGAGGTTTTCTTTATGTATCAAATCAAAAATTTCACCGCTAATGACGATATTCGTGTATTAGACACATTGGGGCCCTTCACGGTCATCGAATATCTTCGCGATTTAAGCGTTACTCCTCTCAATGCGCAGGCAACTTATTTTGCCAATAAAATGAATATTCGCAAACGCCAGGTCATCTGCGATCTTTCCAAGGCAAACGTAACAATTCAGGCAGGCGCAATGCAGTGGATGGTCGGCAATGTCAATGCCACTACAGGGATCAAAGGGGTCGGCGATCTGTTTGGCAAAGCCATGCGCGGCAAAGTAACCGGTGAATCCGCCATTAAGCCCGAATACACAGGCAATGGCACATTGGTGCTGGAACCTACATATAAATACATCCTTTTGGAGAATCTGGCAAATTGGAATGGTGCTATTGTTTTAGATGACGGTCTGTTTTTGGCCTGCGATTCCAACCTGAAGCACAAAGCCGTCATGCGTTCCAATCTTTCCTCCGCTGTTGCCGGCAATGAAGGTCTGTTCAATCTGGGCATCGTTGGCGATGGTATCGTTTGCCTGGAATCCCCCTGCCCTAGGGAAGAACTGATTGAAATCACCTTGCAGGATGATGTACTGAAAATTGATGGCAATATGGCGATCGCGTGGAGCGGCTCTCTGGATTTCACTGTAGAGCGTTCCGGCAAAACACTGATCGGTTCTGCTGCCTCCGGCGAAGGTTTGGTCAATGTTTACCGCGGCACAGGCAAAGTACTGCTGGCCCCTGTTGTGGCAGCTGCAAATATCTAATTTTATAGTTTTTCAAAGGGTGATACAAATGTCGTATCACCCTTTTTTATTAAAACAAAAAGGCAGCATTTCTGCTGCCTTTCAAAATCAACAATTAGTCAACTTTGATGATTGTTTTTTTGTTGTAAGCACCGCAAGCTTTGCAAACCTGGTGAGGAACCATCAGTTCGCCGCATTTGCTGCATTTTACCAGGCTGGGGGTTGCGATTTTCCAGCTCTGTGCTTTTCTCTTGTCTCTTTTGGATTTAGACACTCTACCTTTGGGTACAGCCATTTCTACACCTCCTCGTCATCATTGAAAAGAGCCCTCAAACTTTCGAACCTAGGATCTCTTTCTGTACGGTCGCATCCGCAATCGCCATCGTTCAGATCCTTGCCGCAGACAGGACAGAGCCCCTTGCAGTCCTCCCTACAAAGTACCTTCATAGGAAGTTCTCCAATGATACCTCTTTTCACAAAATCCGCAAGATCGATCTGATCTCCCGTAAAAGTTTCTGTCTCTTCGTTTTCTCTGCCTGTATGAGCAAAACGTTCCTTAATTTCGAAGCAAAGCTCTTTTCTGACAGGGGCCAGACAACAGCTGCATTCCATCAGCACTGCTGTTTCCCCCTTTACATCCAGAACGAAAACATCGTCTTCATTCTTAAGAGTTCCCTCAATTTTTACAGGCTCTACAAATTCCACAACATCAGGATAATCTTTTGCATCATTGATCTGCTCTACCAGTTCCACGGGCAGGGTCGCCCCTTTCCGGTTGAACAGATATCCCATTTCAATAATCACATAAATCACCCCTAAACAGTCGTACTAAAATATTATATAGAAGTTACTCTTATTTGTCAAGCAATTCCTTTGTATCTCTTGCAATTACCAGTTCTTCGTTTGTAGGGATAACCAGTACTCTTACTCTGGAATCGGGAGCAGAGATTTCGATTGCTTTGCCTCTCAGAGAGTTGTTGTAGGAGTCAATGTGAACGCCCATGTAGCCCAGGTAGTCGCAGATTGCTCTTCTTGTTGTAGCGGAGTTTTCGCCCAGACCAGCTGTGAATACGATACAGTCAACGCCGTTCATAGCAGCTGCGTAAGCGCCGATTCTCTTTGCTACTTTGTAAGCGAATACGTCCAGAGCTGCTTCTGCTCTGTCGTTGCCGTGTTCAGATGCTTCTTCAACATCACGGAAGTCGCTGGAAACACCGGAGATACCCAGTACACCGGATTTTTTGTTCAGGATGTTATCCATTTCATCGGGTGTCAGGTTTTCTTTCTTCATCAGGTATGTGATAACAGCTGCGTCAACGTCACCTGCTCTGGTACCCATTACCAGGCCTTCCAGAGGTGTGAAGCCCATAGTTGTATCGATGGATTTACCGTTTCTTACTGCACAGATGGAACCGCCGTTGCCCAGGTGGCAAGTGATTGTCTTTGTCTGGTCATAAGGTCTGTCCAGCATTTTTGCAGCTTCTTCAGATACGAATCTGTGGGATGTGCCGTGGAAGCCATATCTTCTGATTTTATATTTTTCATAGTATTCATAAGGCAGAGCATACAGCCATGCTCTTTCGGGCATTGTCTGATGGAAAGCTGTATCGAATACTGCTACCTGAGGTACACCGGGCATGATTTCTTCGCAAGCGTGGATACCGATCAGGTTTGCAGGGTTGTGCAGAGGTGCCAGATCGCAGCATTTTTCGATCGCTTCGATAACTTCGGGTGTGATTACTACGGAGTTTGCGAAGTATTCACCACCATGTACTACACGGTGACCAACTGCGTTGATTTCTTTCATGCTCTTTACTACGCCGTATTCAGGGTTTGTCAGGGCATCCAGAACCATTTTAACGGATACGCTGTGGTTTTCCTGATAATCATCGAAGATAACTGCTTCTTTGCCAGCAGGCTGGTGTTTCAGTCTGGAACCTTCGATACCGATTCTTTCGCACAGACCTTTTGCCAGTACGCCTTCTGTTTCCATGTCGATCAGCTGATACTTCAGGGAGGAGCTGCCGCAATTCAGTACAAGAACTTTCATTTTTTTCTCTCCTTTAAATTCACTATAATTTTTAAAACCGTGGGACACTGTCCCACACCCTGCCCCCTTTTTGAAAAAGCGGGCCAAAAACTTTTATTCTGTGATTGCACTGTAAGTGCAATCACGACCCGGGTCAAGGAGCTGAGCCCCTTGCGGGTGTATTGAGGGCAGAGCCCTCAAGGTCTTTCTTTTTTTATTTGCCCATTACCTGAGCTTGTACGCTCGTCAGAGCAACTACTGCAACGATATCATTTGCAGAGCAGCCTCTGGACAGGTCGTTAACGGGTTTTGCAATCCCCTGCAGAATAGGGCCAAATGCTTCTGCGCCGCCAAATCTCTGTACCAGTTTGTAACCGATGTTACCTGCGTCGATATCAGGGAATACCAGAACGTTTGCTTTACCAGCTACTGTAGAGTTGGGTGCTTTCAGTTCGCCAACTTCTTTTACGATAGCTGCGTCCAGCTGGATTTCGCCATCCAGTTTCAGTTCGGGATATTTTTCTTTCGCGATCTTAACAGCGTCAACAACTTTTGTTACGTCAGCATGTTTTGCGGAACCCATTGTGGAATGGCTCAGCATAGCAACTCTTGCTTCTTTGCCGATGAAAGCGCTGTAGGATTTTGCGGAATCGCCGGCGATGCAAGCCAGTTCTGCGGGGTTGGGGTTCTGGTTCAGGGCACAGTCAGCGAACAGCAGGATACCGTCATCGCCATACTGAGGTGTTTTTGTAACCATGATGAAGAAAGAGGATACCAGTTCTGTGCCAGGTGCTGTTTTCAGGATCTGCAGAGCAGGTCTCAGTGTATCAGCTGTGGAGTGGATTGCACCGGATACCATACCATCTGCAACACCCATTTTTACCAGCATAACGCCAACGAACAGAGCATCATCCAGCAGAAGTTTTCTTGCTTCTTCCAGTGTCATGCCTTTGCTCTTTCTAGCTTCTGCCAGGCCTGCAACCATTTCATCCATTCTTTCATAGTTTTCAGGATCTACGAAGATTGCTTTGGAAACATCGAAGGAACCAGCTGCTTCCATGATCTTTTCTTTGTTACCGATCAAAACGATATCTGCCAGTTCATCTCTCAGGCATTCAGCCGCTGCTTCCAGATTTCTTTTTTCATAGGATTCGGGCAGAACGATAACTTTCTTATCTGCCTTTGCTTTTGCTTTCATTGTGCTTAAAAAATCCACAGGTATTACCTCCTATTTTATAAAATACTTTTAACGTTTGCATTACCTTTTATATTGCACCCATTTTGAAAAACGGACATGCATATCTATTTTATTATAAACAAAACATGCTCTGCATACAAGAGTATCCCACAAAAAACCGTAATTTTTTTATAAAATTGATTTTTCTTTCCGGAGAATCATACGCTTTTGCCTCAGGACATTTCATCCACTACGGGGAATTCCATAAAGAAGGTCGTTCCCATATATTCCCGGCTTTCAATACGGATACTGCCGCCCAAGGAAGCCACTGCCGCATGCACCACATCCAAACCAACGCCTCTGCCGGAAAACAAAGTTGCGCTGTTCTTTGTGGTAAAACCAGGGCGAAGCAGAAAAGCATAGATTTCGCTGTCCTCATATTCTTCCTCCGGCTTTTTCAGCAGTCCTTTTTCTTTGGCTTTTTCCAATATCTGATTGCGGTTCAGCCCCCGTCCGTCATCCCGGAAGGCAACAAAGACCCGCTGCCCCGCCTTCTGGATCTCCACAGAGATTTCCCCCACAGGGGTCTTCCCCATGCATTCCCGATCCGCTACCGATTCCAAGCCATGATCCATGCTGTTTTTCATCATCTGCAAAACCGCCATGGAAATCTTATCATAAATATCTCTGGGGACTTCCGTATCCGCACCGGATACTTTTACCATAAATTCCTTCTGCAGTTCCCTTCCCATCACCGTCGCCAGCCGTTCCATCTGAAGAATCAGCCCTTCAAAATTGGTATAGGGAATCCGCTGTTTTCCCTTTCTGGTATAAGCGATCTGATAACTGGGGCCTTCCGGCTCGTTTTCACTATCTACATGGGACAGGAAATTCTTGATGCGGCGCACCACCGCCCAGCCAAAATCCGTTACCTCATCGTCTGTTTCCAATCGGCGCAGTTCCCTTTTCAAAAAACCGGAAACCATACGCAAAAGTTGTAAAATCGTCTGCAGATCCTTCTGCGCCGGTGTTGTTTCCTCCCGCAGGTAAGAAAACAGATCCTCTGCCGCATGGGCCGTTTCGGAAATGGCAGGATACCCCATCATAGATGCAGAGCCTTTGATGCTATGCATCACACGAAACAGGCTGTTTACTTCTTCCGGCGTCACTTCAAATTCTTCCAAATTTGCTTTGGATTCAATAAACCCATCGATTTTATCTACATTTTTCCAGGTTTCTTCCAGAAAAAGCTCCTGCAAATAATCTGGATTTTCTACAAACCTCTCCACTTCATCATCCTCTTACTACATTATGTCAAAAGAAGTTCGCCCCTCTTTTTTATCTCATTATCGTTCTCTTGAGGAAAGAAAAAAGAGAGCGTTCTTTTCCGCTTCCTTCTTTCCCCATGATAACACAAGTATAGACCTAAACGCAGAAAATTTCCAGTTGATTTTATCAAAAAATCTCAAAAAATGTGGTATACTTTTACTAAATTCAAAAACGTCTTTTTAT
This sequence comes from Anaerotignum sp., assembly GCF_051877975.1. Taxonomy (GTDB): domain Bacteria; phylum Bacillota; class Clostridia; order Lachnospirales; family Anaerotignaceae; genus Anaerotignum_A. The sequence continues at coordinate 50,105 of NZ_JBJEJK010000036.1, forward strand.
GAGATATTTTTGTCCGTAAAAAAGAGCTATTGGAAAAGATACTTAAAAATAACAGGAAAATCCTGCTTTGAAAATATTTTATCAATCCCATTGCAAAGAAAGGATGAGAAACCATGAAAACCCTTGGTATCATTACCGAATATAATCCCTTCCACAAGGGGCACGCATATATGATCGAAAAAGCAAAGCGCAAAGCCAACGCAGACCGTGTCGTTGTGGTAATGAGCGGCAGTTTTGTCCAAAGGGGCGAACCGGCCATCTTTGACAAATGGACAAGGACAGAAGCCGCCCTGAAAAACGGCGTGGATATGGTGCTGGAACTGCCGGTTCTCTTTGCCGCATCCAAGGCAGAGACTTTCGCCCGTGCCGCTGTTCGTATTTTGTCAGAGAGCGGTATTGTGGATGTCCTGTGTTTCGGTTCAGAAAGCGGAGACCTGCACTCCCTGCAGGAAGCAGCTAAGCTGATGGCCAATGAAACCGAAGAATTTCAGCGTCTGCTGAAGGAACAACTGGACGAAGGTCTTTCCTACCCCTCCGCCCGGGCAAAGGTACTGGAAACCGTTTCCCATATCAGCAGCGAAATTTTATCCCGACCCAATCATATTTTAGGGTTGGAATACCTGAAAGCACTGGACTATTATTCCTGTTCCATAGAACCTATGACCATCAAACGGGAAGGCGATTATAACAGCACTTCCCTCACCGATGGCTATGCCTCTGCGGCGGCTATCCGCAAGGCTCTGGCTGAAAACCGCAGCACAGAAGCCATGACGCAGCTGCCGGAAAATACCCACGATCTTTACAATAAGGCACTCTCCCTGGGTACTGCCCCCGTTTTCTGGGAAGAACTGGCGCCAGCCCTACATTATAAACTGCGTACCACTTCTGCGGAGGAACTGCGGGAAATTGCAGAAGTAACAGAGGGTTTAGAAAATCGCATCCTGCGTTCCATCGAAACCTGCTATGAAATCAATGACATTATGGATTTCATCAAGACCAAACGCTATACCCGTACAAAAATTCAGCGCATTTTGCTCCATATCCTGCTGGATATCAAGGAAAAGGAAGTTTCTTATTTTTTAAATCTTCCCAAAATGCCTTATATCCGCGTGCTGGGCTTCCAAAAGGAACATTCCGATCTTCTGGCGGAACTGACGGAAAACGCAAAATGCCCTGTACTGACCAATCTGAAAAAAGCTCCTGCTCTTCTCAATGAAGACGGGCTGGCCCTGCTGGCATTGGAAAAAACTGCTACAGACCTCCATGCGATGGCATACCCGAACCCCATCTACCGCAGCCCTAATCAGGATTTCACCAAACCTTTGGTGATTTTATAATCATGAAATGGAAAAAACAAGCATATATCATAAAAGCGGAGAAAAAAAGCCGTGGGAACTCCTTCGACAAATTGATTTGTACGAAAAGATTCCTCGGCTTTTTTACATACACAAACGGAGGGATTTCATGAAAAAGACAACACTCATCCTTGGGTTTTCCACCTGTTTTTTGCTCTGGGCCCTTTTGCGTTTTCCCGAAGCAATGCTTGCCGCCTCTGCCGAAAGCGTTCAACTTTGGCTGACGAAAGTATTTCCCTCTCTTTTTCCTTTCATTGCCGCCTGCAGCCTTCTTTTGCATATCGGTGCTGCGGAACGGATGGGGGCCATACTGCGCCCGTTGATGCAGCCATTATTTCGTCTGCCCGGCATTGCCGCATTCCCTTTCTTTTTGGGAATCCTCTCCGGTTATCCTATGGGGGCAAAAATCACCGCCATGCTCTATGAAAAAAAACTGCTTACTTTGGAAGAAGCCCAACATATCCTGGTTTTTTCCAATAACCCCGGCCCACTGTTCCTGATTGGTACTATCGGCGTGGGCTTTTTTCACATGCCCATTTTAGGGTATCTGCTGCTGTTTTCTTCTTTCTTTGGGGCTGTTGTTACCGGAATCCTCTGGAGGTTCCGCCGGAAAAACGCCTTCTTCTCCCCACGAACATCCCCTGCTTCTGTTTCTGAATTTTCCGTTACAGAAGCCCTCTCTGCTTCTGTTTCCGATGCAGTAAATACCATCCTGCTAATCGGTGGATATCTTATTCTATTTGGTGCTATTTCCGAAGCCATGGAACAGGCAAATCTTTTTTCTCTGCTCTCCTGCCTGCTCTTTTTCCTGCCCCTTGCCCCCGAAACCCTACGGGGCTTTTGCAGCGGTATTCTGGAAATGACCAACGGTGCCTATCTTCTGAGCCTTTCCCCCGATGGGCTTCGCCTGCGGTTGGCTCTGGTGGCTTTTCTGGTTTCCTTTGGCGGCCTTTCTATTTTAGGGCAGACCTTTGGTGTCCTTGCCAGGCTTCCTATATCTAAAAAAAGCTACATCAAGGGGAAGGCCTTGAATGGTCTTTTCAGCTGTCTTTTCTTCTATTTTCTCTATCCATTTTTCGAGCAAAACGCACAAAAAGCAGTCCCCGTGTTTTCTTTCTTCACGGAAACTGCTCTTACGCTGTCGTTTTTATGGCTCCTGCCGAGTCTGCTTTTCCTTGGGACCCTCTGCTGCGCTCTTATCTTAAAAAGAAAAAGATAGCTTATTTACCAACACGAAGTTCCTGGATATTTTCAGCCAGTACATTCAATGTCTGCGCAAAGTAATCATCGGTCTTTATGCTTTCGCTGTAAACAACTGCTTTCAGTTCTTTCAGTTTGCCTTCTGCATCTGCCAGCACGCTTTCCGCGTATTCCATAGCACCCAGACGCATTTCTTTAGAGGTTTTCTTTGCAGAATCAATGATGGCCGCAGCCTGTTCATAGGCTTTCTTTGTTACTTCGTTTTCATCGACCATACGAACCATGCGGTCTTCCGCATTTTGCACGATCTCATCCGCTTCTCTCTGGGCATCAATCAAAATCTTATTTCTTTCTTCGATGACCCATTTGGACTGTTTCAGTTCATTGGGCAGCTTCATGCGGATCTCACTGATGATATCGTAAATTTCTTCTTTATCCACGGAAACCTTGTTGCTGAAAGGCACAGCCTTGCTGCTGTCCATTACATCTTCCAATTCATCTAATAACTGCAGTACAGAATCCATTCTATCTCCCTCACTTCTGATATTTTTCTATAATAAACGGTTTGATTTCAGCGGGCACCATAAAACTGATATCCCCGCCGAAAACTGCAACTTCCTTCACATTTGTAGAACTCAATGCCAAATGTTCTTCATCCGCCGCCAGATAGACGGTTTCCATTCCCTCATACAGCTTACGGTTGATGAGAAACATCGGATATTCCGCGGAAAAATCCAGTGTATTCCGCAGCCCTCTGACTGCGATATTTGCACCGATCTCCTTCGCGAAATCCACGAAAAGTCCCTGAAAAGAAGCGACCTCTACATTTTCAATATGTTTTGTTGCCAATTCTAAATGGCTTTTTCTTTCTTCCACGGTAAACAGAGATTTTTTGTTGGGGTTTTCCAACACTGCTACCACAAGACAGTCAAATAAATTTGCGGCTCTTTCAATAATATCCATGTGACCCAGTGTCACAGGGTCGAAACTGCCCGCATAAATTGCTTTTTTCATACTACTTCTTCCTCCTGGCACAAGAACGTCAGGATCGTGGTCTTGTACACTTTTTCACGCAGGACAGTCATGCCTGCCGGGGGTGTCAGGGGAATCTGCGCGGAACGCTCCGCAATAAGATATCCTTCTTTTTTCAGAAGTCCCTTCTCCAGGATTTTTCCCAGCACAGGTTCATACAGCCCGGATTCATAGGGCGGATCCATAAAGATGATATCGAATGTTTTTCCTTCCGCCGCCAGTTTCTCCAGTGCAGAAAAAACATCTGTTTTCATCAATCTTGCCCGATCCTGCAGCTTAGTATGCTGCAGATTGGCCGTGATGACCTTCTGACATTCTGCCGCATCCTCCACGAATACTGCCTCTGCCGCACCCCTGGAAAGGGCTTCGATCCCAATGGCACCGCTGCCGGAAAAAAGATCCAGAAAGCTGCACGCAGGCAAATCGAACGCTATGATATTAAAGAGAGTCTCCTTGATGCGATCCGTCGTCGGTCTGGTCGCCAGCCCTTCGATGGTCTGCAGATTGTGACCCTTTGCTGCTCCTGCAATGACACGCATACTTTCTGCACCACCCAAAACACCTAATTCTACATCATATCGTTTAGAGTATAACAAAAAAATTTTCAATTGACAACCAAAAAGAAAAAAAACAACGAAAAACTCACATCTCCAGACTTTTTCCATCCAAATATCCTGCGATATGGGCTTTCAAAAGCTGATGTTCCTCCGCTTCCAGCTTCCTGTCCCGCTGCAGCAGTTCTGTTGCTGCCCTCTGAGCTTCTTTCAGAATCGCCATATCCTTATATAAATCGGCAATTTTCAATTCCGGCAGACCATGCTGGCGGATGCCAAAAAATTCGCCGGGGCCCCGCAGTTTTAAATCCTTTTCAGAAATGACAAAGCCATCCTCCGATTCCGTCATGGTCTTCATCCGTTCCTTTGCTACCTTCGTTTTCGTGTCGCTGACCAAAATGCAATAGGATTTTTCACTGCCGCGTCCTACCCGCCCTCGCAGCTGATGGAGCTGAGCCAGGCCAAACCGTTCCGCATTTTCAATCAGCATGATGGTTGCGTTGGGGACATTGATACCTACTTCAATGACTGTGGTAGAAACAAGAACATCTATATTCCCTGCCGCAAATCCATCCATAACAGCCTGCTTTTCCTTGGCTTTCATCTTTCCGTGGACACAGGCCACACGGCAATCGGGCAGTTCCTGCACCAATTCCTCTGTATACTGCAAAACAGACTGTACATCCAGCTTTTCATTTTCCTCTATCATCGGACAGATCACATAAGCCTGTCGGCCTGCTGCCACATGCTTGCGGATGAAAGCATAGATCCGCTGATGATAACGGCTGTCCACCGCAGAAGTGTCGATCTTCTGCCTGCCGGGGGGCAGTTCATCGATAATGGAAATATCCAAATCTCCATAAAGAATCAATGCCAACGTTCTGGGGATAGGGGTCGCCGTCATAACTAAGGTATGGACATTCTCCCCTTTTTCCGTTAAAGTACTTCTCTGACGTACACCAAAACGATGCTGTTCATCAGTAATAGCCAAAGCCAGCTTGTGAAACTCCACCCCCGTTTGAATGACTGCATGGGTGCCAATAATTATTTGGGCTTCGCCATTTGCCACCTTCGCCAGCCGTTCCCGTTTTTCTTTGGCAGTCAGGCTGCCTGTCAGCAGCACCACCTCAATGCCCACAGGCTCAAAAATTTTCCGGAAGGATTCCGCATGTTGGCTTGCCAAAACCTCTGTCGGCGCCATCATGGCAGCCTGCCAGCCGTTTTGAATCACCCAATAGGCTGCGAGCATGGCAACGGCTGTTTTCCCGCTGCCCACGTCCCCCTGTATCAGGCGGTTCATGATCTTTCCAGAAGTCATATCTTTTTCAATTTCCTGCAAGACCCGCCGCTGTCCCCCCGTCAAGGCAAAGGGCAGCAGGGCTTCCCCCTCTTTTAAGGCTTTTTTCTTTTTCAGGATAATCCCTTTTCCCCTGTCTTCCAGGGTGTTTTTCAACTGATACAGAGCTGTTTGCAACAGAAAAAGCTCCTCGAAAACCAATCTCCTTCTGGCATCATAGAATCCCTGCTCTGTCTTGGGGAAATGAATGTTTTCAATGGCAAAATTCCGTTCCGCCAAATGATATTCCTTTCGCAGCCAAAGGGGTAGTTCCTCCCGCATACTGCCGCCCATCTGGTTCAAGGCTTCTTCCATCAGGTTCCGCAACATCTTCTGGGAAAGCCCCTCCACAGAAGGATATACCGGAATGATACGCCCGCCGGCAAAATTTTCACCGATACGCTCACATTCGGGAGAAACCACTTCCGTTCTGCCGTATTTTTTCTGCAGCTTCCCGGAAAAAAGATACCATTCGCCCATTTTTAGGGCATTTTTCATATAGGGCTGATTATACCACAGCACCCCCACAGAACCTGTCTCATCGTATACCTTCATGCGGGTATAGACCAGTCTGCCATGGCGGCTGTTTTGCCCTTCTTCTTTAATCTGTGCTAAAAAAGTCGAACTTTCATCCATGGGTAGATCTGCAATTTTCACGATCTCACTTCTGTCCTTGTATTCCCTGGGGTAATGGGTCAGCAGGTCTTCCACCGTATAAATATCCAATTTCTGCAATTTCCGCTCCCGCTGCTCGCCGATGCCCTTCAGGGCTGAAACCGGACTGTTCCATTCCATGGATGTTCCTCCTTTCCTTTGAAAAAAACAGACATTGGTTCCCCAATGCCTGTCCTTTTTATTCTTCTTATTCCACAGAAATAATATAGTAATACAGAGGCTGACCGCCGTTCTGTACTTCCACTTCACAATCAGGGTAATTTTCTTCGATAAATGCAGCCAGTTCCTCTGCATCCTCTTCTGTTGCATCCGCACCATAGTAGATACCGACTACTTCGCTGTCCTCTGTTACAGAAGCCTGAATGAGTTCCTTGGTGCCTTCCATCACATCCTCTGCAACCACTTCGATCTGATCATTCAGCATCCCCAAAATATTGCCTTCCTTGATTTCCTTATCACCAATGGAGGTATCTCTTACGGCATAGGTCACAGTAGCTGTGTTTACCATCTGAATGGCTTCTTTCATGGCTTCTTCCATGTCTTCAGGATCTGCACCATGCTCGAAGCAGAACATGGCACTGATGCCTTCCGGTACAGAACGGGTAGGAATCACATGCAGATTTTTATCCTCACTCATGGCTGCCGCCTGTTCCGCCGCCAGAATAATATTTTTGTTATTGGGCAGTACGAAGATATGATCTGCGTTGATCTTGTCCACCGCATTCAGAATATCTTCTGTGCTGGGGTTCATCGTCTGACCGCCTTCGATGACTTCATCCACACCCAAATTTTTGAAGATTTTTGTCAACCCTTCCCCTGCGGAGATAGATACAAAACCGACATCCTTTTTGGGCTGTTCCGCTGTAGGTACTGCTTCAGGTGCAGGCGCCGCCTTGGGGGCATCTGCGGCAAAGTTGATTTTATTGGTATGCTGTTCCCGCATATTGTCGATTTTCAGACCGCTCAGGCTGCCGATGGTCAGTGCCTTTTCGATAGCCAGACCAGGATGATCTGTGTGTACATGAATTTTAATGATCTCATCATCTGCCACACAAACGATAGAATCGCCAATGGTACCCAGATAAGATTTCAGACCCTGTGTCGTTGCTTCATCAGCATTTTTTACGTTGATGAAAAATTCTGTACAGTAACCAAATGTAATACTTTCATTTTCAATCGATGCCAAGGAAGCGAAATCCATTTCAGGCGCTGCCGCTGTGCTTTGTCCATCTGTCAGAGCAACCGGCAAATCGCCGCCCATCTGTTTCAGAGCACCCTCCAGAATATACAGCAACCCTCTGCCGCCGGCATCTACAACGCCAGCCTGTTTCAGAACAGGCAGCATTTCCGGAGTCTGCGCCAGCACTTCATGCCCGTATTCGATGATGCCCTTCAAAAAAGCTTCAATTTCTTCTGTTTCTTCTGCCAGCTTCGCGGCTGCTTCCGCACAGCCCCTAGCTACTGTCAGAATCGTACCTTCCTTGGGTTTCATAACGGCCTTGTAAGCTGTTTTCACCGCCTGGTCTGCCGCTGCCGCCAGTTCTTTCACGCCTGCTTCTTCCATTCCTTCCAAGCCTTTTGCAAAGCCACGGAACAGCTGTGACGTGATTACACCAGAGTTTCCTCTTGCGCCCCTCAGCGCACCACTGGATGCAGCTTTGAAAATATCAGCCACTTTCAAAGACCCATTTTTTTCAGTTTCTCTTGCTGCGGCCATGACTGTCAGAGACATATTCGTGCCTGTATCCCCATCAGGTACAGGAAATACATTCATTGCATCTACCAGCTGCTTATTGGCTGCCAATTCATTGGCGCCGGCAATAATCATTCTGCCCAGGCGAACGCCATTCAATGTCGTTGTACTACTCACCGGTATTTCCTCCTCTTGCTCAGTTGTCGACTCTCACGCCGTCAACAAAAATATTTACATCTTCCACTTCAACGCCTGTATATTCCTCCACAGAATATTTCACAGTGTTGATGATATTATCTGCAATGGCGGAAATATTCGTACCGTATTCTACAATGATATGCAAATCGATACTTACTTTGTTTACATCGATACGCATTTTGATTCCTTTTGTCAGGCTCTCCAACTTCAACAGCTGAACCAGACCGTCTTTCACATTTTTCGCAGCCATCCCAACGATGCCATAACATTCGATCGCAGCATAACCCGCAATTCTGGCAATGACTTCACGATCAATACTGATAACGCCATATTCATTTTCCAATTTTGCTGCCATAATGACCAGCCTCCTATTCTAAAGCCAGTGGCTATTTTTTTACAGAAATATAGATGTTAATAGTATACCATTAAATATGCAATTATAAAAGATGTTTTTGCATTTCCGACAAAAAAAGAAGGAGAATCTTTATTGAAAAATCAATAAAAACTCCCCCTTTTTCCAGAATATCCTTTATCTGCCGATCAGAGCACATGCTCTTTCGTATTCATCCTGATACACATAAATTTTATACTCATATCCCTTGGAGAGATCTTCCCCAAAGCTACCCATTCTAGCTCTGGAACCAGCCGTCATAGACGAAAGACTCTTTTTGTTCAAAATAATAATCATGAAGTCGCTTCCTTTTAATCTCTTGTTTTTTGTAATAGAAAAAGAGAGTCTATATAGACTCTCTTAAACTAGGGTAGCAGGATTCGAACCTGCGAATGACGGAATCAGAATCCGTTGCCTTACCGCTTGGCGATACCCCATTATACCAACTGTTCAGCTGGATTTGAGACCTGGGCTAGCTGGATTCGAACCAGCGAATGCAGGAGTCAAAGTCCTGTGCCTTACCGCTTGGCGATAGCCCAATATACGATAATGCAGACTAGCTGAATAAAAGCGCGAGACGAGATTCGAACTCGCGACCCTCGCCTTGGCAAGGCGATGCTCTA
>NZ_JBJEJK010000037.1:0-11970 GCF_051877975.1 Anaerotignum sp.
ACCAGGAGGGATTCGAACCCCCGACCCACGGCTTAGAAGGCCGTTGCTCTATCCAGCTGAGCTACTGATTCATGATTAACGCAAGAGATATTATGCCATAACCCCTATGATTTGTCAACAGTTTTTTCTAATTTTTCAGATTTTTTTGAAAAAGAACAGCAGAGAGAGAATATTCCCCTCCGCTGTTCCCTTAATTGACTCTTTTAAACTGTTCAGCATTCCAATATTCCATAATAGCCCCTTCCGCTCTGCCGTTTTCAATGGTCAGAATACCGAAAGTAGGCAGTCCACCTCCCCTGGGCAAAGAAATGCTGCCGGGATTAAACATAGCCACTCTGCCGCCCGCATCCCAAACAGGGATATGGGTATGCCCAAACAGCACCACATCCGCCCCCTGTTCCTCCGCCCAATAGCAGATAGTATCAGGATTCCAATGGACCCTCTGTTTATGCCCATGGGTCAGCAGCAGCGCCTTCCCGCCGGCCCGCACCAGCTTCTTGGAAGGTGTATCTATCCCATAATCATTGTTTCCCTTCACATAGTGGAAAGGCAGATTGGGAAATTCCTTCTGCAATTCCAGGGCATCCGCATCATGATCGCCCAAATGGAACACCATATCCATTTTCCCGCCAATCCGTTTCAAAACATTTCTGGCATTGTCCAGATAGGAATGGGTATCGCTCAATACTAAGATTTTCATAAAATCACAGTTCCTTTTTCAGCATTTCTTTCATTTTCCGCAGCGCCTTGCCCCTGTGGCTGATGGCATTCTTTTCTTCCGGGGAAAACTCTGCCATATATTTTCCCTTTTCCGGCACAAAGAAAATCGGATCATAGCCAAAGCCATTTTCGCCCTTCGCTTCATAGCCAATGATGCCCTCTACGGTATCATAGCTGACCAATCTTCTGCCGTCGGGAAAAGCTGCCGCAATGCAGCTGACGAATCGAGCCGTTCTTTGCTCCTCCGGCACGCCTTTCAGCTTTTCAAAAATAGCCTTGAACCGTTCAGGGTAAGGGGTATCCTCCCCCATAAAGCGGGCAGAATAAATGCCCGGAGCCTTATCCATATAGTCGATTTCCAGACCGGAATCATCGCTCAATGTAATTTTTCCGCTAACCTCCATGATCTGCACTGCTTTTTTCATGGCATTTTCTTCAAAAGTCTTTCCGTCCTCCACCACATCGATATGAATACCTGCATCTTCCATAGAAATGACTTCTACATCCATATCCGCCAGGATTGCATTGATCTCCTTGATTTTCCCCTTATTTTTTGTTGCAAAAAGAATCGTTTCCATCGTTTTCCTCCTCAATCCAATTCCAAGCCGTCCAGGGCCTCTTTTTGAATCTCTTTCAATTCCGCTGCCGCCTTTCTGCCCAGTGCCAGCAAATCCATCAGCTGTTCCTGGGTAAAGGTGCCATGTTCACCGGTACCCTGTACCTCAACAAAATTGCCTTCATCGGTCATAATGATATTCATATCCACTTCCGCCGCAGAATCCTCTTCATAGCAAAGGTCTGTCATGGCCACGCCATCTACCACGCCAACGCTTACGGCAGAAATATATCTGTGCAGGGGCATTTTTTCAATCAGCCCCTCCTCCAGCAGCTTCTGGCAGGCCATGGCCAGTGCCACAAAGCCCCCGGTAATGGAAGCTGTTCTGGTGCCGCCGTCTGCCTGCAGCACATCACAGTCCACGGTGATGCTTCTTTCCCCCAGCTCTGTGAAATCCACCGCCGCCCGCAAGGCTCTGCCGATGAGACGCTGAATCTCTGTAGAACGCTGATTCAATTTCAGCTTATTGATGTCTCTTTTATTTCTGGTAGCTGTTGCCCTGGGCAGCATGGAATATTCCGCCGTTACCCAGCCTTCGCCGCTGCCTTTCTTGAAGGGTGGTACGCTTTCCTCCACAGAAGCATTGCACAGAACCTTTGTATTGCCCCATTCTATCAAAACAGAACCCTCTGCGTAACGGGTAAAATCCCTGATGATCTTCACCGGACGCAGTTCGTCAGTTTTTCTGCCGTCAAAACGATCGATCGCCATGTTCTTTCCTCCTTAAAAATTTCCTTAAATGATAGTATATCATAAAACTTTCCGAATATATAGAAAAACCACGGCAAAGCCGTGGTTTTATTTTTATCTCAATCCATATGTAAAAGCTTCTTCGATAGCATCCGCAATGGCTTTCGCCACTGTATTCTGATATGCTTCCTGAGAAATTTTCAGAGCATCCCCGGGATTGCTGATAAATACCGTTTCCACAATAACTGCGGGTACAGTGGTTCCATTCAGGATCAGCAGGTCTGTACGGAGTTTCGTACCACGGTTATTATTCCCTGTGGCCTGTACGATACTGCTCTGAATCAGCTCTGCCAGTTTCTGGCTGGTCAAGCGGGAGCCTGTGTCGTTAGAATGTACCTGATACAGCACTTCTGTCCCATTTGCCGTTGCAGAGCCGGAATTCATGTGGATAGAAACCATCGCATCGGCAATGGCATTGGCCGTCTGGGCTCTGCTGGTGTTGGAAGGGTAAACATCGCTGTCTCTGGTCACATAAACCTTGATGCCGCTGCCTTCCAATTCCTTTGCCACCTTCTGCATGATGATCAGGTTCATGGTCTTTTCGGTGATACCATTGCCGCTGGCGCCGGGATCGCTGCCCCCATGGCCTGCATCCAGCAAAAGCACTTTATTATACACATCCTGCGGATTTTTGATAGAAATGATATATCTGTCTCCGTCATCCTGGATACTGTAGCAGCTGATGCGGTTCTGGTTGAAGCGCAGGGTAGTCTTTCCGCCACTGGTAGAAATCTGGATGCTTTCAATCACGTCATCGCCGATATCATAGGTGCCATACCCATAAATATCCTCATAATCCCCCGGCAGTACCACTTCAAAATATCCGTTTAAATAATAGTCATTGAATTTTACGCTGCCGGTCTGGATATTCTCTAACTTCTGCAAGTAAAGCACATCTTTGTTTGCATCATAAGACATATTTTTCATCGTAGAACGATAGATCTGCAATGTCATGCTGTCGCTGTCTGTGGTGTAGCTGTATTCCGTCAGGTCACCTACTTCAAATACGATCCGCAGGGTGGTTTCATTGAACATGGCCGCTCTGCCCGCTGTTACAAAGTCCAATGCATCCACATCCAAAGTGCTGTCCAGCTCAGAAATCGCATTAGGAATATCGATCACAATGCGGTTGGGATTTGCCAAAGTGAATACACTGGCGCCCAATGTGCCATCCCCTTCAATCTCTACAATATCCCTGTCTGTATTGCTGTTATGCCTTGTAGAGATCTTATCTACCGTCACTTTGTCAAATGTCACAAAAACCTTTGTTTTATCTGCGCTCTGGGTTACTTCATACTGCTTCTTTCCATTCAGATCCAGCACCACCCGGGTATAGATCGTGCCATCTTCCGCCGTATGCTGTGCCGTTCGCACTGCGGAAACGATTGCGCTGTTTGTTGTGGTGATATTGCTTGCCAAGCCGCTCTTCGCCCCATAGAAATCCAGCACGATTTTATTATCTGCTACAATGGTTTCTTTATAGGAAGGAATTGCCCCATTGGCCTGGATAGTAAAGGTCTGTCCGGCTGTTTTGCTGGCAGGAACCTCCACCTTGTTCAGCGTAACATAATTGATCGTTGGCGTCGTCGGTGTAGAAGGTGTAGTAGGTGTGGTCGGCGTTGTCGTTTGCTCCTTTGTATCAATGGAAACCGTGCGGCTGGGGTCATCCCATGTGATATTCAGATCCAATGCCGTTGCCAAAGCCCGAACAGGCAGCATGGTTCTGTCGTTGATGATCATGGGAGGCACGTCCATGGTAAATTCTTTCCCATTTTTCACGCCTGTGGTCTTATTGATCTCAAATACCAGCGTATAGTCATCATTCACCACATACACCTGCTGCGCCGCTTCGTTCCATGTCACTTCACAGCCCAGTTCCTGGGCAATCTGCCGCATGGGCAGCATGGTCCTGCCATCGATGGCTACTGCCGGCATATCCTTTGGGGTCATTTTCTTCCCATCGATCTGCACAACGATCTCTTTGGCATTGTATGCGTGATTTTTCCCGTTATAAAATAGGTTCATGCTGACATTGGCTGCATAAGCCGTGACGGATGAAAGCATCCCCACGGCTATCGTTGTCAGCAGGAGCCGTTTCCACTTACTTCTCATTCGTGTTTTCCTCCTGCTTTTTTTCTATTCATGTAAAATGTCTTCGACACATACCGTCTCAATCTATTAGTATAACAAATTTTGTCGGAATGAAAAGATTCTTTTCCATTTTGAAAGAAAATCTTAATTTTTAGTCGAAAAAAGAACGTTTATTGTTCCCAATAAACGCCCTTTTCTAATCTTCTTCTAATTTAATCTTCCTGCCCTTGGGCTCTCTTATCAAAGGCTTTCAATTTTTTCATGACCCTGCCATGAACGCTGCCCACAGGGAAATTGCCCGCCTTATTTTTCTTCCCCGCAGGGGTGCCCATCAACAGCTCAATCCCCTCATCGATATGGGAAATGGGATAGATATGGAACACGCCTTCTTTGACCGCTTCCACCACTTCATCCTTCAGCACCAGATCCTTCACATTGGAAACAGGAATGATAACCCCTTGGGTGCCTGTCAGTCCCCGCTTTTTACAAAGGTCGAAGAAACCCTCAATTTTATGGGTTACCCCGCCGATGGCCTGAATTTCCCCCTTCTGATTCACAGAACCAGTCACCGCCAGATCCTGACGGATCGGCAGTTCGGAAAGGGAGGACAGGATGCAGTACAGCTCCGTGCTGGAGGCACTGTCCCCATCAATGCCGTTATAATTCTGCTCAAAGCAGACACGGCAGCTTAAGGACAAAGGGAAATTCTGAGCATAAGTCTGCCCCAGGAAACCGGTGATGATCTGTACCCCTTTATCGTGGGTCTGGCCGCTCATGCGCGCCTCTTTTTCGATATTGACAATGCCGGATTTGCCTACATAGGTGGTAGCTGTGATACGGGAAGGATTGCCAAAGGAATAGCTGCCCATATCCAGAACTGCCAAGCCGTTGATCTGGCCGACCTCTGCCCCCTCCGTATCAATCATAATCACGTTTTCTTCCAGCATCTCATCCAGCTTTTCTTCATACAGCTTCATTCGCTGTTCTTTTTCGTAGATGGTCTTTTTGATATGCTCCGCCGTCACCAGTTCCGCCCCTTCCAGCTTCGCCCATGTGACTGCTTCACAAAGGATTTCCGCCAAATGGTTGAAACGGGTGGAAAGCTTATCCTGCCGTTCCGCCGTACGGGAAGAATATTCCACGATGGCACAAACGGCACTGACATCAAATTCCATACTCTTTTCCCTGTCCACAAAACGCTTAATAAACTGGGCGATTTTCTGAATATTTTCATTGGTACGGGGCATTTCATAATCGAAATCCGCCCGAATTTTAAAGAATTTATCAAATTCTTCATCATAATTGTTCAGCACATCATAATAATAGCCACTGCCGATCATAATAACCTTGATTTTCGCAGGGATAGGCTCCGGCTTCAGGGTAGGCGCCACCACTGCCCCCATCTGTTCGCGGATAGAATCCATCATAATTTCTTTTGTCTTGATGACCCGGCGCAAGGCTTCCCATGCCTGGGGTGTAGATAAAATATCCTGGGCCTGCACGATCAGATAGCCGCCGTTGGCCTTATGGAACAGGCCGCCTTTGATTTTCATGAAATCTGTTGTCAGATTACCAAATTCACTATCGTATTCCACTTCCCCCACCAGATTATTATAAGTGGGATTGAAAGTAACCACCACAGGGGCGCCTTTGCTCTTACTATGGTCTACGATCAGGTTGACCTTATATTTCAGAGTCACATCCTCCGCCGGTTTTTTCCCCAGCATCGGCAGCAGAGATGCCAGCCCCTCTTCGCCATCATCCTCCTCATCAAAGAACTGATCTATATTCTCCAGCACATCCTCCTGCACATCATTGATATAGGAAATGACTCTCTCATAAGCCTGATATTTTTCCTGCACCGCATTCACATGATGGCCAATGGCAAACATCCCTGTCTTATAATCCAGCTGATCCATCTGTCGTTTGGATTCCTTATCCAGATCCCGCAAATCCCGCATGATGGTACCGGCCTTTTCCTGCACCATTTGAGAATTTTTCTCAACAGCCTCTTTTGCTTCTTCGGAAAGGTCATCATAATCCTCTTCCCCCACGGGCTTCCCATCTACCACAGGCATAAAGAAAATACCGGCATTTGTGGTTTTCACCTGAAAATCATATTCCGCCGCCATTTTGCTCATTTCATCCATAAGGGCATCCCGTTTTTCATCAAAAGAACGGAGCAGGGCGTTCTTCTGGGCTTCATAATCATCGGTGCGGAAAGCCTTCTGCAGCTCTGTTTTAAACAACTGCACCAACTCCGCCATATCCTCCTTAAACTGCTTGCCCATCCCTGCTTCAAAGCGCAGAGCAAGGGGGCTTCTGGGGTTCTGGAAATTATATACATAACACCAGTCATAGGGTACTTCCTCTGTCTCCGCCAGTTTTTCCGTGCTGCTGCGGGCGTATGTGGTCTTGCCTGTACCGGAAGGCCCCGCCATATAAATGTTGTACCCCTTCATCTTCACCGCCAGACCAAAATCAAAAGCTTTGACCGCCCTGTCCTGCCCGATGACCCCTTCCAGGGGCGTCAATTCGGCAGTGGTCTGAAAATGCAGTTCCTGAGGAAAACAGTCTTTTTTCAGCTGTGTATACTCCAATTCAAAAGGTTTCACCAATTTTTTCATCTCCTTTACAGAAAACGCTGAAATGCCATAAAACATCTCAGCGCCCCTCGTTTGAACCTAATTTATTAATCTTTCAATGTTTCTTCATAATTTTCATAGAAAGGGAAATATTTCCACATAATGATAGCATCTTCCTTGGTATCGGGATAATAATTTTTCCGGATTCCCTCTGCCTTGAAGCCGTATTTATGATACAATGCCTGTGCGGGGGCATTGCCCATGCGTACCTCTAGGGTAATACCAATCATTTCTTTTTCCAAAGCCACTTCAATGAGCTTTTCCATCAGCATACTGCCAATGCCTTTGCCCCGTACCTCTTCCAATACGCCCACATTGGTGATATGCCCTTCTGTGATAACATGCCACATACCGGCATAGCCAACGATCTTCCCATCCATCACAGCCACGTAATAGATGGCCATGGCATTTTCTTTGACTTCTCTTTCAAAATCGGCGCGGGTCCAGGGAATGGAAAAAGTTGCTTCTTCCAGCTCCAGCACGCCATCAATGTGTTCTTCCGTCATGGGAACGATTTCGATCATTGTCCCTGCTCCTCCTTCGCCAGGCGTTCTTCCCGTTCTCTTTCCGCCTGGGATTTTCTCAAATAAATCAGTTCGAACTGGTCACTGGGCTTTGCCATGCCTTCCTCCGCCAGAATGCGCCCCAAAGCTGCCACTGTCGCCCCTCGCTGCATGTTGCAGTAAGCCGGGGCAAAAAGAAAATCAGGATTCTGCGCCAGTCTTTTCTTGTGAACAGGCACACCGTCCCCCAGAAAAATAACTTCACTTTCGAACATCTCCGCAACTTCAATGATACATTCAATAGAATCTGCCATATGGTCTGTCAGGCGGATCAGCTTGCCGTCCTCCCACATATAAAAAGCAGCATAGACCTGGTTCCTTCTGGCATCCATGATCGGGCAAATAAATTTGTTTGTTTCAAAGATATTATATGCCAATGCATCCAATGTGGGAACGGCAACCAGAGGCTTGTCCAGCGCCAGCGCAAGGCCCTTTGCCGTAGCAGCGCCGATTCTTAAGCCTGTAAAGGAACCGGGGCCCGATGCACAGGCGATGCAATCGATGGTCGCCTTATCCGTTTCCGTTCGTTCTATGATATCCGCAATCATGGGCATGATGGTCTGGCTATGGGTCAGCTTATAATTCAATGTAAATTCCGCAATCAGTTTCTCATCCTCCACCAGAGCAGCACTGGCTGTCTGCCCTGTGGTGTCGATCCCCAAAATCTTCATTCCCTCATCCCTCCTGTCTGATGGTGATACAGCGGTAATCGTCATCCTTGGTATAATCTTTTTCCATGGTGATCCAGATGGCATCTTCGGGAATCAGTTCTTTCACCAATTCCGCCCATTCCACCAGACAAACACCTTCCCCATAGAAATATTCTTCATACCCCGTGTCCTCCATCTCTTCTTCACAAGAAATGCGGTACACATCAAAATGGTACAAGGGAAGTCTGCCTTCATATTCATTTACGATGGCAAAGGTAGGGCTGGTCACATGTTCAGCAATCTCCAACCCCTTAGCAAAGCCCTTGGTAAAAACCGTCTTGCCGACGCCCAGATCACCGCTTAGGCAAAAGATTTGCCCCGCCTTGGCCTCCCGCCCCATTTTTTCCCCCAGGGCTTCCGTTCCCCTGGGGTCATATGTTTCGATTTTCTCGTTCATCCTATCATCCTCAATAAATAAAGAGTGCTGTTACATCTGTATCCAGTAAACGGGGTTCTTTTCCATTATAATAATACAGATCGCCCAGTCCTTCGTTTACATCATAGCCGCTGATATAAGCCAGTTTTCCGTTGCCTTTATACTGGAACGCAAAGGCATTTTCACCAATGACTGTTTCTTTTGTGCCATTCCAATATCTTAGCTGACCATTGCCTGTGGTACTGTCTGCATCGGCAATATAATATACAGCATCATCGGCATACTGTACGCCGCAGGCACCTGCAATCGTTGTTTCACCGCCTGCCATAGCCAGTGTACCTTCGCCATTGGCATAATCATAATAATAGAACAGATTGCCGCCCACAAAAGCAAAGTTTTCCACATCCATTGCCACTGCGCTGGCTTCCGCTGCCTTGCCGATTTCCATTTCCATCAGGATATTGCCCCCCGTATTGGGGTCACTTGTCAGGTAGGCTGCCTTTCTGCCATCCTTGGAAAGCTTCAGGCTATCCGGCTGCACGCTGTAGCCGGTCAGGGCTTCCAGATTGCCTGCTGTATCCGTCAGGAATGTTTCCACCCCGCCGTAAGACAGAGACATGTAATAAATATATTCTACCATATCCAGACCGCCATCGATTACGGACAGTCTGAGGGGCGTAAATTCTTTTGCTTTATAGCCGATCACATAAGGTCTGTCGTTTTCCACCGCAATGGCAGAAACCACATCATTTGCCACCAGCACGCTCTTGCCGCCTGTCAGCACATAACATTCCTGCAGCAGAGGCTCAAAACCTTCTCCATTGGCAATGGCTTCCCGGATAGTATCTCTCTGCAGTTTCTTTTCATAAGCCTCCCCGTCCGCTTCTGTCAGCGCCGCATCGGATTCCGCCATATCGTCCACAATGATATCACTGTAGAGAACCGATTCCTTGGGTGCTTTGCAGTACAGCAGATCTTTTCCGTTGGGCATCATTTCCATGGAAGAAATATCTTCCGCCACCAGCGCAGGTTCGTTTCCATCAAAAGCATAGCTGTAAATATTATAGCCTTCTGTTCCCTTTGCTACAAAATACAGAATACCAGTTTCTTCCGCCAGGGAATATGTTTCTGCCCCATCTGTCAGGGGTACTGCATCGCCTTCCCCCACCACAGTTGCATTCAGCATACCATAGGCATCCATAAAGGCCAAATATTTGCCGTCACCGCTGAGAGCATAAACCTGATTTTCCAGATGAATGCCATCCTGAATGGTCTGCACCTCTGTCCCATCAAACGTACACAGTTCCATGGCTTCGTCCTTTCCTTTCAGATAGGCGACCACTTCACCGTTTTTGCTGGACATATAATCATAAACGTCATTGTCGATCAATTCTGCTTCCGCAGACGCATCCTTTGTATCCTTGCGGTACAGGTTGAATCCGCCTGTTTCATCAATATCATCAAGGAAATAAGCCCAATGGCCTTCTTCCGTGCAGCCTGCACCCCATGCAGTATAGAAATAGTGATAAGAACCGCCGTCGCTGATGCTTTCCTGCAGCAGGTAAGGGTCATTTTTCAAATCATAGAAATACAGATCATTATCCTTGGCATACAGCACACCTGTATCCTGCACAGTGCCGCCGCCGGGCAGCATCCAGCAATATACCAAAATTGCGATAAACGCAGCCAGACCAATGATGATGCCAATGATATGGCTGCCTTCTTTTTCCTCTTTCTTCTCTTCCGCGGAAATCACAGCCGGTTCCGCCGCCTCTTCTGCCGTTTCCGTTTCTTCTGCTGCAGCATCCTCAGTTTTCTGCTCTTCCTCCGCAGCCGCTTCCCCTTCGGCAGGCTCCTCTTCCGCTATAGTCTCTTCCCCTGCGGGCTGAGGTTCCTCTTCTATTGTTTCAGAAACGGATTCTGTTTCCTCCGTCTCCAGTTCTTGTTCTTTTTCCAGTTCGTCTTTCTTTTCCAGTTCATCCATTTGGCGGCATCCTCCTCATCAATGATAAATTAGTTTTAAAAATATCTGTTCCAGATCGCCAAAGCTATCCGCCCGATACCTTTGGTATTTTTCAAAGCCCTGCGGTTCCGCTGCCTGCAGCTCTGCTTCTTTTCCGTTTTCTGCTCCTGTTTCGCTGCTTTTTTCGCAGATTTTTCCAGGGCCTTCTGTGTTGCTTTTTTCTTTTCACCGGGCAGTTTCTTTTTCAGGTTCAGCGCTTTTTTGCCAATTTTCACTGCTTTCAGCCCTGTTTGGGCTGCGCTGATGCCTGTTTTTACCTTCGGGTTCATGAAAAATCCCCTTCCTTACGCATGGTATTTTGCGTATGTTATAGTATAGCACAATTACATATATAAAGTCTACTCTCCAAATTATTAACGAATTGTTACAATTTTTAAATTTTTAATGAAATTTTAGTTTACAAACCCGTTTCCTTCCATTATAATACATTCTGGACAAAAAAACAGAAAGGTGAGAGATACCCCTTATGAGTGAAAGCGAAAATCAAAATCATGAACAACAGAAGCACTTCCTGACGCTTCATATTTCCCATAAAGGCCAGCAGAAAACATTGCATTTCCGCATCCGCCATGCTGCAGCCATTTGTGCGGCGGCAGTGGTTTTGGTAAGCGGTACAGTTCTCTCTGTTGGTGCATATCAGAAAACAAAAACAGACCTGCAGGTCTCCGAAGAACAGCTGATGGAAACAGAACGTGAAAACCGCAAGCTGGAACAGCGGGCAGAATTGCTGCAGAATGAAAATAACGAATATACTGAGAATATTGATGCACTCCAGAATAAAACAACAGAACTGGAACAGAAGATGAATGAGATCGAGACAGTAAAGGAAGACCTTTATAATCAGATCAGCAATATGAACGCTTCTGATTCCTCTTCCGCCGCTCTGGCAGCCGTAACAACTGCCTTGGAAACTTCTGATGTGACGCCTACTTTTACAAATATTGTCAGCACATCTTACAATAAGGCGTCTACCCTTTCCGCCCAGCTGGATAAAATCAACTCCATGATGGATGAAACAGGAATTTCTTTCACAGCAGTTGCAGATGAAGTAACCTACGCATTAGCTGCGCAAAACAATATTCCCCTCGGCTGGCCTGTGGAAAGCAGAATCGTTTCTACAGAATTCAACCCCGAAGCCGATCCTTCTATCAGCGATGGCAGAAAGCATTATGGAATAGATATCTCCACACAAAGCCAGATCATCCCCATTTATGCAACTGCCGCAGGCACTGTTACAACAGCCACTTATCATGATGAATTCGGCTATTATGTGGTCATCGACCATTATAATGGTTTCACAACATTATATGCTCACTGCACCGAACTGAACGTAACTGTCGGCGATAAAGTCAAACGGGGCGATATCATCGGCACCACAGGTACCACCGGCATGTCCAGCGGTATCCATTGCCATTACGAAATTCAGCTGAACGGCATTTATCAAAACCCCAGAGATTATCTTGGCGAAGAATAAAA
>NZ_JBJEJK010000038.1:0-56190 GCF_051877975.1 Anaerotignum sp.
TAGACCATGTCTATTTTTATGAAATTGAATTTGCGAAACTAATTATACGTTATCCCTTGATCTATTGATGATTGGGCATTCAATCGATTCTTGCTTAAAAAGGACCATGGACTGGAATTTTTGGAAAATCAAAAAACTTTTCCATTGCGTCATGATCCGATGGACTGTTTTACGGCTCATATTCTGAAAAATCTCCTTTGGAAAGGCCTGGTATAACATGTAAGATACCATTATTAGAACAAGACAGTCAAAAATTTTTGCCCTGATAACTTTATATTTATCGGTTCGGCTTAATTTTTTTAATGCACATGGGAAAATTGCATAAAAAGCGTCGAAACGTGATGAATATTATGTGAAATTATGATATTATGAAAAGAAAGTGCAGATATGGGGGGATAGTGATGTATCAAGCACATAGAAACGAGGACACAGGGCAAATTCAATCCGTAAAGGAGCATTGTGAGAATACGGCGGCCTTAGCGGCTGGTATTGCGGCGAAAGAATGCAAGGAAGTGGTTTATGCCATGGGCTTGCTCCACGATGTGGGAAAATATCAGCCTTCCTTCCAGAAAAGGATCTGCGGGGAAAACATCCGGGTGGAGCATTCCACCTGCGGGGCGTTGGCTGCCCGAAAGCATTATACCAATGCTGCCGCATGGATGATGGCCTATTGTATCTCTGGCCACCATACGGGGATCCCTGATGGCATGGCGGGGGGAGATACTGCGGATCTGCCAACCTTGGCAGGCAGGATGAAGCGCAGTTTTGAGGATTTTAGTGCATATGAAAGGGAGCTGGAGCTGCCAAAGCTGGCGGAGAAAGAATTTCAGCAGTTTTTATTGCGGGACTGCAGGAAGAAGGAGCAGGTATACGATAAATTTGCTTTTTTCACCCGCTATTGCTTTTCCTGCCTGGTAGATGCCGATTCTTTGGATACAGCTATTTTTATGGGCGGCAGCAAGAACCGTTCCCTGAAAGCAGATTTTGCTGCCTGTCTGGAAAAGCTGGAAAAAAGATTCGACAGCTTTGTATGTCAAACAGAGCTGCAGAAAGCAAGGGGCCGCTTGCAGGCACAGGCCTTTCAAAATGCGGAAAAGGATGGAGAAATCTACCTGATGCATATGCCCACAGGCAGCGGGAAAACCTTGTGCAGCATGAAGGTGGCGCTGCAAAGAGTGCTGCGGGAAAACAGCGGCAAAAAGCGCATCATCTATATCATTCCCTACAACAGCATCATCGAGCAGACGGCGGAGGTATTCCAGGATTTATTTGGAAAGGATATGGAGATTTTGCGGCATCAGTCTACCTTTTCCTATGACGATGCAGATATGGATGAGGACGAAAGAAAAACCGCCAAGCTGGCCTGTGAAAACTGGGATGCACAGGTCATCATCACCACAGCGGTACAGTTTTTTGAATCCATCTATTCCAACCGCCGCAGCAGGCTGCGGAAGCTGCACAATATGGCAGACAGCATTTTGATTTTTGATGAAGCCCATCTGATGCCCGAGGGATTTTTGCAGCCCTGCTTGGAGGCCATCGTCTATCTGACCAGATATCTGAACAGCGAAGCCATTTTTCTGACAGCCACCATGCCCGATTTTAAAGAGCTGCTGCAAAGATATACCCTGCCTGACAGCACTATAGTAGACCTGATAACAGATACCTCCGCTTTCGGAAAATTTGCAAAATGCAGCTTTGCAGATATCGGTTTTCTTTCGGAGGAGGCTTTGCTGCAAAGGGCTATGGAAGCACCTTCGGCCCTGATTGTGGTGAACGAGAAAAAGACTGCCCGAGAGCTATACGAAAAATGCAGCGGAAGGAAATATCATCTTTCCACCTATATGACGGCTTTCGACAGAAAAGAGGTCATTGCCGAAATCCGAGGGCAGCTTGCGGCCTTGGAGGAGGCATATCCTGATTTGCAGCAGGTGCCGGAGGAAAAACGGATTACAGTCATTTCCACCTCCCTCATTGAAGCGGGTGTCGATTTGGATTTTTCCGCAGTGTATCGGGAACTGGCGGGGCTGGACAGCATTTTGCAGGCCGGGGGCAGGTGCAACCGGGAAGGCAAGCGATCCGATGCTATGGTAAGCATTTTCCGGCTAAAAGAAAAGGAGGACAAGCCCCTGAAACCCAAGGAGCAGTTTGCCCGGGAAAGCATCATGGCCTTTCCCGATATTTCCTCTTTGGAAAGCATCGATTCCTATTATCGGAAGGTCTTTTCCGAAAAGAATGAGGAATTTACAAAATATGCCATGGAAAAATACTGCCGGGGCATCGAGAGCATTGATTTTCAGACCTATGCCGCAGCATTTGCCCTCATTGAACAGAAAAATATCTCTGTGGTGGCTCTGCGGGATGAGGAAAGCAGAGCATTGATCGAAGATTGCAGGAGGGGCTTCCCCAACAGCAGAAGGCTGCAGAAATATACCTTCTCTATCCGTCAAAAGGAATTGGAAGAACTGCAAAAGCAGCACGTTGTGGAAAATTATGATGGAATCTGGTGCCTGACCAGTGAAGATTATTATGACAAACAGCTGGGTGTCCTGTTTTCTGGACAGGACTACATTATATAATAAACATAAGGGGAAAGAAAACAGTTGAAAGAAAAGTCCTGCTTTTGGAAACAGGGCAAAAGGAACGCAATGGAAAGGAGTGAACCACATGGGCTACGGATTTAAGGTAATCATCGAGGGGGATTATGCCTGCTTTACCAACCCGGCCTTGAAGGTGGAGCGGGTCAGCTATGATGTGCCGACGCCGGGGGCATTAGAAGGGCTGCTGAAAAGTATTTATTGGAAGCCAGCTATCAAATATGTTATCGACCGCATTGTGGTGTTCCATAAAATCGACTTCGCCAATATCCGTCGGAACGAGGTAAAGGAAAAGGTGAAATATTCCGCCGTCAAAAGCCAGATGAGCGGAAAAGGCGGCGATCCCTGCATCTATACGGCGGAAAGCAGAAGCCAGCGGGCCGCCATGGTGCTGAAAAATGTGAAGTATGGGGTGGAATTTCACTTTGAATTGACGGGGCTAAAGGCTGATGAGGAAACGGACGGGGAGAAAAAGCATTACAACATCATCAAGCGCAGACTGGAAAAGGGGCAGCAATTCAGAACGCCCTGCCTGGGGTGCAGTGAATTTCCCGTGAAGCGGCTGGAATTGGTGGAGGATTTCGATCTGAGCCAGATTGAAAAAGAAATTGTGGAAATGGGAGACGTGGATCTGGGCTTTATGAGCTATGGCGTCCAATTTGCCGATGGCGGCAAGCCCCTCAACGGGGACTGGGAAAATCCTCTTTTCTCCGATAAAGCCACCACCCTGTATTACAGACCCCACATGGTAGAGGGCATCATCGATGTGGAAAAGCACAGGAGGGAGATAAAATGCTGATCAAAGCACTCTGTGACTATTATGATATTTTGGCGAGAGAGGGAAAGGTGCTGGCGGAAGGCTATTCCAATGTGAAGGTGCATTATAAGGTGGCCTTGACAGAGGACGGTAAAATAAGTGAAATCATCGACCATCAGAAGAAGGAAATCGTTCCGGGGGCAAAGGGGAAAACAAAGGAAAAAACAGTACCAAGGGATGAAATCATGCCCCAGCGAACGGAAAAGCCGGGGATCGATGCAAATATCATCGAACATCGCCCCTTATATCTATTTGGCCTGAATTATGAAAAGGATGGGCTTACGCCGGAGGATAAGACTAACAAGGCAAAAAAATCCCATGAAGCCTTTGTGGAGAAAAATCTGGCATTTCTGGAGGGGATAGACACTCCCTTGGTCAACGCCTTTCGGGCCTTTCTCCAAAACTGGAAGCCGGAGGAGGAAAGGGAAAACCCGAAGCTTTTGGGGCTGGGAAAGGCATACAGCAGTGCCGGTTATGCTTTCTGCCTGTGGAATGATTCTGAGACACTCCTGCATGAGGAGCCTCTTGTAAAGGAAAGATGGGAGAATCTGTTCCAAAGCAAAGGACAGGAGGATGGCGGGCTGACGGGCCAATGTGCCATTACCGGCGAGGAGGCGGAAATTGCCAGAATCCACGGAAAGATCAAAGGGGTTTATGGGGGCCTGGCAACGGGTTCTGTGTTGATCGGCTTCAATAATCCTTCGGAAAATTCCTATGGAAACGAGCAATCCTACAACAGCAGCATTTCCCAGAAGGCCATGCAAAAATATACAGAAGCCCTGAATAAGCTTTTGGCAGATAAAAAACATAGGGTACTGCTGGATGATGTGACGGTGGTATTTTGGGCCATGGATGGCAAGGAAACCTGCGAGGATTTGTTGTCTGCTCTGCTGTTTGATTCTTCCGAAAAGCTGGATGCGGAAAAAACGGAGAAATTTTTGGAAAATTTAACAAAGGAAGCAGCGGAGGGGGCTATCACAGCGGAACGCCTTGCCGCCATCGATGAAATCGACCCGGATGTGGAGTTTTATATGGTGGGCTTGAAGCCCAATTCTTCCCGACTGGCGGTGAAATTCCTTTATCGGCAGAAATTTGGCGATATCCTGCTCCATGTTGCCATGCATCAGAAGGATTTGCAGATGGGCGAAGGACTGCGTCCCATTCCCCTTTGGGGCATCAAAAGGGAACTGATTTCGCCCAAAAGCAAAAATGAATCGGCAGACCCGGCGCTGCTTTCCAAGCTGTTGGAGGCTATCCTATACGGCAGTCCCTATCCCTTTGCCCTTTTGGAAACAGTGGTCAGAAGGGGAAAAATCGACAAGGACATGGACCGCAACCGGGTGCGGGCAGGCATCTTAAAGGCATATATCAATCGGGAATGCAGAAAGAACGGGAAAAAGGAGGAATTACAGGTGGCATTGGACAGAGAAAACAGAAACGAGGCGTATTTGTGCGGCAGGCTCTTTGCAATACTGGAACGGCTGCAGCAGGATGCTTCCGGCAACAGCCTGAACAGAACCATTAAAGATGCGTATTTTGCTTCGGCGGCGGCTATGCCGGCGGTGGTATTTCCTAAGCTGCTGAAGCTGGCGGAAAATCACTTCGGGAAGGCGGCCCATGGGGGCTTTTACAGAAAACAGATCGGTGAAGTGGTAGAATTGATGCCCTGTGAATTTCCCAACACCCTTCCCTTGGTAGAGCAGGGAAAATTCATGCTGGGCTATTATCAGCAGCACCAGAGCTATTTTGCAAAAAAGGACGAACAGACAGAGGAGGCGCAGCAATATGGCGATTGAAAACAGATATGATTTTGTAATGCTTTTTGATGTAGAAAATGGGAACCCCAACGGAGATCCCGACGCAGGCAACTCCCCCAGAATGGATGCGGAAACAGGCCATGGCTATATTACCGATGTCTGCCTGAAACGGAAAATCCGCAATTATGTGGAGCTGTGCAAGGAAGGGGAAGAGGGCTATAACATCCTGATTAAACCGGACAAGGCATTGAACACGAAATTTGCGGAAGCCTATGAAAAGGAAGGCTTGAAGCTGAAGGAAAAAGGAAAAAATACAGAGGATGTGGAGAAAGCCAGAGCATTTATGTGTGAAAATTATTTTGATGTGCGTGCCTTTGGTGCGGTAATGGCAACGGGGGATAATCCCTGCGGTATCGTCAGAGGCCCTGTGCAGATCAATTTTGCAAGAAGCCTTTCCCCCATCAATATTCAGGATGTGACCATTACCCGTCAGGCCCGCACCACAGAGGACAGAGCAGAAACCGGCAGTACAGAAATGGGGAAAAAGAGCGTGATCCCTTATGCTCTGTACCGCGGAGAAGGGTATATCTCCGCGGCATTGGCCCAGAAGGTAACAGGCTTGAGCGAGGAAGATGTGGAGCTGCTCTGGACAGCTATTGTGAATATGTTTGAAAATGACCATAGTGCGGCTCGGGGCAAGATGTGCATGAGAAAGCTGTATGTATTCAAGCATGACAGCCTGCTGGGCAACAGCCCCTCCCATGTGCTGTTCGATAAGATTCAGGTATCCTTGAAGGACGAAACCATGCCCCCTAGAAAATTCACCGATTATGAAATTACGGTGGACAGCGAAATGCCCGATGGTGTCACGCTGATCTCCAAGATATGATAGAACCCACATTGAACATCCGCTCCATACAGCATTATCTCTATTGCCCCCACCGCTGGGGGCTTTTGGAGATTGACCGGGCATGGGCGGAAAATGTATTTGTGACCAAGGCAAACCTGCTCCATAGCCGCGTCCACGACCCGGAACGTTCCTATACGGCCAAGGGGAAAAAGGTGTATACCTCTGTCCCTGTGTATTGCGATGGGGAGGAATACGGTCTGTTTGGCGTGGTGGATTGCTTGGAGGTGCAGCAGGAGAAGCTTGCCATTGTGGAATATAAGCCCACTATGCCCAAGGAGGGCCTGTTTCGCTATGACGACCTGATGCAGGTGTTCGCCCAGAAGCTTTGCGTGGATTCTGTGTTCCACTGCGACTGTGACACTTATTTATATTATGCCGATAAGAAGAAACGGGTGGAGCTGCCCCTGCGGGAAAAGGCGCCGGAATATGACGCCCATTTGAAGGAATTGCTGGGGGAAATGCGGAGTTATCTGGAGCGGGGCATAATCCCTCCGAAGAAAAAGGGACAGAAATGCAGCGGCTGTTCCATGAAGGACTTGTGCATGCCTTCCATAAAAAAGAGCAAAAGAATCCGAAGTATCATAAAGGAGCTGGATGAGCCATGAGGAAGCTTTTGAATACCATCTACATCACCAATGAGCTGGCGTATCTTTGCTTGGATGGAGAAAATCTTGTCTGCAAAATAGAGAACGAAACGAAATTTCGGATTCCTTTCGACAATGTAGAAAATATCGTTTGCTTCAATTATCTGGGCTGTTCGCCGGCGCTGATGGGCAAATGTGTCAGCAAATCTATCCCCATTAATTTTATTTCTCCCCAGGGGCGGTTTTTGGCGAAGGTCTGCGGGGAAACCAAGGGGAATGTATTCCTGCGGGTGGCGCAGATCGATCGCTTTCGGGAGAATGGGGTTTTTCTGACGCAGAATACTATGGCGGCAAAATTCAGCAACACCAAGCAGCTCATCAAGAGAACCCTTCACGATAACCCTTCCCTGCGGGAGGATATAGAGCTGCAGGCCGCATTGGATGCCCTGACAGAGGGCATAGAACGGGTGTATCAGGCAGAAACGGTGGAGGAAATCATCGGTATTGAGGGGAATTGCGCCAAGGTGTATTTTTCTGTTTTTGAGAAATTGCTGACGAATCCCAAAACGCCTTTTACGTTTACCTATCGGACAAAACGTCCGCCCCTGGATCCAGTCAATGCAGTGCTGTCCTTCGTGTATACTCTGTATGTTTCCGAATTTGCCTCTGCGTTGGAAACAGTAGGGCTGGACAGCTATATTGGCTTCTGCCATACCCTGCGCAGCGGGCGCAGTTCCCTTGCCTGTGATCTGGTGGAGGAGACCCGATGTATTGCGGAACGGTTTACCCTGACCCTGTGCAATCTTCAGATTTTGCAGGAGGGGGATTTTGAAAAGCAGATTTCCGGAGCAGTGTATTTGAATGATGAGGGGCGGAAAAAGGTCATCACAAAATGGCAGGAGAAAAAACGGACAGATCTGATGCATCCCTTCTTGAAGCAGAAGATTCCCATGGGGCTGCTGCCCTATGTGCAGAGCAATCTGCTTGCTAAATATGTAAGAGGAGATTTGGAGGAATATCCATGTTTTTTGTTGAAGTAGGTGAAGGATATGATGGTGTTGATCAGTTATGATGTTTCCACGGTGGACGAAGGGGGAAAAACAAGGCTGCGAAAGGTGGCGAAGGAATGCCAGAACCATGCACAGCGAGTGCAGAATTCTGTTTTTGAAGCCAATCTGGATTACTCCGCTTTTTTAAAACTAAAGGATCGGCTGGTTAAGTTGATTGACGTGGAGAAGGACAGTCTGCGGTTTTATTACCTTGGGAATCACTGGGAAAGACGGGTGGAGCATATTGGCGCAAAAGAAACCTATAACCCGGAAGGTGTCATCATCATCTGATGCAGCTTGGCGAAGGTGGGGTGACTGTGGAAAGTGCCAGAGGTTCGCCGGGAAAAGTAGAAAAAATTTGTATTTTTGGGGTAAAAATTAAGATGAAATAGAAAGTCCGCTTCTTTATGTGGGGCGTGGGGCGCAGAAAAATACAAGATGCTGCAGTCGCGCCTCGCAAGAGGCGTGTGAGTAGAAATGCACTTGGCTGGAGCGTGCCTGAGCTGGCAAGGTCGCGCCTCGCAAGAGGCGTGTGAGTAGAAATTTGCAGATGGGGCAGGTGAGTAGATGGAAAGAGAGTCGCGCCTCGCAAGAGGCGTGTGAGTAGAAATATAGGAAATGACCCTCGCACGCTTGGAAAAATTCGTCGCGCCTCGCAAGAGGCGTGTGAGTAGAAATTTGCCGTAGCACAATTTTAAGAAAGGAAAAAACCAGTCGCGCCTCGCAAGAGGCGTGTGAGTAGAAATAGAATCAAAAAAGAAATCGTGGCAGGCAGCGGCAGGTCGCGCCTCGCAAGAGGCGTGTGAGTAGAAATATACTTACCCTTGACGGCTCTTTCGGCGTCAATGTCGCGCCTCGCAAGAGGCGTGTGAGTAGAAATCGCCGAACCCCTGAAGTTTGTTCAGGATTCGGGGGTCGCGCCTCGCAAGAGGCGTGTGAGTAGAAATGAGGTGGACGGTCAGACGGTAAGGGTAATCGCCGGTCGCGCCTCGCAAGAGGCGTGTGAGTAGAAATGACCCACCATGCACAATGAGATTCAAGGCAGTAGTCGCGCCTCGCAAGAGGCGTGTGAGTAGAAATCCTGGTCGTGGTTCCGAAGTATATCCATGACCCTGTCGCGCCTCGCAAGAGGCGTGTGAGTAGAAATCAATAATAACTGCTGCCATGAGATGCGATCTGGGTCGCGCCTCGCAAGAGGCGTGTGAGTAGAAATCAACATCTCCCCATAATTCCTCGAAGGCAACCAAGTCGCGCCTCGCAAGAGGCGTGTGAGTAGAAATCACAGCAGGCGCAAAATACACGGCCGGGCTTGGCCGTCGCGCCTCGCAAGAGGCGTGTGAGTAGAAATCATTTAACTAAACTTAATGGCAATCCATTTGTAGTCGCGCCTCGCAAGAGGCGTGTGAGTAGAAATGCGGAATATCTGCATCATTTTGTCATATCTGATTGTCGCGCCTCGCAAGAGGCGTGTGAGTAGAAATAAGAGCGGCGCCGGCTGGATCTCGCTGGACTACGCGTCGCGCCTCGCAAGAGGCGTGTGAGTAGAAATGCTCGTCGTACAGTATAGCACGAAAGAAGCGCCGTCGCGCCTCGCAAGAGGCGTGTGAGTAGAAATATTTCCAGCCGCAGCAGCGGCGTGGATGCTGTTGGTCGCGCCTCGCAAGAGGCGTGTGAGTAGAAATCATCATGGGGTAGGTCGCCCACATGAACAAAATGGTCGCGCCTCGCAAGAGGCGTGTGAGTAGAAATCTGTGGGACTACTACAACCTGCAAGACCTGAAGAAGTCGCGCCTCGCAAGAGGCGTGTGAGTAGAAATACCTGTTCAGGAAGCGAGCGGGAACGGACACAGCCGTCGCGCCTCGCAAGAGGCGTGTGAGTAGAAATATTAGTATCCGACTGCTGTTACACCATATTCGGCGTCGCGCCTCGCAAGAGGCGTGTGAGTAGAAATCCGAAAATTCCTGTTGCACGCTATATTCCGTTGCGGTCGCGCCTCGCAAGAGGCGTGTGAGTAGAAATTTGTGTTTCCTGCAAAATCAGCTCTGCCTGCCGTGTCGCGCCTCGCAAGAGGCGTGTGAGTAGAAATTTCCGGCACAGCTGCGGACGCCTTGGCGGCGTTGGTCGCGCCTCGCAAGAGGCGTGTGAGTAGAAATGAAATTGGGAAAAAATATAACCTATCTGTCACTGTCGCGCCTCGCAAGAGGCGTGTGAGTAGAAATATCCTCCTGCGTGAGGAAATTGCTGTCATTCGTGTCGCGCCTCGCAAGAGGCGTGTGAGTAGAAATGGCGTCAAGCGACTCGAGGGCGACACGGCCAACGTCGCGCCTCGCAAGAGGCGTGTGAGTAGAAATTCTATCATCAATGCTGCACCGGAAGATATTGCAGTCGCGCCTCGCAAGAGGCGTGTGAGTAGAAATTTTACGAAAAATGCCTTGCAATGCGGAATGTAGGTCGCGCCTCGCAAGAGGCGTGTGAGTAGAAATTTCTGTCTGGAAGGCTTCCGCCTGTTCTTCGACGTCGCGCCTCGCAAGAGGCGTGTGAGTAGAAATTGCGCTCGGCTTCTTCCTTGGCCCTGCGCTCGGCGTCGCGCCTCGCAAGAGGCGTGTGAGTAGAAATGGTGTAGCAGGCGAGGAACTGGCCCTTGCGGTTGTCGCGCCTCGCAAGAGGCGTGTGAGTAGAAATCTGACGGGTCAGGGTGGCGGGATCCTGCTTTTTGGTCGCGCCTCGCAAGAGGCGTGTGAGTAGAAATGGCGCGGTAGAGGATATTGCGGGAGAAGTCCGGCGTCGCGCCTCGCAAGAGGCGTGTGAGTAGAAATGACCTGCAAGCCCGGCAAGGCTAAGATCACGGCCGTCGCGCCTCGCAAGAGGCGTGTGAGTAGAAATAAATTTATCAGCTTGTCCCCGATGCCGCCGCAGCGTCGCGCCTCGCAAGAGGCGTGTGAGTAGAAATCAGAATGTCAAAACCGAAGCTGCACTGGTCAACAGTCGCGCCTCGCAAGAGGCGTGTGAGTAGAAATGAGAACGGCACGTCCTACCTGACGAGCTGCCTCGGTCGCGCCTCGCAAGAGGCGTGTGAGTAGAAATGCCCGTGTCTATGTCCGCAAATACCTCGGCGAGGTCGCGCCTCGCAAGAGGCGTGTGAGTAGAAATGCCCGCGATGGACGGGCCGTTCGTGAAGCCGCCGGTCGCGCCTCGCAAGAGGCGTGTGAGTAGAAATGCTGAGTGCCGTCCATGTTCATTTGGCCGGGGAGTCGCGCCTCGCAAGAGGCGTGTGAGTAGAAATATTTCCAGCCGCAGCAGCGGCGTGGATGCTGTTGTGTCGCGCCTCGCAAGAGGCGTGTGAGTAGAAATGGTTGCGCCTGATGCGCCGCCGGTGCCGGAGGAGTCGCGCCTCGCAAGAGGCGTGTGAGTAGAAATGTTGTTGACGATGGTGTCGGCCACGTCAGGGGAGCGTCGCGCCTCGCAAGAGGCGTGTGAGTAGAAATCTACCAAGGCACACAGGAGCGCTGGTGCCACCGGTCGCGCCTCGCAAGAGGCGTGTGAGTAGAAATTATAAAATCCATCTGGCAATTTAAACATAGACATGTCGCGCCTCGCAAGAGGCGTGTGAGTAGAAATTCATCGGGTTAAATGCGCTCCCACCGCTCGGACGTCGCGCCTCGCAAGAGGCGTGTGAGTAGAAATGATAAATGCCCCAACGGTTTCCGATAAAAGATTTGTCGCGCCTCGCAAGAGGCGTGTGAGTAGAAATTGCAGGGGACGGCTATGCAGTATGCAGACCTACAGTCGCGCCTCGCAAGAGGCGTGTGAGTAGAAATCATCCAGTCTGGCAAGCCTTTTCGGTTCATCAGCGTCGCGCCTCGCAAGAGGCGTGTGAGTAGAAATCGGTATCGTGGAATTGCTTCCCATGATGGCAGATGTCGCGCCTCGCAAGAGGCGTGTGAGTAGAAATTCGTCAGGTTCGGCGTATAGCTCTGGCCGATCAGGTCGCGCCTCGCAAGAGGCGTGTGAGTAGAAATCCACGCATTTTTGATACCCTGAAGAATGCCAGATGTCGCGCCTCGCAAGAGGCGTGTGAGTAGAAATTGGCAGGACGAATAAAGAGGTCTCCTTTCTGCCGTCGCGCCTCGCAAGAGGCGTGTGAGTAGAAATCTACGCCGACGGGCAGACAACCCTTCCGCATTTAGTCGCGCCTCGCAAGAGGCGTGTGAGTAGAAATAGAAAAAAGACAGCAAAAAAACAGTCTTAAACATGTCGCGCCTCGCAAGAGGCGTGTGAGTAGAAATCTACGCCGACGGGCAGACAACCCTTCCGCATTTAGTCGCGCCTCGCAAGAGGCGTGTGAGTAGAAATTCTCCGCTCTCATTGATATAGCCGTTCAAAACAGGTCGCGCCTCGCAAGAGGCGTGTGAGTAGAAATCCAGTACGGGGAAAGTGCAAGCTGGCTATTATATGTCGCGCCTCGCAAGAGGCGTGTGAGTAGAAATTTGTTTCCGGTATTTTCGTTCCCATGGGAAACGGTCGCGCCTCGCAAGAGGCGTGTGAGTAGAAATTGGCATGTTATCAGAAAGATATACGGGTTTGCCGTCGCGCCTCGCAAGAGGCGTGTGAGTAGAAATTTCTATCAAATTGGTGGAAGAAACCAGGAAAACAGTCGCGCCTCGCAAGAGGCGTGTGAGTAGAAATTTGCGGCATCTGGTTACATACCAAAAGAACCATAGTCGCGCCTCGCAAGAGGCGTGTGAGTAGAAATGCCACAGCACTGGCAGAGACACCAACGCATTTGGCGTCGCGCCTCGCAAGAGGCGTGTGAGTAGAAATGCTTTACGCCGTGACGGCTGGCGGCACCATCGGGTCGCGCCTCGCAAGAGGCGTGTGAGTAGAAATTACACTGCCCGGCAGTGCATCATATTCCTTCTGGTCGCGCCTCGCAAGAGGCGTGTGAGTAGAAATTGAAATTTCAAATCCATAGGAATGCCGCCCAAGTTGTCGCGCCTCGCAAGAGGCGTGTGAGTAGAAATACAGAGGACAGGCAGATACTTGTATTTCTTATAAGTCGCGCCTCGCAAGAGGCGTGTGAGTAGAAATTAAATTCGGCATTGATTACAGTTTCTTTATCTTGTCGCGCCTCGCAAGAGGCGTGTGAGTAGAAATCCGTTTTTTGCATTGCGGACATCCAGCAGACCAGTCGCGCCTCGCAAGAGGCGTGTGAGTAGAAATTTGGGTTGTTGTTGATTTCCTTTATCTTGATTAAGTCGCGCCTCGCAAGAGGCGTGTGAGTAGAAATAGCCGTGATGAAATGCGTTTCCAAGCAGCGGCCGGTCGCGCCTCGCAAGAGGCGTGTGAGTAGAAATCAATACCATCCAGCATATCTTCTGTTTTCCAGCCGTCGCGCCTCGCAAGAGGCGTGTGAGTAGAAATCGCAATCTTTTCCAGTTCCGCCAGCAGGGCGGGAGTCGCGCCTCGCAAGAGGCGTGTGAGTAGAAATTTTCCATCAGGACAACTCTATCTTTCATCGGAAGTCGCGCCTCGCAAGAGGCGTGTGAGTAGAAATGGATCTCTCTCAATTCTTCATCGATGACAACATCGTCGCGCCTCGCAAGAGGCGTGTGAGTAGAAATGAACCAAAACGATACACTTTGATGTATCCACAGGTCGCGCCTCGCAAGAGGCGTGTGAGTAGAAATTTTTCAGTTCGTCAATAGAATTGATATTGTTAAAAGTCGCGCCTCGCAAGAGGCGTGTGAGTAGAAATCCGATTCCAGAGATTCATATACATTTTTCAGTTGTCGCGCCTCGCAAGAGGCGTGTGAGTAGAAATTTTATTCATATTATCAATTCCTTTGTGCAAATTGTCGCGCCTCGCAAGAGGCGTGTGAGTAGAAATAGGTGAAATGGAAGAAGTTCTTATTTGCAAATTTGTCGCGCCTCGCAAGAGGCGTGTGAGTAGAAATCTAAAAAGAAGCTGTGGTACTGGCGGAGCGAAAAGTCGCGCCTCGCAAGAGGCGTGTGAGTAGAAATGAAATCGGGTGTTTTGTTTGATTACAGTTTTCGTGTCGCGCCTCGCAAGAGGCGTGTGAGTAGAAATGGCGTAGCGGAAGGCATTGAAGCAGAAACACCATGTCGCGCCTCGCAAGAGGCGTGTGAGTAGAAATAGCCGTGATGAAATGCGTTTCCAAGCAGCGGCCGTCGCGCCTCGCAAGAGGCGTGTGAGTAGAAATTACAGCGAATCATTTCTGTATCTGCCCGGATATTTGTCGCGCCTCGCAAGAGGCGTGTGAGTAGAAATTTTCATCTTCTCGGAAGCCTCTACGGAATAGTCTTGTCGCGCCTCGCAAGAGGCGTGTGAGTAGAAATTCCTTCCAGACTTTTCGACCTGATCTGCTTCAGTGTCGCGCCTCGCAAGAGGCGTGTGAGTAGAAATGTCTGGAATTCAGATGCAATGCTCCGCATCTGTTGTCGCGCCTCGCAAGAGGCGTGTGAGTAGAAATTGTCATGCCCAGAATATCTGTCAGGAATGCTTCTGTCGCGCCTCGCAAGAGGCGTGTGAGTAGAAATGTCCGCATCTATCGGATATTGAAAATCAGGGGTGTCGCGCCTCGCAAGAGGCGTGTGAGTAGAAATTCTGGCCTGCCGGATCATGTTCTGGAATGCAGGACGTCGCGCCTCGCAAGAGGCGTGTGAGTAGAAATCCGTGCAGTATTCCTGGAATTCAACTTCTCTTTCGTCGCGCCTCGCAAGAGGCGTGTGAGTAGAAATTTTGATTTGCAGTTGACCTATGTTCTCGCCTTTCGTCGCGCCTCGCAAGAGGCGTGTGAGTAGAAATCTCTGCCATGGACACCATAAGTGTCTCTGTGCAAGTCGCGCCTCGCAAGAGGCGTGTGAGTAGAAATATAGTGGTAATCCGACAGCATGGTTGCCCACAGGTCGCGCCTCGCAAGAGGCGTGTGAGTAGAAATTGAAATGCGCCTCCGGATGCTGCGGATACATAAGTCGCGCCTCGCAAGAGGCGTGTGAGTAGAAATTGTAATATTCAGCCCGTTTTCGTCCTTCATAGGCTGTCGCGCCTCGCAAGAGGCGTGTGAGTAGAAATGAAATCGGGTGTTTTGTTTGATTACAGTTTTCGGTCGCGCCTCGCAAGAGGCGTGTGAGTAGAAATCCCCGTCAGGTCTGCCGCTGTAATGGCCATAATGGTCGCGCCTCGCAAGAGGCGTGTGAGTAGAAATCAATGGTAGGAGTAGCACCATCCACAGCAATTAGTCGCGCCTCGCAAGAGGCGTGTGAGTAGAAATCACGAAATTTACATCATCTTTCAGGATGCAGTTGTCGCGCCTCGCAAGAGGCGTGTGAGTAGAAATATCGATGGGATAGAATCCATCCGGTGCAGATCCGGTCGCGCCTCGCAAGAGGCGTGTGAGTAGAAATTGCACTATCATCTGTACGGTCGTAGCAGTCCTTGTCGCGCCTCGCAAGAGGCGTGTGAGTAGAAATTGCCACAGAGACAAAGGAGATGCTGGAACAGCAGTCGCGCCTCGCAAGAGGCGTGTGAGTAGAAATCGTAGTGGTGGCGTTTTACTTCGGCACACAGTACGTCGCGCCTCGCAAGAGGCGTGTGAGTAGAAATGGCCGTGAATTGTTTACTGAATGACTACAAAATAGTCGCGCCTCGCAAGAGGCGTGTGAGTAGAAATCATTTCTGCGGTGGTGCGGTTAATCTGACTTTCCGTCGCGCCTCGCAAGAGGCGTGTGAGTAGAAATAACAATTTCATACCTGTGCTGTGAAAGCTCATGGGGCGCACCTTTCCATAGGGGGATCGGAAAATCCCCCTATAACCTTTTGGTGTTATGTTTTGAGAGGGACGAAAAAAATACAAGGAAGCTGTTATTCTTAAAAAATCAGGCGGCAGTCATAAAAGAAAGGGTGTTTTCCTCCCTGCCTAAAATACGGTGCATTTTCTGGAAAGTATGAGAAAGTCAAATATGGATAGCAGAATGGACAGTGAATTTACCGGGATCATAGCGGCATTGACTCAGGGGAAAAGAGCCAATCTCTCTGTCTAAGGGGAAATTCGGCAAGGGAATCTATTTAAAAAAAGCCGGGAGCTGAATTCTGTTCTAAGGCTATGATAATTTCATAAAGATGCCTTTTTAGTAGGCTGCGCTTAAGAAAACATTGATTTTATAATTTGTTGATTTCTTAAGCGGAACTGCTAGCCACATTCCTTAGAAGAAAACGAACATTGAAAAAGCATAAAAGGGATAAATCCTTATATTTTAAGGATGCATCTCTTTTTAATGCGTTCCTCTAAGGACGTGCCATTTTGAACTTCTTTTATCATGTATAATGAAATTCCCTTTTTTAGCAGATTTTTATAATAGTGTCACTTCCCCCCCGTTGATCTCCACAATTTCTTCTTCTTTCATTTTTTTGATTTCCCGCATCATGGCGCTGCGGTCAACGCAGAGATAGTTTGCCAATTTCAAAAGAGACATGGGCAGCCGAAAGGTCAGCTTGCCCTGTTTGGTGCTCTGGATACGGAAATAGCACATAAGCTTGCCGCGAATGGAACGATGGCTGAGGATATCCACTTTTTCTGTCAGATGCACCACCTGTTCGGCCATCAGGCGCATCAGGTTTTCCACTACTTGGGTATGATGCTGGCAGGCTTTGGAACAGCGTTTGGTGAGATGCTGTTTTTCAATGAAGAGAACGGTACAGTCTTTTTCGCAAATGACGATAAAGGCATCCTCTTGATTAGAGAAAGCAAAAGAAACCCCGAAAACGCCGGTGTTTTCCAGATATTCCAGCATATCCAGAGAACCGTCTATACTGATACGGTTGACAGAGACAGTGCCTTCCAGCAGCAGGCCGATAAAATCCCCTGTGGCATCGCAGGTGGTGATGATATCCTTTTCCTTATAGTTTTTTTTCTGGATATCGAAGCAGGACATCATCTGTTCAATACTGTCGGCACAAACATTTTCAAACAGTGGATTTTTTGATATATTTTCCATAAAAACCTCCTATTTGTTGCAATTGCAACAAATTTTTTCTGAAAAGTATGATATCATAAAACCATACAAAAGAAAAGTAAAAAACGAAGAAAACTTGGAGAATAAGCAAGGTTTTTTTAGATAAAATAAGTATGAATGAGTATTGAGAGAGTATTTATATAAGAGAGAAAAAAGGAGGAAGAACCATGAAAGCACCTAGATTTTTTAAATGCAATCACTGTAAAAATATCATTGTTATGGTAGAGGATAAAGGCGTGCCTATCCTGTGCTGCGGCGAAAAAATGCAGGAGATGAAAGCCAATACATCTGACGGGGCATCTGAAAAACATGTACCCGTTGTAGAGGTTAAGGGCAGAGAAGTGAAGGTTGTTGTTGGGGATGTAACACACCCTATGCTGGAAGAACACCATATCGCTTGGATCTATCTGCATACAAATCAGGGCGGTCAGCTGAAATATCTTGACCACACAGGTGCACCGGAAGCAGTTTTTGCACTGGCAGAGGGCGAAGAAGCCATTGCAGCTTACGAATACTGCAATCTGCATGGCCTGTGGAAAAAAGAAATCTAAACAAAAGCATGATAAAAGAAAGAAGATATCTGAAGCGAGGGTGTGGTAATGAGCCACATCCTTTTTTGTTATACAAAAAACAGAGCCTCTGGATGAGAGAGGCTCTGCTGAAATACACAGAAATTATTCGATTTTTTCAAAATCGGCAACGCCATGTTTACACAGCGGGCAGATAAAATCATCGGGCAGGTCTTCGCTTTCGTGGACATATCCGCAGATTTTACATACCCAACCCTTTTTGCCGTCTGTATCCGGTTTGGGTTTCACGTTTTTCTGATAATATGTGTAGGTCATGGTATCCAAATCGGAAAGCACACGAGATTCGGTCACGGAGCAAATGAAGATACCGTGGCTGCCCAAATCAAGGTACTGTTCCACCTTCAGGGAGAAGAAGGCGTTGATATAGCGATGCAGGAAAGCCAGCCCGTTATCGGAACGCAGAGGCGGCATTTTTGCAAACTTATCTACTTCAGCCCCGGTCTGGAAACCGAAGTTTTCAAAAACAGAGAAGGGGGCGTCCACAGACAGACAGTTGACATTCATAATGCCAGTCTTTTTGATGACATCATGGGAGTAATTCTTTTTATTGATGCCCACAGCAATACGATTGGGGTTATCGGTAAGCTGCGTAACAGCATTTACGATACAGCCGTTGTCACGGTTGCCATCGTTGGATGTAACCACATACAGACCATAGCCGATTTTGAACAGAGCCGCCAAATCGCTCTTATTGGCTGTTTCTTCCTGCTGTGCCAGATAGTCGAAGCACAATTCATCGGAAAGTTTTTCAATCTGTTCTCTGCTATCATCGCTCAGAGCAGAAAGGAGACTGACGGTAGTGTCTGTAAAGATAAGGTCTTTGCTCTTGGAAAGCATTTCCTTCATCACTTTTGCGGCCAAAGGAGCCCAGCTGCCGTTTTCCATGAAGGCAACGGTACGCTTCTGGAAGTTACGTTCTGTCAGCCCATGGATGAAATGTTCCATGAAGGGGAAGATACCGGCGTTATAGGTAGTAGTTGCCAGAACCAATTTATTGTAGCGGAAAGCATTTTCTACTGCTTTTGCCATATCTTCGCGGGCAAGATCGCAGGTGATTACTTTTGGACAGCCTTTTTGAGAAAGTTTTTCTGCCAGCAGCTCTACAGCAGCCTTTGTATGTCCATAAACGGAGGTATACGCGATGAAAACCCCTTCGCTTTCTGCTTCATAGGAGGACCAAGACTGATACAGGTCGATATAATGTCCCAAATTTTCATTCAAAATGGGCCCATGCAGAGGACAAATAGTAGCAATATCCAACAAAGCGGCCTTTTTCAAAACCTTCTGTACCTGTGTACCATATTTTCCGACGATACCGAAATAATAGCGGCGTGCTTCGTCTTCCCATTCTTCTTCCGCATCCAGAGCGCCAAATTTGCCGAAGGCATCTGCGGAGAAGAGAACCTTGTCCGTACTGTCATAGGTCATCAGAACTTCGGGCCAGTGCACCATGGGAGCAGACACGAAGGTCAGTTCATGATTGCCCAGAGATAAGGTATCCCCATCGGCAACGACAACCTGATGTTCAGTAAAATCTGTGCCGAAAAATTGCTGCATCATCATAAAAGCTTTGGCGGAAGCTACGATCTTCGCATCAGGATATTTTTTCACAAATGTATCGATATTTGCGGAGTGATCGGGCTCCATATGCTGCACAATCAGATAATCAGGCTTGCGATCACCCAAAACAGCCAGCAGATTATTCAGCCATGTTTTCCCAAAGCGGGCGTCTACCGTGTCCATAACGGCAATTTTTTTGTCAAGGATTACATAAGAATTATATGCCATTCCGTTTTCAACCACATACTGGCTTTCGAATAAATCAATTCTATGGTCATTTACACCAATGTAGCGAATGTCTTTTGAAATTTCCACAAATGATTCCTCCTCTTGTCTCTACTTTTGTTTTTGAACTGGTAATATAAATCGTAATACAATTAGAGAATCTCAGATTCAGCTGCTATGCTGCCAGCACAACAACAACAAGATTGATAAAAACTATTCATTTACTATCCATTTAAAATAAAGTATATCAGTTCTTATTTTTTGTGTCAAGAATTCCGCGGATATCGCCTGAAAATACATTGGAATCCATGGAAGGATTAGGAGAATAATACTTGACTTTTTTTTGTGTGTTGTGTATGATGGAAACAAATGTGGAAGACTTTATTTATGTAATTATTTTATAGACGAAATTTGTAAAGACTTTCAGAAACTTACGATAGCAGATATTATTTAACTCGCATTTGAAGGGGGAACAATGATGGATTACATTGCAATGATTCAGAATAGAAAGTCTGTTCGGGCTTTCCGTACGAAAAAAGTGCCTGCTTCTATTCAGGGAGAAATTAAGGCATATTACGAAAACTGCCCTAAGCTTTTGCCTGAAGTAAAAACACAGTTACTCGTTCTTGATGAGTCTGCGCAGAAGACTTTGGAAGGTACTGCCGGTTATGAAAAGTTTATGATCGGTGCGCCCAACTATCTGGTGCTTTTATCCGAAGAAAATGAAAATGCCGAAATCAATGGTGGTTATATTATGGAAGATCTGATCCTGAAGCTGACAGAGCTGGACATGAGCACATGCTGGATCACATTTGCTGATGCTGCTGAAGTAAAAGAAGCTCTGAAACTGGATACAGCTA
The DNA here is from genome assembly GCF_051877975.1 of Anaerotignum sp. GTDB lineage: Bacteria > Bacillota > Clostridia > Lachnospirales > Anaerotignaceae > Anaerotignum_A. Next base: position 19,984 of record NZ_JBJEJK010000038.1, read on the forward strand.
TGAAGGTTGTTGCGATTTGTGCATTTGGCTATGGCGAAAAGACATCTAAGCTGCTGCGTCTGAATATCAAGAATATGTCTAATGTAGATATCACAGCAAAACGTGGCTATTATTCTCCCAAGAAGGGGATTTATGATATGGTTTCCCTGAACAAATGGGGCAATATTGAAGGTCTGGATGAAATGATGGGCTTCTATGAAGATATGCTGTGGCAGTCTTTCTATGCTGCAACACTTTCTCCCAGCTATCTGAACCGTCAGCCTTATGGTTTTGTTTTGGATAACAATCAGGTTACACTGGTAAGTGAACCCGATTCTTATACAGATAAAGTAAGTGCAGACTTGGGAATTGGTATCGTTATGAGACATTTTGATGCCGCTGCAGGTCAGTGCATGGGGCATGGCAAATGGGCTTTGACACAGGGCGACAATGCGCTGGAACTGCCTGCAGGCCATACCGCTGTTGCAGTATATAAGCTGTAAGCAAGCGTTGAAAAGGTAAAAGAATAAAAATTTGAAAAGAGGTCAAGATATATGGTTTATGTTTGTCCTTGCGGTTATGAGTATAATCCAGCTGTAGGCGATCCTGCCAATGGTATCGCTCCCGGCACAAAATGGGAAGATATCCCTGCTGATTGGGTTTGCCCCGATTGCGGTCTGGGCAAAGATGCTTTTGATGCGAAATAAGAAATAAATAAAAAAGGACAAAGCTGTTTTTGTGGCTTTGTCTTTTTTTGTGGAAAGAACGGAAAAAACTCCCCTGTGAAAACAGGGGAGTTTGTGTTTATCTATTAGTAATTTTTTGCTACCAGCTGGAAGTAGGACTGAGGATGTTCGCAAACGGGGCACATACGGGGCGCCTGTTTGCCTACATGGATATGACCGCAGTTTGCGCACTGCCATACCATATCGCCATCTCTGGAGAATACCAGACCGCCTTCTACATTGGCCAGCAGTTTGCGATAGCGTTCTTCGTGTTCTTTTTCAATTTTGCCCACTGCTTCAAACAGATAAGCGATGTGGTCGAAACCTTCTTCTTTTGCTTCTTTTGCAAAAGTAGCATACATATCTGTCCATTCGTAGTTTTCGCCTTCTGCTGCATCCAGCAGGTTTTCTGCTGTTGTGCCGATTTCGCCGCCGTGGAGCAGTTTGAACCAAATTTTTGCATGTTCTTTTTCATTCTGAGCTGTTTCCAGGAACAGTGCCGCAATCTGTTCAAAGCCATCTTTTTTTGCTTTGCTTGCATAGTATGTGTATTTATTTCTTGCTTCAGATTCGCCAGCGAATGCTGTCATCAGGTTTTTTTCTGTTTTTGTGCCTTTGATTTCGTATGCTTTCATAGTGATCCTCCTTTTTATACTCTTTATCCTCTCTTTTTTTCTAAATAAGAATTATTATTATTTAGTATTTTTTATTCATTATATCTGTAAATTTTTCACTTGTCAAGGGAAAAATTGGATTCCTAATGATTTTTTTTATCATAAAGGCAGAGCTTTCTAGAGGAAAGCTCGTCTTTTCATCGTGCGCTTAAGCACGAATAAAAATGGCTCTCTTGAAATGTACAAGAGAGCCGTTGGATAATACAATACTACTCATAAATATACCTGTGCTAATCATCCCAACATCAGGGAGTTCCCAAAGATCTCTACGATCTGGAAATCTATACCGTCTCAACTGGCAAGGGAGAATAAGAAGTTTATCTATCGGGTTGTCAAAGAGGGCGCGAGAGCCCGTGAATATGAGGATGCTTTGCAGTGGTTGGTGGACGCAAGACTGGTGCATAAAATCTACCGCAGCAGCGCTCCAGGCCTGCCGGTGGCTGCCTACGATGATATGTCTGCATTTAAGATTTATCTGGTAGATGTGGGTTTGCTTCGCCGCCTGAATGCCCAGAGAAGTGTATTTCCCAGTCCTACCGCTCTGATGAAGGCTCTGTATCTGGCAACTTTTGAGGCATCAAAAAATGGACTGCGACTCTTCGAAATTGGGGTCGTGTCTATGGAGAATTGAGCATCATGTACGACGGCAGACTGCCCGAATAACAGAAAACAGGCATGTCAGAAGTCCTGAAAAATCAGGATTTTCTTGACATGCCTGCATTTAGTTACTATAGTGTCTGTAAGGCCGGATAGTTGGAAATACTTCTGTTCAGCCTTTAAATCCTATCATAGAAAGCCTATTTACAGAAAAATTTTCACACCGTCATATCACCAAGATATCTGCCTGGCTCTTTGCCTCTCTCGTATTATCTTTTCCAGTCTTTCTGACGAGGTCTGTATAAACGCTTACTCCCTGTTTCGATTCTTATATGCGATTTTTACCGAATTAACGATCTCAATGGCGAAGTGCAGCTTGTGACCGTCTGCCACACCTGCAGGTGCTTTCCCCGGGCAGAAAAAGGAAGACTTTACATCGAATCCATTCGGCGTCGGTCTGAACATGTGATAGGCGCCCACATGGATCGGCGTTCCATCCCTCTTTAATACCATCTCCCCTGCAACCTTCACAGGATAGCATTCATCCGGTTCAATGGGAAACTCCTCCGGATGCTCAGTAGCGATCCCGGTTACATAAACCGGCTCTCCGAACATGCCGAAGGCTTCCATTCCCCTTTGTCCGGTTTTGATATCTCCAATTACGATATAATGCTCCGGGAATGCTTCTCTCGCCTGCCGCTGATTGGTCGCTCCGCCGATGATCGCCATCGTCTCCTGAATCGTCGCTCCTTGTACGGATACTTCCGTTACACCTACATGTACTTGGGCTGGATCATAATCAACGTTGTATTCCTTCCACCGACGCTCCGCATCCAGTTCCGGCCCTTCGAACAGCTTCAGCATTTCCTCTTCGCTCATGGAATCCCGCAGATCCAGGCAGATCCGTTCCGCATCTTCCGGCTCCAGCCAGTTCAGATCCTCATGAGAAAGTTCTCGATCCCCGTCTTTGATCACCGCCCCCAGCGCCTTCATCTCGTGAAGCACGTGAAGCGTCCGCTGATATTGATACCGTTCCAATTGCTGTAAGGTATAGTTTTCTCCGTCAATGGTGACTTTTATTTTCAATTCGTCCATTTCGCACCTCCAGTTAAACCATTTCCTTATTCCGACACTTTGTTGTATAATTAAAGTACTACAAGACCCACGCATCATCAACAGACAATCAGGGCAATTCTGTCGATTTAAGAGAGGTAATGTTTTATGTCATCGGAATACAAAAACAAAAGAAAAACGCATACAAATAAATACATTACGGAGGCCTTCTGGCAGCTCTATGCGCAGAAAGCCATTGCGCAGATAACCGTGCGCGAACTGACGCAGCGTGCCGGAGTCAACCGCAGCACCTTCTACAGTCACTATCTCGATATGTACGATCTTCTCGCAAAAGCTGAGGATGCCCTTTTGGAAGAACTGGGTCAGCTGCTGGATTATCAAAATCAGGAACAAGATCCGGATTCTCCTCTGGAGACCATCATTGATTATTATAGGCGTAACATAGATAAATTATCAATGCTTTTGGGCCCCACAGGTGATCCAGCCTTTGCATCTAAAGTTATGGAGCGATTCATCCCCGTCATCATGGATCATCTCGGCATCGACCTGAACAATGAAGAGGCTTACTGTCTGCTCTCGTTTCTTGTCAGCGGTGTTCTTACCTACCTGGCCGGATGGTATCACCGGGAGAAATTGTTTCCTCCCCTCGAGAACATACACAGCGTTCGCAGAGCTCTCATTGGAGGATTCGAATCAGCCCTCTCTGAGCACAGCGCAGATACAGAGCGGCTCTTCAGATTCATACATTTCGATGTATGAGTGTCCATATGAAATTCTGTTACTTTTTTCTTTGTAACCAAAAGAGCCAGACCCTGTAGCTTTAAAGAATGGCACAGAGAAAACAATCTAGTTCATCTAATACGACCGACTGATACCGTTGTGTTTGAAAAAGGTAACAAAGTAAGAGCAGAAAACCGGGCAATCAAACGAGATATCATAAAAAGTTCAAAAGCCTACAGCCTCCTTTATCACCTCGTTTGCACAAACAGTTTACCTAGAGTAAAAGGATTATGAGGTCGTACGCAACTATCCTAAAGAAAAAACAATCAAGAGAGTATCTAGCGAGGATGAATGACTTTAATTTGCCGTGATCTGATACATCGAAATTTTTCTAAGAGGAAGGAAGAAAAATTTTTACTATAAGTAGGAAGCTAAAATTGAACAATTCAAATTTAATATGGATAGTTTATAGGCAAAAGCCGCTCTATGATTTAAAGTATCTTGACAAATATATCTGTATGAAGATATAATTTAAACGAACGTTTAAAGAGGTGATTTTATGAAGCATGATTCATCTGTACAGGAGCGAATTTTAGATGCAGCCATTCCCTTATTTGCCATGAAGGGTTATGCGGGGGTCTCTATCCGTATGCTGGCGGAAGCGGCGAATGTAAATATTGCCATGATTTCCTATTACTTTGGCGGCAAGGAAGGTCTATATTCTCATATTTTGTCTACATTATTTGATGATGTGAAAAAAATGATTGCTCATGTTGATGCAGAACCCAAATCGGGTAAGGAAAAAATCTGGGCACTGGCGGAACGCCTGATCGAAATAGACAGGAAAAGTACCTATCTGATCCGCATCGTGCAGAGTGAGATTGTCAATCCCACCAACGAGGATGACCAGACAATGAAGGAATACATTAGTCATCTGAATGGCTTTCTGCGCAAATGGATTCAGGAAGGGAAAAGGGACGGCGATATCCGCGAAGATGTGGATGAAACTATTGCGGCTATCAATATCGTCAGCATGATCGATTTCTACAGCCTGATGCGTCCCTTCAGTGATGCATTCCTGCAAACGGACGGGAAGGGCTATCTGGAAAATACCCTGAAAAATTACTTCAGGGGCATTGGAAAAGAATAAGGAACGGCCCCGGAGGTTTTCGAAAACTCCGGAGGCTTTTCTTTTTACTATATATGAAACAAACGTTTGATTAAATAATGGGAGGGAAAGTTATGAATTTTGAACCGCTGAAAAAGAGACAAAAAATGGTTCAGGATGCAGTGAAACAAAATGTAGATTCTGCCATGCATCAGGGTAAGGAAGGGAAGAGCCGTTTGATCGGTACCGTCGTTGTCTGCCTGGTACTGGTGATTGGCGGCGGTAAACTGATTGCGAAGAAGATCGTGGATATGAATCAACCTGAAATTTTGCCGCCATTGGTGCAGTCTATGGTCATTGGAGAAAATGGCGGTGTATCTGACAGCATTTATCCCGGCGAGGTCTGCTCTCAGTATGAAAACCAACTGGCATTTCAGGTGGCAGGCAAGGTGGAAAAATGTTATGTGGAAGTCGGCGATGAGGTAACTTTGAAAATGTCAGAAGCCATATCAAGACCATTCAGAATGGCCCTCCCAGTGCATATCCTGTGATGCTGCGCATCTCCGGGGATGACATCGATCAGGTGAAAGCCATTGCCGATGACGTCCGCCAGGTCGTTCTGCAGAATCCTGATACATATAACGTAAACTTTGACTGGTATGAAAAAACGAAGACCATGAAAATTGATATCGACCAGAATAAAGCCCGTATCCTGGGTGTGACCAGTCAGCAGATCTCCGGTATTCTGGCTTCCCAGATCTCCGGGCAGACGGTTTCTCAGTTCCGCGAGGATGATAAAAGCATCGATATCGTGCTGAAAGCGGAAAACTACGGGAATACAGAACTTTCCAATATCGAAGGGCTGCAGATTCCTCTGGCGAATGGGGAATATGTCCCTCTGGAACAGATAGCGACCATCCATTATGAAGCGGAAGAAGGTATGATCGGTCGCAGAAATCTGAAACCTACCATTACCGTACAGGCAGAAGTGGTGGATGGTGCCAGTGGTGATGATGTGGCGAAGGATATCTATGCAGAGCTGGAAGAAATGCGGGAAGGCCTTCCCTTTGGCTACAGCATCGACATCGGTGGCTCTCTGGAACGCAGCAACAAGGGTATGGCAGAAGTTATGGAAGTTATGCCAGTGGTGGTACTCATTATTCTGGTGCTGCTGATGCTGCAGATGCAGAATGTAAAGAAACTGGCGATTGCCATTATGACGGCACCCCTTTGCATCATCGGGGTAAACGCGGGCTTGTTGCTCTTTGGATGCTCCTTTGGTTTTGTTGCGAAACTGGGTACACTGGCGCTGTTTGGCATCGTTATCCGTAATAGTGTCGTTATCATTGAGCAGATCGATGAACATATCAAAGCAGGCGAATCCATGCGGGATGCCATCATTGATTCTGCTGTGGAACGTTTCCGTCCTATTCTGGCAACGGCGGCAACGACGATCCTTGGCCTTCTGCCCCTGATCCTCAATGCGTTCTGGGGGCCTATGGCGGTAGCCATGAGCGGCGGCCTGCTGGTGGCAACAGTTCTAACTTTACTGGTTCTGCCTTCTATTTATGCAGTAGTATTTCATATTGAGGAAGAGCCTGCCTAGGTATAAGAGGGGGATCCTTGTGAATGACCTTTTACACATCAACATAGAAGCAGTTGCAACTTCTTTTTTGCAGAAGTATCCCAATCATACGGTTTTTCTTTTCTGTGAATCGGAAGATCTTTCAGAAACGGTTCTTGCCCTGGCAAAGGAATGGAAAAACCTGATGCTCGTCATTCATTATGATAAAACTACACCTGAGATCTGTGAAACATTGAAAGAAAATAAGACAAACGCAGGTTTTTCAGACGATTCCACTGGAAAGAACCCTATGACTGTATTCCATCAAAGGGAGTTCTTTCTTACAATATTTATTTTGACAAACACGGAAACGGAATTGTCCTCAGCTTTCTGTTTGAAATAATGTATCCTTTTTTCCATCCTCTCGCACATAGCATACTATAGTATAAAGTAAAGGTTGTGTGCAGTTGGCGGGCTGTTGATTATGCGTTTACGCATCATGCAAGGAGCAGAGGACTACGCCCGCATAGGAAAAACCCCCGGCTTCGCCGGGGGATATTTTTGCATTTAACAATATGCCAGAAAGGCGCAGAGTCCTAATAAAATTGCGGCAAAAAGGACATTCATAAGGGTAAAATAGGCCAGATAGCGTCCCTTTTTGGCACCGGGCACCTGAGCAAAATATTTATAGGAAATCAGGCTGGCCATGGAGGCAATGAGCGTTCCCAGACCGCCGATATTTACCCCGGTGAGAAGGAGGTCATAGCGGTTGGTAAATTCGGAAAGAAGCACTGTTGCCGGTACGTTGCTGATGAACTGACAGCTGAGGAAGGAAACGAGGACTTCCCTGCCCAGCATCAGGGATTGCAGAGCATTCCGGATAGCTGGGATACGCCCCAGGTTGCCGATGAGAACGAAAAAGAACACGAAGGTCAGCAGCAGGCAGTAATCTACCCGTTTTAAAATGCCCCTTTGCACCAGCAAAAACCAAAGCAGGATGACAAGCAGGATAGCCTGATAGGGAATGATGCGGAACACTGCCAGAATGCAAAGGAAAAACAACACTGACAGCACCAACAGATAGGCTTTTTCCTTTGTATCATAGGGTTTCTCTGCCGTCGGCTTGGGCGGGGCCAGGGGTTTGGAGCCCTGCGCCAGACAAAAGAGGAACAGCAGAAAATAGGAAAACAGCACATAAGGCGTTGTCGCTGCAAAAAAATCGTGTATCTCCATGCCGGAAATGGTGTAGAGATACAGATTTTGAGGATTGCCCACGGGGGTCAGCATACTGCCCAGATTGGCGGCAATGGTCTGCATCACGATATAGGGAATCATTTTTTCTCTTAGGTTTGCCCGTTCCAACAGCATAATGGTGAAGGGGACAAAGGTGATGAGGGCCACATCGTTGGTGACGAACATGGCGGAGAAAAAGCAGAGCATAATCAGGGTCATGGCAAGCTGCCGCTGCTGATGGGCCCTTGCCAGCAGGTGGGAGGCGAAGCGGTCGAATACGCCCAGCTGCTGAACGGCTGCCATCACTGCCATCAGGCAGAAAAGCAGTACCAGCACCTTGGCATCCAGATAGCCGGGATATTGCCCATCCGGCGGGATGATACAGGCGGAAGCCGCCGCAAGAATCCCGGAAACGCAGAGGATGGTTTCTTTTTTCAGGAATGTGAGGATGGTTTCTTTCATTTTTTCTTCCATTTCTTTTTCTTTTTTGTCGAAGTTTTATAGTCCTGACAATTATACGGCGGCGACGGCATGGATGCAAGCAAAAACAAAGTTTTTTGAAGCGTCTGAGAAATTTATGCTATAATAGGAAAACAAGAGAGGAGGAACCCTCATGAATTTGAATGAAATTATAGCAGTGAATTTAAAGCGTCTGCGGACGGAGCGTGGCCTTAGCCTGGGCAAGCTGGCAGAGCTTTCCGGCGTCAGCAAGGTGATGCTGAGCCAGATTGAAAAAGGTGAATCCAGCCCCACCATCAATACCCTCTGGAAAATCGCCTCCGGCCTGCAGGTTTCTTATACGAAGCTCATCGATGAGCAGATGGAAGTGCCCCTGCTCATCCGGAAAGAGGAAAGCGCTTTGGTAGACCATGACGGCTATCGGGTCTATCACTACAGCACCGCCAACCCCGCCCGGGATTTTGAGTTTTTTAACAGTGAATTAGACCCCGGCAGGGAATTTACTTCCGAAGGCCATGGGGTCAATACCCATGAATATGTATTGGTGACAAGGGGAGAAATGATTTTATTTTACGGCGGAGAGGAATATCTCCTGAAAGAGGGGGATTTCATCCATTTCGACTGTACCCAGCCCCACACCTATCGCAACCGGGGGAAAAGCATGACGGAATTTACAAATATCGTTTACTATATCAGATAAGGAGGACCATTTATGTTCTATATTGGCTGTCATCTATCGTCATCAAAGGGCTACCTTGCCATGGGGAAAGAAGCCGTCAAGCTGGGGGCGAATGTGTTCCAGTTTTTCACCAGAAACCCTAGGGGCGGTTCTGTGAAGGCGTTGGATTTGGCGGATATCGAAAAATATAATGCCTTTCATGCAGAACATCACTTCGGTACCCTGGTGGCCCACGCGCCCTATACCATGAACCCCTGTGCCGCTAAAGAGGACTTGCGGGAATTTGCCAGAAATACCATGAAGGAGGATTTGGCGAGATTGGAACTTCTGCCTGATGTGATGTTAAATTTTCACCCCGGCAGCCATGTGAAGCAGGGAACGGAGATCGCCATTCCCCTGATTGCCGATGCTTTGAACGATATCCTTTCCGCCGGCGGCAAAACCACAATTCTGCTGGAGACTATGGCAGGCAAAGGCAGCGAGGTGGGCAGAAGCTTTGAAGAGCTGAGAGCTATCATCGACAGAACGGAGCAGAAGGAACGGCTGGGCGTTTGTCTGGATACCTGCCATGTATACGATGGCGGCTATGATATTTTGAATGATTTGGATGGTGTTTTGCGGGAATTTGATGAAATCATCGGCTTGGAACGCTTGAAAGCCATTCATTTGAACGACAGCAAAAACCCCATGGGCAGCCATAAGGACAGGCATGAAAAGATCGGCGAGGGCACTTTGGGGCTGGCAGGGGCGGCCAATGTCATCAACCACCCGAAGCTGCTGCATCTGCCCTTTTATCTGGAAACCCCCAATGAAGCGGAGGGCTATGCCAGAGAGATTGCCTTGCTGAAAGGGCTGAGAAAGGCGGAATGAGGATGGAAAAGATATTTTTCTATGAAAATACCCCTGTAGGGAAGCTTTGCATTGGGGAAGAGGAGGGCGCCATTACCCGTGTCACATGGAACCAGATCCCCACAGACGCAGTGGAGGAGGAAACGGAGCTCATCAAAACATGCAAAGAGGAATTGGATGAATTTTTCCTTGGGAAAAGAAAAGCCTTCGACCTGCCCCTTGCCCCCAAAGGGACGGCTTTCCAGAAAAGAGTCTGGGATGCTTTGCGGGAAATTCCCTATGGCGAAACAAGAACCTATCGGGATATTGCCATTGCCGTGGATAGCCCCAAGGGCTTTCGGGCGGTGGGAATGGCCAATCACCGAAACCCTATTGCCATTCTGATTCCCTGCCATCGGGTCATTGGTTCTGATGGCAAGCTGGCGGGCTATGCAGCAGGGGTGGAAATCAAGACCTGGCTGCTGGCGTTGGAGCAGAGGAAATCTGCCCGCTAGATGGCAGCAAGCGTGATTGCGGCAGAATAAAAGAAATTTCGGAATGATTTGTTGAAAAAAGAACCCCCGTGGCATACACGGGGGTTTTGCTGTATCCGGGCTCAAGGCTGATTGCAGACCTGGAAAATATAGAATTTCAGATAATAAGATTCATCCGCTGCCCAAAGAATCGGGTGATCTGGTGCCTGATGGCGATATTCCACCTGCCGCAGCCGCTTATGCACATTTTTGGCCGCCTGCCCAATGGTCTGGGTGAACAATTCATAGGTCATAAAATGGGAACAGGAGCAGGTCGCCAGAAAACCGCCGTCCTTCAATAGCTTCATGGCCCGCAGGTTGATTTCTCTGTAACCCTTTACGGCGTTCTTTACGGAATTTCTGGATTTTGTAAAGGCAGGAGGGTCCAAGATGATAACGTCAAATTTTTTGCCCTCTGCTTCCAGACGGGGCAGCAGCTCAAAAACATCCTCGCACTGGAATTTTACCACATCCTGCAAGCCGTTCAGCTTGGCATTTTCCGTGGCCTGATCCACTGCCAGCTGGCTGGCATCAATGCCCAAAACGCTTTTCGCCCCGGCAATACCCGCATTCAGGGCAAAGGAGCCTGTATGGGTGAAGCAGTCCAAAACATCCATCCCCTGACAGATTTTATGGATAGACAGACGGTTATATTTCTGGTCAAGGAAAAAGCCTGTTTTCTGCCCATCCTCTACGTCTACAATGTACTTTACGCCATTTTCCACAATCTGTACCTTGGTGTCAAAGGGCTCGCTCAAAAATCCTTTTACGGGCAGCATGCCCTCCTGCTTCCGCACCTTGGCATCGCTTCTTTCATAGATGCCGCGGATGGAAATGCCGTCCTTTTCCAGTGTTTCCACCAGCAGGCGGAGGATAGTTTCTTTCATGCGGTCGATGCCCATGGCCAAGGACTGTACTACCAGTACATCGGAAAACTTATCTACCACCAAGCCCGGCAGGAAATCTGCTTCGCCGAAAATCACACGGCAGGAGGAGGTATCCACCGTGCGCTTACGGTAGTTCCATGCCGCTTCTACCCTGGCCCGCAGGAAATCCTCGTCAATGACTGTGTCCTTCTGCCGGCTCATCATACGGATGGTGATTTTGGAATGGTTGTTGTAAAAGCCTGTGCCCATGGGATAGCTGTCAAAGTCCTCCACACGAATCAGCTCGCCGTTTATTGCATCCTCGGTGACAGATGCAATCTCGTTGTCAAATATCCAAAGACCGCCGGCTTTTAACATGCGGCCTTCGCCTTTTTTTAATGTCGCAATCGGTAATGCCATTTTATCTTCTCCTTCTAAGATTGCGCCGCAGGCAAAACGGGTCAAGGGGTGAGCCCCTTGCGGGTGCCTTGAGGGCAGAGCCTCAAGGTCTTTTTGCCCGCAGGCGGGTTTTGGGAGGGTCTGGGAACCTTTTCGCAAGAAAAGAAAGGTTCCCAGCCTTCCCTTTTACATAGCCTAAAAAAGGAGTATCTTTCGATACTCCTTTTTATTTTTCCATTTTTGATTTAGGCTGTGCCGTCATTCGTAAACTGCTGTGCAGTTTACTCATTGAGAGCATTCGCTCTATAAATCCCTCGGACTTGCCCGATGTGAGCACATTCCCATCGTTCAAACCCTCACGGATTTGCACAGCTCTTTGTTTATCACATTGCGTAGTTATTAAAATAATTCTGTACCAGAACGATAGGTGTACCCTTATCGCCGCTGCCGCTGGTCAGGTCACACAGGGAACCGATCAGGTCTGTCAGGCGGCGAGGTGTGGTACCTTCGGAAGCCATGCTGCCTTTCAGGTCAGCTTCTTTTGCTTTGATGGCGTCTTTGATGGCATTTGCCAGAGCTTCGCCGCTCAGGTCTGCAAAGTCATTATCTGCCAGATATTTCAGCTTCAATTCGTTGGGCAGACCGATCAGGCCGTCTGTGTAGCCGGCACCAACAACGGGGTCAGCCAGTTCCCAAATCTGACCAACGGGATCTTTGAATGCGCCGTCGCCGTAAATCATAGCTTCTACTTTTACGCCTGTACGAGCGATGATTTCTTTCTGGATATTTTCCGCAACTTCCTGGGCGTTCTTAGGGAACAGCTTTACAGTTGTTTCTGTTGCCTTATTGGAGCCCAGCAGGCCATATTCTGCATTGTAGCCGCTGCCGTTTACGGGTGCGTTCAGGATTTCTGCCAGTGTCAGAACCTTTTCGCCGCCCTTTGCCAGGATACGGCGTTTGGAGCGTTCTCTGTTGTGGATATCGCAGCACAGAACGTTCTTTGTGTATTTTACGATTGCTTCGGGGTGGTTTGCGAATACGATTTCTGCTTCTGCGCCTTCTTCTTCGATCAGGCCTTTGTAGTATTCTACATAGTCAACACCTGTGAAGGGGTGTTTGATGTAGCCGAAAATTTTGCGGTATTCTTCCAGAGAGAGTACGTCTGTATAAGGGTTTACGCCGCTGTCATCCAGTACGTCCATATCAAACAGGTGGTTGCCAACTTCATCGGAAGGATAGCTCAGCATCAGAACGACCTTCTTTGCGCCCTTTGCGATACCTCTCAGGCAGATTGCGAAGCGGTTTCTGCTGAGGATGGGGAATACAACACCGATGGTTTCACCGCCCAATTTTGCTTTTACGTCTGCTGCGATGTCATCTGTGGTTGCATAGTTGCCGTCTGCGCGGGCAACAACGGCTTCTGTTACGCAGATAACGTCTCTTTCCTGCAGCTTGAAACCATCCTGTTCTGCTGCTGCCATTACGGAATCTGCTACGATTTTCACGATATCATCGCCTTCACGGATGATGGGTGCTTTGATACCTCTGGAAATTGTTCCTGCCATAGTGTAAAACCTCCTGAAAAATTCGATTTATGGATTGATTTTCACAGGCTTTTTGCCTGCTTCGATCGAGTGACCAGACTCATTGTTTTCCGAAAACCATTCGTAAAGCTGCGCTTTACTCATCATTTGCTCCGCAAATCATTTTTTCCTTACTGACTGCAGTTGCAAGCAAAGCAGTTTCCCTTCGGATAAAATGTTTTTTCCGTTTTTTGCATAAAAAAATCCCGCAGGTGCGGGGATCGATGGCAAAAATTCTGAGTCATAGCGTGATGAAAGTTCTTTCGATCACCGACGCAATCATTTTACCAAGAAAACAGCCGATTTGTCAATAATAACGCTATTCTATTCTATAAAAATATCTTATATATTTCATAACAGAAACATTTGTACATGCCTTCTTAATAAAAATATAAGACTTTTCTCAGGGGAATCTTAAACAAAAGAGATTACACTAAAAGGAAAGGAGGTCTGTCTATGTTTTTTCTGCGTTCCATGGTTCTGGAAATCTGCAGCTATCTAATGGCGGTGCTCCCCTTGTTGTTGGTTTGGTATTTATTGCCTGCCCATAGGGGGCATTCTGATAAATTCCGCTTTGGCATATTGATTTTCACTGGTTATCTCTGCGGTGTGGCGGCAGTGGTGGGGCTGCCCACCCTGCGCGATGGCCTGCAGTTTGATGCTGCCATTACCCTGATCCCTTTCCATCATTTTTTTGCAAATACGCTGCAGTTTTTGCTGAATATCGTGATGTTCCTTCCTTTGGGGGTTTTGCTCCCCCTCCTTTGGAAACGCTTCAGCAGCTGGAAGAAAACGGCAGGCTTCGGTTTTCTCTTTTCCCTGCTGATCGAGATCAGCCAGCTTTTTTGCTTCCGCATTACCGATCTGAACGATCTGCTCATGAATACCCTTGGGGCGGTCTTGGGCTGGTGCATCTGGAAAAAATGGGGGCGGAGCTGCGGCGAAAGGGGCTGTTCCCCCTGGGGGCTGGTTGCGATGGTCTGGGCGGGGGCTTTGCTGTGGCAGGGGTTTCTCTCCTCATTTTTATGGGATTTATTTTACTAATAAAAAAGGGATGCATCCTTATATTTTAAGGATGCATCCCTTTTTATGTTTTCTCTTAATGTTTTTTCCTAAGGATGGGCCATTTCCGCATTTCTTTCAAGTTGTTATTTTTCTTCCATCTTTACCGCTGTTTCCAGGGCGATTTCCATCATCTGGGTAAAGGTGTTCTGGCGTTCTTCCGCTGTTGTTACTTCCCCTGTTACCAAATGGTCGGAGATGGTAACAATGGCCAAGGCCCGTTTGCCCATCCTTGCTGCTTCCAGATATAAGGCTGTGGATTCCATTTCAACGGCCATGGTGCCCATTTTTGCCCATTCTCTGGTTTCTTCCATGCCGCCTTCGTTATAAAAAGCATCGGAGCAGAGCAGATTGCCTACTTTCATATCGATGCCCATTTCCTTTGCGGCTTCCACTGCGGTGGAAAGCAGGGTATAATCCGCAGTCGGCGCCAATGTGCCGGGCATATGGTATTGGGAAGCATAGTTGGATGTGGTATTGGAGCCAATGCCTGCCACGATATCCCGCAGTTTCAGTTTTTCTGTGATGGCGCCTGCAGAACCTACACGGATGATGTTTTCCACACCATAGAATGCGAAAAGTTCATGGCTGTAGATGCCGATGGAAGGACAGCCCATGCCGCTGGCCATCACGGAGACCCGTTTGCCTTTATAGGTACCGGTATAGCCCAGGATGCCCCGGACGCTGTTTACCTGTACAGGGTTTTCCAAAAAGTTCTCTGCAATGAACTTTGCGCGGAGGGGATCGCCGGGCATCAGAACAGTTTTTGCGAAATCGTTGTCTTTTGCGTTGATATGAGGGGTTGCCATATTGTGTTACCTCCTTTATAAAAAGAAAAATAATTGCCATAGATTTCATACTATCACTATACCAATTTTTTTCCCATTTGAAAAGAAAAAACACCGCCATTCCCCGGGGATATTAGATTACCTTTTTCAGCTGAGGCACATAACTTGCCAGCAGACGGATGACAATGACCTCTACAATGCCCATCCCTACGGCCTGCATTACACGGGCGGGCAGCAGGGCAAGAAAAGGTGTACCGTAAAGGATAGAGATCCAAAGGGTATTCAGCAGGATAGACCCGATGATTTCGGAAAACAGAACCGCAGCCAGAATATGGGGCAGATCCTGTTTTTTCTGCAGGAAGAAGCCATAGCCAAAGGCAGTCAGGAATGCGGTGAAGGTGAAACCGGGGAAAAATGCACCGGTGGGGAACAGGGTAGCCCCGATGATATCTGCTACGGCTCCTGTCAGCCCTGCGCCCACAGGCCCCAGCAGAATCCCTGCCATTACGATGGGCACGAAGGAAAAGCCGATCCTTAAATTCCAAAGATTGATGGAAAGGATACGGGACAGAACGATTTGGGCTGCCACCAACATGGCCATGAGGACAAGCTTGTGGGTGGTGCTGATTTGTTTTTCAGACATGAAAAAACCTCCTTTTTTGGGGGAGTGCGGCTGGGGGAGAGTTTGCTTTTTTACGAAAAGATTCCCCAATGACACTGCCCATGGAAACGGGAGGGCATTTTTGCAAAACAAAAACCCCTCTATTATCAATGACAACGCAAATACGCCTGTACGAAACAGGTTTGGCTGTAAGGATAACAAAGAGGTAAGTTCTTCTTCATTATGAAACAGCGGGATGCGGGTTCTGCACCGCAAGCAGATGCCAAAACGGCATCGGCTTTTCGTTCCTGTGGCAACTCCCCGTCCACAAGACACTTAACGCACAAAGCCCTACTCTGTGTATTTGCACAGGAGCGGATTGCTCCTGCACAATGATTCTAACATTGTTTTATCGTTTTGTCGATTCGTAAAGAGAAATTTTTATTTTTGGGGAATAAAGGTACGCAGGAATTGATATTTGGAATCGAAAGAGCCTGCTAAGAGGATTTTATCCGCACCTACGCCGTATTCCTTTGTCAGCTTGCCAAAAAGGCGGTCGCTTTCCATAAAGCCCCCTTCCAGAAAGCAGAAGCAGGCCGCAAAGGCGCCTTCGCCAATTTTATGAAAATCCTTTTCCTCAAAGGAACGGATGGTATATTCGGGACCGGGATTCAGCTTATGCACCAGCTCTGCCAGGTCGAAATCCAGATGCAGGAAGCCCTGAGAGCAGTAATACATAGCACGGATGAAATCTACCAGATCATCTTCTGTGGCAAAGTGCAGAGAATATTCCGCAGGGCGTTCTGCATCGCCGATATAGCAGGAGAACCAGGGAGCCTGGGGGGCCAGGAAGGAAGGCAGATAGAGTTTTTTTGTCAGCACTTCTGCAGTATTGACCGCAAAAACTAGGGTATTCGTTGTAGATGTTTTGATGAGGGGCAGTTTGTGCTTTTTCAGCGCCGCCACCAAGGTATCGGATGCGCCGAACAGCCGGATGCCGTCAGCATGGAAACCAAGCATAGTGTTTTTCTCCTTTCTCAAAAAATTTGAAAATCTCTCATAACTTTACCATATTGGTGAAATCCTTTCAAGGGAAAGCCTTTCTTTTCCTTGAGAAATCAGGAAGGAATCGGTAAAAACATTGACAGTTTATAGCAATCGTTGTTATAATTTAGGGTAGCGTTTTAGGGCTTTTGTTCGGAACGTTTTGAGAGAGAGAAATAATTTCGAAACGAAATGTTTCATAAATAGGAGGAATCATAATATGCTGGAACTGAAGAATATCTGTTTTTCCGCAGAAGGAAAAGAGATTCTCAAGAATATCAACCTGACCATTGATGACGCCAAATTCATCGTCATCACAGGCCCCAACGGCAGCGGGAAATCCACACTGGCAAAGATCATTGCCGGTATCATCACCCCCGACAGCGGGCAGATCCTTCTGGATGGGCAGGATATCACAGGGCTAGGCATCACAGAGCGGGCCAATGCAGGCATCAGCTTTGCCTTCCAGCAGCCTGTACGCTTCAAAGGCGTAACAGTCAAAGACCTGATCACCCTTGCCAGCGGGCAGGAACTGAGCACAGCAGACGCTTGTCAGTATCTGGCGGAGGTGGGCATGTGCGCCAAGGATTATATCGACCGTGAGGTAAACGGCAGCCTTTCCGGCGGCGAACTGAAGCGTATCGAGATCGCTACGGTTATGGCAAGAAAAACAAAGCTGACTTTGTTCGATGAACCCGAAGCCGGTATCGACCTGTGGAGCTTCCAGAACCTGATCAATGTATTCGAAAAGATGCACGAAGAGATTCAGGGCTCCATCATGATCATTTCCCATCAGGAAAGAATCTTGGATATCGCTGACCAGGTGGTGCTGCTGAGCGGCGGCGAAGTAAAACAGATCGGCACAAAGGAAGAAGTCCTGCCCGGTCTTTTTGGCATGGAAACAGGCTGCAGATATTTTATGGGAGGTAAGGAATAATGCTGAATGATATTGTAAAAAACCTTCTTCAGGAAGTTTCCGGTATGATGGATATTCCTACAATGGGTGCCTTCAACATCCGTAACAACGGCAAGAGCGAAGGCAGACATTCTACAGAAAATATCGATATCGTACCCAAGGAAAATGGTACAGGGCTGGATATTTATGTAAAACCCTTTACAAAAAATGAAAATGTACACATTCCCGCTTTGATCACACAGGATGGTGTGAAAGAAGTGGTATACAATGATTTTCACATTGGCGAAGGTGCTGAAATTGAAATCATTGCCGGCTGCGGTATCCATAACTGCGGCTGTGATGATTCTGTCCACGAAGGCATCCATCGTTTCTTTGTCGGCAAAAACGCAAAGATCACATATATCGAAAAACACATTGGGGAAGGCGACGGCAACGGCAAACGCATCATCAACCCCCAGACGCATGTCGAAGCGGAAGAAAACGCTTATATTGAGATGGATACTGTACAGCTGAAGGGGGTCGACTCCACAAAGCGTATTTCCAGTGCGAAGCTGAAGGATGGTGCCACCATCGTCATCAAAGAAAAGATCATGACCCACGGGGAACAGTATGCGGAAACCTCCTTCGATGTGGAGCTGGACGGCACAGGCTCCAGCGCAAAGCTGATCTCCCGTTCCGTAGCCAGAGATCATTCCAGACAGCTGTTCCGTTCCAAAATCAACGGCAACGCGGAATGCTATGGCCATTCTGAATGTGACGCTATCATCATGGATAACGGCGTTGTAGCGGCAGAGCCTGAAATCACAGCCAATCATGTGGATGCTTCTCTGATCCACGAAGCGGCCATCGGCAAGATCGCCGGCGATCAGCTGATTAAGCTGATGACACTGGGGCTGACTGAAAAAGAAGCGGAAGCGCAGATCATCAACGGCTTCCTGAAATAAGCCAAAGGAGATGGGCGGATGAGCAGTACAGTGAAAAAAGAGGTCATCAGCTGGGTCAAGACCATCCTTTTGGCGGCGATTCTGGCGGGGGCGGTCAACTCCTTCCTCATCGTCAATGCGGAAGTGCCCACAGGCTCCATGGAAAATACCATCATGGCGGGGGATCGTATCCTTGCCCTGAGAACCTCCTATTGGTTTGAGGAACCCCAGCGGGGCGATATCACCGTATTCCATTACCCCGATGACCCTACCGGCAAGACCCTTTATGTAAAACGTATCATCGGCGAGCCGGGGGATACGGTTTGGGTAGAAGGCGGTAAGGTTTTTGTCAATGGGGAAGCCTTGGAGGAGGATTATATCGCAGAGATTACCCAAGGGGATTTTGGCCCTTATCTGGTGCCGGAAGGCTGCTATTTTATGATGGGGGATAACCGCAATCATTCGCTGGATTCCCGTTTTTGGGAAAATAAATTCGTAGAAGAGGATGCAATTCTCGGGAAAGTGGTATTACGGTATTATAAAGGCTTCAAATGGATTTCCTGACAGGAGGGATTCGACATGGAATTGAAAGCAAGAGATAAAGTCATCGCTGCGGTTCTGGTGATATTGGCCATTGTGGTATTCGTCGGCGGGCGCTACCATGATAATCATACGAATTTCACTACAGAAAAATGGGTAAATTCCGTAGGGAATGACCGGCAGAAAGTTTTGCAGAACCTGAGAGACCGTACCCAGTTTGTGGGCATGACCACAGAAGAAGTCAAAGAACTTTTGGGCGAACCGGAAGAAGAAACAGAAGCGTTTCTGAATTATCCTGTAGGCATTCCCCAGGGGCTTTTTGGCACAAAGGCGGATGCGGAAACAGAATATTTCGTGATTTATCTGGAAGATGGAAAAGTGACAGAAACAGAAGTTTGCATTGCGGGGCTCCTGCCAAAGGAAAGCATCTATAGAACCATTGGCGAAGCAACAGAAGATGCGGTGCTTTACCCGGAAGGCACAAAAGAATAAAAGGAGGAACGAAATATGAAATGTCCTTTTTGCGGCAATGAAATGTCCGAAGGCACACTGACCTCCGGCAGATATATCCAGTGGAAAGCAGTGGACGGGGAAACAGGCAAAAAGCAGGAATACCTGCTGGCGAAAAGCTATATGGGCGGCGCCAAGATGGAAGGCTGGCTGTGTCCTTATTGCAGAAAGCTGGTTTTGGATATTCCTGAACTGTAATTGATAAAAATGGAAACAGACTGATGCGGAAAAATAGCATACAGTCTGTTTTTTTGTGCAGAAAATTTGAAAAAAGGAAATTGCCGAAAAATGCGGTAATCTCCAAAAGGTTTCCTTTCGGAAACCGTCCATGGGTATCCTTTTGGTAACTATGGCACAAAAAAGTGCGTACTTTTTCTTTCAAACAAAAGGGAATATGATAAGTACAAACAAGAAAGGAAGTGTTTCAAATGAAGGAAGTAGTAACATTTTTGCAGGAAAATCCTGTGCAGTATTTAGCGACGGTAGGCAGAGACGGAAAGGCAAAATGCCGCCCCTTTATGTTTTCCATGGAAAAGGACGGAAAGCTTTGGTTTTGTACCAACAATCAGAAGGAGGTCTATAAGGATATGCAGGAAAATCCCTATGTAGAACTCTCTGTATCCAGCCCCAGCTATGCATGGATTCGCCTGCATGGCAGAGCCGTTTTTGAAAACAACATGGAAGTGAAGGAGGGCTGTCTGGCAAACCCCATCGTGAAGGGACAATACCAGACGGCGGATAACCCTATTTTTGAAGTGTTCTATTTGGCAGATGCCGAAGCGGTCATCGCAGATTTTTCCGGAGAACCGCCTAAAATCTATTCCTGCTGAAAAAACAGCCGTGTGTACACACGGCTGTTTTTCATATCAAATATGGGTTTCTTTATAGGCCATGCCCCATGTGGACATAGCCATAAGAATAGGCCGTAGGCTCTCGCCTGTTTCCGTCAGGCTGTATTCCACCCGTGGCGGCACTTCGGGATAGACTTTCCGGGTCAAAAGTCCATCATTTTCCATGGCCCGCAGGTTTGCAGTCAGCACCTTCTGGGTGATGCCGGTGACAGAGCGCATCAGTTCGTTAAAGCGTTTTGTACCTTCCATCAAATCTCGCAGGATAAGGACCTTCCATTTATTGCCGATGAGCTGCAATGTGGTTTCCACAGGACAGGCGGGCAGAAGTTTAGACATAGATGCACCTCTTTTCCAAGCAATAGTATCTTTTTGGCTGTATAGATCATAGTATACTATTCAGTGGATGAAATCGCAAGCAAAAGTATTTTTTTGACGTCAGCAGAGCTGTTTTTTGATTTCAGCCACATCTGTCTGAAAGGCTTTGGCAAGCACTGTGGCATCTAGGCTATAGGCCACAGCATCGTAGCCCTGCCGGAAACGTTCTGCCACGGCGGCGGGGCTGCCGGCGAAAATCATGCAGAATTTTCCGGCATCTTTGCAGGCCTTCTGCACCCGTTCCAACGCGGCGAGAAAATCGGGATGGTCAAATTGGCCGGGAATCCCCATGGAAATGGAAAGGTCGAAGGGGCCGATAAAAATGCCGTCCACACCTTCCAGAGCGGCAATCTCCTCGATCTGTTCCAAAGCGCCCACAGTCTCACACTGAGGGATAACAAGGGTCTGTTCATTCCAGTAGGCCATCTGCTCTGGAACGGACTGCTGTGCCATTGTATCAAAGCCCCAGCCATCCTTGCGGGAAGGGCAGAAGCCCCGTTTGCCTACGGGAAAATATTTTGCGTATGCTACGATTTGCTGTACCTGATCCACCGTATGCACATCGGGCACGATGAGCCCCTGTATGCCTACATCCAGCAGCTTTAAAACGGCGGGGCGGCTCACTTCGCGGACACGGGCCAGGGCCGTCAGCCCCACATTTTCTGCCGCCCGGGCAAAATCACGGCTGCTTTCTGCTTCAAAGGGGCCGTGTTCGTTATCTAAAATGATGAAATCCAGACCAGTTCTGCCAAGGGCTTCCACAACGCTGGGGCTGCCCAGCTCAAAGAAGGTGCCGATAGGTTTTGTGCCTTTTGCCAGTTTTTCTTTTAATATATTTTTCATGGGGTCATCTCCTTTTGTCAGTCAAGCTGTTTGTGTTCAGTATAGCATCCTTTGCGGAGAAATGCCAATCTAGTTGTAAAATTCATTCTGTTTTGGTATAATATCATCAAAAATGATTTTAATATAAATAAAAGGAGGAATTTTCCGTGAAAGTAACAAAGGATATGACAATTGGCGAACTGCTGATGATGGACAGAGGCGCAGGTATGATTTTGATGCAGAACGGAATGCATTGTGTAGGCTGCCCTTCCGCCGCAGGTGAAACACTGGAAGAAGCATCTCTGGTTCATGGTATGAACTGCGATAAGCTGGTAACAGAAATCAACGCATATCTGGAATCTAAATAAGGAAAAGAAACTGATGACGGCACTTTGTGCCGTCCTTTTCATAAGAGAAAAAGAGAGACAGGGGGAGAAAAAATGAAGGTACTTTTGATCAACGGCAGCCCCAATGGACATGGCTGCACTTATACTGCCCTGAAGGAGGTCGAAAAGACCCTGCGGACAGAGGGCATCGAAACAGAAATGTTCTATCTGGGCAATAAGCCCATCGGCGGCTGCCTGGGCTGCGGCTACTGTAAGAAAAACGGCAAATGCGTGCAGGATGATGTGGTGAATAAAATCCTGCCGAAGGCATTGGAGGCAGATGGCATCATCCTTGGTGCGCCTGTACACTATGCTTCCGCAGCAGGGCAGGCATCCTCTGCCTTCGATCGGCTGTTCGTAATGTCCAATGGCGGTTTCGCCAATAAGCTGGGGGCAGCTGTGGTTTCCTGCCGCAGAGGCGGTGCATCCGCTACCTTCGACCAGCTGAATAAATATTTTACCATCAGCAATATGCCTATCGTTTCCGGCACCTACTGGAATCAGGTTCATGGCAATACACCGGAAGAAGTAAAGCAGGATTTGGAAGGGATGCAGAATATGCGTGCCATCGGCAGAAATATGGCTTGGCTCCTGAAATGTATCGAGGCAGGCAAGAACGCCGGTGTGGCTCTGCCGGAGCAGGAAGAAAAGATCAAAACAAATTTCATTCGGTGAGAAAGAGTTGTCGAATAGAGTCAGATATGATACTATAAAGTGGAATTGCCGTTTGGCGGTTGGTCACTTCCTTTGAAAGGAGGTGACGCTTATGGTTACATACGAAGGGTTGTTTCCCTTTTGTTTGGTAATGATAGGTGTGATTTCCTTGTTGCAAGGCAAGCGGAAATAAAAAAGCGACCGTCTAACCTGCGAAGTTAGACGGTCTTTTCAACTCATTTGGACTGACCGCTTTGCGAGAAACGGCAATCCTTCTTAACTTGATTATAACACCTGCCTTTGACAGTGTCAACGGTGGGTGTTTTTACATATTCAGTTCTTCCCACTGTTCATACAGTTCTTCCAGTTTTTCCTCCAGCTTGGTCTTTTCTGCAAAGATTTCGTTGGCCTTGCTGTAATCGGTACCGCAGGCAGCCATATCCTCATCGGCCTTGGCAATAGCGGCTTCTGTTTCCTCAATTTCCTTTTCCAGCTTAGCAATCTGATTCGCCAGCTTTCGCTCAGCTGCCTGCTGCTCTTTCTGTTTCAGCCAGTCGTTCTTTGTATCGCTCATAGGCTGGGCAGGGGCGGAAGTCGTTTTCTGGGGATTCTGCAGGGCCTTTTCCGCTTCGTTGCGGGCCCGTTCAGCCTTTTTCTCCAAATAATAATCATAATTGCCATTATAGAGAATGACACCATCGGGGGTCAATTCCAGAATCTTCTCAGCGGTTTTATTGATGAAATAACGGTCGTGGGAAATATAGATGACCGTCCCCTCATAGCGGTTCAATGCACTTTCCAGCACCTCTTTGGAAAACATATCCAGATGGTTGGTCGGTTCGTCCAGCATCAGCAGATTTGCCTTGGAAAGCATGATCTTCGCCAGGGAAACACGCCCCTTTTCCCCGCCGGAAAGGGCGGAAATGGGCTTAAATACATCATCCCCTGTGAAAACAAAGGCCGCCAGCATATTGCGAATCTGCCCTTGGGTCAGGGTGGGATAGGCATCGGAAATTTCTTCGAAAATCGTCTTTGTTTCGTCTAATTTTGCTTGTTCCTGGTCATAATAACCAACGAATACATTGGTGCCGAAGCGGATGAGCCCGCTGTCAGAGGAAACCTCTTTCAACAGCATCCGGAACAGGGTGGATTTGCCCACGCCGTTGGGCCCGATGATGGCAACCTTATCGCTTCTTTTCACATCAAAGGACACATTCTGGAAAACCTTCTGCCCCCCGTAGGACTTGGAAAGATTCTCCGCATGGAGCACATCATTGCCGCTGGTGAGGAAAGGGGTCAGGGTCAGGCGCATCTGGTCGGGCAGGGCATCGGGTCTGTCGATGCGTTCCATTTTATCCAGAGCCTTTTCCCGGCTTTCTGCCCGCTTGATGGATTTTTCCCGGTTGAAGGAGCGGAGGGTGCGGATGACATCCTCCTGATGTTTGATTTCCTTTTGCTGCATATCATAAGCCTTCTGCTGGATTTCCCGGTTGATCTCTTTTTGCTGCCAGTAGAAGGAATAGTTGCCGTTATAGACGGTAGATTTTTTATTTTCGATTTCGATGACCTTCGTCACGATACGGTCAAGAAAATAACGGTCATGGGAGATGATGAGGACAGAACCGGGGTATGTCCGCAGGAAATCTTCCAGCCATTCGATGGATGCGATATCCAGATGGTTGGTTGGTTCGTCCAACAGCAGCACATCGGGCTTGGAAAGCAGCAGCTTTGCCAGATGGACACGGGTCTTTTGCCCGCCGGAAAGCTGATTCATGGGGCGGTTAAAATCGTTATCGGCAAAGCCCAGCCCCTTCAGCACGCCCTTCAGCCGGCTTTGATAGCTATAGCCGTCATTTTGCTCAAAATAATGTTGTAGAGCGGCATATTCCTCCATCTTGTCTGCTAAGGCTTGTCCGCTTAAGCGGCCCATTTCGTTTTCTAATTCACGAAGATTTGCTTCAGTCTGAATAATTTTTTCAAAAACCGATAGCATTTCTTCATAGATCGTACGGTCGCTATCTATTTGTATATTCTGGGCGAGATAGCCCAAAGATGCATCTTTTTTGAGATAAAATTCACCGCCGTCGGCAGCGATCTCTCCCGTCAGCACCTTGAAGAGGGTGGTCTTACCAGCGCCGTTTACCCCGACAATAGCGGCTTTTTCCTGCTCTTCGATGTGGAAGGTGATTTTTTCCAGGATCACATCGATGCCGTATGCTTTGTGTAATTGTCTGCATGCAAGTATCATTTATACAACCTCCGTTTGCAGTGCATTGTCAGCTTTTATGATAACAGAAAATCCGCTGGATTAAAAGAGTTATTGTTGACAATAAAATAACAGGAGTGCTATACTAAATTAATCTGAAAATGAAAGAAAATGGAATTTGCGTTTTCTTTTGTTCTACTCTATGATGAGAGGATTTGGAATTTATGGACAGCGAAAAAAAGATCTCCCCGGCAGTAATCAACAGATTACCCAGATACTATCGCTATTTGGGCGACTTGCTGGAAAGTGATATCACTCGCATTTCCTCAAAAGAGCTCAGCGCAAAAATGAATATCACCGCTTCTCAGATCCGTCAGGATCTCAATAATTTCGGCGGTTTTGGCCAGCAGGGCTATGGGTATAACGTGGAATATCTCTACAATGAAATCAAAAAGATTTTAGGTTTGGATAGATTGTACAATATGATTGTTATCGGCGGCGGCAATATCGGTCAGGCGTTGGTAAATTATACCAATTTTGAGAAACGCGGGTTTGTGATCAAAGCCGTATTCGATATCAACCCCCGGCTGATCGGGATGACGATCCGCGGCGTGGAAGTGTATGATATCGACCAGATGGAAGCCTATGTAAAGAATAACCCTGTGGATGTTGCCATCCTGACTCTTCCCCGTTCTCAGGCGGTGAAGGTTGCTAATGATCTGGCAAAATGGGGTGTCAAAGGCATGTGGAATTTCAGCCATGTGGATCTGCAGGTTCCTGATGATGTTCTGGTGGAAAATGTTCACCTGACAGACAGCCTCATGACATTGCTTTACAAGATCAACGAAATGTATTACAGCGGCGAAGATATGCATGAGCATCAGCTGAAGGATGGTCTGCCAGTGAAGCCACTGAAAGAAACCGAGGAAGAATAAGAAGAAATCAGCCACTTGAAAAAGTGGCTTTTTTTCTATAGATAAGGAGGCTTGTATGCTCAATTGGTTTGCATTTCTTTCCTATATTATCATTTCCTGTATCACGCCGGGGCCCAATAACCTGATGTGTATGGCCAACGGTACTAATTTTGGGTTCAAAAAAAGCCTGAAATTCTGTTTTGGGGTGACTACGGGGTTTGCTTTGATTTTACTGTGTGCCATTGCCTGCAATTTTTTCATCTATGCCTATATTCCTGTGATCTTAAAAGTGATGACGCCGGTGGGCGCCTTGTATATCCTTTGGCTGGCGTGGACGATCTGGCGGGATAAGCCTAAGGAAAAGAAGGAAAGCCGGCTGCATCTGGATACCACGGCCTTTCATGTGGGGATGATTTTGCAGTTTGTCAATCCCAAAGGGCTGCTTTATGGGATGACGCTGATCACCAATTTCGTCTTTCCTTATGACCATTCCTTCGGTATGTTTGCCCTGACGATTATCATTAACTGGTTTGTGGTGCTGTTTTCCAATATCTGCTGGCTGTTGTTTGGTTCCATGTTCCAGAAATTTTTTGAGGAGTATAAAAAGATTCTCAATGTGGTGATGGCGTTGCTGCTGGTCTATTGCGCAGTTTCTTTGTTTCTGTAATATCCAATTACATAAAAATTGACAAAAGAGAGTCGGAGAAGGACTCTCTTTTCTTTTGAAATGCCGATTGCATTTTACATTTTTCGGGTCTATCATGTTTTGTAGCTTTAAGAAGAGAAAGGAGAACGAGTATGGAAGCAGTGAAGATGGAGGAAAAATCGTATTATTTTTCCAATCATGACTTGAAACGATTGATCGTGCCGATGATCATTGAGCAGTTTTTGGCGGTTCTGGTGGGCATGTCCGATTCCATCATGGTAGCCAATGTGGGGGAACATGCCGTTTCTGGCGTTTCTCTGGTAGATACCATCTTTATCCTGCTGATATATCTGTTTGCGGCTATGGCTACCGGGGGCGCAGTCATTGCGGGGCAGTATATCGGGCAGAATAACCGGGAAAAGGCGAATAAGGCCGTCAATCAGCTGATTTTATTTACGGCTGTGGCTTCTGTCATTGTTATGGCAGGGATTTATTTGACACGCAATCTGATTTTACATAATGTTTTTGGGGATATCGAAGAAAATGTTATGGAGGCGGCAAAGACCTATCTGATGATCGTTACAGCCTCTATCCCTTTTATTGCCCTGTATAACGCCGGTGCGGCGGTATTCCGTACCCAGGGCAATGCCAAGGTGCCTATGT
The DNA here is from genome assembly GCF_051877975.1 of Anaerotignum sp. Classification (GTDB taxonomy): domain Bacteria; phylum Bacillota; class Clostridia; order Lachnospirales; family Anaerotignaceae; genus Anaerotignum_A. Next base: position 46,906 of record NZ_JBJEJK010000038.1, read on the forward strand.
ATCTTTCTGTGATTATGAATACCATCAATGTCTGCGGCAATGCCATCCTGATCTTTGGGTTCAAAATGGGCGTTGCCGGCGCGGCAACAGCCACATTGGCTTCCCGTATGTTTGCGGGCATCGGCATTACATGGCTGCTGCGCAGCCCCTCTTTGCATCTGCATCTGGAGAAGCCCTTTTCCTTCCGTCTGGATGGGGAAATGCTGAAAAAGATTGCCTTTATCGGCGTGCCTAATGGCCTGGAAAACGGCATGTTTCAGCTGGGGAAAATCATGGTGCTGAGTATGGTGGCAACTTTCGGTACAGCGTCCATCGCGGCCAATGCCGTTTCCAATATTTTAGCGACCTTTCAGGTTTTGCCCGGCATGAGCGTAGGGATGGCGGTCATCACCGTTTGTTCCCGCTGTGTGGGTGCGGGGGATTATGATATGGCAAGATTTTATACCCGCAAGATCGTGAAGCTGGTTCATGTGCTGACATTAGTATTTACGGCAGTGATTTTGGCTGCGCTGCCTGCGGTCATGTATTTGTATAACCTCTCTCCCGAAGCCATGGAATATACCCGAAAGATTCTTTGGTGGCATGGGCTCATAGCCATTGTCATCTGGCCGGAGGCCTTTACTTTGGCGAATACCCTCCGGGCTGCCAGCGATGTGAAATATTGTATGGTGCTGTCCATCGTTTCCATGTGGGTGTTCCGTATCGGCTTCAGCTATATCATTGGCGTAAAGATGGGGCTGGGTGTATTTGGCGTTTGGGTGGCAATGACCATCGACTGGGTGGTGCGCGCCGCATTTTTTATCGCCCGTTATAAGGGGCACAAATGGGAGCACAGCAGTATCGCGTAAATAAAAAAAGAACTTCTTCCGAAGTTCTTTTTACTGTGTTCCTTTGCTGTAATCATGTCTGGGGCAGCCATCGCTTCCCATTGCTTCAAAAAGACAGATGATTTTTTCGATTTTGTGATAGCATTCCGCATCATCCAGAGTCATATCATCTAAAATATCCCGAATGGATTTTAATGCTTTGTAGCATTCTGTTTCAATGATTTCTTTCGGATTGAAGTCCCAGTTTTTGGATGGACATTCGGTGTTTTTTTGATCGATGATAGAACATAAGATATTAGACCACAACTCCATAAAATATTCTCCTTTAATACGTTTATGTAAGAAATTATACGCTTCAGGAAATGTGAAAGTCAAGTATAATACGCAATATTCCTGAAAGAACCGCTGAAAAAAGGAGATTGTATGCAGGGGAAAAACAGAAACCGTGAAAGAGATGCGGGATTTTCCCAAAGGCTCATATAAAAGGCCGTTGGAACAAAGAAAAAGGACTTCGTCAGAAGTCCTTTTTCTTTGCTTTTTTCGGAGAATCCTATTTTTTTGTGAAGGTTCCCCTAGGACGCAGAAATCAGCCTGTTTATTTTGTTTTCCCCAGATAAGCCTGCTTGATTTCTTCATTTGCCAGCAGTTCTGCGCCGGTGCCTTCCATGGTGATGGTGCCCGTTTCAATGACATAAGCCTTATGGGCCACCTTCAGGGCCATATTGGCGTTCTGTTCGATCAGCAGAACGGTGATGCCCTGGGCGTTGATGGTCTGGATGATTTTGAAAATATCCTTTACCACCAGGGGAGCCAGCCCCAGGGAGGGTTCATCCATCATGATGACCTTGGGTCTGCTCATGAGGGCACGGCCTACGGCCAGCATCTGCTGTTCGCCGCCGGAAAGGGTGCCTGCCATCTGCCATTCCCTTTCCTTCAGGCGGGGGAAGAGGGAATAGATATATTCTAAATCCTCTTTCAGGCTGTCTTTTCTGAGATATGCGCCGATCTTCAGGTTTTCCAGAACTGTCAGGTTGGGGAACACCCGCCTGCCTTCCGGCACCAGTGTGATGCCCTGGGAAACGATATAGTCGGGGGCTTTGCCGACGATCTCCTGCCCTTGATAGAGGATGGAGGCCTGCTTGGGCTTTACCAGACCGGAGATGGATTTCAGTGTTGTGGATTTGCCTGCGCCGTTGGCGCCGATCAGGGTCACGATCTGCCCTTCCGGCACGGTGATATCAATGCCCTTGACAGCTTCGATGCCGCCATAGGAAACCACTAGATTTTTAATCTCAAGAATATTACTCATCATCAGCCACCCCCAAATATGCGTCGATTACGTGCTGGTTATTCTGGATTTCCGCCGGGGTGCCGCTGGCGATCTGTTTCCCAAAATCGATCACATAGATTCTGTCGGAAATATCCATAACCAGATTCATATGGTGTTCAATCATGAATACGGTCAGGTGGAATTTGTCACGGATATTTTTGATGAAATCCGTCAGTTCATCTGTTTCCTGAGGGTTCAGCCCTGCGGCAGGTTCATCCAGCAGCAGCAGAGAGGGCTCTGTCGCCAATGCCCGGGCAATTTCCAGGTGCCTTTGTTTCCCATAGGGCAGAGCGGAGGCGATTTCGTCCTTCACATCATATAAGTCCAGAATACGCAGCAGTTCCAGAGAATCCTCCTTCATCTGCCGTTCTTCCTTGTGGTTCAGGCGGAAGGTATCGGCAAAGATATTGCCTTTCATCCGCATGTGCTTGGCGATCAGCACGTTTTCCAAAACCGTCAGTTCCTTGAACAGGCGGATATTCTGGAAGGTGCGGGCAATGCCCAACTTTGTGATCTTATCAGGAGTGGGTTCCAGGGTTTTGGTATATTTTCCTCTGTTTTCCCCGGCATAGAGCTTCGCCATTTTGCCCTTGGGGAAGTTGGAAATGATGGCCTTGCCGTGGAAATCCACCGCGCCGTTGGTGGGGGCATATACCCCGGTGATGACGTTAAAGGCAGTGGTTTTGCCGGCGCCGTTGGGGCCGATGAGGGAAACGATCTCCCCTTCATAGACCTCCAGAGAAAGGTTGTTGACAGCAACGACACCGCCAAACTGCATGGTTACGTCCTTTACGGAAAGTACGGGTGTTTTATTCATTGCTGTCACCTCCTGCAGTTTCTTTTTTGCCCATTCGTTTCAGAATGAAATTCCAGCTGAATTCCCTGGTGCCCATGATGCCCTTGCGGAAGAACAGGACCACGATCATCAGTATGATAGAGAATACTACCATACGGAAGCCTGTTTTGAACAGGGGGATCTGTACCCCGGCGATAAAGAGGGGCTGATCCAGAAAGCGGAGCCACCATTCCCTTGCGGCAATGACCAGAAAAGAGGAAATGACGCTGCCTGTCAGGGAACCCATGCCGCCGATGACAACGATCAGCAGGATATTGTATGTCAGCGTGATGTTGAATGTGGTGGATGTGATGGCACCCATATACATGGCCATCAGCGCGCCGCCAATACCGGCAAAGAAAGAGCTGATGATAAAGGACATCTGTTTATGCTTTGCCAGATTGATCCCCATGGCTTCTGCGGCGATCTCATCTTCCCGGATGGCTTTGAAGGCTCTGCCATAGGAAGAATTGATGAGCAGCCAAATGATGAAGATACAGATGCCGACAACCACAAAGGGAAAATAGAAATTAGGGAATTTGGGGATCAGTTTCAGCCCCAGCGACCCGTTGGTGATGCGGTTCATGGGGGAGCTGCCCACGATGATACGGACGATTTCCGCAAAGCCTAGGGTGGCAATGGCGAAATAGTCACTTTTCAGCCGCAGCACGGGGGCACCGATGAGGGCCGCCATGATGGCGCAGACGATACCCGCAAGGATAAGGGCTGCAACGATGGGCAGCTGGAGATGGGAAAGCCAATCCGCTACGCCGTAAAGATAATAAACCCCTGCCCGCTGGTTCACAGGAATGGTGAAGATGGCGAAGGTATAGGCACCCAAGGCCATAAAACCTGCCTGCCCCAGGGAGAACAGCCCGGTGAAGCCATTCAGAAGGTTCATGGAGATGGCCACAAGGGCATAGATGGAACCCAGCTGCAGCACGGTGCGCAGCATATAGGAAGGGGAGGTGAATGTATTGACACCCACCAGAGCGGCTGCCAAAACAACAATGGCGATTACGGAAAAGAGAATTGATAGTTTCTGTTTTTTCTGTTCTGTCATATCGCTCACCTGCCCTTACACTTTTTCTGTGATCTTTTCGCCGAACAGACCCGTAGGCTTGAACAGCAGCACAACGATCAGCAGGATGAATGTGAATACATCACTGAATTCGGAATAGCCCGCCGCCTTGATAAAGGTTTCGGAAAGGCCAATGACAAAGCCGCCCAGCATGGCGCCGGGGATAGAACCGATACCGCCGAATACTGCGGCGATGAAGCATTTCAGCCCGGGCAGAGAGCCTACCAGAGGGTAGACAGAGGGGCGGGGTGTGAAATACAGGATAGAGCCTACCCCTGCCAGGAAACAGCCGATGACAAAGGTAAAGCTGATGACACGGTTGATTTTGATGCCCATCAGCTGAGAAGTTTCGAAATCCTTGGAAACTGCCCGCATGGCCATACCGATTTTTGTATGGTTGATGAGCTGCAGCAGCCCGAATACGAATACCAGTGTCAGGATAGGGGTGATGAAGGTTACCACGGAAGTGGAAATGCTGCCCAGTGTGATGGTTTTGGTCAGAAATCCGATGGAAGGATAGCCTTTGGGAAGGGCGGAGAACAGGTATGTAGCCAGATTCTGCAGCAGGTAGGAAACGCCGATGGCAGAAATCATAATGGACATACGAGGCGCGCTTCTTAAAGGTTTATAAGCTGCTTTTTCAATGACTACGCCAAGGATGATGGTCGCAGCCAAAACGATGATGATGGCCAGATACCAGGGCAGAGCAAAGTCTACCATGGCGAAGATCATAAAATAGGCCGCCATCATGAAGATGTCGCCGTGGGCAAAGTTGATCAGGCGCAGGATGCCGTAAACCATGGTATAACCAATGGCGATGAGGGCATAGATGCCGCCGATGGAAATGCCCGTCAGGCAGTATTGCAAGAATGCTGTTGCTGTCATAAGATACCTCCTGACATTGTAAAAAATTGATGATACGCCGATTTCGGAAGGTTTATAAAGACTGCGGTGCAATCTCCATAAACCATCCGAAACCATACGGTTCTTCTTTTCCTTTTGGAAAGCCTGTGAATGAAAAAGCGGCGGAATTTGCTATCCCGCCGCAAAAATTTTTTTTGTACGTTGTGGGGATATCCCCTGAGAAAAAAACTTATTTTGTTTCGTCCAGCTGTTTCTTTACGAATACGAATTTGCCGCCTTCTACCTTTTTCAGGTAAGCAGCGTCTTTGTTGGCGTCGCCGTTTTCATCGAAGGTGATGTTGCCTGTTACGCCGTCAAAGTTTACAGTTACCAGAGCATCGCGAACATTTACGCTGGTCAGGTCGCCTTCTGTGCCGTCCAGAGCTGCCAGAGCGTTATACATTGCCATGTAAGCATCATAGCCCAGAGCGGATACTGCTGCAACACCGTCTGTGCCGCCGTTCAGTGTGATGCGCTGTGCGTCTTCGTTCAAATATGCCTTGAAGCCGTTAACGAAATCCTTTGCCAGAGGGGTGGATTCATCGTTTTCATCGAAGAATGTGGAGAATACAACGCCTTCTGCCGCATCGCCCGCAGCCATAACGATGGATTCATTTTCCCATGTATCGCTGGCAATGATCTGCGCCGTTACGCCGTTTGCCTGAGCCTGAGGCAGGATCAGTGTTGCTGTTGCGATGGAGCAGGGGATGAATACAACTTCAGCATTGGACTGTTTTACAGTTGTCAGGATGGCATTGAAATCGGATTCATTTGTCTGATAGGTTTCATCTGCAACGATGGTGCCGCCCAGGGATTCAAAGGCCTGTTTGAAATATGCTGCCAAGCCTGTGGAATAGTCATCACCGTTCTGGCTGATGATGGCTGCTGTTTGGTAGCCCTGATCCACAGCTGCATAGGAAGCCATTACAGTACCCTGGAAAGGATCCAGGAAGCATGTTCTGAAATAGAAATCGTTGCCTGCGGTTACCTGAGGGTTCGTGCAGGAGCAGCCAATGGCGGGAACGCCTGCTTCTGCGAAGGTCTGGCCTGCTGCGATGGAAACGCCGGAACCATAGGAGCCCAGAACGCCGACAACGCCGGAAGAAATCAGGGACTGAGCTGCGGTAACAGCAGCTGTTTTGTCGGACTGGTTATCCACTTCTACCAGTTCGATGTTATAGGTTGTGCCGTTGATATCAACGGTAGGGGCAATGGAGTTGGCATAACGGATCCCCAAAACTTCCTGCATACCGCCGCCGCCATTTTCACCTGTGGTAGGTTCGAAAACGCCGATTTTGATGGTGTCGCCGCTGATGGCTGTGCCGGCAACATCGCTGGCGGGCGCTTCAGAGCCGCCGCAGGCTGCCAGGGACAGTGTCATGACAGAGGCCAGAGCCAGAGCAATAAATTTTTTCATAATTTACAACCTCCCATAAATGAATTTCCGGAAAGCATCCATCCGGAAAAGTGTCTTTTTCCTTGTGGCTATGTATTCATTGCGAGTGTCCGCAAGAGGAAAACAGATGCTTTTGCCATTATCCAAAATATACCATAAAATCAAGGAGGGCGCAACAAGGGGACAACTCTTTTTGGGGCTGAAAACTGGCATTTTGGCCCATGTATCGAAAAAAGAACAGCAAAAACAGCCCGATAAGGAGAGGGTTCCATGGGAATACAATCTTCCTGTATGAATATGGGGATAGCAAAAAAGGGGAATTTTGAGTATAATAAATATATTATTGACAAATTACTGAATTTTTCGGAAAAGTCAGGGGAATACAGAGATGAAGGAGGAATGGATTTGAGCAGAGCGGATGAAATATTCAAAGCAAATTGCAAGCAGATCTTGGAGAGTGGGTTTTCTACGGAAAATGAAAAGGTACGCCCCGTTTGGGAAGATGGTACCCCTGCATATACTATCAAGACTTTTGGTGTGGTGAATCGCTATAACCTGCAGGAGGAATTTCCTTTGATGACCCTGCGTTACACCAACTGGAAGGCCGCCATTGATGAGATTTTATGGATCTGGCAGAAAAAGTCCAATAATGTAAATGACCTGAACAGTAAGATTTGGGATGCCTGGGCCGATGAAACAGGCTCTATCGGCAAGGCCTATGGTTATCAGCTGGGGGTGAAGTATAAATTTAAGCATGGGGAAATGGACCAGGTGGATAACGTGCTGTGGCAGCTGAAAAATACCCCTGCTTCCAGACGGATCATGACCAATATCTATAACTTTGCAGACCTGATGGAAATGGGGTTGGAACCTTGTGCTTACAGCATGACTTTTAATGTGACAGGAAATAAACTAAATGGCATCCTCAATCAGCGTTCTCAGGATACGCTGACAGCAAATAACTGGAACGTGGTGCAGTATTCTGCCCTGCTGATGATGTTCGCCCAAGTAAGCGGTTTGGAGCCGGGAGAATTTGTGCATGTGATTTCTGATATGCATATTTATGACAGACATATCGATATGGTGAAACAGATGCTGGAAAGAGAACCCCTGCCTGCGCCGAAGGTGAGACTGAATCCGGAAGTGAAGGATTTCTATGATTTCACTGTGGATGATTTTATCGTAGAGGAGTATCAGTATCATAAATCTTTGGGCAAAGTGCCTGTAGCCATCTGATAAGCTGCGGCTTATGGCCAGCTTGTCATGAGCAGATTTGCAGAGCAAACCTGCCAACGGTATGGATAGGAGGAAAATTTTATGGATATCATCGTAGCAGTGGATGAAAAATGGGGCATCGGCAAGGATGGAGACCTGCTGCAGCGCATTTCGGCGGATATGAAGTATTTTCGCAGCAAGACTACGGGGAATGTACTGGTCATGGGCAGAAAGACCCTGGAATCCTTCCCCAATCACAAACCTTTGCCCAATCGGGTGAATATCGTGCTGACCACCAATCGGGCTTATGAAGCCGAGGGCGTTGTGCTGTGCCACGATTTGGCAGACCTGCCGAAGGTGCTGGAACCTTACGCAGGAAAACAGGTTTTTGTTGCCGGTGGCGGCAGTATTTATGCACAGCTTTTGCCTCAGTGCGAAAAGGCGTATGTCACGAAAATTTATCATACCTATCCTGCGGATACGGTATTTCCTGATCTGGATAAAAACCCCGATTGGCAATTGGCGGAAAAGGGAAAAATACAAGAGGAAAATGGTATCCAATTTTCTTTTGATGTTTACAAAAAAATCAAATAAGACATACAAAAAGGAGGCATATATGCCTCCTTTTTGTATGATTTTTATGTCCCCGACGGGATTCGAACCCACGGCCTACCGCTTAGGAGTAGACCCGATACGATGAAACCAAGTGCAACACAGTGCAAGAAAATCCTTGGAAATACAAGGTTTTTCACTGTTTCAAATCCTATCTGGTATTACGCTTCATAAGCATTTTCATAGGGATTTTACACCGTCCAATTGGCTCGAAATTAGCAAGGCTTTCGATTTTCGGTGGACGTTGCAAGTGCAAGCAAATTCCTCTATGTAACTTCTCGTGATACGAAATGATAGGAAATCCTATTCATTCTCGTGCGGAGGCGCTGATGTCTTTAGACACCATCTTAGTCTGTTTAATATATCATTTCAAAATAGATTTTTCAACCAGCATTATTAAGAATTTCAAAGGTTTTTTCAGACTCAATGATTCTATGTAATTTAGACCCGCCGAAGCAGGTCTTTTTTTATTTCAGCATAATCTCTCTATCCTCAGCGCCGAGCATATAAGCACCCTTGGCAAAAGCATCCCTTGCCAGAAGCTCTGCTACATCAACCCTATCGAACAGCATCCATATTTCTTTCTCTTTCGGAGTCAGTTCATGGCTATGGTCAAACAAATGCTCAAGTCCCAATCCTTCAAGCAATGCCGACTTTGCTGCTTTGTATTCCTCAGCTCTGCCAACATATTCGTCGTTCCTTTCCTTGGAAAATGCCTCGATATTGTCAGCTCTCAGATGCTCGTAATACTCGTCCATAAAGATTCTATCCATACTCGTTGACCTCCATAACAAAAAAATAAGGGCAGACCCTTTTACAGCTATTGTAGCTATGTAAAAGGATCTGCCCTTGCAGTTACTATAATGTTTTTGCCAGCGACTTCAGGAGTGCTGCCATTTCCGGATTTTGCAGAAGCTTCAGAAGAAGTTCTTTATCATCAGCGGAGCTTTCCGTTGCGGCTGGTTGAACCGACTCAGGCGTTGCCTGTCTGCCTGAGTAGAACGCAGCTTCCATTCTTTCAGCGTTCAGTCTGCGGTCATCGTCGATGATATGGGAGTAAACATCCGCTACCATCTTGACCTGTGC
>NZ_JBJEJK010000039.1:0-55567 GCF_051877975.1 Anaerotignum sp.
TGGCGTCCCAGAGAGGATTTGAACCTCCGACCCCACGCTTAGGAGGCGTGTGCTCTATCCAACTGAGCTACTGAGACATGGCTGGTTTTATGACTAAGCCCGAAGAAACTCGAACTTGAATCCTATATGAAGTTTTTCCAAGGTGACCGTTGTAACGCAACCTTAGGAGGCGGTCGCTCTATCCTACTGAGCTACGGAGACGGAGTGACAGCAGAGCAAGGAACCAAGGAAGGTGCTTGTTCCGCTGTTTCAAAATGACAGCGGCAGGCAGATTTTTATATGCCTCCGCTTTATTTATATTATTATATTTGTAATCTTTTCTTATTGCAATCTTTCTTCGATCAAGGATGCCAGTTTTCTGGCTTCTTTATCCATCTTTTCGATATCGGTTCCTTCGATCATGACACGTACCAGTGGTTCTGTGCCGGAAGTGCGGATCAGCACCCGGCCATCCTGAGAGAATACTGCTTCCAATTCTTCGATGGCTTTTTTCACCACATCATCTTCCATATATTTGTTCTTTTTTGCGTTATTTACCCGGGCATTGACCAGCACCTGCGGCATGGTCTGCATGATAGAAGCCAGCTCGGATGCTTTTTTGCCGCTGCGTTTCAGCACGGAAAGCAGCTGGATCGCTGTCAGGATACCATCCCCTGTGGTGTTGTGATCCAAGAAGATGACATGACCGCTTTGTTCGCCGCCAATATTGTAGCCATCTGCCAGCATACGTTCCAATACATATCTGTCACCAACGGAGGTTTGCAGGATGTTGATGTTATGTTCTCTGCCCATCATGGTCAGCCCCAAGTTGGACATGACTGTGCCAACAATGGTATCCTTCGCCAGTGCATTTCTCCGCTTCATATCCAGACCGCAGATGGCCAGGATTTTATCCCCATCGATCAGTTCACCGTTTTCATCCACCGCCAGGCAACGGTCGGCATCACCATCAAAGGCAAAGCCGATATCTGCGCCGTTTTCCACTACCAGAGCTTTCAGATCTTCCATGTGGGTGGAGCCGCATTTATCGTTGATGTTTGTGCCATCGGGTTCATTGTGGATGATACAAAGGCTTGCGCCCAGATCCAGCATAGCGATGGGCGCTGCTTTATAGGATGCACCATTGGCACAATCCAGAGCCACCTTGATGCCGTCAAATTTTTCTGCTGTTGTCTTTGTCAGGAAAGCGATATAGTCGTCCAACGCTTCTTCTGCATAGCCTTTTGTACCAAGGCCCATACCGGTAGGGCTGGGGACAATTTCGGGGCGGCTCATGATGATATTTTCAATTTCATCCTCCAGTTCATCACTCAGTTTGTAGCCCTGGTTATTGAAGAATTTGATGCCGTTGTATTCCACAGGGTTATGGGATGCGGAGATCATGACCCCGGCATCCAGTCTGTATTTCCTTACCAGATAAGCCACAGCGGGAGTGGGGATGACTCCGGCTACCACTGCATGGGCGCCTACGGAGCAGATGCCTGCTACCAATGCGCTTTCTAGCATATCGCCGCTGATGCGGGTATCCATTGCCACTAAAATGCGAGGGGAGTGTTTCGTTTCTTTTGTCAGCACGTATGCGCCGGCTCTGCCCAAACGGAAGGCTAAATCGCCTGTCAATTCCGTATTGGCAACGCCTCGAACGCCATCTGTACCAAATAATCTTGCCATTTTATGTTCCTCCAAAATTAGTATTCATTTTCCGGCAGATCTGTGTCGCCGGTAACTGTGACATCAATATAAACAGGGCCTGCATTCAGTCCGTTCGGCAGATCCAGATGGATCAGTGTCCGGTGGGTGCCTTCGGTCAGCCCGCTGACATGAACGGTGCCGTCCAGATCTTCCGCATGGAGGGCATTCAGCGTGCTGCTGTCGCCGGAAACGGTGACATGGGCTGTACCGAGGGTATATGTTTTTCCGTCTTCCTCCCCGATGAGGGTGAGGTTGGATGCATCCAGTGTGAATTGCTTGCCGTGCTGGGCTTCGATGGTAACAACAACCTGCACGTTATTGGCACTGCCTTCCTTTAAAGAGATGCCTTCCGGCAGATAGTCTGTCAAAGAGAATACTCTCGTTGCGGAAGAGGTGCGGCCGGAAATATCGATGCTGCCCAGCTGCAGATAAAGCAGTTTTTCCAAATCTTCCGCAGAACCGGTCACTTCTGCATATTTCGGGGTACAGGTGATCTCACCTACCTGATATCCATTGCCGGGGGTACCGGTGATATCGATCTGGATGGGCACCTGTTTGATATCATGGAGAGCATAGGAAACGGTAATTTCCGGTATATTTGTGGAAACACCCTTTACCACATTGCCCTTTGCGTCGTAACAGATGAGTTTTGCCTGCACTTGAGAGGTTTCCTTCAGTGCTGCCGCATCGATCTCCGCCTTGACGATGACCACGCGGTTCACCAAAGAAGCGGGACCCGAAACAATGACAGTTTCATTGCTGAGAGTGGGCTCAGAAAGATAGGTGCCGGTTTCCAGTTCGCCGGTCATTTCTACTTTTACGGGCATTTCCCTGGAGGAAAGCGTTTCTACCTTTGCTTCCACCACTGCGGGGGATTTGCTGTTGATATCATAACTGCTGCCGCCTTGCACGGTGATATCTACCGCCAGCGCCACAGTATCCCCGTTGACAGCATAGGCCAACTCAGCCAGATCGACAGAAGCTGTGATCCAGTCCGGGTTTTGGCTCAGTCTGTCCAAAGTGGTCCGCTGGGCTTTTACTTTTACAGTGATTTTCGTATTTTTCAATTCTTCTGCATTGCCGATGGTCAGCCCCCGGGAGGTCAGCGCCTCCAGATTTTCCAGCATCAGGGGCCTGCTGTAGCTGCGGGTATCTACCGGCTGGGTAATATTGATGACCATGAACCACATGATGGCGGCAATGGCAACGGAAAGAAGCTTCCAGCCGATATCTTTCATCAGTAATTCCTGAAATCTTTTCATTCTTTATCCTGCCGTCCTTTCCAAATCGTAGCCAGTGTTTTTTTTCCGCTGTTCTTCTGAGATTGGGAAATCATACTGCGGAGCTGTTCCGGGGTCAGATTCCGGTACAGCACGCCGCCCCTTGCCAGGGAAATGGCCCCGGTTTCTTCGGAAACGACGATCACATAGGCATCGGAAACCTCGCTGGCGCCAATGGCGGCTCTGTGGCGGGTACCCAGTTCCATGCTGATTTCGTTGCTGTCGGTCAGGGGGAGGAAGCAGGTAGCAGCAGCCACACGGTTGCGGCGCACGATCACAGCGCCATCATGCAGCGGTGTATTATGTTCAAAAATATTGATGAGCAGCTGGCTGGAAACGATAGCATCGATGGGGATGCCGGTGCGTTCCAGATCCCCCAAAGGGACTTCCTGCTCGATCAGGATGAGGGCGCCTGTTTTGACAGAGCCCATCTTATCTGCGGCCTTAACAATTTCGTCAACGGTACGCTGAGTGGCTTTATCATCGGTTTCATCGGCGCTCCGGGTGAAATAGGAGAAGAATTTTCCTTTGCCCAACTGTTCCAGGGCCTTTCGCAGTTCCGGCTGGAATACGACGATGACGGCGATAATACCTACGGAAATGGTGTTGGAAAGGATCCAGAGAATGGTGTTCAGCTTCAGCAGGGTGGCCACCGCCGCCAGAGCGAAGATTACCAGAATCCCCTTAAACAGTACCCATGCGCGGGTTTCTTTGATCCAGAATATGATTTTATAAATGATATACGCAACGATGAGGATATCCAGAATATCGGTAATGCCAAGAGAAGGCCTTGCAAATTCTGTGATCCCCAGGTTGTCGAAAATGCTTTTAAAGACTTCCATTGTTCACACCCTGTCTGTTTTCAGAAAAAATAATCCTGTCTAAACTTTATTTTCATACCATACTATGCTATGATAGAAACATTCAGCATATTTTCAATATGGGCACAAAAACCCAGTTTCTATCATTATAACATAAACTGCGGCAAAATGTTATGAAAAGATGATAAAAATGTAAAGTTATTGAAAAGGAAAGCAACACAAAAATGTATGATGTCTGAAAAGATGGGATACAACATTTATCTTCAAAAAGATTGTTAAAAAAATATTAAAATCAAGCACAAAAAAGATTTTAATTCTGAAAACTTTTTGGACAGATTGTACTTAAAAAAATACAAATGTGTGACAAGGCGGAGGCGGAGTATACCTTGATATATGAAAAAATACCATCGATTTGATGAAAAAAAATTAATTTATTTTCTGATTTTTAGTTGTTTTTGTTTTCGTACAATCGCGAAAAGGAATTGACTTTGTGTATTTTTTGTGTTTTAATAACAATATAAGAGGTGATTTTCAATATTTTTTCTGAAATATATGAAAAATCTCCGAAGTTGTCTGACACTGGCGTGCTGTATGTATTCTATATTTATAAGGAGGAAGATGGAATGGAAAATTATAAATTTTCTAGCAGAATGGACCTGCTGAAAGGCTCTGAAATCAGAGAACTGATGGCTCTGACAGCAAAACCTGAAGTAATTTCTTTCGCTGGCGGGATGCCCGCTCCTGAATTGTTCCCTGTAGAAGGTGTAAAAGAAGCTTGTATCCAGGTTATGGATGAAGCCGGCAGAAGCGCTCTGCAGTACTGCCCTACAGAAGGCCTGGTACCCCTGCGTGAAAAGATCGTAAAAAGAATGGAAGACAAACTGCAGATCAAAACAGACATCGATCATGTTCTGCTGACAAGCGGTTCCCAGCAGGGGCTGGATTTCTCCGCTCGTGTATTCCTGAACCCCGGCGATGTTGTTCTGATGGAAAGCCCTTCCTACCTGGGTGCTGTAAACGCATTTAAAGCCTGCGAACCCACTTTCAAGGAAGTTCCTACAGATGATTTCGGTATGATTCCCGAAGAACTGGAAAAGATTCTGGCTACAACAGATAACGTGAAAATGATTTATGTTATCCCCGATTTCCAGAATCCCTCCGGTAAAACATGGACCATGGAAAGAAGAGTAAAATTCATGGAACTGGTAAATAAATATGAAATCCCCGTTATCGAAGATAACCCTTACGGCGAACTGCGTTTCGAAGGGGAATATTTGCCTTCCCTGAAATCCATGGATACAAAGGATCTGGTAATCTTCCTGGGCACTATGTCCAAGATTCTGGCACCTGGCCTGCGTATCGGCTGGGTTTGCGCAAACGAAAAGGTTCTGGCAAAATACAACTTTGTAAAACAGGGCGCTGACCTGCAGTGTTCTTCTTTGGACCAGCTGGTTGCAAACAAATTCTTGGATATGTATGATCTGGATGCACACGTTGCAAAGATCAGAGAAGTATACCATCAGAGAAGAGACCTGATGCTGAAAACAATGGAAGAATGTTTCCCCAAGAGCTGCAAATGGACACATCCCGAAGGCGGTCTGTTCACATGGGTGATTCTGCCCGAAGGCGTAAACGCAAAGGATATCGCTCCCAAATGTCTGGAACAGAATGTTGCATTCGTTCCCGGCGGCAGCTTCTTCCCCAACGGCGGTAAAGAAAACCACTTCCGTCTGAACTATTCCAACGCGACAGAAGATAGAATCGTGGAAGGGATCAAGAGAATGGGCGCAGTTCTGAAAGAAGCACTGGGTGAATAATTCTCGGCAAAAAATCAACTCAATTACATAAACAAACCCAAAGCCCTCTTAGTTTAGAGGGCTTTTCCTTTTTTCCTGCGAAACATTTTGACAGCCTATGCCGGCGGGAATATAATAAAAGTTAGTGTGAGCGGAAAAGAGGAACATGAAAATGAAATTGTCCATACAGATCGAATATAAATTGGAAGAAAAGGGCGCAGTCATCACTAAGGTGCTGGGAAGGGCGGCAGAGATACGCATCCCTGAAAGCATCGACGGTGTACCTGTCGTTGCCATTGGGGAAAAAGCCTTTGCCGTAAAGGAAGAGGCCCCTTTGGCAGAGCCTGCTGATGAATTGGCGGCAGAGTTTTCCTTTGTGGAAAAAGGAGAAGAGCCCGCGGCGGAGGGGCAGGCCTTGCGGCGGGTATTTTTGCCCGATGCCATCGAAACCATTGGGGACTATGCCTTTTCTGGCTGTTCCGCTTTGGAACGGATTCATCTGCCTGCAAGCCTGACGGCCATTTCCCAAAGGATGTTTGATGGATGCGGTTCGCTGGAACAGGTGACCTTGCCAGCGGGGCTGCTGTCCATCGGGGATTATGCCTTTTATGGCTGCGGCAGCCTGAAACGGCTGCGTTTGCCCGAGGAGGTGCAGCGCATTGGAAAATACGCTTTCTATAACTGCCGGAAAATGGAGGAGATCAATATTCCTTTGGCGACTACAGACCTGAATACGGGGCTGTTTTTGAATTGTGACAGCCTGACCTATCTTTCCTTCGGGCGATGCCGACATATTTCCGACCTGACTTCCGGGCTAAACCATGAACTGCACCTGACTATTGATTTTCCTATCGAGGGCGGCGAGACGAAGCGGGCCAAGCTGGTCATTCCCGATTTCCAATATGAATATATTGAGGATACCCCTGCCCGCTTGTTCCATCAAGTGAATTATGGTACAGGGCATATCTTCCGCCAGTGTATCGGCAATTCTGATATTGATTTCCGCAGATATGATGAGATTTTCTACCTGACCCGCAGGGAAGATGCGGCGGATACGGTGCTGCTTTTGGCCATGGCACGGCTGGAATATCCCTATCGTTTGCAGGAGAAACATCGGCAGGTATATTTGGAATATATCCGGGATCATTTTCTTTGGGCGGCGGAATATTTTATGAACCGAAAAGAAGGGGAGAAAATTAAGCTTTTTGCCGATTGGGGGCTGCTGACAGCGGAAAATCTGCCTGCTCTCATCGACCTTGCCCAGGGCAAGGGGCAGACGGCGGTGCTCAGCTTTCTAATGGATTATCAGCACAAAAATTTTGGCGGGGTAAAGAAAAAGAAAACATTCGAGCTTTAAATACCTTGGGGACGCTGTCCCCAATACCCCTGCAAGCCTTTGAAAAGGCTTGACCTAAACTTTATACGAAAATCAAATTTCTTTGAAATTTGATTTTCAAATGGGGGTCTGGGGTATCATACCCCAGCGGGGAAGTGGGGCGGTGCCCCACGGTCTTAGAAAAAAGGAGGTGAGTTGGCATGAACGAGACACATCAAAAATTGATACAGATTGGTACGAATATTCTGAGTGCATCGAGGAACGAGCTGTATCTTTCCATGCGTTTTCTGGATCTGGCATTGAGCGGCTTGAAATACGAAATGAATCTGTCCTCCCTGTATGTGGGCACCGATGGCGAAAAGATTTTGTTTAACCCCCGCTATCTGGTGCAAAGATATCTGAGCGACCGTGTATTGGTCAACCGTGCCTATCTGCATATGGTGCTCCATTGCTTGTTCCGCCATCCCTTCCACCTGAACGAACGGGATGAGGAGCTTTGGCACCTGGCCTGCGATATCGCCGTGGAATCCATCATCGATTCCCTGCCCAGCAAGGCGGTGCATCTGGTGGTTTCTGATCAGAGAAATGAAACCTATGATATGCTCCGACGGGAATTGAAGGTCCTTTCCGCCGAGGGCATCTATCGCGTTTTGAAAGAGAAAAACTTATCTATACAGGAATTCGGCAAATTGCAGCTGGAATATTGGGTGGATGACCATGTTTTCTGGGAGCACAAAAAAGAGGATGACCAGAATCAGGATAACCAAAATGATAACCAGAATGATGACCAGCAGCAGGAGGAAGAACAGAACGAAAAACAGCAGCAGTTGGAGGAAAAATGGACGGAGATCGGCGAAAAGACCGAGACCAATCTGGAGACCTTCTCCAAGGATATGGGGGAGGAAGCCGGCGAGCTGCTGCAATATTTGAAAGTGGAAAACAGAGAACGCTACGATTATCGGCAGTTCTTGCAGAAATTTGTCACATTAAAAGAGGATATGCGGATGGATGATGATGCCTTCGATTTTATTTTTTATACCTATGGGCTGAATCTCTACGGCAACCTGCCCCTGATCGAGGCTTTGGAATATAAAGAAGTGAAGAAGGTAGAGGAATTGGTCATTGCCATTGATACCTCCGAATCCTGCGAAGGGGAGACGGTGAAACGATTTTTGGAGGAGACCTATGCCATCCTTTCCAGCAGCGAAAGCTTTTTCCATAAGGTGAATATCCACATCATACAATGCGATGCGGCGGTGCAGCTGGATAAGAAGATCACCTCTGCCGAGGAATTGGCGGCTTTTATGGAAGATTTTGAGCTGCGGGGCAGCGGCGGAACAGATTTCCGTCCGGTGTTCCAATATGTGGATAGGCTGATTGAGGAAAAGGCCTTCCAGAACTTGAAGGGGCTCATTTATTTTACCGATGGGTATGGGATGTTCCCCAAACGCCGCCCGGCCTATGATGCGGCCTTTGTGTTCTATCACGAGGACTACACGGATGTGAATGTGCCGCCCTGGGCGATGAAACTGATTTTAGGAAAAGACGACTTAGAGATAAAAGACCGTGGGGTTCCACCCCACCACCCCGCTGGGGTATGATACCCCAGACCCCCATTTGAAAATCAAATTTCAAAGAAATTTGATTTTCGTATCAGGGTGCTAAAGGGAATGATTCCCCTTAGCAGGGTTTGGGACAGCGTCCCAAGAAAAAAGGAGTGTAATTATGGATATTAAGAGAGCGAAAAATGAGATAAAAAACTCCATTCAGGCATACCTGGCAAAGGACGAGTTCGGGGAATACCGCATCCCCGCCGTGCGCCAGCGTCCCATCCTGCTGATGGGCGCGCCGGGCATCGGTAAGACCGCCGTGATGGAGCAGGTGGCACGGGAATGCGGCGTTGCTTTGGTTTCCTATAGCATCACCCACCACACCAGACAATCCGCCATCGGTCTGCCCTTCATCAGCCATAAAAATTATGGCGGCAGGGAATACGCCGTAACAGAATACACCATGAGCGAAATCATCGCTTCTGTCTACGATAAAATGGAAGAAACCGGGCTGAAAGAGGGCATTTTGTTCATCGATGAAATCAACTGCGCCTCCGAAACACTGGCCCCTGCCATGCTGCAATTTTTGCAGTGCAAGACCTTTGGCGCCCATAAGGTGCCCGATGGCTGGCTGATCGCCGCAGCGGGCAACCCTCCCGAATATAACAAGAGCGTACGGGAATTCGACGTAGTAACCCTGGACCGTGTGAAAAAGATCGATGTTGAGCCCGATTTCAGCGTTTGGAAGGAATACGCCTATAAACAGGGCATCCACGGTGCCATCATTTCCTATCTGGAAATCAGAAAGAACCATTTTTATGCCATGGAAACCACTGTGGACGGCAAACGCTTTGTGACGGCCCGTGGCTGGGAGGATTTATCTACCATCCTGAAGGTCTATGAAGATATGAATCTGCCTGTGGATGAAGGGCTGGTGTATCAGTATTTACAGCATCGGAAAATCGCCAAGGATTTTGCCAACTACCTTGATTTGTACCGCAAATATCGCTCCGATTATCGTGTGGATGATATCCTGCGGGGCGAATATACGAAACAGGCTGTGGCGAAGCTGCAGGAAGCGCCCTTCGATGAACGCCTGAGCGTCATGGGGCTGCTGCTGAGCAAGCTGTCGGAAGGCTTCCAGAAGGCCTATGAAGCAGATCTGATGGTAACAGGGCTTCACGGCGCATTGCTGGAATTGAAGGAACGCTTCAACAGTCCTTACTGCAAAGAAACCCCTTGGGAAAATCTTTTTACAGGCTTGCTGGAAGAAAGGGAAGTAGCTTTTACAAGAGAACGGAAGGCTGGCCTGCTGGAAAAAACAGCGGAACGGGCCCGTATGCGGGAACTGGAACGGCTGCAGTTCTTCCTGGCGGAAGGGAAAAAGGCGGGCTGTCGGGAAAAAGAGGATGCCTTTGCCCTTGTGAAGGAATTATTCGCCGCAGAAGCGGAAAAGAGAGAAGAAACGATCGATACAGCCTCCGCAGCATTGGAGAATGCCTTTGCCTTCCTGGAAGAAACCTTCGGCACAGGGCAGGAAATGGTCATCTTTATCACAGAGCTGACCACCAATTTCTACAGTGTCAAATTCATCAGCGAAAATGGCTCGGAAAAGTATTATCGTTATAATGAAGAGCTGCTCTTTGATGAAAAGCAGAAAACCATTTTGCAGGATATCGAAAAGGCAAAGACGGAACTGAATCTGCTGTTTTAAAGGGGGAATCGGCATGTTTTACGAAATCACATTCAGCCCCACAGGGGGAACGAAAAAAGCCGCAGACTTTCTTTCCGCAGCATGGAACGAAAAAACGGAAATCGACCTTTGCAGACGGGAAGAAGATTTCTCTCAATATACCTTTAACGGAGAGGATATCTGCCTGATGGCAGTGCCTACTTTTGGCGGCCGTGTGCCGGCCATTGCTGCGGAGCGGCTGAGCCGGATGCAGGGCGGCGGCGCGAAAGCTATCCTTGTGGCGGTTTATGGTAATCGTGCCTATGAGGATACCCTGGCAGAGCTGGAGGATATCCTGAAAGCCTGTGGTTTCCTGCCTGTAGCGGGAGCGGCGGTGGTGGCGGAACATTCCATTATGCGAGAATTTGCGGCAGGGCGCCCTGACGCAGCCGATGAGGAACAGCTGAAAGGCTGGTCTCGGAAGCTGAAAGAAAAGGCAGAGCAGGGGGGACCCATCACCTTCCCCGGCAACAGACCCTATAAGAAATATGGCGCACTGCCCATGACCCCCAAGGCGGGGAAGGATTGCGGCGGCTGTGGCATCTGTGCGGCAAAATGCCCCGTGGGTGCCATTCCAAAGGATAATCCCAGGGAAACGGACGGGGAGAAATGTATCACCTGTATGGCCTGCGTGGCGGTTTGTCCCCAAAAGGCAAGGAGCGTAAACCCTGTGCTGCTGGCAGGGGCAAGGGCCATGCTGAAAAAGGCCTTGGAAGGCAGAAAAGAAAATGAATTGTTCCTATAAGCCTATAAGCGAAAAGAAGACCCATCAAAGGGTCTTTTTTCGTTCATAGGGGATGGAGATATCTGTCAGCCCCAGCAGATAATCGGTGCTGGTATTGTGGAATTGCGCCAACCGAATCAAAATTTGTGTGGGGATATCCACCTCTCCCCGTTCATAGTTGCTGTAAATGCGCTGGCTGCAATGGAGGATTTCTGCCATCTGGGTTTGTGTCATATCTTTATCTTCTCGTAAGTCTCTTATCCTGCGGTACATAATATCACCTCAAAATAAGAATAGTGTAGCGGAAAACTCGCTATTGCATTCTAGCGAAAATTTCGCTAAAATATGAAAGGACAGGTATTGCATTTTATATAGACACCCGTGAAATACAATCTTCCCTCTGTCCAATAAAAAGGCACTGGAAAATCCAGTGCCTTTCGTTTATTTCTCCATTTTCTTTTCCCATTCGATCCGATTCAGCAGATAGAACACATCCAGCTTCCCCTTATACAGGGGCTTCCAAGGCTTATTCCGCCCGCAATAATGGATGATGGCGGTATTGCGGCAGACCCAATCTGTCCCCATGCCCTTTAGCAGAGCTAGTGCAAACATTCGCTCCGTCATGTTATAGACATAGGCATCGATGGGGCAGATCTTATCATGATACAGCCCGCTGATGACATCCTGATCCGGCAGGATCAAGAGCTTTTCATGGGCGGCAATGTAATCCACCACTTCCTGTATCTCCTGCTCCCTTCGCAGTGCTTCCAGGTTCAGCAGCATTACCCCTGAATTGATATAGATGCCCTCCATATCCAGTCGCTTCTGGTTCAGCTTTTCCAAAAGGGTTTCTTCTTTCACATGGCTGGCTGCAGCAAAAAAAGCATCGCCCATATCCATTTCGTACAGCCCAGTCAAATCCCCTGTGACCACCAGGTCAGGGTCTAAGTACAGCACCCGTTCCATTTCTTTCGGCAGATATTGTGCCGCAAAGATGCGGTAATACATTTCCACCGGATAGCGGTCTGTGGTGGGTGCATCTTTCAAAATTTCCCCGTCAAAGGCCCTGCGGGTGATGCGGCTTGTTCTGTTGTCCAGAGCCTTCCCCATCAGGGCGATATCCCCTTCCTGCAAATTGCCCACTGCGAAAATATCCAAAAATGTGTCAGCATGGTTTTTCTGCAGGGAATAGAGCATCAATGCAGCCTGCTGGGCGTAGCCGCTGTCGCAGGTGACAAGGATATTCATTTTTTTCAATGTTTCTTCACCTTCTTAGAACAGATTTGCCACATCTTCCGTTGTGGCAGCGATGAAGTCAGCACCATATTTTTCAAATTCCCCTCTGTCGCCGTAGCCAAATTCCACAGCGATGCAGGGAATGCCAATGGCATGGGCCCCCTCAATATCAAACCTTCTGTCCCCGACCATAATGACATCTTCTTTTTCTGCCCGCATGGTGGAAAGCACATGGTCGATGACTTTGGCCTTTGTGTCTCTGCCAATTTCACGGTGATCCCCGCCGATGACTTCAAAATAATCGGAAATGCCAAAATGTTTTAAAATACGTACTGCCATTTCTTCCTTTTTGGAAGTGGCAACGGCCATACGTTTCCCCTTTGCCTTTAGATTTTCCAGCATTTCTTCGATGCCGGGAAAGACCTTGTTTTCAAACAGCCCGATGGTGGTGTAGTATTCTCTGTAGACTACCATTGCCTTTTCTGCTGTTTCTTTGTCCATGGCGAAATCCTCTGTAAAGGTTTTCATCAGAGGCGGGCCAACGATGAATTTCAGATCAGCCGTTTCCCAAACAGGCATGTTCATTTTTTTCTGCATATATTGGCAGGCATTGATCACACCTTCTGCGGAATCGGTCAATGTGCCATCCAGATCGAATAAGATGATGTTCTGTTTCAGTTTTTCCATGGTGATTCTCCTTACAATGATATCAGTCATAAAAGCTGGCTGTTTCGCAAAAAATATCTGCAAGCCGCCATTTTTCGTTCATTGATAACGCTTTTACTGCATTCGCAGGGCTGTGCCCTGCTCATGGGGCAGGTTGTCTCATGCCCGCAAAAATGTCTGCAAGCTGTCATTTTTGCGTTCATTGACAACGCTTTTATAGCATTGTACACGAAATCACCGGGAACTGCAAATTTTTATCCCATCTCTCCTTCCTTTGCCAGAAACACACTCACCTCTTCAAAAAAATACCCCAATAACGCCCAGAGGGGCGCATAATCTAAGCGGATGAACCCCATGACGGAAAAAGGCCCATCCCCGTAATCCCAGGGGCAGGCGCCGGTCACGGCCTGCAGCAGCCAGCCGGTAATGAATTCCACGAAAAAAATGGAGAAAACATACATGCCTAGCCTCTGCCACAGGGGACAATATTTCCGCAGGGCGAGGAACAGCGGCTGTGCCAATGCCGCCAGCCCGTAAATCGGGAACATCCACAAATATGTTTTTGCCGTCAGTGCGCCGTCCCCCGCCAAAAGGGAATGAAGCCCCGTCCAAAGGATTTCTGCGCACCAGCCCAGCACACCAAAAATCATAAATCTTTTTGCCATGATTTTAATATGGCAAAAGAACTTTGATTTATTTATGGTATTTATTCCATTTTTGTTTCTGTGAAACCGGTTCCGTGTTAGCGTGATAGGGTTCCGAGGGAGTTTGCGGGTGAAATCCTCAAGAGAGCAGAACGCTGGCAAGGATCTCCGCCAAGGGTTCCATGGCATTCCACACTTCTTCCTTTGTGTTGGTCTGGGCGCCCACCTCGATGAGGGTGGAGCGGGGGAGCATGTGCAGACTGAAGCGGTAGGCGTTGACATAGATTTTTCGGGAAAAACCGGGATATCTCTGGTCTGCGGCAGTTTTCATCTGCAGGCTGAAAGCCAGATTTTCTTTCAGATAAGGATTTTCCAAGCCGCTGATGGATTGGGGCGTACCGTCTTTGTTCAGGCGGCAAAGGCCGTTGAAAAACATCACCTGGGCGCAGGGTTTTCCGTCGATTTCTGTCACTAGGCGCGTGCCTTCAGCCACGCCGTCCCGATGCAGGTCGATGCAGACCTCAATGGAAGGATATTTTTTCAGGATTTCCCGGATGGCGGGTTCCATCCGTTCGTAAGCCCCGGTGATCTGCCCCTTCCCGTTTACTACATCGTATTGCCCGTCATCATGGATGACGCCAATGCCGTATTCCTCTTCTAAAATAGTTTTCAATTTTTCTCCTGCGCCCCAGATGCCTTCCTGCAGCCCCTTGGACATATCGCTGTCAGCGAAGCCTTCGTGGGAATGGGTGTGGAAAATGAGGATTTTAGGTTCTTTATTGGTCTTTTCTATAGTCAGGTCCAGGCCTAATGCCTGTTCCGGGTCAATATCCTCCGGGAGGAGGGGGGTGCGGGAATCGACGATATAATAATTGCTTTTGAGATAAGAAAAGTCCTGCATCTTTGCCAGCTGTTCCGCTGTGATGTTCAGCGGGCGGCCGCCGGCGCTGATGGCCGGTGTTTTGGAAAATGTAATATCCTCTTTGCCAAGAACATTGGCAGAAAGGACTTCTTTTTCTTCCTGCTGCAGAAAAGAAAAGGATAACTTGTCCGAAGGGACTTGCCCCGGCAAGACCTCTGCCATGGCAAACTGACCGCCGCCCATACGAAAGAAAAGGGGCATTGCCAGCAGAAAAAGCACCAGACCCACCAGATTCAGGGCTCCTTTGTTCTTTTTTTGCACCGCAGCCGCCTCCCTTCCTTTTTTCATCCTATGAAGGAGGAGGGGCATTCAGAACGATAAAAGACGGCGTAATTCTGAAGCCGGAGCTATGGTTCGATTGATTTTCGTGCCCCAGCCGTCTATAATAACGGTCAAAGAGGAATGATTTTGAAACAGGAGGCGAAAAAGAATGACGGAGGTAGTAGCAGCCCTCATTTGGGATGGAGACAGATTTATGGCCTGTCAGAGACCTGCCCATAAGGCTAGGGGGCTTTTATGGGAATTTGTGGGCGGAAAGGTGGAACCGGGGGAAACGAAGGCAGAAGCCCTTGTGCGGGAATGCCGGGAAGAATTGGGCGTGACCATCGCCGTGGGGGAGGTATTCATGGAGGTGGAACATGTGTATCCCGATCTGACGGTGCATCTGACACTGTTCCACGCCCGTATTGTGGAAGGGGTGCCCCAGAAATTGGAGCATAATGATATTCAATGGATTACCACGAAGGAAATTGACAAGTTTGCCTTCTGTCCAGCAGATGAAGAGATTTTAAAGAAATTAAAACAGCAAGGTGGCTCTGCCCCTTTGACCCCCGGCAGGGAATTGGTCAAGCATCTTCCCTGCGGGAAGACGGCTTCGCCGTCGCCTTAATCTTGGCGGTGCTCATCCCCTTAGAACCCGATAGCCATCAAACTGCGTTTGATGGGAAAATTAAAGAAAGGCTCTCTCTACATAAGAGAAAGCCTTTCTTTTTTTATACTCTGCAAAAGCGGATGCTTTTGCGTATGAGGGTCTGGGGCATCATGCCCCAGCGGGGTGGTGGGGCGGCGCCCCACGGTCTTATAATGTTTCAAAAAATGCTTTGTTGTTGGCGATGGCGGCGGTGGTGACCTCCTTGGCGGGGCCGCCAACTACCTTTCTCGCCTGGGCACATTCGTTTACATTGATGGCTGCATATACGCTTTCATTGAATACGGGGGAAATCGCCTTGTATTCCTCCAGAGAAAGGTCGTCCAGATTGGTGTTATGTTCAATGCAATACAGCACCAGCTTGCCGATGATGGCATGAGCATCCCGGAAGGGCACGCCCTGTTTTACCAGCCAGTCCGCCGCATCGGTGGCGTTGGTGAAGCCGCCCTTGGCAGCGTTCAGCATAGCGTCTTTTTTCACAGTCATGGTGGCGATCATATTGGTGAATACGGGCAGGCACATTTTTACGGTATCGATGGCGTCGAAGAGACCTTCCTTATCCTCCTGCATATCTTTGTTGTAGGCCAGAGGCAGCCCCTTCATGGTGGTCAGAAGCCCCATCAGGTGGCCATAGACACGGCCAGTCTTCCCGCGGATCAGCTCTGCCATATCGGGGTTCTTTTTCTGGGGCATGATGCTGGAGCCGGTGGAGTAGGCGTCGCTCAGTTCCACGAAATGGAATTCATGGCTGCTCCAAAGGATGATTTCTTCGCAGAAACGGCTCAGGTGCATCATCAGGATGGAAAGAGTGGAGGCCAGTTCGATGCAGAAATCCCGGTCGGAAACGCCGTCCATGCTGTTCATGGTGATATCGGCGAAGCCCAGCTCTGCCGCTACGGAATAGCGGTCCAGAGGGTAAGTGGTGGTTGCCAGGGCGCCGCTGCCCAATGGCATCACATCGGTGCGTTTATAGGTATCGCAAAGGCGGTCATAGTCCCGTTTGAACATTTCCACATAGGCCAGCAGATGGTGAGCCAGTGTGACAGGCTGTGCCCGCTGCAGGTGGGTATAGCCGGGCAGGATAGTTTCGGTATGGTCTGCGGCGAAATCGTTCAGGGTCACCATTAGGGTTTTCACTAAAGATTTGATTTCTGTGATTTCTTTTTTGGTATACATACGGATATCCAGCGCCACCTGGTCGTTGCGGCTGCGGCCGGTATGCAGGCGCTTGCCCACATCGCCGATGCGGCTGATGAGGATAGTTTCCACGTTCATGTGGATATCTTCGGCTTTTTCATCGAAGGTCACCTTGCCGGCTTCGATATCTGCCAGGATTTCTTTTAAAGTTTTGATGATCAGCTCCGCATCGGCAGCGGGGATGATGCCCTGTCTGCCCAGCATAGCGGCGTGGGCCATGCTGCCTGTGATATCTTCCTGATACATACGGCTGTCGAAGGAGATGGAGGAATGGAAGTGGTCGGTGAAGCTATCTGTGGACTGGGTGAAACGTCCGCCCCAAAGTTTTGCCATGTTTTTTCAATCCTTTCTTTTTTTGCGAGGACGCTGTCCTCGCGCTCCTGCAAGGAGGCACCGCCCCCTTGACCCAGGTACTGCGAGCAGAAATACTTCTGCTCGTGGGTTGGCTATAATGAGAAATACTCCCATCACAGTATGACAGGAGTATTTTTTTGTCTTATGTATGATATCGATTCCCTCTTTGCAAAAACGGAGTTTTTGCGATTCGGGTTCCAAGGGGATGATCCCCTTGGCGGGTTTCAGGGCAGAGCCCTGAGAAGGTTTTACTTGTTGTTTTCCATCATCATTGCACGAACCTTCATGGACAGGCCAAACAGGTTGATGAAACCGTCTGCATCCTTATGGTTGTACAGTTCACCTGTGGTGAAGGAAGCGATGGATTCATTGTACAGGCTGTAAGGAGATGTGGAGCCTGCAGGGATGATATTGCCTTTATACAGTTTCAGTTTTACAGTACCTGTTACTGTTTCGTTTACTTTATCGAAGTATGCGCTCAGTGCTTCCCGCAGAGGTGTGTACCATTCGCCGCTGTAAACCAGTTCTGTGAATTTATTGCTTGCCACTTCGTTGAAGGCCTGTGTTTTCTTATCGGAGCACAGGTATTCCAGTTCACGGTGAGCATAGTACATGATGGTGCCGCCGGGGGTTTCATATACACCACGGGATTTCATACCAACCACACGGTTTTCGCAGATATCAGCGATACCAATGCCGTTTCTGCCGCCGATTTCATTCAGCTTTGTCAGTAGTGCAACGGGGCCCAGTTTTTCGCCGTTGACAGCAACGGGAATGCCCTTTTCAAAATCCAGTGTCACATATTCGGGTTTATCGGGCGCCTTTTCGGGTGTTACGCTCATCTGCAGGATGTGGTCGTAATTGGGTTCATTTGCAGGGTCTTCCAGTTCCAGCCCTTCATGGCTCAGGTGCCACAGGTTTCTGTCGCGGCTGTAGGAATTGTCATGGCCTGCTTCAAAGGGAATGCCATGGTCTGCCAAATACTGAATTTCATCTTCACGGCTCTGCATTTTCCATGTATCCAGTCTCCAAGGAGCGATGATCTTCATTTCAGGTGCCAGTGCTTTGATGGTCAGTTCAAAACGAACTTGGTCGTTGCCTTTGCCGGTTGCGCCGTGGCAGATAGCTGTTGCGCCTTCTTTTTTGGCGATCTCTACCAGTCTTTTTGCGATGATGGGGCGGGCCATGGAAGTACCGATCAGATATTTGCCTTCATAAACAGCATTTGCCTTCACGCAGGGGTAAACAGCATCTGTGATGAATTCTTCTGTCAGGTCTTCAATATACAGCTTGCTTGCGCCTGTTTTCAGTGCTTTTTCTTCCAGACCTTCTGTTTCTTTGCCCTGGCCAACATCGCCGCATACGCAGATAACTTCACAGTCGTAGTTTTCTTTCAGCCAAGGGATGATTGCGGATGTATCCAGACCGCCGGAATATGCCAATACGATTTTTTCTTTTGCCATGATGATTTCCTCCTTCAAAAAATACATAAGCCGTTTGATGGGCGTTTGTTCAAAATGAATTTTATAAATGGATTATACATAGCAGAGCAGAAAAATGCAATAGAAAATTATAAAAATACATGATTTTGTGTATAATCTTGAAAAAAGTGGAAAAGAATCGGCGGTTTTTTGGCATATTTCTCTGCATGATGCAAAAAATAATGAATAAATATTCATTTCCAAGTGAATAAGCGAATAGAACTACAGTATCATGTATACATGAATGGGAAAACGCTTTTTCCCTTTGCGAATCTGTAGTTTTGTGATATGATGAAAATGGTATATTTTTCGGATATATCCTTTCATTTTTGAAAACAGCAAAAATAGCATACAAAAGAAACTTGGAAACGAAAACCGAAACCGAGGAGGAATTGATAGATGAAAATTTTGACATATAAGCATGGCGGAGAAACTGCAGTAGGCGTTTTGAAAAACGATGGCTCTGAAGTAGTGCCTGTGAATTATCTGGGCTGCTCTGCGCTGGATATGAATGGGTTTTTAGAGGTGCAGGATGAAAAAAAACTGGAAAAACTGGATAAGAATAAAGAATTGATGAAGGGCATCCCTTTGGAGGAGGTGGAGATCCTTTCTCCTATTCCCCATCCCAAGCAGGATGTGGTCTGCCTTGGTATCAATTATTACGCCCATGCGGAGGAAGCTGCCCGTTTCCATGATGAGGCTTTCGGCGGCGAACGCCCCGTGCCGATTTATTTTGCAAAGAGAGTCAACCGTGCCTTGGCCGATGGAGAACCCATTGACGGGCATCTGGATATCGTAGACAGCTTGGATTATGAAGTGGAGCTGGCGGTTATTATTGGTAAGGATGCGAAAAATGTAAAGCCCGAAGAAGTATTTGATTATGTATTCGGTTATACCATTTTAAATGATATGAGTGCCAGAAATCTGCAGACTGCCCATAAGCAGTGGTATTTCGGCAAGAGCCTGGATGAGTTCACACCCATTGGCCCTTGGATCGTGACAAAGGATGAATTTACAAATCCCCCCGCATTGCCCATCCGTTCCTATGTCAACGGTGAGCTGCGGCAGGACAGCAATACAGAGTTGATGATCAACGGCATTGAAAGAGTTATTTGCGAACTTTCTCAGGGCATGACCCTGCAGGCAGGCACCATCATCGCCATGGGGACGCCCGCCGGCGTTGGCATGGGCTTCCAGCCGCCCAAGTTCCTGAAAAAGGGTGACGTGGTGAAATGCGAGATTGAAGGCATCGGCACCATGACAAATGAGATAAAATAATTAAGACCGTGGGGCGCCGCCCCACCTCCCCGTTGGGGTATAATACCCCAGACCCCTATTTGCAGAAACATGTACATGGTTCTGCGGTATCGGGTTCCAAGGGGTGCCCCCCTTGGTAGGAGTTTGAGGTACGCACTGCCGAACAGATGCGGCGGTTACTCCGAAGGAGTAAGGTTTGCGAAGCAAATCCTGCTTGAATAGGAAACCCTCAAGAAAAAAGGAGCATATAGTATGAATAAAATAAAAGTAATGAGTGTGTTCGGCACCCGCCCGGAGGCCATCAAAATGGCCCCTCTGGTGAAGGAGCTGGAAAAAACACCGGAAATCGAAAGCATCGTCTGCGTCACAGCACAGCATAGGGAAATGCTGGATCAGGTTTTGGAAATTTTTGATCTGCACCCCCAGTATGACCTGAATATCATGCAGAGCCGTCAGACATTGGCAGGCATCACTACCCGCGCCCTGACCGGGCTGGAGGAAGTCATGGGCAAGGAAAAACCCGATATCGTTCTGGTACACGGCGATACCTCCACCACCTTTGCCGGCGCATTGGCGGCCTATTATAATCAGGTAAAGGTAGGCCATGTAGAGGCGGGCCTGCGTACCTACGATAAATATCAGCCTTTCCCCGAAGAAATGAACCGCAGACTGACCGGGGCTTTGACTGATCTGCATTTTGCCCCTACCCTCTTGGCGAAGGAGCATCTTTTGAAGGAAAATATCGGGGAGGACGGCATCTTCATCACAGGCAATACGGTCATTGATGCTCTGGCTCATACCATCGAAGAGGACTATACCTTTACAGTAGAAGAATTGAATCATATCGATTTCAAAAATAAACGTGTCATTGCCATGACTGCCCACAGAAGGGAAAACCTGGGGGAACCCCTGCGGAATATCTGCCATGCCGTAAAGCGTTTGGTGGAGGAATACCCCGATGTGGAAGTGGTTTATGCGGTGCATAAAAACCCTGCGGTAGTAGAGCCTGTCCATGAAATTTTGGGCGGCAATGACCGCATCCACCTGACAGACCCTCTGGATTTGAAGGATATGCACAACCTGATGTGCCGTTCCTTCTTTGTCATGACGGACAGCGGCGGCCTGCAGGAGGAAGTGCCTTCCATGGGCAAGCCCGTGCTGGTGCTCAGAAATGTGACAGAACGCCCCGAAGGGGTGGAAGCGGGCACGCTGAAGCTGGCAGGCACAGAGGAAGATGTGATTTACCGCATGGCCAAGGAACTGCTGGATGATAAAGAAGAATATGAAAAAATGGCACAGGCGAAAAATCCCTTCGGCGATGGGCAGGCCAGCCGCCGGATCGTGGAAAGTATCCTGTATGCTTTTGGTAAAAAAGAAGACAGACCTGATGAATATGTACTTCACAGAGATCAAGAAAATGAACCCAAGGAGGGAAAATCGATGAAAGAAGAAAGAATGGCCATTCTGAATATGCTGGAAAAAGGCATCATCACTGTAGATGAAGCAGAACGTCTGCTGACAGCCCTGCATCATGGCATGGGAACGGAAAAAGACGGGATCACAAAGGTGGTTGGCGGCATGCTGGGCAAGGCTGGCGCCGCCCTGAATACTGTGGCGGAAAAGGTAAAAGAAAACCCCGCAGTGAAAAATGCCGCAGATAAGGTGGCAGATAAAGCCGATGACCTGCAGCCCCGGGTAAGCTCCGCGGCTTTCCGTATGAAAGAAAAGCTGGCAGATAAAGCCGATGACCTGCAGCCTGCCGTACGCTCCGCAGCTTTCCGTATGGCGGAAAAAGCCAGCGAACTGAAGGAAGATATGGCCACCTACCGTGAAAAACTGAAAGAAAGAAAGAACCGGGACGAAGCGGAAGAGTGGGATGATATCGACCTGGAAGAAATGGATGCAGAGGAAGCAGCAGCTGTTGCGGCAGAAGCGGCAGCAGAAGAACTGGTTTCCGAAGAAGGCGTTTCCAAAGAAGCTGACGCAGCGGAACAGATTCCCGCAGAGGAGGAAAATGAGCCCATCTCTCCTGAAATGAACAAATACTTGAATAAAGTGGAAGATGTTCTGGATGAAATGGATAACCGCATGGAAGAACTGAACGATATGGAAAGCTTCCTGGTGTCTGCCTTCGGCGAATTCAACCCTGAAGATTGGGAAGATGACGAAGAGGAAGAGAACGCAGAAGAAAAGAAAGAAGAAAACTAAACCAAAGCAATCAAGCCGCAGGCCAAAGCCTGCGGCAATTTTTTTGCCTTTTATCGGGAGTTATACAGCCGTCGGATGAGGTTCCATGTGGCAGGGCCCACATTTCCCGTGGCGGGGAAGCCATTCTGCGCCTGCAAAGCTGCTACCACGTCCCGGGTAGGTTCATCGAACACCCCTGTCACCTCGATGGGAGGAATGACCCCTGTATAATCGGCAATGCCCCTAAGATAGGTCTGCAGATTCCGTACATCCTGATTTTCCATCCCCAAGGAAAGAAAATAGCCGGGATAGATGCCGGCGTTGTTTTCCTCGATGCCCGGGGGGAGCATATCCAGAATCATCCGATAGGCCTGCTGGATGCGCAGCCATGTCTGCTGCCCTACGATGCCGTCGGCAGGCAGCCCTGCCAAGGTCTGGAAGGCCTTTACAGCGGCGGTGGTAGATGGGCCGAAGATGCCATCCTGCTGGATATCGGGTACGGCATCGGTAAAATAGGCAATGACATCCAGACAATACTGCAAAGAGCGGACATCGATACCTGTGTCTCCTTCCTTTAGAACGGCGGGGAAGGGACGGGTCACTTCTTCCAGAGTCAGCCCTTCGGAGGTCAGCTCATTGAGGCGTTTTACTCCGTTATAGATATATTTCAATTGATACCATGTGGCTTTGCCCACAATGCCATCGGGGGTCAGGTTGAAGATGCGCTGAAATTCCCGCACGGCGTTTTCTGTGGCTACATCAAAGACCCCATTGGGGTTTTCGATTTTCGGGATAGCAGGGTAATTATCCGCGATGCGGTTCAGTTCAAGCTGTATGGTCTTTACTTCATTTCTGGCATCCCCCAGCCGCAGGGGCACCCCGGGGTAGGAGGCCACATTGGCAGAGATAGGGGCGTTTTCTATAATGCCGATATTGGGCCCGTAAAATTCCTGCAAAATCTGATAGGGAGTCAAGCCCTGTTCCGCCAGGGCTACGGTGCCCCATTGGGAAAGCCCGGCGCAGACGGTGGTAGTGCCGTTGCAGTAGGCGGTGAAGAAGGGGTCTACCCGCCCCTGCTGCACCACATAGTTGTTGAAGATTTCATCTACGATCTGGCTGATGTTTTCATAAATATCCCTGCCCTTGATAAATTTCTGGTCGTACTGGGTGGTATTGGTAATATCAAAATCGTAGCCCTGGCTGCGGTAAAATTCATTATACACCCGGTTCAGGGCATAGGTGATCTGGGCGTAGATGTTTGCCCGGATGGCCGCTTCCGGCCAGGTGGGGTAAATCTCGCTGGAGGCCACATTTTTGATATAGTCAGGGAAGGGAACGGTGATATTTTCCGCCGGCTGGTCGGGAAGACCCAGATGGACGGTGATGGTTTCCGGTATGGTCGGTACTTGCTGTAAAGCCATGGCGCTGCTCCTTTCTGGTTGATGGAATGGAACCTTATAAATTGGGTTCCGTGTCTGTGATGGTTTCTGTCTCGTTTGCGATATTCCCGTTCAGGTCGGGGGCAAGGTTCACAGGCTGTATGGTGGTGATGCCGTCAAAAATGGGAATATCATGGACGATGACCGTCACATGCCCCGGGGCGGTGATAACTGCATCGTAGGTGGCGAAAACATCCCTTCCCCCAGGGGTCTGGGAAAGGCTTCGGCTGGGGGCGGGCAGGGAAAATTCCTCTGTCTTGCCGCTTTCATCGGTGGTGGTAGTGATGGAAAGGGAATGCCCGTCGGTCAGGTTTTTGGTGATGACCACCGTTGCCCCTGCAACAGGGAACGCCCCCTGCCCGCTGGTCACCTGAAACAAAAGGGTGCCGAAATTGGGGTTTTGGGTCAGGAAATCCCGCAGAGGGTCAGCAGAGATCATTTCTCTGGTCTCAAGGGTTTGTTCTCGTTTTTTTTGAAAATAAGGATACATGGGTAAACTCCTTTAAAATAGATGCTCTTTCTATTCTATGCAGAGTGCAAATCCTCTTTTTCTTTTTTCTCAGATATGCTATGATGGGGGCAGAAAAAACGAACCAGAAGGAGGTCTGTTCCATGAAAATATCTTTATTGCAACTGAAAACCATGGCAACGCCGGAAGAAAATATCGGGAAGATCAAGGCTATGCTGCAAAAGGCAAAGAAGGAGGGGGCGGATCTGGCTGTCCTGCCGGAAATGTGCTGCTGCCCCTATGAAAACAGCGCCTTTGTGAAATATGCCATGCCAGCCGATGCTCCTTTTTTGAAAGAACTGGCGGAAACAGCAAAGGAGCTGGGCATTTATTTGGTGGCAGGCTCTGTTCCTCTGGCATCCGGGGGGAAAATTTACAATGCCTCCTTCGTATATGATGCCGAGGGGAAATGTATTGCCAAGCACAGAAAAACCCACCTGTTCGATATCAACGTCCCCGGCGGGCAGTATTTCATGGAATCGGATACCTTTACCGCAGGGAAGGATGTGACCACTTTCCAAACTCCTTGGGGGAAGTTCGGGCTTATCATCTGCTATGATATCCGTTTTCCGGAGCTTTCCCGTCTGCTGGCTTTGGAAGGAGTACAGGCCATCATCGTGCCCGCCGCCTTCAACATGACCACTGGCCCTGCCCATTGGGAAATCTCCTTCCGAATGCGGGCCTTGGATCAGCAGGTTTTCATGGTAGGCTGCGCCCCTGCAAGGGATATGAATTCCTCTTACCACGCTTGGGGACATTCCATCGTTACCGACCCTTGGGGCAGTGTGGTGGAACAACTGGATGAAACAGAAGGTATCCTGACAGTGGAATTGGATTTTGAGAAAGTGGAGAAAGTAAGAGAACAGCTTCCTTTGCTGAAGCATCGCCGTATAGACCTGTACGATGTTGTGACAAAAGGTTTATAACTGTTGAAATAAAGGAGGGATTCCTTTGAAAAAAGAAACCATTTATTTGGCTGGGGGCTGTTTTTGGGGCACCGAGCATTATATGAAAACCATTGAGGGCGTCCTTTCCACCCGTGTGGGCTATGCCTTCGGGAAAAAAGAGGGCTGGAACCCGGAACTGCCGGAAACTGTTACCTATGAAGAGGTCTGCAGCCACAGCGGTCATGCGGAAACGGTGGAAGTGGTATTCGATGCCGACGTTATTCCCCTGCAAGAGGTATTAAAAGAATACGCCTATACCATTGATCCTACCTCTTTGGGCAGACAGGGGGCGGATTTCGGTATCCAGTACCGTACAGGTATCTATTCCCTGACAGAGGAACAGCGTCAGATTGCCGCTGCTTTCCTTGGGGAATTGCAGAAGGAATATGATGCGCCCATTATGGTGGAAAACCTGCCTTTGCTGCAGTTTATCCCCGCTGAGGAATATCATCAGGATTATCTGGAGAAAAACCCCGGCGGCTACTGCCATATCAATTTTGCCAAGATCGCCAAGCGGAAACAGCAGGTGGTAGACCCCAAGCGATATGCCAAAAAATCTGCGGTAGAACTGAA
This sequence comes from Anaerotignum sp., assembly GCF_051877975.1. GTDB lineage: Bacteria > Bacillota > Clostridia > Lachnospirales > Anaerotignaceae > Anaerotignum_A. The sequence goes on from NZ_JBJEJK010000039.1 coordinate 25,271, forward strand.
AGAAATCCTGACCCCCATGCAGTACGCCGTGACCCAACAGAATGCCACAGAGCCCCCCTTTGAAAATGAATACTGGAATACCAAGGGGGAGGGCATTTATGTGGATATCACCACCGGGGAGCCCCTGTTTTCCTCTTGGGATAAATTCCCTTCTGCCTGCGGCTGGCCTGCCTTTGCCAAGCCGATAGACCCTAATACCATCACGGAATACGATGACCTTTCCTTCGATATGATCCGAACAGAGGTACGCAGTCGTGTGGGCAATGCCCACCTGGGGCATGTTTTTGCGGATGGCCCTGCCCAGTTGGGAGGCTTGCGCTATTGTATCAACAGTGCATCCCTTCGTTTTATCCCCAAAGAGGAGATGGAACAGGAAGGATATGGGGAATTTCTGCGCTTTCTCTGAGAAAAGAGGTTGTCTTTTTGCCCCAAAACGGCTACAATAGGGATAATGTGAAAAATATCTTGGAAAGGAAGAAAAACTATGGATTTGACAACCGTAAAATCTATCTACCGCAACACAGCGGAGTATGCCAATAAAGAAGTGACCCTGGGCGGCTGGATCCGCACCATGCGTGTCTCCAAAAACTTCGGCTTCATCGAACTGAACGATGGCTCTTTCTTTAAGAACATCCAGATTGTATTTGAAGCGGAAAAGCTCTCCAACTACGAAGAAATTTCCAAACAGAACGTTGGCGCAGCCCTGATCGTAAAAGGTCTCTTGGTGGAAACCCCCGAAGCAAAGCAGCCCTTTGAGATCAAAGCCACGGAAATCGCCGTGGAAGGAACCTCTACACCCGATTACCCTCTGCAGAAAAAACGCCACTCTGTGGAATTCCTGCGGGAAATTGCTTATCTGCGCCCCAGAACAAACCTGTTCTCCGCAACCTTCCGTGTACGCAGCTTGATCGCCATGGCGATTCATGAATTTTTCCAGGGCAAGGGCTTCGTTTATGCCCACACCCCCATCATCACAGGCTCTGACTGTGAAGGTGCCGGTGAAATGTTCCGTGTGACCACACTGGATCTGGAAAACCTGCCCCGTACAGAGGACGGCAAGGTAGACTATTCCAAAGACTTCTTCGGCAAAGAAACAAACCTGACAGTATCCGGTCAGCTTTCCGCAGAAACTTTTGCCATGGCCTTCCGCAATGTTTATACCTTCGGCCCTACTTTCCGTGCGGAAAATTCCAATACCACAAGACATGCGGCGGAATTTTGGATGATTGAGCCCGAAATGGCCTTTGCCGATCTGAATGATAACATGGAAATCGCCGAAGAAATGCTGAAATACATTATCCAGTATGTGCTGGACAATGCTCCCGAAGAAATGGAATTCTTCAACAGCTTTGTGGATAAAGGCCTGCTGGAAAGACTGGATAATATCCTGAACAATGAATTTGGCAGAGTGACTTATACAGAAGCTGTGGAACTGCTGAAAAAATCCGGTCATAAGTTTGAATACCCCGTAGAATGGGGCATCGATCTGCAGACAGAGCATGAACGCTACCTGACAGAAGAGATCTTTAAGAAACCCGTATTCGTAACAGATTATCCTGTAGAAATCAAAGCTTTCTATATGCGCCTGAATGATGACGGCAAGACTGTAGCGGCTATGGACCTGCTGGTGCCCGGCGTCGGCGAAATCATCGGCGGCAGCCAGAGAGAAGAAAGACTGGAGGTTCTGGAAGCCCGTATGAACGAACTGGGGCTGAAAAAAGAGGATTACTGGTGGTATCTGGATCTGCGGAAATACGGCGGCACCAGACACGCCGGCTTCGGCCTGGGCTTTGAACGTGCGGTTATGTATCTGACAGGTGTCGGCAATATCCGTGACGTACTGCCTTACCCCAGAACTGTGAAAAACGCTGAATTCTAAACGCTCTTGCGTAAAAAAGTTTGCATCGGAAGGTGCAAACTTTTTTTGTGGAACCTTCCGCTGTCATGGATTCAAAAGGAGAGTTGAAATGGTAAAATCGATTGTAAAAGATGAATTTTTCTTGAAGCAGAAATCTCTGCCTGCTACAAAAGCCGATCAGCAGGTGATGCAGGATCTGCTGGATACGCTGAAAGCCAATGAAGCCGGGTGTGTCGGCCTTGCTGCCAATATGATCGGTGTGAAAAAATGTATCATTGCGGTAAATATGGGGTTTATGAATGTAGCTATGATTAACCCTGTCATTGTGGCAAAAAGCGGCCCCTATGAAGCGGAGGAGGGCTGCCTTTCCCTGGCAGGCACCCGCAAAACTACCAGATATCAGGAAATTGAGGTGGAATATCTGGATGCTTCCTGGAGGCAGCAGCGGCACAAATTTTCCGGATGGGTAGCGGAGATCATCCAGCATGAGATCGACCACTGCAGCGGCATCCTTATCTGAGAGCAGAAAACAAGCCTTGGCAAGAGCCAAGGCTTGTTTTCTGCTTATTTGGCGAACATGGAAAGATAGCCCATGACAAATACGAACAGGATGATGAGAGGCAGGATATATTTGATATACAGACGGATGGCATTGGGGAATCTGATGCCGCTGCCGGCATTGGCCTCTGCCATGAAGTTATCCCAGCCCCAGCCTATTTTCCAAGAGCAGAACAGGACATAAACGATACTGCCCAAAGGCAGGATATTATTGGATACAATGAAATCCTCCAGATCCAGCACGGAGGAGCCTTCCCCCAGGGGCTGCAGGAAGCTCAGCAGATTGAAGCCCAAAGCACAGGGCAGGCAAAGCAGAATCAAAACGGCTATATGGATGGCAACAATCTTCTTTTTGGGTGCATCTGTCAGATCTGTCCAGAAGGTGATGAGGTTCTGGAATACGCCGATGACGGTGGAGAAAGCTGCAAAGCACATGAACAAGAAGAACAATGTGCCCCACAGGCGTCCGCCGGGCATGGCGTTGAATACATTAGGCAGGGTTACGAAAATCAGCCCGGGGCCTTGGCCGGGGTCAACGCCATAGGCAAAGCAGGCAGGGAAAATGATCAGACCGGCCATCAAAGCCACCGAGGTATCCAGAAGGGTGATACAGATAGCTTCCCCTGTCAGGGAACGGCTGCGGTCGATAAAACTGCCGAAGATTGCCATGGCGCCCATGCCAATGCTCAGTGTGAAGAAAGCCTGGCTCATGGCGGCAAAAAGCACTTCTGTCAGCCCATATTCCATCAGCTTGGAAAAATCGGGGTAGAGATAGAAACGCAGGCCTTCCTCGCCCCCTGCCAGAAAGAAGGAACGGACAGCCAACACTACCATCAATGCCAGCAGAGCCAGCATCATGACCTTTGTAATCTTTTCTACGCCGTTTTGCAGACCTTTGCCGACGATGAGCATACAGCCGATGACAACGGCGATCATAAACCCGACATTGATAGAGGGGCTTGCCAATGTGCTGCCAAAGGCGGCGCCAATCCCATCGGCATCCAGCCCGACGAAGCCGCCGGAGGCCATTTTAAAGAAATAATAGACCATCCACCCGGCTACGGTGGTGTAAAACATCATCAAAAGATAATTCCCGGCCATAGCGGGATATTTGAACCAGTGCCATTTGCTGCCCTTTGGCTCCAGAATATCCATAGACATGGCGACGCTCTTCTGGCTGGCACGGCCTACGGCAAGCTCTGCTGTCAGCACAGGAATGCCCAGAATGAGCAGGAAAAGAAAATAGATCAGTACAAATGCGGCACCGCCGTATTTTCCGGCGATATAAGGGAATTTCCATACATTGCCCAGGCCGATGGCACAGCCGGCGGAAATGAGAAGAAAACCCAGGCGGGATGAGAATTTTTCTCTTTGTTGTTCCATAAATGAATCCTCCTAGTAAACAATGCAATGTCAAATATGTTGTGGGAATGGGTTCAAATGTCTGACAAATTACTTTGATTATAAAAAAATTCCAGCAAGAAAACAATATGTATCGAAAAATTCAATGGGAACAATCGAAAGATTATATTCTGTTGATGCAAGGCGTTGGAATGGAAAAGGGTGGAAATTAAAAGGGAAACAAAGTATACTGAAAGATACAAGAGGAAAAAAGGAGGATGATTCGATGAAATTCGATTTTACAGCTTTATTGCAAAATGAAATCAGACCCGCGCTGGGCTGCACCGAGGTAGGGGCTGTGGCTTTGGCGGCGGCAAGGGCTTATGCTGCGGTAGGCGGTACGCTGCTGCATATCCAGATGACAATGAATGGCGGGATGTATAAGAATGCCTTTTCCTGCGCCATTCCCGGCACGGTGGAATATGGCTGCGAACTGGCGGCAGCCCTGGGGGCATATGCCGGCAACTGGGAGCTGGGGCTGGAAGTGCTGGAAGGCGTTACGGATGCCCATGTGGCACAGCTAAGAGAAATGCAGATTCCGGTAGAGATCGCAGTAGATGAAACGAAGGAAAACATCTATATTCTGGCGGAAGTGACCACGACAAAAGGCGTTGGTATTTGCCGCATTGAGGATTTTCATGCGAATATTGTTTTTGTGGCGAAGGATGACGAAGTGCTGTTTGAAGCGGAAAAAGCAGAAGCGGAAGAAACCGGCGAATCCTTTGACTTTACGGATGTGACGATTGCGGATTTGTTTGACTACGCAAAGGAAGCACCCCTCGAACATCTGGACTGCATCAAAGGCTTGATTCAGATGAACTGCGATTTGGCGGCAGAGGGCGAAAAAGGCGCAGGGCTGAAAATTTGGAAAACATTGTCCGCGTTCCAGCAGAAAGGTGAGCTGGGCGGCAAAGATGTGATTTATGATGCGCAGCGGATGACCTGCTCTGCCATGGATGCCCGTATGGGCGGGATGCCCTATCCTGCGATGAGTATTGTTGGCAGCGGCTCTCATGCCATTGTATGCTCCATGCCGGTTGTGGCGTATGGCAGACACATGGGCAAAACGGAAGAAGAAATCATCCGTGCGGTGACATTGAGCGGTCTGGTGACGATTTACAGCAAACATTACACCGGCAGATTGTCCGCCCTTTGCGGCTGCGTATTGGGCGGCGGCAGCGGTGCGGCGGCTGGTATTGTTTATCTGATGGGCGGCACAGCGAAAGAAGCCTGTGCGGCGATGGACCACATGGCGGCGAACCTGACGGGCATGATTTGCGATGGCGGCAGCCCCGGCTGTTCCCTGAAAGCGTCTGCGGGGGTATATTCTGCGTATCTTTCCGCCATGCTGGCCATGGAAGGGATTGCGATCCCCCATAATTTTGGCGTGGTTGGCTCGTCCGCAGAGCAGACGGAAAAAAATCTGGGCAGAATTTCCGATGAAGGCATGGTGCCCATGGATGCCACCATTATCGACGTGATGCAGCAGGGAAAATAAAGACCTTGGGGACGCTGTCCCCAATACCCCTGCGAGGGGAATTGGTCAAGCATCTTCCCTGCGGGAAGACGGCTGCGCCGCCGCCTTTATCTTGGCGGTGCACATACCCCTCGGCCCCCTATACCGCAGCAGCATGTATATGCTGCTGCAAATGGGGTTCCGAGGGAATCATTCCCTTGGCGGGGTTTGGGGCAGAGCCCTAAAGAAAAAGGTCTTAAAAAAGTGTTGACAGGTCAGATTTTGTATGTTATTATAACTCATGCGTCAGACAGATGCAGCCTATGCCCAGATAGCTCAGTTGGTAGAGCAGCGGACTGAAAATCCGCGTGTCACTGGTTCGATTCCGGTTCTGGGCATTTTTTTTGCAGTACACATTAAAATCCTACTACTCTAAAAAAGGAAGCAGTTCGCTTCCTTTTTTCCTATATGCAGAAGTGGGAGGATTCGGAAATGTAAAAGTCAGCATAATTTGTAAAGGGCATCTTGCACGAAACGATCTGACTTTTTCTTTTATTGCAATCATGAAAAAAGCTGAAAGGTATAAAACACCTGAGTTTTTTTCGCAGGAGGGCAGAGATGCCCCGGAAAGGCGGTGCGGATATGAAAAAAACAGACCTGCTCCTTGTTGTGCTGGCGCTGATCGCGGCGGCGGGCATTTATCTTTTCTATTCCGCAGGGGCAGAAAAGGGCAAAGGTGTAGAGGTTACTGTGGACGGCGAAAGCAAGGCTTTCCTTCCGCTGGATCAGGATGACAGCATCCGCATCGATACAGAGGATGGCTATAATATTGTGACGGTTCGCAATGGCGAAGTGATGGTGACAGAAGCCGATTGCCGTGACCAGATCTGCGTGGAGCATAAAAAAATCAGAAAAACAGGGGAGACCATCGTTTGTCTGCCCCATAAGCTGGTTGTAACGATCACGGGGGATGAACCGGGGGATTTTGATGCGGTGGTGATGTAAATTGGATCATAAAAAAATTCCATATTATGGCCTGTTTGCCGCCTTGGCGATCTTGATGGGCTATGTGGAAATGCTCATTCCCATCCCGGTTCCCATTCCCGGGGTAAAGCTGGGCCTAGCAAATGTCATTATTGTTATTATGATGTATTTTATGGATACGAAAAGTGCGTTTTTCGTTTCCTTGATCCGTGTGATCCTGTCGGGGCTTTTATTTGCGGGCTTTGCGGGGCTCCTCTACAGCCTGGCGGGGGCAATGCTCAGCTTCCTTGTGATGGCTCTTTTGAAAAAGACGGATCAATTCAGCATTGTGGGGGTCTCCATCGCCGGCGGGGTGTTCCATAATGTGGGGCAGATCATCGTAGCGGCTCTGGCGGTGGAAAATGTGCGGATGGCCTATTATCTGCCTTTTCTTCTGGTTTCCGGCGTGGTGACAGGGCTGCTGATCGGCGTTGTGGCAAAGACAGCACTGGGGTATCTGAAACGATGACCATACTGCATACAAACGCACGAAAATAGCGGAAAAACCCTGCGAAAATTGACGAAACCTACAAAAAGACAAAAATTCGAAAACCCCCCCTTGAATGGGGGGCTTTTTAGTGTTAAAATCATTGTCACACTTAAATGTAATCAAAATGGCGTGCTATATATTAAAATCAAAAAGATTATAGGAGGAGAAAGAAAAATGGCAACTTATTTCACAGAACCATCCAGAACCTTCAGCGAATTTTTGCTGGTACCCGGCTATTCTTCTAAAGAATGTATGGTGGACAATGTCAGTTTGAAAACACCTGTTGTAAAATTCAAAAAAGGTGAAAAGCCCGCATTGGAAATGAATATCCCTCTGGTATCCGCAGTCATGCAGGCGGTTTCCGATGATAGAATGGCAGTGGCTCTGGCGAAAGAAGGCGGCATTTCCTTTATTTTTGGCTCTCAGCCCATCGAAAGCCAGGCGGCAATGGTGGCAAAGGCGAAGGCATATAAGGCTGGTTTTGTTATCAGCGATTCCAATGTGAGCCCTGAAAGCACATTGAATGATATTCTGAAGCTGAAAGCAAGAACAGGCCATTCCACAGTAGCCGTAACCACAGACGGCACAGCCCAGGGCAAGCTGGTAGGCCTGGTAACCAGCAGAGATTACCGTGTCAGCCGTATGGAAGGCACAGAGCTGGTAAAGGATTTTATGACACCCATGGATCAGCTGATCTGGGCGCCCTCCGGCACAACTTTAAAAGAAGCAAACAATATCATTTGGGATAACAAGATCAATCAGCTGCCTATCGTAGATGCAGAAGGCAGATTGGAATATCTGGTATTCCGCAAAGACTATGACAGCCATAAAGTAAATTCCAACGAACTGCTGGATGCGGACAAGCGTTATGTAATCGGCGCCGGTATCAACACAAGAGACTTTAAGGAAAGAGTTCCTGCCCTGGTGGAAGCAGGTGTAGATATCCTGTGCATCGACTCTTCCGAAGGCTACAGCGAATGGCAGAAAGATACACTGGACTGGATCAGAGAAACCTACGGCGATACAGTTAAGATCGGTGCCGGCAACGTAGTAGACGCAGAAGGCTTCCGTTTCCTGGCAGACTGCGGCGCAGACTTTGTAAAGGTCGGCATCGGCGGCGGTTCTATCTGTATCACCCGTGAGCAGAAGGGCATCGGCCGCGGACAGGCTTCCGCAGTCATCGAAGTGGCAAAGGCAAGAGATGAATACTTTGAAGAAACAGGGGTTTATGTTCCCATCTGTTCCGATGGCGGTATCGTATACGATTATCACATGACACTGGCCTTGGCCATGGGTGCAGATTTCATCATGCTGGGCAGATACTTCGCTCGTTTCGATGAATCCCCTACTAATAAAGTAAACATCAACGGCTCCTATATGAAGGAATACTGGGGCGAAGGCTCTGCAAGAGCAAGAAACTGGCAGAGATATGATATGGGCGGCGACGCAAAGCTTTCCTTTGAAGAAGGCGTTGACTCCTATGTTCCCTACGCAGGCAGCCTGCACGATAATGTTGGCCTGTCCCTGAAGAAGGTAAAATCCACTATGTGCAACTGTGGTGTGCTTTCTATTCCTGAACTGCAGGAAAAAGCAAAGATCACTGTAATTTCCACCACATCCCTGGTAGAAGGCGGTGCCCACGACGTATTGCTGAAAGACAGCGCACAGATCAAATAAGAATCAAAAAAATTGCCCCGAATCTGAGAAGATTCGGGGTTTTTATGATATATTGCCGTAATTTGCTGAAATCTCTTGACAGATAAATAGATAGAGCATAAAATTTAAAGGAGTAGTTTGCAGAAGCGTTTCCCCGGGGAAATCGCTCCATAGGCAAACTTCTTTTTTTGCTGGGGAAAGTTCCGGCATGTGAAGGGCGGCGGTCGTTGAAAAATGACCGATTTTTATATATTGTAAGGTGAAAAAATATGATAAGGAGGAATTTGGAAAATGGAAAACAATAAAATGGGCGTTATGCCCGTCAATCGGCTCCTGCTTTCCATGGCACTGCCTATGATGGCATCCATGCTGGTGCAGGCGCTCTATAATATCGTGGACAGTATGTTTGTTGCCCAGCTGAGCGAAAATGCCCTGACGGCGGTTTCTTTGGCCTTTCCTGCGCAGAATCTGATGATTGCTGTGGGGACCGGTACCGGCGTTGGTATCAATGCGCTGGTTTCCCGTTCCTTGGGGGAAAAGAACCGGGAACGGGCCAATCTGATTGCCAATAATGGTATGATGCTGCTGTTTATCAGTTCTTTGGTATTTGCGGTGCTGGCTATCTTCGGCAGCGGGTTTTATTTCCGTGCCCAAACCAATGATGCAGAGATCGTACAGCTGGGGGTAGATTATCTCCGGATTGTTTTGGGGTTATCCATGGGGACGTTCCTGCAGTTCGCCTTTGAACGTATCCTGCAGGCAACGGGCCGTACCATCTTTACTATGTGTACCCAGGGGATTGGTGCGATTATCAATATTGTGCTGGACCCGATCTTGATCTTTGGTCTGTTTGGCATGCCTGCGCTGGGGGTAAAGGGGGCGGCCTTGGCCACCATCACGGGGCAGTTTGTAGCAGCCTTTTTGGCCTTTGTTTTCAATAAAAAGAAAAATGATGATATTGTCATCAATCCGTTCCGGTATCGCTTGAATGGGGCTGCTGTGAAAAATATCTACGCCATTGGGGTTCCTTCCATCTGTATGGCATCCATCAGCTCTGTGATGACCTTTGGCATGAATAAGATTCTGATTGCGTTTACCTCTACGGCAACGGCGGTTTTTGGTGTATATTTCAAGCTGCAGAGCTTCATCTTCATGCCTGTATTTGGCTTGAACAATGGGATGGTGCCCATCATTGGCTTCAACTACGGCGCAAGAAAACCGGAGCGAATCACCCGCACCATGAAGCTGAGTATTTTCTATGCTACAGCCATCATGACAGTGGGCTGCATTGCCATTTGGCTGCTTACAGAGCAGCTGCTGGGGATTTTCAATGCATCTGAAACGATGCTGGAAATCGGTATTCCTGCTTTGCGGACGATTTCCCTGAGCTGGCTGATGGCCGGGTTCAATATCATTTGCTCTTCCACCTTCCAGGCCTTGGGCCATGGTGTGATCAGCCTGTTCATCTCTATTTTGCGTCAGATGATCGTTATTCTGCCGGTGGCATTTATCTTCTCTAAAATCTGGGGCCTGCAGGCTACCTGGCTGGCATTCCCCATCTCCGAAGTGGTGGCAATGCTTTTTACTGCCTTCTGTCTGCAGAAAATCTATGGAAAAGAAATCAAGCCTATGTTTGAAGCCCAAGGGGCAAAGGAAGCGGCAGAAGCTTAAAAAAGAAGAAGGGAATAGAAAGAAAAAAGCGATAAGACCAGCGTCTTATCGCTTTTTTAACGGGTTTTTCCCATTATTCTTCGGGGGAAATCATCAGAGCGAAATCCAGCCATTCTGCCACCAGGGCGAACAGCTTATCCTCATCATCCAGGGCATCCATAGTATCTTCATCACTGCTTTCAAAGGTCAGCATGTGTCTGCCGTATTCATCGTAGAAATCTGCCTGCCAGTCTTCCTGTACCCGGCGGTATTTTTTCAGATAGTAAACGATTTCCTCGGTATTGGTATATCTGTATTTATCATGTCTCATATTTTTGACCTCCTTCGGGGGAATTTTCTTTCTCTTTTTTTTATCATACCAAAAAAACCGCGGAAAAAAAAGAGAGAAACGGGAAAAATACTGCTTTGTATAATTGGGAGGGAACCGGGCTATAGTATCCTGTAAAGAAATTTTTACTTGCTTTTGGCGAAACAGTGTGGTAGAATCATTCAATAATGAAAGGGAGTAGCTTGCGGGAAACCGTTGCCAGCGTTCGTCATCCCGGTCTGCAAAGATCCGGACGCTGTCCGATAGAAAGGCCATGCGGTCGTCTGAGAAGCAAGACTTTTATTGCACTGTTATTTTGGTGCAATGAAAGTCTTTTTTATTTGCTGTGAAAGCACCGCCGATGGGAACCAGCAGAAATTTCTGTGGGGAGAGGCCCTGCGGATGGCAGGCTTTTATGGAAAAGGAGACTCAGCACCGGATGTATCGAAAGGAGAATGTTTATGGAACAGCTTTGGCGGAAGAAGAAAGAGGAATTATTTGCGGGCTTTGCCACCGGTGAACATGGCCTGAGCGGCAGTGAGGCCGCATCCCGCTTGGAAAAATACGGGGAAAATAAATTGAAGGAAGGCAAGCAGAAGGGCGTATTGCAGGTCTTTGCGGAGCAGTTTGCCGATCTGCTGGTGGTCATCCTTATCATTGCTGCCATCATTTCCGCATTGACCGGGGGCTTGGAAGGTACTATTGTTATCATTGCCGTATTGGTTATGAATGCCATTTTAGGCACAGTGCAGCATTTCAAGGCGCAGAAATCCCTGGACAGCCTGAAAGCCATGAGTGCACCCCATGCCAGAGTCATCCGCGGCGGGGATAAGATGGAGATTTCTTCTATTGATATCGTACCCGGCGATATTCTGCTTTTAGAGGCGGGGGACGTTGCGGCGGCCGATGGCCGTATTCTGGAAAATTATTCCCTGCAGGTCAATGAAAGCGCATTGACCGGGGAATCGGAAAATGTCAATAAAATCGATGAAGCCATTGAAAAAGAGGAGCTGCCCTTGGGTGACCGCCTGAATATGGTCTATAGCGGCTCTTTGGTTTCCTATGGTCGTGCTGTGGTTTTGGTTACTGCCACGGGAATGGATACAGAAATGGGGAAGATAGCCCATCTGATGGAATCCGCCCAGGAAAAAACAACGCCCCTGCAGCGGAGTCTGGATGATTTTTCTAAAAAGCTGTCCGTCATCATTCTTGCGATTTGTGCCGTGGTATTTGCCTTGGGCGTTTGGAGAAATATGGGCATTGGGGATGCCTTGATGTTTGCAGTGGCCCTGGCAGTGGCTGCCATTCCAGAAGCCCTCAGTTCCATCGTTACCATTGGCCTTGCCATTGGCACCCAGAAGATGGCAAAGGAAAACGCTATCATCAAAAAACTGCGGGCAGTGGAATCTCTCGGTTCTGTTTCTGTCATCTGTTCCGATAAAACCGGGACTTTGACCCAGAACCGCATGACTGTGCAGAAAGCCTTTACCATCGGCAGAGTGTGGGATGCGGAGGGGGCAGATGCCGAGGAATCTCCCCTGAAGGAATTGATTGAGAGCAGTGTCCTTTGCAATGATGGGGCTATCCATGAGGAAAGCCATGTGGGCGACCCCACGGAAACGGCCCTGCTGGCCTTTTGCAGAAAAGCAGGCAGTAATGAAACAGAAGTGCGCCTGAAATATCCCCGTTTAAAGGAACTGCCCTTCGATTCCGACAGAAAATTGATGTCCACCCTTCATCAAATCCATGGGGAATATACATTGCTGACAAAGGGGACGCCGGATGTACTGCTGGCCCGCTGTATCTCTGCCAAGACTTCTGAGGGTATCGTTCCCATGACAGCAGAGCTTTCTCAGGAAATTCATCAGCAGAATGCAGCTTTTTCTTCTCAGGGGCTGCGGGTGCTGGCCTTTGGGGAAAAAATCCTGCCGGAGGACAAAGCCCTGACCTTGGAGGATGAAAAGGACTTAACCTTTGTGGGGCTGATTGCTATGATGGATCCTCCCCGTCCGGAATCGGCGGCGGCTGTGGCAGATTGCCGCCGGGCAGGCATTCGCCCTGTGATGATTACCGGCGACCATAAGGTGACCGCATCGGCCATTGCCAAAGAGATTGGTATTTTGCAGGAGGGTGACCGTGCCGTTGAAGGCTCTGAACTGGAACATATGACCGACGAACAGCTGAAGGAAGAAGTGAAGGAGATTTCCGTTTATGCCAGAGTATCTCCAGAACATAAAATCCGTATCGTGCGGGCTTGGCAGGAAAATGGCTGTATCGCCGCCATGACGGGGGATGGCGTCAATGATGCCCCTGCTCTGAAACAGGCGGATATCGGTATCGCCATGGGTATCACAGGGACAGAAGTTTCTAAGGATGCGGCGGCCATGATTTTGACCGACGATAACTTTGCCACCATCGTAAAAGCCGTTGCCAACGGCAGAAATGTATATACCAATATCAAAAATTCCATCCAGTTCCTGCTGAGCGGCAATCTGGCGGGGATTCTGGTGGTGGTTTTCACCTCCCTGCTGGGGCTGCCTCTGCCCTTTACGGCGGTTCAGCTTTTGTTCATCAACCTGCTGACAGACAGCCTGCCTGCCCTGGCGGTAAATATGGAACAGCCCACAGGCGACCTGCTGAACCAGAAGCCCAGAGACCCCAAGGAGGGGATTCTGACAAAGGATTTTATGAAAAAGCTGGCGGTACAGGGGGGCTTGATTGCCATTGTGACCATGATGGCCTTTTACAGCGGCTTGGCGGTAAGCAATGGGATGGCTTGCACCATGGCCTTTGCGACCCTGTGTCTGGCCCGTCTGTTCCATGGCTTTAACTGCCGCGGCACACGCTCCATTTTCCGCCTGCCCTCCAATCCCTATAGCTGGGGTGCCTTTGCCATTGGTACGGTGCTTTTGATGGCGGTACTGAGTATCACGGGGCTCCATCGGTTGTTTGATATCAGCAATGCCCTGACAGGAATGTATATTTTGAAAATCGTGGGCTTTGCCTTTTTGCCGACCCTTCTGATTCAGTTGAGCAGAGTGGTGAGAGGAAGGTAAGGCTTGCAAGAATTATGACGAAGAAGAGCTGTTTTTATAAGCAGCTCTTTCTTTGGAGATTATGGTTGACAAAAGCAACTATATACGCTATCCTGTTCTTACAAAGGAGAGAAAAGGAGGGGCGGCGTGATGGATGTGCAAAAAATCAGAAGCTTTAACCGATATTACGCCAGAATTCTGGGTATCTTTGATAAAAAATTTCTAGGTATGGATTTTTCTGTAACGGAGGTGCGCATCATTGGCGAGATTGGCAGAAACCCTAAGCTGATGGCGAAGGATTTAGGGTCCTATCTTTCTGTGGATAAAGGCTATATGAGCCGTATGCTGCAAAACTTGGAGAAGCAGGGACTGATTTGGCGGGAAAAATCGGAAAAGGACGCCAGAGAAAAGCATCTGCGCCTGACGGAAGAAGGCGAAAGGTTGAACGATATTTTGGAGGAAAAGGCAGACCAGCGGATTCTCCGCCAGATACAAGGCGTGGACGGGGAAGCATTTCGGGCTTTGCTGGATGCCATGGAAAAAATAGAGGAAATCATGGGACAGCCCGTGGAGGAAAAGGAACAGGGAGGAATTTGAAATGTATCAGTTGAGAAATGTGCAGGCAGGCGAGGAAACCCTCGCTATGGATATCATCAATCAGGCGAAGGCATACCTCAAGGAGCAGGGCATCGACCAGTGGCAGACAGGCTATCCCAACATGGAAGCCATTTTGGGAGATATCGAAAAGCAGAGAGGCTACTTTATCCTAGAGGATGACAGGATTTTCGGCTATGCCTGTGTCGATTACGAAGGAGAACCGGCCTATCAGGAACTGAAAGGACAATGGCTCAGCGGCGCCGATGCCCCTTATGTGGTAGTGCATCGGATGGCATTTTCCAAGGAAAGTCGGGGCAAAGGGCTGGCGGATGTGGCCTTTCGTTTGGTGGCGGAGCAGGCCAAGGCCAAAGGGATTTCCAATTTCCGTGTGGATACGGACGAGGCCAACCAAATCATGCAGCATGTGCTGAAAAAGAACGGCTTTTCCTATTGCGGCGTGATTTGGTTTGACAATAGTGAAAAAATCGCCTTTGAAAAGTTGATTTGATCCAGCGGGAAATGGATTTATATTTTTGCGGAGAAAATATTTTCATCTTTCCTTTCTTATGCTATACTCAAATTTACGAACCAAAGTTTATTCTAAAGAAAAGGAATGATAAAAATGGCAGATAAAATCAGAATCGGTATTTTAGGATACGGCAATCTGGGTAAGGGCGTAGAACTGGCAGTGCGGCAGAACCCCGATATGGAGCTGGCGGCATTCTTCACAAGAAGAGCCCCTGAAAGCCTGAAAACCCAGAGCCCCGAAGTGCCTGTTTACAACGTAAAGGACGCAGTGAGCAAGAAGGACGACATTGATGTGATGATTCTTTGCGGCGGCAGTGCTACAGACCTGCCCGTGCAGAGCCCCGAATATGCAAAATACTTCAATATCGTAGACAGCTTTGACACCCACGCAAAAATTCCCGAACATTTCGCCAATGTAGACGCAAGTGCAAAGGAAGGCGGACATGTGGCATTCATTTCCGTTGGCTGGGATCCCGGTATGTTCAGCATGCAGAGATTGCTGGGCAACTGCATCCTGCCCGAAGGCAAGGATTATACTTTCTGGGGCAGAGGTGTCAGCCAGGGTCATTCCGATGCCATCAGAAGGATCGAAGGCGTGAAAGATGCCAAACAGTATACCGTTCCTGTGGAAACTGCCCTGGAAAGAGTCAGAGCCGGGGAAAATCCTGAACTGACAACCAGAGAAAAACACACCAGAGAATGTTATGTGGTGGCGGAAGAAGGGGCAGATCTGGCAAGAATCGAAAACGAGATCAAAACCATGCCCAACTACTTCGCTGATTATGATACAACGGTGCATTTCATTTCTCAGGAAGAACTGGATCGGGATCATAAGGGCATTCCCCATGGCGGTTTTGTCATCAGAACAGGCAAAACAGGAGTGGATACGAAGCAGATGATTGAATATAAGCTGACACTGGGCTCTAACCCTGAATTTACCTCCAGCGTGATCGTGGCTTACGCAAGAGCGGCTTATAAAATGGCGAAGGAAGGCATGACCGGGGCGAAAACCGTATTTGATGTGGCGCCTGCATACCTGTCTCCTCTGTCCGGAGAAGAACTGAGAAAGCATCTGCTGTAAGACCTTGGGGGCGTCGCCCCCAATACCCCCACAAGGGGCTCAGCCCCTTGACCCGATTTGCAGAAACTAACGTTTCTGCGGGAATTTCATAAGATTTTTTTAAGGATGTCTGAAAAGGCGTCCTTTTTCTTTTTGTTATGGTATAGTGGAAAAAAGGAGGAATGAGAGTATGAAAAGACTGGGCTTTTTACTTTGTTTCATATTGGGGCTGACGGGCTGTAGCGGCAGGAATGAATTTGACATTGGAATCACCGTTCCCGCAGGCAGTGAAAGTATGGTGGTCTATGCGGATGAGCAAATTTCCCCTACGAAAAGCAGCTTCACCGTTTCCGCAGGAGAAGGATTGGGGGATACAGCGGTCTATTTAAAGCCGGTGGAGGTGCAGGAGGAGAATACCTATGAGGAAGGAATATACCTGACACCGGGAGTTCCTGTAAAAATAGAAGCGGAAAAGGGCGGCTGGTTCCGCATTGGCGCTTCCGTACAGAACCCCACGGAGGAGGATATGGAGGTATTCCTGCACGTGGAGGGAGTAGAGGTACGGATAGAATAAGGGGGGATTGTATGTATACGAATAGCAGGGAAGAAGAAGTAAGGCTGCTGAAAAGACTTTGGACTTCACAGCCAACAATATGTCCTAAATGTGGAGGTGCGGAGCTGAAGTATCTTCATAAGAAGGCGAAAAAAAATGATTGTAACTGGCAGTGTCCTGTGTGTGGTGAAATTTATCGAACCATTCGAATGCTGAAGGAACTTCCGGAGGGCTAACGGAAGTGCCGTCTTTTATCTATGAGCGGTACATAAAACGAAATAATGAAGGAATACAGCTGTTATAATGGATAGCTGGGATTGAGGAGGACATCATATTGAATAACCATTTTGAGATGCCGATTGACAACGAAAAATTTCAGAAATTTATCGAGGAATCAAATATATTTGATATGACGAGAGAAAATATGAAAGTATATCTTACAAACTGGTATACCGAGTCTCCGGTTGATTTTATGGAATGTATGAGAGCATCTTTGGAGACGGTTTTGGAAAGATACCATTTTTATAACAATAATGTTTCTTTCTGTAAAGATTTGGAACGGGAATTGGATTATATCAACTGCTGGATTCGCATTACCGATGAAGAAGACAGTCTTTGCTGCGATTATAGAACGATGTATGATTATCAACTGCAAGCATTTGATGATACCATAGGATAAGTGGTTTATCAAAATATAAAGCAAAAAAAGGACGGAATAAATTCCGTCCTTTCAAGTATCTCGAATTAGTCCTGTGTATAGGGCATCAGGGATACGTGTCTTGCTCTCTTGATTGCTGTTGTCAGCGCTCTCTGGTGTTTTGCACAGTTGCCTGTGATTCTTCTGGGAAGGATTTTGCCTCTTTCGGAAACATATCTTCTCAGCTTGCTGATATCTTTGTAATCAATTGTTGTTACTTTATCTGCACAGCACTGGCAAACGCGTTTTTTTCTGCGACCACGTTTTTTAATCATGATTCTAAGTCCTCCTTTTAGAATTTACTATGAAAGTGTTGTCAAGCGGATAGACAGTAGGCAAGCTTGCTTGCACATCTGGCTAGACATTTGACAATCTGACGATATGAGTAAGGCGTAGCCTTACGAATGTCGTCGATGGTTGCGAAGCAACCAACTTTCAGCTTAGAAGGGGAGATCATCATCTTCGATGCTTTCATCAATGGGATAGAAGCCATCGGAAGGGGCTGTCTGTTTGGGAGCGGGTGCAGCGGGTGCCGCATCTCTGTGGCTTTCGAAGGAAGCCTTGCTTTCCGCAAAGTACTGTTCTTCGACAACGACATCTGTGCTCCAGCGTTTTTTGCCCTCATTATCATCCCAGCTTCTAACCTGAAGCCGGCCGACAATGCTGACCATCTGACCTTTTTTGAAGTATTTTTCCGCAAATTCGCCTGCTTTACCGAATGCAACACATCCGATGAAGTCGGCGTCCTGCTCGCCTTGGCGTTTGAAACGGCGGTTTACCGCCAAAGTGTATCTGGCAACGGCCAGGGGTTCATTGCCCTGGGAATATCTTACCTCGGGGTCCCTTGTCAGTCGTCCCATCAAAATCACTTTGTTCATAAGAGTTACCCCCTTGATTAAACATCCTTACGGATGATCAGGTAACGCAGAACGTTTTCCATAATACGCATACGAGCTTCGATTTCTGCGGGTGCAGTAGCGGGTGCTTCGAATGTTGTGAAGCTGTAGAAACCTTCGTTTACTTTTGCGATTTCGTAAGCAAGCTTTCTTTTGCCCCAATCATCAACCTTTTCGATTTTTGCACCGAATCTTTCCAGTGTAGCCTGTACTTTAGCTACTTCTGCTGCTCTGCCTTCTTCGTCCAGTGCGGGACTTAAAACCAGCGCCAATTCGTATTTGTTCATGTGGGTTACACCTCCTTTTGGACATATGGCTCTTCCTCCTTGGGAAGAACAAGGATATTTTCATCTGCCGGCAGAATGACCGACACTAAACTAAAATACCACAAAAGCCCTGCGGATGCAAGGCTTTTTTTGGGATTTTCCTGATTTTTTTCAGGAGTTTTCCTCCTCATCGAAGGAATCCTCCAGTTTTTTTGCTCTTTTTTCTTCCATGCGGGAAAAAATATGTTGCAGAACCAGGAATAAAGCAAGATATATTGCCATGGTCAGCAGAGCGGAACTACCTCTGGCTTCGGCGGAGGCTTGGGCGTTGCCCAGATAGATGAGTGTGCCGATGAGCAGCACCGCCAGCAGGAGGGGAAGGGCACGCCTGCGGCTGTCTCGCCCTGTTCCCAGCACCACGCCCATCTGTCGAGTGCGCACCATCTGATAAAGAGGGGCGAAGATCATAATGATATATTCTGTCAGGCACTGCTTTAAATCCATGTGGAAATACAGACTTTTTACATAAAAAGAGATGATAACGAGATACAGCAGGATCCGCATCAGCTCGGAATAGATCTGGTTTTTGGCCTGCAGGGTCCTTTCGTCCTGAATTTGCTTCATAAAAATTCCTCCTTTTCATTTTTGGAATGGGCTTTTTCCCAGCGTACGGCACTTATTCCTCCCAGAATAATTCATCCAGCGTTTTATCCAGTGCCTTGCAGATGGCGATACACAGGTTTAGGGTGGGATTATATTTTCCCGCTTCAATCATGCCGATAGTTTGGCGGGTGACGCCCACCAATTGGGCCAGCTGCTCCTGGGAGAGGTCTTTCGCCGCACGGGCAGCTTTTAATTTCAAATTCTTCAAGTCATCACTTCCCCAAAGTGTTTTTATTTCGGATATCCGTTCAGAGAGAATTCCGGATATTTCTCCCTGTATTTTATTTATACTATATATCATTCCAAATGTCAAATATATATTGCATTTTAATTAAAATATTTTGCGAAAGAAAAAGCATACCTTCCGATATGCCTGAGAGTCATCGTTTATATTCCATGGAATAATTGTTCCAGCGGGGGTCTTTTTCTTCAAAATATGCTGCCACACGGAAGCCCACTTTTTCATAGCAACGGATGGCACCGATGTTAAAGCAGTATACCCGCAGGGAAAGGGACACCAGCCCCATTTCTGTAAAAGCAATGCGGCAAAGGGCTTGCAGGGCTTTTTCGCCATAGCCTTTTCCTCTGGCTTCCTCGGCGAAAAGCACACGGCAGATACGGCCTGTTTTGGCAGTGGTATCAATATCGCAAAGCTCCGCTGTGCCGATGGGAGTGTTGTTTTTCAGTATCATAAAGATGGTAACGTCATCCTTTTTGGCCTGATTGGCGATCTGTTCCGCTGTCAGGGGATGCTGATAGGCGGTGAAGCCTGCCCATTGGAAAAGATAGGCTTCGTCCTTGCCGGCATTCCAGCGGAGGATAGCGGTGTAGTCTGTTTCGGTTACAGGTCTGATGGTAAGCATAGGGTTTCCCTCCTGATGTTTTTCTCGTATGGCGCAGTGCATCTTCTTATGTTACAATGAAGCATACCACGAAACAGAAAGGGAGAAAATAGGATGCTCAAAAAAATTTATGAGGAACCAAGTATTTTTCAGATAGAGATACCCCTGCCCGATAACCCTTTGCGAAACCTGAATTGCTATATCATTCAGGATGGGGGAGAAACCCTTATCATCGATACGGGCTTCAACCGCCCCGAGTGCAAAGAGGCTTTGTTGGCGGGGCTGGCGGAACTGAATGCCGATTGGAACAAGACCAATCTTTTCCTGACCCATCTCCATTCCGACCATACAGGACTGGCCCCTACCATTATGGAAAAGAAGCCGGGGAACATTTTCATCAGTGAGAAAGACCATGCTATTTTATGGGAACACATGAAGGGGGAACGCTGGCAGGAAACGGATGAGCTTTTCTACCAGGAGGGCTTCACCAGAGAACAGTTGGCGGAACTGCGGCTTTCCAACCCTGCCCGTGGGTTGGAGCCTACCCGATATTTTGAAGCAGAGCATGTGGCGGACGGAGATATCATCAAGGTGGGAAAATGGGAATTTGTTTGTGTTTTTGTTCCCGGCCATACCCCCGGGCAGATGTGCCTCTATTGCCCGGAAAAGAAGCTGATGTTCACGGCAGACCATATCCTTTTTGATATCACCCCCAATATCACCCATTGGAAGGATGCCGCCGATTCCTTGGGGGATTATCTGGATAGTCTGGTGAAAATCCGCGGGTTTGAGATGGAAACGGCTTTCCCTGCCCATCGGAAAAATGATATGGATGTGTATGTTCGTATCAGCCAGATCATCGAGCATCATCTGGTGCGGCTGAAGGAAACGGTGGATGCACTGGCGGAACATCCCGACAGCCATGCAACGGAGGTTGCCGCCCATCTGAAATGGTCCATGCGGGGTAAGACTTGGGCAGAGTTCCCCTTGTCCCAGCGGTGGTTTGCCGTGGGGGAGACTATGGCCCATTTGGATTATCTGCTGCTGCGGGGGATGGCAATGCGAAAGGACGAAGGAGAGTGCAGAGTCTACCGCCTGACCCTTTCCGCCGAGGAATGCAAAAATAAATTAGACGAGCTTTGGAAGAATTACAGATAAGACCGTGGGGCTCTGCCCCACCGCCCCGCCAAGGGAGTCACTCCCTTGGAACCCGATACCGCAACAACATGTACATGTTGTTGCAAATGGGGGGGAATCATTCCCCTGTTGGGGTTCGGGGCAAAGCCCCGAGAAAGGGAGTATAAAATGGATATATTGAAGAAATTGCAGGAAGAATTTGAGATAAAAATTAGTCAGGTGGAAAATACGGTCAAACTGCTGGATGAGGGGAATACTGTCCCCTTCATCGCCCGTTACCGCAAGGAAATGACAGGCTCTCTGGATGACCAGATCATCCGCCAGCTTTCCGAACGGCTGACTGCTTTGCGTAATCTGGAGGAAAAGCGGGAGCAGGTGAAAGCCACCATCGCCGAGCAGGGCAACCTGACCGAAGAACTGGCTAAAAAGCTGGACGCCGCCGAAACCCAGACGGAAATCGACGACCTTTACCGTCCCTTCCGCCCCAAACGTCGCACCCGTGCCTCCATTGCCAAGGAAAAAGGCCTGCAGCCCCTGGCAGATATGATTTGGGGACAGAAACTCATCGGCACCTTGGAGGATTACGCCGCTGCATTCATCGATGGCGAAAAAGGCGTGGATTCTGCGGAGGATGCCATCCAAGGGGCAAAGGATATTTTGGCGGAGCAGATTTCTGATGATGCCGATCTGCGGAAGATTTTGCGGGAAGATACCATGAAAGATGGCGTTTTGCTGTCGAAAAAGGCCAAGGATGAGCCTTCCGTCTATGAAATGTACTATGATTACAGCGAACCGCTGAAAAAGGCGGCAGGACATCGTATTTTGGCGGTGAACCGTGGGGAAAAGGAGGGATTCCTTTCTGTGAAGATAGAAGGGGAGGAAGAAAAGCTGCTGCAGCGCATGGAACGCAGCATCATCCGCAAAAACAGCGATACTACAGAGCTTTTGCGGGAGGTCATTGCCGACAGCTACAAGCGGCTCATTGCGCCCTCCCTGGAACGGGAAATCCGCAATGATTTGACGGAAAAAGCTGAAGAATCCGCCATTGGTGTCTTTCGGGAAAACCTGAAGCAGCTGTTGCTGCAGCCGCCCATCAGCGGTAAGGTGGTGCTGGCTTTGGACCCTGCCTATCGTACCGGCTGCAAAATCGCTGTCATCGATGCCACAGGCAAGCCCTTGGAAACGGCGGTGGTCTATCCCACACCACCCCAGAATAAGACCGCCGAAGCGGAGAAAAAGTTGTTGGGGTTGATTGAAAAATACGGCGTTGACCTGATTTCCATCGGCAACGGCACCGCTTCCCGAGAATCGGAGCTTTTCGTGGCGGAAATGCTGAAAAAGACCAAACGGAAGGTGCAATATATCATCGCCAACGAAGCGGGGGCGTCTGTCTATTCCGCATCCAAGCTGGGAGCGGAGGAATTCCCGGAATATGACGTTTCCCTGCGGAGTGCCGTTTCCATCGGCCGCCGTATCCAAGACCCTTTGGCGGAACTAGTAAAAATCGACCCCAAATCCATCGGCGTGGGGCAGTATCAGCATGATATGAACCAGAAGCGCCTGGGGGAAGCCCTGGGCGGCGTGGTGGAGGATTGCGTCAACAGCGTTGGCGTAGATTTGAATACGGCCAGCCCAGCCCTGCTGTCCTATGTGGCAGGCATCAATGGCACTGTGGCGAAAAATATTCTGAAATATCGGGAAGAACATGGCAAATTTTCCACCAGAAAGGAACTCTTGAAGGTGCCGAAGCTGGGGCCCAAGGCTTATGAGCAGTGTGCCGGCTTCCTGCGCCTGCCGGAAAGCACCATGGCACTGGACAGAACCGGTGTTCACCCCGAAAGCTATCCGGCGGCGGAAGGGCTGCTGCGGCTTTGCGGCTATACCTTGGAGGATGTGGCAGCGAAAAAAGTCAGCGGCTTGGCGAAAAAGATCAAATCTCCCGAAAAAACAGCGGCACAGCTGGGCATTGGCGTGCCCACTTTGGAGGATATCATCCGGGAACTGGAAAAGCCCGGCCGTGACCCCCGGGACGAAGCCCCTGCCCCCGTCCTGCGCAGCGATGTCCTTTCCATGGAAGATTTGAAGGAGGGCATGGTGCTGACGGGTACAGTGCGGAATGTTATTGATTTTGGTGTGTTTGTGGATATCGGTGTCCATCAGGATGGTCTGGTGCATATTTCCCAAATTTGTGATCGCTTCATCAAGCATCCCCTGGAAGCGGTGAAGCTGGGGGATGTGGTGCAGGTGAAGGTGCTTTCTGTGGATTTACAGAAAAAACGTATTTCCCTGACCATGAAAGATATTTAAAACCTTGCTGTCAATAGAGAGCCTCTTGTCGCCAGATAAGGGGCTTTTTCGTTTTCAAAAAAAGATAGGAAAACTGTTGTAATGATTGCAAAAACACCCTTTTTATGCCATAATGAGACAAGAACCCAATGAGGAGGAATGAAGATGCTTGATTTTCAGACAACAGCTTTCCTGCTGGATGCAGCGGCCCAGACAGCGGAAGGAACCATTGAGCCGGGCGCAGCTTTGACCTTGATCCCCATTGCCATCGGCACCATCTGCGGTATCGGTATTGCAGGCTTTTTTATGCGGTATGCAGCAAAAAAAGGAGAACAGGACAGAAGAAACGACCCCAACCGCTTCAAACGCCTGAAATAAAAGAATTTCCCAGTGAAACTCTGTGGAATATACTTGACAAGATATTAACAAATGATATAATTGAACTGTAAAAATAGATGTCATGCATGCTGTAAAAATGCATCAATGCTTTTTATCCGCATGGCGTATAGCTGTACGAAGTTTCTTCAGGGCAGGGTGAAATTCCCGATCGGCGGTAAAGTCCGCGAGCGCGAAAGCGTAGGATTTGGTGCGATTCCAAAACCGACAGTATAGTCTGGATGGAAGAAGAAAAGTTTGGTATTTTTTTGCTTATGTGAAAAATATCGTCCTTTCTTTTGCTCGTTTAGCCTGAAGATGTTCAGGCTTTTTTCTTTTGCATTTAGAGCGAAAAGCCGAAACAAAAAATGGAGGTAATCTGACAATGGAAAACGGAAATAAAAGAATCTCAACAAGACAGTTGGTATCTATGGCGATGCTGGGGGCCATCTCCATCGTGCTGGTGGCGGCGGTGCATTTTCCCCTGATTCCCGCGGCGGCCTTTCTGGAATATGACCCTGCGGATATCCCCATCCTCATTTGTGCCTTTGCCTATGGCCCTGCGGCGGGCTTTCTGCTGGCTGTGGTCGTTTCCTTTATCCAGGGCATGACTGTCAGCGCCCAGAGCGGCATCATCGGTATTATCATGCATATTTTGGCCACAGGCTCCTGTGTTTTGGTGGCAGGCAATATCTATAAACGCCATAAAACAAGAAAAACAGCGGTAATTGCGCTGATCTGCGGTGCCATCGTGCAGACGGCAGCTATGGTTGTGATGAATATGATCTTTACACCTCTGTTCATGGGGGCACCCCTGGAAACGGTTCTGGCGATGATGATTCCCGCCATCATTCCTTTCAACGCGCTGAAAGCAGGGATCAACTGCACCATCACTTTCTTCTTGTATAAATCCATCTCCCATCTGATCAAAGGCCATTGATTTCGGGAGATTTGCAAGTATTCTCATTGATAGATAAGGCTCCGTCAGGAGCCTTTTTCAATGGGTGCCTTCTGGGGAAAAAGCCCCTTGTGAGCGGGGAGACGGGCTGACCGTCCGTTTAAGATATTGAATTTTTCTTCTTTCCTGCAAGTTTTTATTGTCATTGGGGAGCGAAGTGCATATAATAGAAAAGAATTGGTGAAAATCGGTCATTCCGTTTGAGAGGAAGGATGCCTATGAACAGCAAGAAAACAGTCGCAGTGATTTTCGGAGGACAGTCCTCTGAACACGAAGTTTCCAGAACCTCTGCAGTGCTGATGTTGCATGCACTGGATAAAGAAAAATATCAGGTCCTTCCGGTAGGGATTACGAAAAAAGGACAGTGGCTCATTTATAACGGCCCTGTGGAGCATGTGAAAACAGGCGAATGGGAAAAATACGGCACGCCTGTGTGCCTTTCCCCGGATGCAACGAAAAAATGCTTCCTGAAGATTGTAAATGGCTCCGTGAAGGAGATCCCTGTGGATGTGGTCATTCCTGTGCTCCATGGCGCATGGGGGGAAGATGGTACGATTCAGGGGCTTTTGGAAATGGCACAGATTCCCTATGTTGGCTGCGGGGTGTTGGCTTCTGCGGTTTCCATGGATAAGGTCTATACCAAGATGATCGCTAAATCTGCCCGCATTCCCCAGGCGAAGTATCTTTGGGTTCATAAAACAGATTTGGCGCAGAAAAGAGATAAGATCCTGGATCAGGTGGAGCGGAAATTGGGCTATCCCTGCTTTGTGAAGCCCTCCAATGCCGGCTCTTCTGTGGGGATTTCCAAGGCGAAAAACAGAGAACAGCTTTCCAGAGCTTTGGATTACGCAGCAGGCTATGACAGAAAGATCATCATTGAAGAAGCCATCGATGCCAGAGAATTTGAATGTGCTGTTTTGGGCAACGAAGAACCCATCGTCAGTGGCGTGGGGGAAGTTTTGGCGGCGGCGGAATTCTATGATTATGACGCAAAGTATAACAACAGCGATTCCCGTACGGTGATCCCTGCGGAAGTGGAAGAAGAAAAGGTGGAAGAAATGCGCCGCATCGCCAAGAAAATTTTCCGTGCCGTAGACGGCAGCGGGCTGGCCCGTGTAGATTTCTTTATCGATAAAAAAACAGGAAAAGTGCTTTTTAATGAGCTGAATACCATGCCGGGCTTTACGCCCATCAGTATGTATCCTATGCTTTGGGTGCACGCAGGTATGACAGAAACAGAACTGATGGATCGTTTTATTGAGCTGGCATTGACCAGAGATTCGGGCATCAGAGGGTAAGGAGAAGTAATATGGATATAAGACCTATCGGTGTATTTGATTCCGGGGTGGGCGGCCTGACTGTGGTAAAGCAGATCATGAAGGTCATGCCCCATGAAAATATCATCTATTTCGGGGATACGGCCCGGGTGCCTTATGGTACAAAATCCAAAGAGGCCGTAACCAAATATTCCAAGCAAAATGTGCGCTTTTTGCTGAGTAAGGATGTAAAAGCCATCATCGTTGCCTGCAATACAGCCAGCTCCAACAGCTTGGATGAGCTGCGGGCCACCTTTGATGTACCGATCTTTGGCGTTGTTGTGCCGGGGGTGGAGGAGGCTCTGCGCTCTACAAAAAATAAAAAAATCGGCGTTATTGGGACACCGGGTACGGTGCGTTCCGGTGCTTATGAAAGAATGATCTGCGCCGAGGACAGTGAAATGCAGGTATTCACGAAAGCCTGCCCTCTTTTTGTGCCTTTGGCGGAAGAAGGCTGGACAGATAACGAGGTTTCCCGTCAGGCGGCGAAAAATTATCTGACAGATCTGGTGGCGACGGGGATCGATTCCCTGGTGCTGGGCTGCACCCATTATCCCCTGCTGAAACGCTGTATCGGCACCACGGTGGGGGAGGACATCAAGCTGGTGGATCCCGCAAAAGCCACAGCAAAGCGGGTAAAGCATTTTCTGGAAGAAAGAGATATGCTGAATGAAAAGGAAGACATGGGCGAAAAGCAGTTTTATCTCAGCGACAGCACGGATACCTTCAAATTCGTTTGCCAGAAGGCGCTGAAGCATGGCTATCAGCCGGAGATCATTGATATTGAGAAATATTGAAAAACAAAAAGGATAAGCCGGCAGCTTATCCTTTTCTTGTTTATAGAAAGGATTCTGAACGTGTCAAAATCCTGATTTTTCCGAAGGGTGCCGTCTGGCACCCTATTAAGGGGAAGAAGTAGAAAGAATGTTAATTAGAGTGGTGAGTGGTTTATCACCATTCTAAGGGGGAGTAACATCCTCAGTCAACAGTATTGCCCCTTTGGGAAAAAATATTCAGTAAATCGAAAAGTTTTGCAGTTCTATAATAATAATGATTATTATTTAAGAAAAATTATTGAATTTATTTCCTTTTTGTGCTATACTGAATGCAAACATAAGAAATCTTCAAAGGGTTAAGATAGAAGAGAAAAGAGAAGGAGGAAACGAAGATGAAACAAGTAAAATCCAATGAATTCCGTACGGAAGTTTTAGAAAGTAAAGTTCCTGTTTTAGTAGATTTTTCTGCTACATGGTGCGGCCCCTGCCAGATGATGGGCCCTGTGCTGGAGCAGATGTCTGCAGAATATGAAGGCAAGGCGAAGATCGTAAAAGTAGATATTGATGAATCCATGGATCTGGCGCAGAAATATCAGATCATGAGCGTTCCCAATATGATCTTTTTCAAAAATGGCGAGCCTGCCGATGCAGTTGTAGGGGCGGTTCCTGCGGCATATTTGAAGGAAAAACTGGAAAAACTTTTGTAAGACAATGAAAAATCCCTTGATATTACCGTATCAGGGGATTTTTTGGTTTTCTTGGGTTGTTTATTTGTGTGCGAAAGAGCGCCGTGGACATTTGTCTTTTTGGTATTTTTGTTGGAACATGATGAAAAATGTATAAAAAAACATGCAAAATAAAGAGAATCCTTGCTGTTTTTTACGTTGACGGGCGAAAAATAAAGTGATATCTTTTTTTTAACAGTTTTTGAAAAGAGGTTATGCATTATGATGTGTTCAGCATTCAACACAACTGCAGACGGTTTTGAAGTCCTGCTAATCAGCGTTATTATTCTGGTCATTCGTATTTTGGGTGAAAAGAAGAATAGCGCCAATTGTCATGTGCAGAATAAAAAGCCTCTTTACAGAGAACCTGCATGATATGTTTGTGTTCACAGACCCATGGCATTTGGCCTTGGGTCTTTTTTGTTATCAGCTTTGATGCAAAAGAGCATTGCATATACGTACAAAAGAAAAACACAGTAAATTACAAAAGATAAAATTTTAAAAAGTACAAAAGAAAAATAACAAAAAACGAAGAAAAACAAAAGATAAAACAAAAAAAGAGAGTACAAAAGAAAAAACATTTTAAGAAATTTACGAAGAGAAATAAACCTTGCAGAAAATCGTCCAAACAGATTGGAGGAAATGCAAATGAAGACAAGGAAGGTTGGTATCATCGGCCTGGGGCATGTGGGCGCCCATGTGGCATACAGCCTGGCGGTGCAGGGCATTGCCGATGAACTGGTGTTGGTAGATACCAATGAAAAGAAAGTAAACAGTGAATGTCAGGACCTGCGGGACAGTGTGGCATATCTGCCCCACAGAGTGACTGTTCATATTGGCTCCTATGAGGATCTGGGCGATTGTGATGTCATCGTCAACAGCATTGGCAGGATCGAGATCCTGCGGGCAAATCAGGACAGAACAGACGAGATGAAATTTACCGTTCCTGCGGTCAACAGCTATGTGGGCAAAATAAAGGCTTCTGGCTTTGATGGGGTAGTCATCAATATCACCAACCCCTGCGATGTTGTGACACAGCAGCTGGCCAAGGGCTTGGGCCTGCCCTGGGGCCGGGTTTTCGGCACTGGTACAGGATTGGATACCTCCCGTTTGTTATCTGCATTGGCAAGGCAGACGGGCATCGACCATAAATCGATTACAGCTTATATGCTGGGGGAACATGGCAATCAGCAGTTCGCGGCATGGAGCAGCGTTTCCTTCCGGGGCAAATCTCTGGAGGAATGGGCAAAAACGGATGCACGCTTTCGCTTTGACAGAGAGGCGCTGCAAAAGGAATCCATCGGCGGCGGCTGGGTCACATTTTCCGGTAAATTCTGTACAGAATACGGCATTGCCACCACGGCAGCCCGTATGGTGCAGATCGTGCTGCATGATGAAAAGCAGATTATGCCTGCCAGCGCGGAGCTTTGTGGGGAATATGGCGAAACAGACGTATTCGTCGGCGTACCCTGTGTCATCGGCAAAAATGGCGTGGAGGAAGTGGTAGAACTTCCTTTGAATGAAGCGGAAAAAGCGGAATTCAAAAAAGCCTGCGATGTCATCCGCGGCAATATCAGCTTTGTAGAAGAAAAGAAATAAAACAATACGAAAGAAAAGAATAAAAAGAACAAAGGAGAGAACAGCTATGATGGAAGTAAAAGTAACAAAAACAACAAACCCTAAGAAAAAACCCGATCCTGCTACAGTGCCCTTTGGCGTAGCCTTCACAGACCACATGTTTATGATGGAATGGGATACAGAAAATGGCTGGCATGATGCCCGCATTGTTCCTTTTGACAACATCTCTCTGAACCCTGGTGCCCTGGTGTTCCACTATGGCGCAGAAGTATTCGAAGGTCTGAAAGCATACCGCAAACCCGATGGCACAGTACAGATGTTCCGCCCCGAAGAAAACTTCAAACGTATGAACAATTCCGCGGAAAGACTGTGCCTGCCTCAGATGGATGTAGCAGAAGCGGTAGAATATCTGAGACAGTTTGTAGAAGTAGAAAAAGACTGGGTACCTGAGCCCTATGGCACTTCTCTGTATCTGCGTCCTTTTATGTTTGGTACTGATGCAGACTTGGCGCTGCATGGCATTTCCCATGCTACATATATGGTAATTGCCTGTGTAGTAGGCAGCTATTATAAGAGCGGTCTGGCTCCCGTTGATATGCTGATCGAAATGGACGACGTTCGTGCGGTTCGCGGCGGCACAGGCTATGCAAAATGCGGCGGCAACTATGCGGCAGCAACAAGAGCCGGCGAAAAAGCAGCAGCGAAGGGCTATTCTCAGGTTGTATGGGTAGACGGCGTAGAAAGAAAATATGTTGAAGAAGGCGGCGGCATGAACCTGATGTTCGTTTGGAACGGCAAGCTGGTAACGCCTGAACTGAATGGCTCTATCCTGCCCGGCGTTACAAGAAAATCCATCCTGGAACTGGCAAAGAGCTGGGGAATGGAAACAGTGGAACGCAAGATAACAGTAGATGAACTGATGGAAGGCTGCAAAGATGGCACTGTACAGGAAGCCTTCATGTGTGGTACCGCAGCGGTTGTTACACCCATCGGCGGTTTTGTTCGCGGGGAAGAAAAGGTTGTTGTAAATCACAATCAAATCGGTGAGATCACACAGAAAGTCTATGATGAACTGACAGGCGTACAGTGGGGGCTGAAAGAAGATACTTTCGGCTGGACAGTAAAGGTTGACTAAGACTTTTTAGTCTGTCAAAATATACCTCTATGAAAATGCGCCTCTGTAAAAACAGAGGTGTATTTTTCAAAAAAAGAAAAAATTTTACTTTACAATCTTCAAAAAAATATGTTATAAAAATAGATGCAATGAGTTGCTTACATGCGTAAATCCAATTGTGGTTGGCATGTAAGCAACTTTTTTGTTTTGAAAAAAGGAAAAGCAGAAAAAGAGACAAGGAGTTTGTTCTTTCTCAGCTCTTTTTTGACTTTTTACGGAGAAATGCACCGAACGAAAGAAAAAACGGTGTTCTCCGCAGAAACTTTTACAAGGAGGTAAGTATTTTGCAAAACGAAGTAAAACTGTGGAATAAGGATTTTGTATTTATTATTATTATCAATTTCCTGGTATTCCTGAATCATTGAGCCTGTGAAAAAAACTCTGTAAAAACATAAATAACAAGGCCTTCTATGAT